>NZ_RXYG01000031.1:0-13245 GCF_003970195.1 Pseudomonas sp. C 49-2
GTCATGTTGACCTCTTGCGGCATCCAGTGGTTGGCGCAGCCGTCGAGGTACTTCTGCCAGGCCCAGTCGTACTTGAACGGCACGAGTTGGTTGAGGTCGGCGCGGCAGTTGATCATGCGCTTTTCGTCAACGGCGACACGGGCGGCGGAGCCTTCCAGCTCGGCGAGACCTTCGGCGACGTCGAGTTTGTCGAGGGCGGCCTTGGCGCGGATGATCGCGGCGGAGTCGTTGGCGGTCACGTTACGGGCTTCCAGCGCGGCGGCGGCGCCGGCACCGTCGAGGCGGTCCATGTTGGCTTCGCTGGCGTGGCCGGCGTTGGCGCCCTTGATCACCGCTGCACCGGTGTCTTCGTTGTCGACTTCATCCCAACTCAGCATTGAAATTCTCCTTCCTGGTCTGTTCTGACGGCGGGCGATTGCTGATCACCCTGCCTGTAAAAATGAGGGGGCCAACGCCAGGCCAAAGGCGGTCGATGTTCAATCTAGCGTAGCCGCGAAAATGCAAGGTCGCACACTATGTAGTGGTGGTTTCTTGTGTGCGGCACACTATATGGGGTTCGTTTGAGCCGGTCAACGCGAGGCAAAGATCCATTTTGTCGCACTGGCAGGGCTCGGAAAGGCTCAAGGCTACGGTTTTGGCGGGGTCAGCCTTCAGTCGGTGAGCCTGACGAAGGCTGAAAAAATATCGGACTTGACGATTCGCTCACGCTCTCTTCAATTGGGGCCAGATATTTGCAAATAAGGGTTGGTTGAATGTGATGCATATGGCATCAGCGGTAACCGGGTCATTCATCAGGGTCAGCACCGGCCTTCTGGAGTCGAAAACCACACTTTTGTGAGTCAACGGTTCTGCTTTTGACGTGGAGGGGAATTGCCCGTAAGTGATTGTCTGATAGACATCCAACGCCTCGGTCAAACATGTCATGGGTTCGACCGTGCTGTCGTTGCGCACGGCTGCAATACGACTGAGGCTCAGATCCTTAAATTTCAGCGTCAAGGTGCAGCTATCGATATTCAGGGCGAGCGATCCGTCGAAGACGATCACCTCCAGAAACTCAGACCCGATCGGCTTGAGGGTGAGTATCAAGCGCTTCAGATAGAGGGTATCTCCGTCACGCTGAGTAAACATCTGGCAAAGTCGATTATTCAGGTAAGCGGGGGGAAGATCGTCTTGCGTCCAGCCATACAGGCCGGGGAAAAAGGAAAGGGTAAACAGCCCGCCGGTTGATTGCCTGGCAAATTCTGAGTGCGGGCTCATGTATTCGACACTAGCGTTGGCAATGATCAATAAGGCGTTGGCGACGGCGGTGCACACGTGTTTCTCAAGCTCGCACTCAAAGCATGGCAATGTCTTGGCGATCTGTTCGGTGCTCAGCCTGTTCATGACCTGCAGCAAGGCATGACGCCCTGAACCGATCACTAGGGCTTTGCCAAAACTGCCATTTCTGCATTCCGTTTGCCAATCGGGATGCCCCGCGTGGTGGATATGGCCCTCTCGCAGGTCCACTACGATAAAGCTCGCCGCCAGGCCATCATTGATGGCGTCCTGGACGATGTTCTTGTGCCGTTTCAGCGAATAACTATCGTCGTATTCCGCTGCCTGCTGCACCTTGGTGAAAATCAGTTGGGCGTGACCCACTGCCCCTGCATACAGCATATGCACGTCAAGTGGCGACTCCCAGACCTTGCTTGCCATCCCTGCCGGGTAAGTGCTTCCATCCGCTGCGGGGCGCGCTTCCTGGCCGGTCAAGGGCGTGGTGGGCGATGCTTCGGGCACATGGTTGGAGCTGATTAGATTGTCGGTGATGGCGATCGGGAACGTTTCACCGAATAACAGAGCGGCGACGGTCATGCATTTCACTCCTGTCGAAAAGGGCATGGGCATCCAGTAACCGGCTATCTTCTCAGAACTGAGGGCCCGTGCAACCTCTGCGGGCCGCATCTGGGTTACCAGCCGCGCAGGCGCTCCCATACCTGCACGCCACCGCCTTCCAGCAGTACGTGGTAGCTGCCGAACTGGGTGCCGGTGGCGCATGCATGGTTGGGCAGGATGCGCAGGCGTTTGCCCAGCGGGAATTGTGTGACCACATCCACGTCGCGGCCTTGGAACTGCGCCACGCCATGCTCCTGATTGGCGCTGCTTAACAGCAGTCCCTCAATCGGCTCACCGTGTTCATCACAGACCTGCCCGTAACCAAAATCCTGCTGCTGGGATTGAGTGCCGCGATCCCGGCTCATTGCCATCCAACCGGCATCGGTGATGATCCAGCCTTTTTCCGGCTGATGGCCGATCACGGTAGTCAGCACGCTCAAGGCCAGTTCATCGATACGGCACACGCCGATGTTGTGCATCACCAGATCGAAGAAGGCATAGACCCCGGCGCGCAGCTCAGTCACACCTTCCATGTTGAGCGCCGACAACGCAGTGGGTGTCGAGCCTACGCTGACCTGCGCGCAAGGCATCCCGGCGGCACGAATTCGTTCGGCCGCTTCCACACAGCGCGCACGTTCTTGCTCCGCGATGGCTTGCAGCGCTTCAGGCGTGTCCAGGCCGTAGCTTTCACCTGCATGGGTCAACACACCGCTGAGGCTGTCGCCAAGCAAGCGGGCGATGTCCAGCAGCAGCGGGTCCTGCGGCTTGACCCCGGAACGATGGCCGTCGCAGTCGATCTCGATCATCACCGCAAAGCGTTCGCCATGCTCCCGGCCAAAATCAACAATGGCCTGGGCGCCGGCCAGGCTGTCGGTGATCAGCGTCAAGGCGCAACCCCGACGACGCAACGCCAGGGCCTGGGGCAATTTGTGCGGCGCCATGGCTACGGCGTAGAGGATGTCGGCGATGCCCAAGTCGAAAAAATACTCGGCTTCCTTCAAGGTCGAAACCGTGATGCCACGCGCGCCCGCTGCGATCTGCGCCGCTACCACTTCAGCGCACTTGTGGGTTTTGACATGGGGGCGAAGTTGCACGCCAAGGCTGTTGGCGCGCTGTTGCATGCGCTGGATATTGCGTTGCATTTTCTCGGTATCGATCAGTGCTGCTGGCGTGTCCAAAGTTGCAACTCCACTAGAGGGGACGGCGCTGAAATTGACGCCCTGTCCAGGACTGGATATGTTGTCTTGCATGAAAAACACCTCTCCCAACGATACTCACCTGATCAGCCAACTCGAACAGATTGCCGAAGGCTTGAGCAAGACCTTCAGCCCGTTCTGCGAAGTGGTGCTGCACGACTTGCGCGACCCGCAGCACTCGATCCTGGCCATCCATAACAACCTGTCCGGACGCGCGTCGGGAGACCCGACCACCGAGTTGGGCCTGGCGCGGATTGCCGACCCGGACTACCCGCAAGTCATCGCCAACTACCAGAACCAGTTCAGCGACGGCCGCCAGGTCAAAAGCACCTCGATCGGCATCAAGGGTGCGAGTGGCGAGTACGTCGCGGCCTTGTGCATGAACGTCGACCTCTCGCTGTTCCGTGGCTTGCAGGGCATGCTGGAACAGTTCGGTTCGGTCAGCGGCGACAAGCTCATCGAATCCCTGGACCCTTCCGGCGCCGATGTCATCCGTGCGCGTATCGACCAGTTCGCCGCCCGCCTGGCCACCACCCCGCGTGCGCTGAAAACGGCAGACCGGCGTGTGCTGATGCAGGAGCTCAAAGACTCGGGCTGCCTGGATATTCGTCGGGCCATGGAAACCGTGGCTTCCCACTTGGGCGTGTCGCGCGCGGCGGTCTACACCTACGCCAAGTAGCGCGCCACGGCTTCAATCTCTACGAGGTACCCGTGATGCAACTCGGGCACCGGCACCACCGCGCGGGCAGGGCGGTGATCGCCCAGCGCGGCGGCGTACACGCTATCGAACGCCGGCCAGTGTTCGACGCCGGCCACGTACACCGTGACCTTGACCAGATCCTCTGGCGCCGCGCCGGCCGCTTTCAAGATCTCCAGCAGATTGTTCAGGGTTATCTGCGCCTGTTCGGCAAACGACGCCGACAGGTTGTGCTGCCCATCCGGGCTGACCGGCAATTGCCCGGAGATGTACAGCGTGTCGCCGTGGCGGATGGCTTGCGCGTAATGGCCTGCGGGTCTGGCCGCATTCGCTGTCTGGATGATCTTCATGAGGCCTCGCTGAGCAGCGCGGCATACTTCTGGATGTCGACGTTGCCACCGGTGACGATAATGCCCACGCGCTGACCCTTGAACCGGTCACCCTCATTGAGCAATGCCGCCAGCCCCAGGCAGCCGGTGGGCTCGACCACCAATTTCATGCGCTGCATGAAGAACTTCATCGCCCCAACCAGCTCGGCATCCGTCACGGTGAGGATGTCGTTCACCCTGTCGCGGATGATCGGGAAGGTGTAGTCGCCCAAGTGATGGGTCTGCGCACCATCGGCAATTGTTGCCGGTGTGTCGATATGCACGATGCTGCCGCTGCGAAATGAGCGCTGGCCGTCATTACCGGCTTCGGGCTCGACGCCATACAGCAGGCAGTCAGGCGCCAGGGCGCGGGTGCTCAGTGCGGTGCCCGAGAGCATTCCGCCGCCGCCAAGGCCGACGAACAACGCATCCAGCGGGCCGGTGGATTCCAGCAACTCCTTGGCGGCCGTGCCTTGTCCGGCAAGGATGTGCGGGTGGTCATAGGGCGGGATCAGGGTCAGGCCGTGTTCAGTCGCCAGGTCACGGCCGATCTGCTCGCGGTCTTCGGTGAAGCGGTCATACAGCACCACGCGGGCGCCATATTCGCGGGTGGCCGCGACCTTGGCGGCAGGCGCATCGGTGGGCATCACGATGGTTGCCGGTATGCCCAGCAACTGCGCCGCCAGGGCAATCCCCTGGGCGTGATTGCCGGAGGAAAACGCCACCACACCGGCCTTGCGCTGCTGCTCATCGAAACGTGACAACGCATTGAAGGCGCCGCGAAACTTGAACGAGCCAGCTCTTTGCAGGTTTTCACACTTGATGAATACCTGGGCACCGGTCAGCGCGTCGAGGGTGCGCGAGGTGAATACCGGCGTGTGGTGGGCGAAGCCTTCCAGTTTTTCGCCGGCGGTGATGACGTCTTGGTAAGTGGGCAAATGCATGGGGAGCGGACCTCAGTGGCGTGTATAGATAAAATATCCATAACAAGACAAATAGTAAAGATGCGTTTGTCCATGCTAGCGTTTCGGTCCTCTCTGACCGTTAGAGGATTAAACGTTGATCCGACTCACCGACTACATCGCCCCTATCTCTGACTCCCGCCTTGCGCCGTGGGCCGACCTGGCGCCTTGGGCACTGGTCAGTCAGGCGCCCGCCATCGTTCGCCAATTGTTGGCCGAACTGCCGGCCGACGAGTACGTCATTCAGGATGAAATCGCCATCCACTGCACTGCCACGGTCGAGGCGGGTGCCTTGCTCAAGCCGCCGCTGATCATCGGTGCCCACTGTTTTGTCGCCAGCGGCTCGCTGCTGCGTGGCGGTTGCTGGCTGGATGAGCACTGCATCATCGGCCCCGGCGCTGAGTTGAAAACGTCCTTCGTGTTCAGCGGCAGCAAGCTGGCGCACTTCAACTTTGTCGGTGATTCGGTGTTGGGGCAGGGGATCAACCTGGAGGCTGGGAGCATCGTCGCCAACTACCGCAATGAGCGCGATGACAAAGAAGTGTTGGTACGAGTGGACGGGGCATTGCAGCGCACCGGTTGCGATAAGTTTGGCGCGTTGCTCGGTGACCAGTGCCGGATCGGCGCCAATGCGGTGTTGGCGCCGGGAGCCGTGCTCAAGCCTGCCAGCGTGGTAGGCCGCGGGCAGGTGTTTGACGCAGAGGCGTCCGAATAAACACAACGTTGAAAAGACCATGGTGTGTCGGCACGATATTAAATAGAATGAATCTCATTTGAGACTCACTCGCGCCGCGCAGGTCGCTTGCCATGAATGATGCTGTTGTTCCGACCCACGCCCCCGAACTGACGCTGTCGAGCCTGTACCGTGACCACCGTAGCTGGCTGGAAAGCTGGCTGCGCCGGCGTCTGGGCAATGCCTGGGATGCGGCCGACCTGAGCCAGGATACCTTCTTGCGCGTGCTGGCCAGCGCCCAGCCGATTGCGCAGATGCAGGAGCCGCGCGCCTACCTGGTGACCGTCGGCAAGCGTCTATTAGTGAATTTTCATCAGCGGCGCAGCCTTGAACAGGCCTATCTGAATGCCTTGGCGAGTCTCCCGGAAACCTGCGTGCCGTCGCCTGAACAGCGCTGGCTGGTGCTGGAAACCTTGCAAGCCCTGGATGAATTGCTGGATGGCTTGCCGGTGCTGGTCCGCCGCGCCTTCCTGTGGAGCCAACTGGAAGGGCTGGGTTACCGGGAGATTGCCGAGCGCCTCGACGTGTCGGAGCGCACGGTCAAACGCTACATGGCCCAGGCCTACGAACATTGCCTGCTGGTGGACCTGTGAGCCGCGACGTTGCCCGCGCCGCCGCGCAATGGTTGGCGCTGCTGGAGTCCGGCGCGGCCACCGAGCGTGATCACGCCGCATTGCAGCATTGGCGTGACAGCCACCCCCAGCACGAACAGACCTGGCAAAAAGCCCAGACCCTGCGCCAGCGTTTCAGCGACTTGCCCCAGGCCTTGGCGATGGCCAGCCTCGACCGTCCGCAACCGGGACGCCGTGCCGTGCTCAAGCGTGCGCTGGGTATCGCTGCGCTGGTGCCGACCGCTTGGTTGGTCAGCCGGCAATTGCCCATCGAGGCCTGGCGTGCCGACGTGCACACCGCCACCGGCGAGCGTAAGCGCATGGGGCTGGCCGATGGCGCCAGCTTGCAGCTCAATACGGCGACGGCGGTAGACGTGGACCTGGCGCAGCGTCGCATCAGCCTGGTGGAGGGCGAGCTGGCGCTGGATGTGCCAGGCACGGCGGCGATGACCGTGCAGACGCGCTACGGCGAGCTGCGGGTCAGCCAGGCTGAAGTGTGTGTACGGCAGCTGGCCGCCGGTTGTCTGGTGTCGGTGCTTGAAGGCTCCGTCCAGGTGCGCGACTTGAACGGGCAGATGACGACTTTGCAAGGTGGGCAGCAAGCGCCGCTCAAAGCCAGCGGATTAGGGGCCTGGGTGCCTTTCGATGTGTTGCAACTAGGCTGGCGCGATGGCGTGCTGACCGCGCAGAACCAGGCGCTGGGTGACTTCCTGCGGGAGCTGGAGCGTTATCGGTCGGGTGTGTTGCGCTGGGAGCCGAGCCTGGAATCGTTGCGGGTCACCGGCAGCTTCCGCCTGGACGACACCGACCGCATCCTCAACCTGCTGGCCTCGACCCTGGGGCTGGAGGTGCAGGCGCGGACGCGGTATTGGGTGACCTTGCGCAAGGTCGTCTAGATCACGTGGGCACGTTGCAGCTCAGTCAAGGATTGCGCCTTGAGCTGCGCCAGCAACGGATCACGCCGGTCACGCGGGTGCGGCAGATTCACCGCCAATTCCTGGCGAATGCTGCTCGGTCGGTTGTCCATCACCAGCACCCGATCACTCAGGTACAGTGCCTCGTCCACATCATGGGTCACCAGCAACAAGGCGATGGCATGATGTTCGGCCAGTTGCAGCAGCAAATCCTGCAGCTTCATACGGGTAAACGCATCGACTGCGCTGAACGGCTCATCCAGCAGTAACACCTGCGGCCGTGAATACAGGCCCCGCGCAATCGCTACCCGTTGCGCCATGCCGCCGGACAACGCCTTGGGCAGCGCCTGGGCAAAACCCTTCAGGCCGACTTCCTCGATCAACTGCGCGACCCAGGCCTTGTCGTAGTGGCTGTCATCGCTGAAGCCGATGTTCTGTTCCACCGTGAGCCAGGGCATCAACCGTGGTTCCTGGAATACAAAGGCTACTTCGCCATCGGGGCTGCGCAGTTCGCCCTGGAAGTCCTGTTCCAGGCCGGCGACGATGCGCAGCAAGGTGCTTTTGCCGCAGCCGCTGGGGCCGAGCAGGCTCACGGCTTCGCGTGGCTGCAGCACCAGGCGCACGTCTTTCAACACGGTGGTGCTGGTGAAGCTTTTACGCGCGACATGAATATCCAACAGCGGTTTTACGCTCATTGCCCTGCTCCCTGGAACGTGTCGCGCCAGGCCAGGCAACGCCTCTCCAACGTCGCAAGCAGGCCATCGCTGACCTTGCCCAACAGCGCCAACACGATAATCGCCGCCAGCACGATATCCGGCCGCGAGGTTTCCCGCCCATCACTGAGCAGGTAACCCAGCCCCTTAGTGGCCGCAATCAACTCAGCCGCCACCAGAAACATCCAGGCTAGGCTCAAGCCACTGCGCAACCCGGTGAATAGGCCCGGCAGGGCGGCGGGCAGCAGGACTCGACGCACCAGCCGCCGCCGGCTGAAACCGTACATTTGCCCGACTTCCACCAGCTTGCGGTCGATATCACGAATGGCCGCGACGCCGTTGAGGTACACCGGGAAAAATGCGCCAATCGCGATCAGCACAATCTTCGACGTTTCGTCGATGCCCAGCCACAGCAGCAACAGCGGTACCCAAGCCAGGCTCGGGATCGAACGTAGCCCTGCAAAGGTCGGTTCGAGGTAGGCCTCCGCCTCACGACTCAAGCCGACCCAGGCGGCAAACACCAAGGCCAGGCTGGCGCCAATGGCGAAGCCCAGCAGCACCCGGCCAAGGCTGGCGCTGATGTGTTTCCACAATGCGCCTTCGGCCAGGTCGGTGAGGGTCACCGCGATCTCGCTGGGTGCCGGCATCTGGTACGACGGCAGCCAACCCACGCGCACCACCACCTCCAGCACCAGCAGGATCAGCACCGGCAACACCAGGCCCTTGAGCCGCCGCGGCCAAGCGCTGCGGTTGATCACCACCGGTGCGGCAAGGGGCAATGCTTGGGTTTTGCTGGTCATCACGGGCTCCTTAATGGCCGAACGAGGTGTCGATCAACTGGTCGATCACCTGGTCCACATTCACGCCTTTGCGCACCAGTTCTTCGGACACCAGGATCGGCGCGGCCGCCTTCGACGCCACCACATCCTTGCTGCTCAGGAACGGCGTGCTCAGGTCGGTGCGCGAGAGTTGCAGCTTGGCCACTTCCAGCGGCAGGCCGGACTCGTCGGCCAGCAGTTTGGCGAATTCATCCGGGTGCTTCACCGCCCAATCCCGAGCCTTCTCATAGGCGCCGAGCACCTTGGTGATGGTCTGCGGATGCGTCTTGGCGAACTTCTCGGTGACGCTGACCACGCCGTAGCTGTTGAAGTCTTTATTGCGGTACAGCAGGCGCGAACCGGCCTGGATTTCACTGGCGGCCATGTGCGGGTCGAGACCGGCCCAGGCGTCCACGTCACCTTTTTCCAGCGCAGTGCGGCCGTCCGGATGTTGCAGATGCACCAGTTCTACGTCGTCCTTTTTCAGCCCGGCCTGTTGCAGGCTGCGCAGGGTGAAGAGGTACGGGTCGGTGCCTTTGGTGGCGGCGATTTTCTTGCCCTTGAGGTCGGTGACGCTGTTGAGCGGCGAGTCTTTGCGCACCACCAACGCGGTCCATTCGGCGCGGCTGTACACGTACACCGATTTGATCGGACTGCCGTTGGCGCGACTCAATACTGCCGACAGGCTGGCCGACGAGGCAAAGTCCACACCGCCACTGTTGAGGTACTCCAGCGAACGGTTGCTGCCCTGGCTCAACACCCAGCCCACCTTGGATTGCGGCAAGGCTTGTTCCAGCCAGCCGAAGTGCTTGAGCACCAGGCTCACGGGCGAGTAATAGGCGTAGTCGAGGTTGACTTCGGCGGGATCGGCGTCGGCGGCGTGGACCAGGGTTGGCAGGCACAGTGCGAGGGCGCAGGCGCCGAATAAGCGTTGGGTGAAGGCTTTCATGGAACAGCTCCGGCAAGGCGTTGAGAGAAGGCTTTTCTTATATTCAGAAAATTTGGTTTGCATGTTCCATCATGCTTTATAGGAATATGCAGTCTCTGTGCCATGTGCCTGGAAGGCGTATTTACGGGGTTGTAGGGGCTAATTGCTGTGGTGGCAGAGAGCAGATTGTTGAAGCACTGTTGGCTGGGCAACAGTACTTATATATCTGTATCGAATAAATAAAGAGTTATATATTCCTTTTAATGTTCGCGTCGATGGCGCATTTTGAGGGCCTGCGCATTCGTGCGGATTGACCCAACAGCCAAAAGGAAAGCCGACATGACCATTAAAGCGATCAACGTGCGCAACCAGTTCAAGGGCGTGATCAAGGAAATCCTGCTGGGGGAAGTGGTGTCGGAAATCGACGTGCAGACCGCGTCCGGCATTGTCACTTCGGTGATCACCACCCGCTCGGTGCGTGACTTGGAATTGAAGGTTGGCAGTGAAGTGATTGCGTTTGTGAAGTCCACCGAAGTGTCCATCGCCAAACTCTAAAACCCCGCGCACCCCCCTGTAGGAGGGCGAGCTGTCAGGCGATCCGATTGCTCGACGAGCCGCCTTTTTGCGGGGTCTCGTCGAGGTGTTCCCATTCCGACTGCTGGAAACGGAAGATGCTGTCGTCGGTCCCAGGCCTTCGGTGGCCTCGGTGACGGCCTTGTCGCCGTCGCCGAACATCTTGGCGATGCCGTCGTATTGGCTGTCCGGCACAGCATCGAGGGCGGTGGCGATCTTGGATTTGACGTCGGAGGGCAATTCACTGACGCGGAACTCGAAGTTCGGCTCCTGCATGCCGGTCTTGCCCCAGATCTCCGGCAGCTTGTTGATCGCCTCGTCCATTTTCGACTTGTAGTCAGGGCTTTGGGGGCGGACGAGCGATCGAGGGGTTCGGCACTCGTTGCGAAATGTTGTGAATTAGGCCTGACGGTTACGCAGGGCACGCTCCATGCGGTGCAGGCCTTCTTCCAGCATGGCCCGTGGGCAGCCGAAGTTCAGGCGCACGAATTGCTGGCTGTCGTCACCGAACTCGATACCGGCGCTCAAGCCGACCTTGGCCTGTTCCAGGAAGAACTGCTGCGGGTCATCCAGGCCCAGGGCGCTGCAATCCAGCCAAGCCAGGTAGGTGCCTTGTGGCGCGTGCATCACCACACCAGGCAGGCGGGTTTGCACGGCGTCGAGCAGGTAGTCACGGTTGCTTTGCAGGTACTGCACCAGCGCGTCGAGCCAATCACTGCACTGGCTGTAGGCCGCGCGAGTGGCTTCCAGGCCCAGTGGGCTGACGCTGTCGACCATGCCGCAACGGGCATTGTTGAAGCGCTCGCGGATCTCGGCGTTCTGGATCACCGCGAAGCAGGTCTTCAGGCCGGCGACGTTGTAGGCCTTGCTCGCCGACATCAGGGTAATGGTGCGCTGGGCGATCTCGGGGCTGAGGCTGGCGGTGGGAATGTGACGGCGGCCGTCGAAGCACAGTTCGGCATGGATCTCGTCGGAGATGATCAGCGCGCCGTGTTCCAGGCAGGCGTTGGCCACGGCCAGCAGTTCTTCACGGGGGAAGACTTTGCCGATGGGGTTATGCGGGTTGCTCAGCAACAGCGCGCCGGCGCCGTTGAGCGCCTGGCGCATCGCGGGCATTGGCGTCAGGTATTCGCCGTTCACCAGCTCGAACGGTACTTCGATGCGCGGCAGGTTCCAGTGGCCCGGTGCCAGGCGGATCGGCCGGTAGTTGGGGGTTTGCAGCACCACAGGCTGGCCCGGCTGGACAAACGCGTGCAGCGCCATATTGAAGCCGGGCTCGACGCCGGGCAGGAACAGCAGCTCATCCGGCTGCACACGCCAGGCGTACTTGGCCCACAGGTCGGCGATGATCGCCTCGCGCACATCCGGCCCGGCAACGCTGTAGCCCAGCACCTGCTGGTCGAGGCGCGCGTGCAGGGCTTGCAGGACGGCGGGTGGGGCGGCGATGTCCATGTCGGCGATCCACATCGGCAACACGTCTTGCGGGTAGCGGTTCCACTTGGTGCTGCCGGTGCCGAGGCGGGGGTGGATCGTGTCGAAATCAAAGCTCATGGGGGGGCTCGTATCAGGAAGTCAGGCGCAAGAATGGCGCTGATTCTAGCGCCATTATTTTTATAGGCCAGAGCTGATTGCCACCGCGAGTTGCCGGTGCGCTTGTTCTAGGGCGCGGTTGACCGCTTCTTCACCGCGCACCATGGCCGGCAGGTAGACGAAATCCACCGAGTGGATGCCCACCGTCGACAGGATGGCGCTCATGTACGGGGTCAGGAAGTCCGGCTCATGGCCCTTGCGGGCGTTTCCTGAACTGACCAGGACAAAGGTGCGCCGGTCCTGCAGCAAGCCGACTTTGGCGAACTGTTCATTCACCGTAAAACTGCGCTGGATGCGCACCACATGATCGATCCAGGCCTTGAGGGCCGCCGGCACGGTGAAATTATGTACGGGGGTGCACAGGATCAGCAGGTCACAGGCTTCCAACTCCACGATCAACTGTTCCGAGAGTGCCGTGGCGCTGCTGGTGATTGCGCCGGGGGTGGTCAGCGCGTTGGCATATTCACGGCTCAAGGGCGGCAGTGCCTGGGCGCCATAGTCACGCTCGGTCACCTCGGCGTCGGGGACCAGGTCGCGCAACAAGGCGCGGGCCAGTTTGAAGGTCTGTGCGGCTTTGCCGTGGGGGCTGAAACTGAGGAGTAGGGCGCGGGTCATTGGCTCAGGTCCTGGGAAAAGTGCATGCCCAGGGGCAACAGGCCCTGGCGGAAATAGAAGCGTTGGGCCAGGGCCATGTGCATGCCGGTGTCCAGTACCAGCCAGCGGTAGCCTCGGGCGCGGGTTTCTTCGCGTACGCGGTCCAGCAGTTGTTCGCCCAGGCGGCGTCGTTGCTGTGTGGCGTCTATCACCAGGTCATCCACGTAGATGAAGCGGCCATACAGGGTGTTTTCGGTTAGCCGATAGCCGGCCAGGCCTATTACCTTGCCGTGCTCTTTTGCTGCCAGCAGGTGATAGCCGTTTTGCCGTTGGCGGTGGATTTGTTCGGCGAATGCGGTGGCGTCGGTGAGGTGGGGGCGCAGTTGGTGCATTACTGGGAAGCTGGCGATGAGGTCGGCGTCGGATTCCAGGTGGGCGAATTCGGTGTGGTCATTCATGGTGGGGGCTTTTGTGTGGTTAGGGATATGCCATTGTTGTGGGTATGGTTGGTTAGGGACAGGGGCATGATTGGACTCGTGGGTTGGGGCATATCCGATATTTGGGTAACGGCGGCTTATGGTTCCGCCCTTACGGCGGCTCACTTTTGATAGAGCGCAAAAGTAAGCAAAACGCTCTTGCCCCAACACTCGGCACCTCGCCTAGGCTCGGTGTGCCC
>NZ_RXYG01000032.1:0-13056 GCF_003970195.1 Pseudomonas sp. C 49-2
ACCTTGCGCCGTGCGCTGAAAACCCATCTGCCGGATTACATGGTGCCCGCGCACTTCATGTTCCTGGCGCAGATGCCATTGACTCCCAACGGCAAGCTTGACCGTAAGGGCCTGCCCGAACCGGATGCCAGCCTGCTGCAACAGGCCTACGTGGCCCCCGAAACCGAGCTGGAACAGCAGATCGCGGCGATTTGGGCCGACATATTGCGCCTGCCGCAGGTCGGCCTGAACGACAACTTCTTTGAAGTAGGCGGCCATTCCCTGCTAGCGATCCAGATCACTTCGCGGGTCCAGGCCGATCTGGGCCTGGAAGTGCCGTTGGTGGAAGTGTTCCAGACCGAAACGCTGCGCGCCTATGTGCAGGCCGCCGCCACCTTCCGCGCCGGCAGCGCGGAAGATTTTGATGATCTTCGTGACTTTTTGAGCGAACTAGAGGCGATTTGACCCATGCTTTCCAACCCAAACATCGATCTGGTTTCGCGCTTTCTTCGCCTGCCTCTGGAACAGCGCCAGCAGTTTTACCAACGCCTGCAAAGCCGGGGCATGAGCTTCGCCCAACTGCCGATTGCCTCGATCCGCGAGGACGGCCAGCACCTGCCGCTGTCCTACGCCCAGGAACGCCAATGGTTTCTCTGGCAGTTGGACCCGGACAGTGCCGCCTATCACGTCCCTGGTGCCCTGCGCCTGAGCGGGCGCCTGGACAAGGCGGCCCTGCAACGCAGCTTCGACACCCTGGTGGCACGTCATGAAAGCCTGCGCACCCGTCTGCATCTGGACGGTGAGCAACGCGCCCAGGCAGTACTCCCACAGGCTGTCATCGAGATCGCCGAAAGCGCGGTTGACGAGGCAAACCTCAAGGCATCGGTAGAAGCTGAAATCGCCCGTCCCTTCGATTTGCAGCAGGGGCCTTTGCTGCGTGTCAGCTTGCTTGCACTGAGTGACCAGGAGCACGTGCTGGTATTGGTGCAACACCATATCGTCTCCGACGGTTGGTCGATGGGCGTGATGGTGCAGGAACTGATGCAGCTCTACGCCGCATACAGCCAGGGGCAAGACTGTGCCTTGGCGCCGCTGCCGATCCAGTACGCCGACTACGCGCTATGGCAACGCAGTTGGATGGAAGCGGGGGAGAAGGCCCGTCAGTTGACGTATTGGCGTGAACTGCTCAGCGGCACGCAGCCGGTGCTGGAACTGCCGTTCGACCAACCGCGCCCGGCGCAACAGAGCTTTCGTGGCGCGCGTCAGGATATTGCGCTGGAACCGGCATTGGTCGAGGGGTTGAAGGCCCTGGCCCAGCGCGAAGGCGTGACGATGTTCATGCTGTTGCTGGCGTCCTTCCAAGCGTTTCTGTACCGCTACAGCGGCCAGCCGGATATTCGCGTCGGCGTGCCGATTGCCAACCGCAACCGCGTCGAGACCGAGTCGCTGATTGGCTTCTTCGTCAATACGCAAGTACTCAAGGCCGACCTCGATGGCCAGATGAGCTTTGCCCAGTTGCTGCAGCACACCAAGCGCCGTGCGTTGGAGGCCCAGGCCCACCAGGACCTGCCCTTCGAACAATTGGTGGAAGCGCTGCAACCCGAGCGCAGCCTGAGCCACAACCCGCTGTTCCAGGTGATGTTCAACCATCAGGCCCGTTCGCATTCCGCAGGACAGCAACTGCCTGGCCTGAGCGTGGCCAACTTGGAGTTGGACAGCCACAGCGCCCAGTTCGACCTGAGCCTGGATACCCAGGAAAGCGGCGAGGGCATCTGGGCCTCGTTGACCTATGCCACCGACCTGTTCAGCGCCGCGACTGTCGCGCGGATGGGTGAGCATTGGCTGGGCCTGCTGCGTGACGCGGTGGCGAACAGCGCATTGCCTTTGCAGGACCTGGCGACGCTCGACGCCCATGAGCGCGAGCACATCCTGTATCAATGGAACGCCACCGAGCGCGGCTATCCGCAAGGGCAGTGGGTGCACCAGTTAATCGAAGCCCAGGCGCTGGCACGGCCAGATGCGCCGGCGTTGTGCTTCAACGACCTGTCCCTGAGCTACGCTGAACTGAATAGCCGCGCCAACCGCTTGGCCCATCGCCTGATTGAAGCCGGCGTAGGGCCGGACGTGCTGGTAGGGTTGGCCGTGGAGCGCTCCATCGACATGGTGGTCGGCTTGCTGGCCGCACTCAAGGCCGGGGGCGCCTATGTGCCGCTGGACCCGGAATACCCGCGTGATCGCTTGGCGTACATGCTGGAAGACAGTGGCGTGAAACTGCTGCTGACCCAGGCGCATCTGCGTGATCAGTTGCCGATTCCCCAAGGCCTGGAAACCCTGGTGTTGGGTGAGTCGGATTACTCAGGCTACAGCGACGCCAACCCCGGCATTGCCCTGGACGGCGAAAACCTGGCCTATGTCATCTACACCTCAGGTTCCACCGGTCAGCCAAAAGGCGCGGGCAACCGTCATTCGGCGTTGCTCAACCGCCTGCAATGGATGCAGGAAGCCTATGGCCTGGACGCCGGCGATACCGTGCTGCAAAAGACCCCGTTCAGCTTCGACGTGTCGGTGTGGGAATTCTTCTGGCCGCTGATGACTGGCGCGCGCCTGGTGGTCGCCGCGCCGGGTGATCACCGTGATCCGGCCAAGCTGATCAACCTGATCAATCAACAACAGGTCACCACGCTGCACTTTGTACCGTCGATGTTGCAGGCCTTCCTGCAGGATCCGGCGGTGTCGACCTGCCAGAGCCTGCAACGCATTGTGTGCAGTGGCGAGGCCTTGCCGGTGGATGCCCAGCAACAGGTTTTCGCCAAGCTGCCGCACGCCGGACTCTTCAACCTGTACGGCCCGACTGAAGCGGCCATCGACGTGACCCACTGGACTTGCGTGGACGAAGGCCGCGATGCGGTGCCGATCGGCCGTCCGATTGCCAACCTAGGCTGCTACATCCTCGACAGCAACTTCGAACCGGTGCCGGTAGGCGTGCTGGGTGAGTTGTACCTGGGCGGTATCGGCCTGGCGCGGGGTTACCACCGTCGACCGGCGCTCACCGCCGAACGTTTTGTCGCTCACCCGTTCGTCAAGGGCGAACGCCTGTACCGCACCGGCGACCTGGCGCGCTACCGCGACAATGGCGTGATCGAGTACGCCGGGCGTATCGACCATCAGGTCAAGCTGCGTGGCCTGCGCATCGAATTGGGTGAAATCGAAGCGCGCCTGCTGGAGCACGACTGGGTGCGTGAGGCCGCCGTGCTGGCGGTTGACGGTAAATACCTGGTCGGCTACCTGGTGCTGCAAAATGCCAGCGATGACTGGCGTGACGTGCTGGGCGTCCATCTCGGCCAGCACTTGCCGGACTACATGGTGCCCGCGCAATGGGTGCTGCTGGAGCAGATGCCCCTGAGCCCCAACGGCAAGCTGGACCGCAAGGCGCTGCCCAAACCCGAAGCCACTCACCACTACGAAGCGCCGCACAGTGCGCTGGAGCAACAGATCGCCGCGATTTGGGCCGACGTGCTGGGCGTTGAGCAGGTGGGTTTGAACGACAATTTCTTCGAGCGTGGTGGTGATTCGATCATCTCCATCCAGGTGGTCAGCCGCGCTCGGGCGGCCGGTATCCATTTCACCGCCAAGGCGCTGTTCCAGCACCAGACGGTGCGCAGCCTGGCCCGCGTGGCGCAGTTGCAGACGGCACAGGTGATCGACCAGGGCCCGGTGCAGGGCGCGACGCCGTTGCTGCCGTTCCAGCAACTGTTCTTCGACATGCACCTGCCGGACCGTCATCACTGGAACCAGTCCTTGCTGCTGACGCCACGCCAGCCTCTGCTGGCCGAGCCATTGGAAGCTGCGCTGCAAGCGCTCACCCTGCACCACGACGTGCTGCGCCTGAGTTTCAGCCAGCAAGCCGAAGGCTGGACTGCGCGGCATGATGCGCAACCTGCAGCGCTGCTATGGCAGGCCAGTGTGCAGGACGCCGCCGAACTGCAAGCCCTGTGCGAGCGCGCCCAGCGCAGCCTCGACCTGCAACAAGGCCCATTATTGCGTGCGGTACTCGCAGAAATGGCTGACGGCTCCCAGCGCCTGCTGTTGGTCATGCACCACCTGGTGGTGGACGGTGTCTCCTGGCGGGTGTTCCTCGAGGACCTGCAAAGCCTCTATCGTCAGCAGAAATTGCCGGCCAAAACGTCTTCGTTCAAGGCCTGGGCCGAGCGTTTGCAGGCGCATGCCCGCAGCGAATCGAGCGAGCCGGAAAAAGCCTTCTGGCTGCAACAGCTGCAAGGCGTGCCTGCCGATTTGCCCTGCCGTGATCCGCAAGGCGCACGTCCCGGCCGTCTGGCCCAGACGGTGGTCAGCCAACTGGATGCCGAGCGCACCCGGCAATTGCTGCAACAGGCGCCCACGGCGTATCGCACTCAGATCAACGATCTGCTGCTGACCGCCTTGGCACGCGTCATCTGCCAATGGACCGGGCAAGCCTCCAGCCTGATCCAGCTGGAAGGCCATGGCCGTGAAGACCTGTTCGACGACATCGACCTGACCCGCACCCTGGGCTGGTTCACCAGCCTGTTCCCGGTGCGCCTGACCCCGGCCGAGTCCCTGGCCACCTCGATCAAACAGGTCAAGGAGCAACTGCGTGCCGTGCCGGACAAAGGCCTGGGTTTCGGCGCGCTGCGTTACCTGGGTGACGACGCCACGCGTCAGGCGTTCAGCGCGCTGCCGGTGCCGCGCATTACCTTCAACTACCTGGGCCAGTTCGACGGCAGCTTTGACCAGCCGGACGGCCTGTTCACACCAGCTTCCGAACACGCTGGCGCCGAACAGAGCCCGGATGCGCCACTGGGCAACTGGTTGACCCTCAACGGCCAGGTGTACGGCGGCGAACTGCAAATGGGTTGGACCTTCAGCCCGCTGATGTTCGACGCGCCGCAGATCGAAGCCTTGAGCCAGGCCTTCACCCGCGAACTGACCGCATTGGTTGAACACTGCTGCACGCCTGGCAACAACGGCGTGACGGCGTCCGACTTCCCGTTGTCGCGCCTGAACCAGCAGCAGTTGGAATCCCTGCCGTTGGTCGCCGATGCCGTTGAAGACATCTACACCCTGTCGCCGATGCAGCAGGGCATGTTGTTCCACACCCTGTATGAACAGACTGCCGGCGACTACATCAACCAGATCCGCGTGACGGCCGATGGCCTGGACGTGGCGCGGTTCCAGCAAGCTTGGGATGCCACGGTGCAAGCCCACGATGTACTGCGCAGCGGGTTCTTTTGGGAGGGCCAGCTCGAATGGCCGTGCCAAGTGGTCTATCGCGAGGCTCGGTTGCCGATCGAACACCTCGATTGGCGCGCGATGCCGGAGCGCGAACTGGAATTGCAGAACCTTCAGGAGGCCCAGCGCCGCCAGGGCTTCGATCTGGCCAAGGCGCCCCTGGTGCGCCTGGTGCTGGTGCGCACCGATGAGCAACGCCATGAACTGATCTACACCAGTCATCACATCTTGATGGATGGGTGGAGCAATTCGCGGCTGTTCGGAGAAGTGCTGCAACGTTATGCCGGTGTCGCAGTGCCTGAAGCGGCCGGGCGTTATCGCGACTACATCGGCTGGCTGCAGCAGCGTGATGCCGCAGCGACTGAAACTTTCTGGCGCGAACAACTGAGCGTTCTGCAAGCACCCACGCGCCTGGGCAGCAGCCAGCCGACGGCGGCGGACGGGCATGGCGAGCATCAGCTCAGCCTGGATCGCGCACTGACTGAACGGCTTGAAGCCTTCGCGCGCAATCACAAGGTCACGCTCAACACCCTGATCCAGGCGGCGTGGCTGGTCCTGTTGCAGCGCCATAGCGGGCAGCCGGTGGTGTCCTTCGGTGCCACCGTGGCCGGGCGCCCGGCAGAGTTGGCGGGGGTGGAGCAGCAGATCGGGCTGTTCATCAACACCCTGCCGGTGATCTGCGCGGTGGACGCCCAGCAGACCGTGGCCGACTGGCTGCAAGCGGTGCAGGCGCAGAACCTGGCGTTGCGTGAGCATGAACACACCGGGCTGTACGATATCCAGCGCTGGGCCGGGCAGGGCGGTGAAGCCTTGTTCGACAACATCCTGGTGTTTGAAAACTATCCGGTGTCCAAGGCCCTGGAGCAGGGCGGTGGCAGTGGCATCCGTTTCGGCCTGCCGGATTCTCGCGAACAAACCAACTTTCCGCTGACGGTGCTGGTGGATGTCGGTGACACGCTGTCTGTGCAATTCAGCTTTGCGCGTGCGCATTTCAACGCAGTCACAGTGCAAACCTATGGCCGCCACCTGGTCAACCTGCTGCAAGCCATGCTCGACGGCGACCAACAACGCCTGGGCGACCTGGCAATGTTGGAGCTGGCTGAACGTCAACAAGTGGTCGTTGACTGGAACGCCACGGCGCAGGACTACCCGTTACAGCACTGTGTGCATCAACTGATTGAACAACAGGTGGCGCGCACGCCGGACGCTGCTGCGCTGGTGTTTGCCGAGCAGCGCTTGAGCTATGACGAGCTGAACCGGCGTGCCAATCGCCTGGCTCATCGATTGATCGAGGCCGGTGTGGGCCCGGACGTGCTGGTGGGCCTGGCGGTAGAGCGTTCGATTGAAATGGTGGTAGGCCTGCTTGCGGTGCTTAAGGCCGGTGGCGCCTATGTGCCGCTGGACCCGGAATACCCGCGTGATCGCTTGGCGTACATGCTCGACGACAGCGGCGTGAAACTGCTGCTGACCCAGGCGCATCTGCTTGAGCAACTGCCGATTCCGCAAGGCTTGAATAGCCTGGTGCTGGGTGAAGCCGCGTTCGAAGGCTACAGCGACGCCAATCCTGAAATTGTGGTGAACGGCGAAAATCTCGCCTATGTGATCTACACCTCAGGCTCCACCGGCCAACCCAAAGGCGCCGGCAACCGTCATTCGGCCCTGGCCAACCGTCTGCAGTGGATGCAGGAGGCTTACGGCCTGGATGTGAGCGATACCGTGTTGCAAAAGACCCCGTTCAGCTTCGACGTTTCGGTGTGGGAGTTCTTCTGGCCGCTGATGACTGGCTCACGCCTGGTGGTTGCGGCGCCGGGCGCTCACCGGGATCCGGCCAAGTTGATCAAGCTGATCAATACAGAACAGGTCACCACGCTGCACTTTGTGCCGTCGATGTTGCAGGCCTTCCTGCAAGACCCGACGGTTGCGACCTGTCACACCCTGCACCGCATCGTGTGCAGCGGCGAGGCCTTGCCGGTGGACGCCCAGCAGCAGGTCTTCGCCAAGCTGCCCCAGGCCGGGCTCTACAACCTGTATGGTCCGACCGAAGCCGCCATCGACGTGACCCACTGGACCTGTGTCGATGAAGGCCGCGATGCAGTGCCGATTGGTCGCCCGATTGCCAATCTCGGGTGCTACATCCTCGACAGCAACTTCGAGCCGGTGCCGGTCGGCGTGCTGGGCGAGTTGTACCTGGGCGGCATCGGCCTGGCGCGGGGTTACCATCGTCGTCCAGCACTGACTGCCGAGCGTTTTGTTGCCCACCCGTTCGTCAAGGGCGAGCGCCTGTACCGAACGGGCGACTTGGCGCGTTACCGCGAAGACGGTGTGATCGAGTACGCCGGGCGTATCGACCATCAGGTCAAGCTGCGTGGCCTGCGCATCGAGTTGGGCGAAATCGAAGCGCGCCTGCTGGAACACGACTGGGTGCGTGAGGCCGCCGTACTGGCGGTGGATGGCAAGTTCCTGGTGGGCTACCTGGTGCTGCAAAACGCCGATGACGACTGGCGCGATGTGCTAAGCGCCCATCTGGCGCAACAGCTGCCGGACTACATGGTCCCGGCGCAGTGGATGGTGTTGGAGCAGATGCCCCTGAGCCCCAACGGCAAGCTGGACCGCAAAGCCCTGCCGAAAGCCGACGCCAGCCTGCAAGCCCGGGAGTACGTCGCCCCGAACAGCGAACTGGAGCAACAGATTGCCGCGATCTGGGCCGAAGTGCTGGACGTGGAGCGGGTGGGCCTGCACGACAACTTCTTCGAGCTGGGCGGGCATTCCCTGCTGGCAACCCAGGTGGTGGTGCGCCTGCGCGAGCAGTTGCACGCCGAATTCGACGTCAAATCGATTTTCACCACGCCGACCCTGGCCGAGTTCAGTGCCCATGTCGCCGCCCAGCAAACAAATAATTCGCCGGTGCAGGACGCATTGGCTAAATCCTTGGAGGCCCTCAAACGTCTATCAGCAGAAGATTTGGATAAATTGATTTCCTGAGGGGCGTGGCGTGCAAGCATTAATCGAGTCGGTAGGGTCACTTTCGGCGCAACAAAAGAAAGCGTTGGCGGTAATGCTCAAGCAGCAAGGCATCAACCTGTTTGAGATTGCCCCGGTTTTCAAGCGTCAGGAAGGTGAACCCCTTCGACTCTCTTATGCCCAGGAGCGGCAGTGGTTCTTGTGGCAATTGGAGCCGCAAAGCCCGGCCTACCACCTGCCGCGCGCCCTGCGGTTGAAAGGCCGTCTTGACCGGGCGGCCCTGCAACGCAGCTTCGACAGCCTGATCGCCCGCCACGAAAGCCTGCGCACCTACTTGCATGAGGATCTTGACCAGGTGCTGCAAGTGGTCAGGCCTGAATTGCAGCTGGATATCCCCCTCGAAACGGGTGACGCCGCGCAGCTTGAAGCCCAGGTGCAAGCGGAGGTCGCCAAGCCCTTTGATCTGCAACAAGGCCCGCTGCTGCGGGTCAAGTTGCTGCAGGTGGCGCCCGATGATCACGTGTTGGTGCTGGTGTTGCACCACATCGTCTCCGATGGTTGGTCGATGCAGGTGATGGTCGACGAACTGGTGCAGTTGTACGTCGCCTACAGCCAGGGCCAAGACCTGCGCCTGCCGGACTTGCCGATTCAATACCCGGACTACGCCTTGTGGCAGCGCAGTTGGATGGAAGCCGGCGAAAAAGAGCGTCAGCTCGGTTATTGGTGCGAGCGGTTAGGCGGCGAGCAGCCGGTGTTGGAGTTGCCGCTTGATCACCCGCGTCCGGCCGTGCAGAGCTATCGCGGTGCGCGCCTGGACATTGGCCTGGACGCGGCACTGGTCACCGGCCTCAAGGCGTTGGCCCAGCGCGAAGGCGTGACTCTGTTCATGTTGTTGCTGGCGTCGTTCCAGGCCCTGTTGTATCGCTACAGCGGGCAGTCGGACATCCGCGTTGGCGTGCCGATTGCCAACCGCAATCGGTCGGAAACCGAGCGGTTGATCGGCTTTTTCGTCAACACCCAGGTACTCAAGGCCGACATCGACGGGCAAATGACCTTCAGTCAGTTGCTGGCCCAGGTCAAGCAACGTGCGCTGGAGGCCCAGAGTCATCAGGACCTGCCGTTCGAACAGTTGGTGGAGGCCTTGCAGCCCGAGCGCAGCCTGAGCCACAACCCACTGTTCCAAGTGATGTTCAACCATCAGACCGAAGGCCGTCGGGTACGTGGTGAGCAGCAGTTGCCGGGGCTGGCGGTGGAAGCCTTGGAGTGGGACAGCCTGAGTGCGCAGTTCGACCTGAGCCTGGACACCCAGGAATCGCCCGAAGGCATTTGGGCGTCGCTGACCTATGCCACTGACCTGTTCGACGTGGCGACCGTGCAGCGCATGACTGAGCATTGGCAAACGTTGTTGCGTTCAGTGGTCGGGCGCGCCAGCAATCGCATTGCGCAACTCGCGATGCTGGTCGACGACGAGCAACGCCGGTTGTTGCAAGACTGGAACCACAGCGCGGCGGCGTTTGAGGACCTTGTGGGTGTACAGGGATTGTTTGAAGCCCAGGTTCAGCAGCACCCCGACGCAGTTGCCTTGTGCCTGGACGATCAGTCAATCAGTTACGCTGAGCTGAACCGTCAGGCCAATCGTCTGGCCCATCACTTGATCAGTCTGGGCATTGGCCCGGAAGTGTTGGTGGGCGTAGCGGTCGAGCGTTCGTTCGATATGGTGGTGAGCCTGCTGGCGGTGCTCAAGGCCGGCGGCGCCTACGTGCCGCTGGACCCGCAATACCCGCGTGAGCGCCTGCTGCATATGCTCGAAGACAGCGGCGTGCGCCTGGTGCTGACCCAGGCCCATGTGCCGATGCCATTGCCCGAAGGCATGGCGACGCTGGACCTGGCGGATGCGCACCTGGCGCTGTGCCCTGAGCGCGACCCGCAGGTAGCGGTCTCGCCGCAAAACCTGGCCTACGTAATCTACACCTCGGGCTCCACCGGCAAGCCCAAGGGCGTGGCGATCAACCATGCGGCACTCACCGAGTTTTCTAGCATTGCCGCGGGTTATTCGCGGTTGACCCCTGAAGATCGCGTGCTTCAATTCGCGACCCTCAACTTCGACGGTTTCGTCGAGCAGCTGTACCCGGCATTGACCCACGGCGCCACCGTGGTGCTGCGCGGTCCGGAGTTGTGGGACAGCGCGCGGTTGTACGATGAAATCATCGCCCAGGGCATTACCCTGGCCGACTTGCCGACCGCCTATTGGAACCTGTTCCTGCTCGACTGCCTGGCCGCCGGCCCGCGTTCCTACGGCGCGCTTCGCCAGATCCACATCGGCGGCGAAGCCATGCCGCTGGACGGTCCGGCACAGTGGTTGAACGCCGGGCTCGGCCATGTGCGTTTGCTCAACACCTATGGCCCGACCGAAGCCACCGTGGTGTCGAGCGTGCTGGACTGCACGGCGGGCACCGAAATGATCGGCGCCACCGCCAGCCCGATTGGCCGCTCGCTGCCAGGTCGCGCGTTGTATGTACTGGATCGCGATCTGAACCTGGCACCGTTGGGCGCCGTGGGCGAGTTGTATATCGGCAGCCGCTGTGGCCTGGCGCGTGCCTATCTGAACCGTGCGTTGCTGACGGCTGAACGTTTTGTGCCGGACCCTTTCGGTGAGACCAGCGAGCGTCTGTACCGTACCGGTGACCTGGCACGCTACCGCGCTGACGGTGTAATCGAGTACGTCGGCCGGGTCGACCATCAAGTGAAAATCCGTGGTTTCCGCATCGAGCTGGGTGAAATCGAAGCGCTGTTGCTGGCCCAGGCGGGCGTGCGTGAGACGCTGGTGTTGGCGGCCGACAACCAGCTCGTTGCTTATTTGGTTGCCGAGCAAAACGACGCCGAAGCGCTCAAGTCGATCCTGCGTGAACAATTACCGGATTACATGGTGCCTGCGCACCTGATCTTCCTTGAACGCATGCCGCTGAACCCGAACGGCAAGCTGGACCGCCAGGCACTGCCCAAGCCGGATGCCAGCCAATCGCAGCAGGTGTGGGTCGCGCCGGTCACCGAACTGGAGCAGCAAGTCGCCGCAGTGTGGGCCGATATTCTCGGCGCCGAGCGGGTAGGGCTGACTGACCACTTCTTTGAGATGGGCGGGCATTCGTTGTTGGCGATGCAGGTGGTGTCGCGCCTGCGCCATGCATTGGGGCGTGAAGTCCCGCTGAAACTGCTGTTCGAGCAACCGCGCCTTGAAGGTTTTGCCGCCACCTTGCACGCACTGGAGGCGCCGGAAGGTGAGCAGGCGCCGCCGCTGCTGGCGGTCGGCCGCGAACACCCACTGCCGCTGTCTTACGCCCAGGAGCGCCAGTGGTTTCTCTGGCAGTTGGACCCGGACAGCGCTGCGTACCATATCCCCAGCGCCTTGCGCCTCAAGGGGGCTTTGGATGTCTCGGCGCTGCAACGCAGTTTCGAGGCCCTGGTGGCGCGCCATGAAAGCCTGCGCACCCATGTGCAAGTGCAGCCGGAGGGCGCGCGGCAAGTGATTCGAACTGATGCCGCCTTGCCGATCAGGTTGGGCGAGGTCAACGAGGCCGACCTACAGGCCCAGGTCGAGGCCGAGATCGCCCGGCCATTCGATTTGCAAGAAGGGCCGTTGTTGCGCGTGAGCCTCCTGCGCCTGGCCGAAGACGACCATGTGTTGGTGCTGGTGCAGCATCACATTGTGTCCGATGGTTGGTCGATGCAAGTGATGGTCGATGAGTGGGTGCAGTTGTATGCCGCATTCAGCCAGGGCCGGACGCCAGACCTGCCGGGTATGCCGATCCAGTACGCCGACTATGCCGTGTGGCAACGCACCTGGATGGAGGCAGGGGAAAAGGTCCGCCAACTCGATTACTGGCGTGACCTGCTCGGCGGTGAACAACCCGTACTGGAATTGCCGTTCGACCACCAGCGCCCGGCACAACAGAGCCATCGCGGCGCGCGCCTGGACGTAGCGCTGCCGACCACCCTGGCCGCCGAGCTCAAGGCCTTGGCCCAGGCGCAGGGCGTGACCCTGTTCATGTTGCTGCTGGCCTCGTTCCAGACCTTGTTGCACCGCTACAGCGGCCAGCAGGACATTCGGGTCGGCGTGCCAATCGCCAATCGCAACCGGGTCGAGACCGAGCGGCTGATCGGCTTTTTCGTCAATACCCAGGTGCTCAAGGCCGATATCGATGGGCAGACCACCGTTGCCCAGTTACTGGCCCAGGTCAAGCAGCGCGCGCTGGAAGCCCAGGCGCACCAGGACCTGCCGTTCGAGCAACTGGTCGAGGCCCTGCAGCCCGAGCGTAGCCTGAGTCTCAACCCGCTGTTCCAGGTGATGTTCAACTTCCAGGCCGAAGGTCGTACCGGTGATGAACCCCAGGCGCTGGCGCAGTTGCGCATCGAAGGCTTGGAGTGGGACCGGCGTACCGCCCATTTCGACCTTGACCTGGATGTCCAGCAAAGTCCGGACGGGCTCTGGGCGTCGCTGGGGTACGCCACCGACCTGTTCGAAGCGTCGACCATCGAACGCATGGCGCGGCATTGGCAGAACCTGTTGCAGGCGATGGTTGCCGATCAACAGCAAACCATCGCGCAGCTGAACCTGCTTGACTTTGACGAGCAGCAACACATTCTTCAACTGTGGAATCAGGCAGATGCAGGCTTCTCGGCCGAGCGTCTTGTGCATGAGTTGGTGGCTGACCGCGCCAGGGAAAATCCGCATGCGATCGCCGTCAAATTCGACGCGCAAACCCTGAACTATGGTGAGCTGGACAGCCAGGCCAATCGCCTGGCCCACGCCTTGATCGCCCGTGGCGTCGGCCCGGAAGTGCGCGTGGCGAT
>NZ_RXYG01000033.1:0-12337 GCF_003970195.1 Pseudomonas sp. C 49-2
AAGAATGACGTGTTGCTCGTCGTACCGATAAACCTCGCTTTCGCCTACCGCATTGGTCGCAGAAACCAACCGACCCGTCGCGTCATAGGCGTAGGTAACAACGTTCTGCTCTGTCACCCAGACAAACGGACCGTCGTCCACCGCCCGCTCAATCTGGTAATCCACCGCCACAATGCGGCCCGACGCATAGCGCAAGAACAACGAGCGCCCCACGCCGTTATCCAGCCGCTCAATCTGCCCCAGATAATTCCGGGAAATGCGCAGCCGGTTGTCATACGCATCGCTGATCGCCGTCAGCACACCGTCGCGGAAGTGGTAGAAACGTGACGACTGAGCCAACACCAACTCATCGGGCAGCGACCCCAGGTAGATCGCCGCTTCAGCCAGGCTATTGGTGATCGCGGGCCGAGAAACCGTGGGCAAGGGCAGGGTAGTCGACCGATTCTCATGATCGGTCCACACCACCGAATCCCCGGAAACACTCAGCCGATGCGCCAGCGAGTGACTCCAACCAAACCCCAATCCACAATCCACTTCCACCGCGCTGGTGCGATACAACCTGGTCCACTCAAACGGCAGAACTCCGTCCAGTGCCCCATCAGTGAGGGTCAGCAGTTCCTCACCCGTGACCATCGACACCGGGCAGCCGTTAGTGGCCGTCTTGTCCGACGACGCCGCCGCATCCCCAGCCGGATTCTTCCCAACAGCAGGCACATCATCCACATGTTCCTGGCGCACCAACACCGTCCGCTGGGACTTGTTCCGAACCACCGGCACCGCGTTGGAAACCACCTGATCCCCAGCCTTCAACGGCACATCCGGAATCGTCCGAATCGGCGTCGCCGAGCTACCCAACAACATGGGCTTGGCCGCTTCGACATGCGCGTCCAACCGCGGCCCTGCCAGTTGCTCAGCCAACATCCCCAGCCATTTGCGCACCCGACCGGATTTGATATGCCCCATCACCTGGGCGCCGAGGCGCACCGCCACACCCATGCCCGCCGTCGCCCAGATCAGCACCAGGTTGATCAGGATCTCGCCGGTGATCTCACCCATCACCTCGTTCATCTCCTGCGGCGGCAACATCCGAATCCAGCTGCAAATCGCCGACACATAAATGAACAGCAGCGGCTCATCGCTGAGCACCAACAAGCCTTTCGCGATGGACTCGCTGCCCAGTTTCAGCAGTTCATCCAGTTCGGTTTGGGACAGGTAGTGCAGGAGCTTTTCGCTGTTGGGCTTGAGGTCGGCCAGCAGGTCGCATAGTTGGGTGAGGTTGTCCCAGAGGTTGTAGAGCGCCTTGCCCATGCCGCGCAGAAACGCCGCCTCCAGCATCCTGCGTTGATCAAGCGGGCTCGCATCGGTGTAGTCTTCCCACAGCGCCTGGAAGGTGCCCGTCCACTCGTTGCGCAGACGGATTTCCAATTCATCAATCACCGTCTGATAAGACGCATACAGCGCCTTGACGTGATCCTTGGAAACATTGGGATAGAAGCTGACCCGGTACTGCTGGTGGCGCTCACACTCGTCGATTTCGAGAATGCCGCTCGGGCCGATGGTCTTGTGGATCGGCTCGCCGAGTGGGCCGCCGTTGGGGTCGACGCGTTGCAGCATCACCGGCGTGTTGCCGATGGGCACAAATCGCGTGCTCTGGAACATATGCATCAGGGTCAACGTACCGTTGGCCTGGCAGGTAGCGACGGTGCTGCTCGGGTAAAGAGAGCGGTTGATCGGCGCGACCAGCGCTACTTCGTCCCCGACCTTGAAGACCTGCTCGACATCCAGCGCCGAAAAGCTCCAAAAGCTCGATGCCCAGTCGTCAAAGGTATTCAGGCATTCCCGGAAGTCTCGAAAGACAGCCTCGACATCGACCGTTTTCACCTCCATTGGGGTCAGGGCCAGCCTGCCAATGGCCGGGTTCAAGAAACAGCTCCAACAAGAAAATCCATCCGCAATCCCTCGCACTGTGTATTCAGGCGAGGGACTTTGCTGAGGTTCTAAGGGGAGGGGAGTAGAGCTAATCCGGCCGATACGTGGGACGTTTCGACAAACCTTGTCGTCCCCCACACGACTAGCGGCTATTGTCAGAAATTTCCCACAGGAGTACAAATGTACTCCATGACGACTCTAACCCCCCGCCGTACCGCCATCCTGACCTTTATCCGCGACCGCATCGCGCAGCAAGGCCAGCCTCCCAGCCTCGCCGAGATCGCCGAGGCGTTCGGCTTTGCCTCGCGCAGCGTGGCGCGCAAGCACGTGCTGGCGCTGACGGAAGCCGGGTTTATCGAGGTCAACCCGAACCAGGCGCGCGGTATTCGCCTGCTCAATCAACCGAAGCGTCCGGAATGGCTGGATGTACCGGTGCTAGGCCGTGTGGCTGCTGGTTTGCCCATCGGTGCCGATGCCGAAGTGCACAACCGCCTGCAACTCGACCCATCGACCTTCGCGAAAACCCCGGATTACCTGCTGCGCGTGCAGGGTGATTCGATGATCGAGGACGGTATTCTCGATGGCGACCTGGTGGGCGTGCGCCGCAGTGCCGAGGCCTTGAACGGGCAGATTGTGGTGGCGCGCCTGGACGGTGAAGTGACTATCAAGCGTTTCGAACGCCATGGCGACAGTGTGCGTTTGCTGCCGCGCAACCCCGCGTATCAACCTATTGTGGTCGGGCCCGATCAGGACCTGGCGATCGAAGGGGTGTTCTGCGGCTTGGTGAGGCAAGGCTGATGGGCGCCGTGGTTGCACTGGACACGCTGTTCAATGGCGGGCGTGTCTGGAAAGGCCGGCCCGCCGCGCCGCCAGCCAGTGTGTATCCCACCGGGCTGGCAGCGCTGGATGCGGTATTGCCCACGGGCGGCTGGCCGGAGGCGGCCTTGAGTGAAATCCTCATGGCCAAGGAGGGGGTGGGCGAACTGCAACTGGTGCTGCCAACCCTGGCCCGTTTATCAAAGGCGGGCGAGCGCATTGTGTTGGTGGCGCCGCCCTACACGCCGTATCCCCATGCCTGGCAGAACGCCGGGGTGGATCTGCGCCTGCTTTCGGTGATCCAGGCCGAAGAGCGCGATGCCCTGTGGGCGGTGGAGCAATGCCTGCGTTCGGGCAGTTGCGGTGCGGTGTTGTGCTGGCCGCGCAAGGCTGATGACCGCGCGCTGCGACGCTTGCAAGTGGCGGCGGAAACCGGGCAGACCCTGGCCTTTGCCTGGCGTGCCTTGAGTGAGGCGGTCAATTCATCACCGGCCGCCTTGCGCCTGGCCGTGGAGGCCAAACCTGCGCAGGTGCGGGTGCTCAAGTGCCGGGGCGGCCTGGCCCATCCGGCGCCGATTGCACTGGCGGGGCATTGAGGTTGCCATGCGTTGGGTGTGTATTGTCTTCCCGCAATTGGCGCTGGACGGGGTGCAGCGTGTGCACCCCGAGCCGGAGCAACCCCTGGTCTTGCTGGCCGGCACGCCGCAACGCCGTCTGCTGCAAACCGTCAACGATGCCGCCCGTGCCCTGGGCTTGCGTCCTGGTCAATCCCTGACGGCGGCGCATGCCCTGGTCAAGACCTTTGCCAGCGCCGAATATGACCCCGCCGAGATCGAACGCTACCAGCAGTTCCTCGCTGCCTGGGCCTATCAGTTCAGCTCCCAGGTCAGCCTGTACTATCCGCGCGCCTTGTTGTTCGAGATCGAGTCGAGTCTGGGGCTGTTCGGACCTTGGTCGCGCTTCGAAGCGCGCTTGCGCAAGGAATTGACCGAACTGGGTTTTCGTCACCGAATCGTCGCTGCGCCCAACCCGGCGGCGGCGCGGGTGCTGGCAAATATCTACGATGGCCTGGCGGTGCAGGATGACGGCTTGATGCAGGCCCTGGCGCCGCTGCCCATCGACCGCGCCGGCCTCGACCCGCAGGCCGCCACGGCTTTGTCGCGCATGGGCCTGCGCACCTTGGCCCAGGTGCAGGCGCTGCCTCGGCATACCCTGGCACGGCGCTTTGAGGCCGGCCTGCTCAAGCATCTGGATGCACTGGCTGGGCAGCGGCCGCTGGCCTTGGCGTTCTATCAGCCGCCGGACCGGTTCGATGTGCGTATCGAGCTGAATTTCGACGTGCAATCCCATCAGGCGCTGCTGTTTCCGTTAAGGCGTTTGACTGGCGATCTGTCCGCGTTCCTGTGTGGCCGCGACAGTGGCGTGCAGCGTTTCGACCTGCATCTTGAACACGCCCAGGCGCCCGACAGCGTGATCAAGGTCGGCCTGCTCAGTGCCGAACGCGAACCGGCGATGCTGTTTGAATTGGCCCGTGGCCGTCTGGAGCAGGTGCAAGTTACCTCACCGGTACGCGGCTTTCGCCTGGTGGCCCAGGACCTGCCGGTGTTTGTGCCCCGGCGCCAGGACCTGTTCGACGACCGCCCGCAACAAACCCTGCCGTGGGAGCAACTGCGCGAACGCCTGCGTGCCCGCTTGGGCGATGAGGCGGTGCAGGGCTTGCGCTTTCACGCCGACCACCGCCCCGAATGCGCCTGGCAAGCGGCAGCGGATAAAACCCCGTGCGCAACCTTGAACAAAGTGCAGCGCCCCGGCTGGCTGCTGAACGAACCGACCTTGCTGGGCGAGCAGGGCGTGCAGATCCTCGTGGGGCCGGAACGCATCGAGTCCGGCTGGTGGGACGGTGCCGATGTTCGTCGCGACTACTACCTGATCCAGACCCGCGCCGGCCAGCAAGGCTGGGCCTTTCGCACCGTGGGGCAGGGCGATGGCCTGTGGCTGCAGGGCTGGTTTGCATGAGCTACGCCGAGCTGCACTGCCTGTCCAACTTCAGCTTCCAGCGCGGCGCCTCCAGTGCGCTGGAACTGTTCGAACGCGCCAAGCGCCAAGGCTACAGCGCCCTGGCGATCACCGACGAATGCACCTTGTCCGGCATCGTGCGCGCCTGGCAGGCGGCGAAGGCGGTGGAGCTGCCGCTGATCATTGGCAGCGAGATGCGTATCGACAACGGCCCGAAACTGGTGCTGCTGGTGGAAGACCTCAGCGGCTACCAGCACCTGTGCCGCTTGATCACCCTGGCCCGGCGGCGTGCCGAAAAAGGCCGCTATCGCCTGCTGCGCGAGGACTTCGAGCAACCGCTGCCCGGCCTGCTGGCGCTGTGGGTAGCCGAAGACAGCGACACCCAGGCCGACGTCCAATGGCTGTGCCGAACCTTCGCGCAACGCCTGTGGCTGGCGGTGCACCTGCACTGCGGCCAGGACGATGCTCGCCATCTGGAACAACGCCTGCAATTGGCCGCCAGCCTGCATATCCCAGCTGTGGCCTGCGGCGATGTGCACATGCATGCGCGTGGCCGCCGCGCCCTGCAAGACACCATGACCGCCATCCGCCATCACGTCCCGGTGGCCGAAGCCGGCACGCGGCTGCACCCCAATGGCGAGCGGCACCTGCGCAGCCGGGAGGCGTTAAGCGTGCTGTACCCCGCGTCGTTGCTCGACGAAACCCAGGCCATTGCCCGCCGCTGCACCTTCGACCTCAGCCAATTGCGCTATCACTACCCACGCGAACTGGTGCCTGAAGGTCACGACGCCGAATCCTGGCTGCGCGCCGTGACCGAAGAAGGCATCGCCAAACGTTGGCCGCAGGGTGTCGACGCCAAGACCTTGCAGCAGATCAACAGCGAGCTGGAGTTGATCAGCGAGTTGGGTTACGAAAGCTACTTCCTCACGGTGCACGACATTGTGCAGTTCGCCCGCAGCCGCTCGATCCTGTGCCAGGGGCGCGGCTCGGCGGCCAACTCGGCAGTGTGTTTTGCCTTGGGCATCACCGAGATCGACCCGAGCCTGACCAGCATGCTGTTCGAGCGTTTTCTTTCCAGGGAGCGCAATGAGCCGCCGGATATCGACGTGGACTTCGAGCACGAACGCCGCGAAGAAGTGCTGCAATACGTGTTCCAGCGCTACGGCCGTACCCGCGCGGCGTTGACGGCGGTGGTCAGCAGTTACCACGCGTCCGGCGCGGTGCGCGATGTGGCCAAGGCCCTGGGGTTGCCGCCGGATCAGATCAATGCCCTGGCCGACTGCTGCGGGCGCTGGAGTGACGACGCGCCTCCGCTGGAGCGCCTGCGCGAAGGCGGCTTCGACCCCGATAGCCCGATCCTGCGCCGCGTGCTCACGCTCACCCAGCAATTGATCGGCTTCCCCCGGCACCTGTCCCAGCACCCTGGTGGCTTCGTGATTTCCGAATACCCGCTGGACACCCTGGTGCCGGTGGAAAATGCCGCCATGGCCGAGCGCACCATCATCCAGTGGGACAAAGACGACCTCGACGCCGTCGGCCTGCTTAAGGTGGACATCCTGGCCTTGGGCATGCTCAGCGCGATCCGCCGCTGTTTCGACCTGCTGCGCCGCCATCGCAACCGTGACATGAGCCTGGCGTCGGTACCCAAGGAAGACCCGGCCACCTACGCGATGATCAGCAAGGCCGACACCATCGGTGTGTTCCAGATCGAGTCGCGGGCGCAGATGTCGATGCTGCCCAGGCTCAAGCCGCAAACGTTCTATGACTTGGTGATCGAGGTCGCTATCGTGAGGCCGGGGCCGATCCAGGGTGGCATGGTGCACCCGTACTTGCGACGGCGGAACAAGGAGGAGGCCACCACGTATCCGTCACCCGAACTGAAAGTGGTGCTGGAGCGCACCCTGGGCATTCCGCTGTTCCAGGAACAGGTGATGCAGATCGCCATGGTCGCCGCCGATTATGGCCCCGGCGAGGCTGACCAGTTGCGCCGCTCCATGGCCGCCTGGAAACGCCACGGTGGCCTGGAACCGCACCAGGCGCGCCTGCGCACCGGCATGCTGAAAAACGGCTACAGCGAGGCCTTTGCCGCGCAGATTTTCGAGCAGATCAAGGGGTTTGGCAGCTACGGTTTCCCCGAGTCCCACGCGGCCAGTTTCGCCTTGTTGACCTACGCCAGTTGCTGGCTCAAGTGCCATGAGCCGGCGGCGTTTGCCTGTGCGCTGATCAACAGCTGGCCCATGGGTTTCTACAGCCCGGACCAGATCCTGCAGGACGCGCGGCGCCATCGCTTGCAGATCCGCCCGGTGGACGTGCAGGCCAGCGACTGGGATTGCAGCCTGGAGCCGATTGACGGCGCACAGCCGGCGATTCGCATGGGCTTGCGCATGATCGCGGGGTTTCGCGAAGAAGATGCGCGGCGCATCGAAAGCGCACGCCAGCGCCGGGCGTTCAGCGATATTGCCGACCTGGACGAGCGTGCCGGGCTGGATGCACGCGCCCAGGCATTGCTGGCGGATGCCGGCGCCTTGCGCGCCCTGGCTGGCAACCGACACAAGGCGCGTTGGGAAGTGGCCGGCGTACACAAGCAACTCGGGCTGTTTGCCGGCCTGCCGAGCCCGGACGAAGCCGTGGTGGAATTGCCGGAGCCCACCGTGGGTGAGGACCTGCACGCCGACTACGCCACGGTCGGCACCACCCTGGGGCCGCATCCGTTGGCGTTGTTGCGTGCGGAACTGCGCAAGCGGCGCTGTCGCAGTTCCCAGGAGCTGATGGCGGTGGAGCATGGGCGCAATGTCAGTGTCGCCGGGCTGGTTACTGGTCGACAACGTCCCGGCACGGCCAGTGGGGTGACCTTTGTCACCCTGGAAGATGAATTCGGCAACCTCAATGTGGTGGTCTGGCGTGACCTGGCTGAGCGTCAACGCCAGGCATTGGTGGGCTCGCGGTTGCTGAAAGTAGACGGTCGCTGGGAAGCGGTGGGCGAAGTGCGGCACCTGATTGCCGGGCGCCTTACCGACCTGACGCCATTGCTGGAAGGCATCCATGTGCGCAGCCGGGATTTTCATTAGGGGCAGTGGCTTCTGCGGCCATTACCCCCTAAGTTATACAAGATGAAACCATCCGGCCCTGGTGCGCTCCAAATTTTGCGGCTGTCCTTTCTTTGCGCAGAGTTCAATGATGCAATTTTTATCCAACCCCCACGGCTGTGAAGGTTGGGCCGGAGAAATGGCCCAACGTATCCGCGACTTCGATTGGGCGACCACCGACCTGGGCCCTATCGACCAATGGTCCACCAGCCTGACCTGCACCGTGCAGATGATGCTGGCTTCACCGGTGCCCATGGTGATGCTGTGGGGCCAATGGGGGTACATGATCTACAACGACAGCTACTCGGCCTTTGCCGGTGGCCGCCACCCGTACCTGTTGGGCACGCCGGTAGAGTTGGGTTGGCCGGAAGTCGCCGAGTTCAACCGCCATGTGATGGATACCTGCCTGGCCGGCGGCACCCTGTCGTTCAACAACAAGGACCTGGTGCTTTTGCGCAATGGCAGGCCGGAAACCGTGTGGCTGGACCTGTATTACAGCCCGGTCGCCGGCGACAACCAGCAACCGGCCGGGGTGTTGGCGATTGTGGTGGAGACCACCGAACTGGTGAAGTCCGAACAGGTGCGCCAGGAACTCACGCATAACCTGGAGCAACGGGTCGCCGCTGAAGTGCACGCGCGTTCCGCTGCCGAGGACCAACTGCGCCAGTCGCAGAAACTCGAAGCCATCGGCGGCCTGACCGGCGGCGTGGCCCACGACTTCAATAACCTGCTGCAAGTGATCGCCGGCAACCTGCATTTGCTGGCCCGCCACGAACCGGACAACGTCCAGGTGCAGCGCCGTGTCGCCGCGGCCATTGCGGCGGTGGAACGCGGGGCCAAGCTGTCGTCGCAGTTGCTTGCGTTTGCCCGTCGCCAACCCTTGTCGCCGGCGGTGTACAACCCGCAACGCATCTACGCGGGGCTTGGTGAACTGCTGCAACGGGCGCTGGGGGAAACCATCCATATCGATGTGCAATTGCCCCAGGACTCCTGGTTTATCAACGTCGACCGCAATCAGCTGGAAAATGCGCTGCTCAACCTGGCGATCAACGCCCGGGACGCCATGCAGGGTGAAGGCGTGATCCGTATTACCGGCGAAAACATCATCCTCAACCCGGACGATTGTGTGGGCAAAAGCATCAAGCCTGGCGAATATGTGCGGCTGGCGGTGATCGACACCGGTGTCGGCATGTCCGAGTCCACGTTGAAACGGGCGTTCGAACCCTTTTTCACTACCAAGCGCGAAGGCCATGGCACCGGCCTCGGCTTGAGCATGGTGTTCGGCTTTGTGCGCCAGAGTGGCGGGCATGTGGAGATGTGGAGTGAGGAGGGCAAGGGTTCTGTGGTGCAGATGTATTTCCCCCACAGCCTGGAGCCGGAAAGCCTTGATGTGCATATCGATCAGATCCCTCAGAGTGGCGGCCAGGAAACCATCCTGGTGGTCGAGGACAATGAAGGCGTGCGCTTGACCGTCGTCGAGCTGCTTGAACAGTCCGGCTACACCGTACTCACGGCGGATGACGGCGACCAGGCCATGCAAAAGCTGCAAGCCGGTTTGCAGCCGGAGCTGATCTTCACCGATGTGGTCATGCCTGGCCGTGTCAAAAGCACCGACCTGGCCGACTGGGCCCGTGCACAGAGTCCTCCAGTTGCAGTGTTGTTCACCTCCGGCCATACGCGTGACATTCTCTCCAGCAATCACCTGCTGAGCGCCGAAATTCATCTGCTGAACAAGCCCTACAGCCCCGAAGCCCTGACGCAACGGGTGCGCAGCGTGCTCACCGCCCGACAAGGTTGTCCATGACTTCACAGCGCAACATCCCAGCGATCACTGCCCAGCAAAGCGGCTTCGTCCGCGTGCGCGGCGCCCGCGAGCACAACCTGCGTAACGTCGATGTGGATATTCCCCGGGATGCCCTGGTGGTGTTTACCGGTGTGTCGGGCTCCGGCAAGTCGTCCCTGGCGTTTTCCACGGTGTATGCCGAGGCGCAACGGCGCTATTTCGAGTCGGTGGCGCCGTATGCGCGGCGGCTGATCGACCAGGTCGGTGTGCCGGACGTGGACAGCATCGAAGGCCTGCCGCCCGCCGTGGCCCTGCAACAGCAGCGCGGTACGCCGAGTGCGCGCTCGTCGGTGGGCAGCGTGACGACGTTGTCGAGCCTGATCCGCATGTTGTACTCCCGTGCCGGCAGCTATCCGCCGGGACAACCGATGCTGTATGCCGAGGACTTCTCGCCAAACCTGCCCCAGGGCGCATGCCCGCAATGCCATGGCCTGGGCCGTGTGTATGAAGTGACCGAAGCGTTGATGGTGCCGGATCCTTCGTTGACGATCCGCCAGCGTGCAGTGGCGTCCTGGCCATTGGCGTGGCAAGGCCAGAACCAGCGGGACATCCTGGTGACCCTGGGCTACGACGTGGATATCCCGTGGCGTGACCTGCCGAAAAAGCAGCGCGACTGGATCCTGTTCACCGAAGAAACCCCCACCGTACCGGTCTACGCTGGCTTTACTCCGGAACAGACCCGCGATGCGCTCCAGCGCAAACTGGAGCCGAGCTACCAAGGCACTTTCATGGGCGCCCGGCGCTACATCCTGCACACCTTTGCCCACACCCAGAGCGCGCTGATGAAGAGGCGCGTCTCGCAGTTCATGCAGGGCAGCGCCTGCCCGTTGTGCGAAGGCAAACGCCTGACCAAGGCCGCGCTGTCGGTGAAGTTTGCCGGGGTGGACATCGGTGAGTTGTCGCAGTTGTCATTGACGCGCTTGGCCGAGTTGCTGCGGCCGGTGGCGGCGGGCCAGGACACGATGAAACTGTCGGTGGAAAAACGTCTGGCGGCGCAGCGTATTGCCCAGGATTTGCTGGAGCGGGTCAGCACGTTGACCGAGTTGGGCCTGGGTTATCTGTCCCTGGAGCGCAGTACGCCGACCTTGTCGTCCGGGGAGTTGCAGCGGCTGCGTTTGGCCACACAACTGGGCTCGCAGTTGTTCGGCGTGATTTACGTGCTGGATGAACCCTCGGCGGGTCTGCATCCGGCGGATGGCGAGGCGTTGTTCACCGCCCTGGAGCGTTTGAAAGCCGCGGGCAATTCATTGTTTGTGGTGGAACATGACCTGGAAACCATGCGCCGCGCCGATTGGCTGATCGACGTCGGCCCGGCGGCCGGCGAACAGGGCGGGCAGGTGCTGTACAGCGGCCCGCCCGCAGGGCTTGCGCAAATCGAGGCGTCGCAGACCCGTGAGTACCTGTTCGCAGAAAAACGCGCGCCGAACCAGGCGCGCCGCGAGCCCACCGGCTGGCTGAAACTGCAAGGGCTGACGCGCAATAATCTCAAGGACCTGAACGTCGATTTTCCGCTGGGCTGCTTCACCGCGGTCACCGGCATTTCCGGGTCGGGCAAGTCCAGCCTGGTCAGCCAGGCCCTGCTGGAACTGGTGGGCGCCGGTCTCGGGCGCGTCGTGGAAAATGACGAAGAACCAAGCCTGGAAGACGACGCGCCGCAAACCAGCGGCGGGTACATCAAAGCCGGGCTGGAGCACATCCGCCGCCTGGTACAGGTGGATCAGAAGCCCATCGGCCGCACACCGCGCTCGAACCTGGCGACCTATACCGGCCTGTTCGACAACGTGCGCAAGCTGTTCGCGGCCACACCGGCGGCGAAGAAGCGTCATTACGATGCCGGGCAATTCTCCTTCAACGTCGCCAAGGGCCGTTGCCCGAATTGCGAAGGGGAAGGTTTTGTCAGTGTCGAGTTGTTGTTCATGCCGAGTGTGTACGCACCGTGCCCGACCTGTCATGGAGCGCGCTACAACCCAGAGACCCTGTCGGTGACATGGCAAGGCTTGACCATCGCCCAAGTGCTGGGGCTGACGGTGGAGCAAGCGGTGGACGTGTTCGCCGAGCAGCCGAGCGTGCTGCGTTCGTTGCAGGTGTTGCGGGATATCGGTCTGGGCTACCTGCGCCTGGGTCAACCGGCCACTGAGCTGTCGGGTGGTGAAGCGCAGCGCATCAAACTGGCGACTGAGCTGCAACGTAATGCGCGGGGCGCGACCTTGTATGTGTTGGATGAGCCGACCACCGGGCTGCATCCACGGGATGTGGACCGTTTGCTCAGCCAGTTGAATCACTTGGTGGACGCGGGGCATACGGTGGTTGTGGTGGAGCATGAGATGCGCGTGGTGGCGCAGAGTGATTGGGTAATTGATATCGGGCCGGGGGCGGGGGATTTGGGCGGCAAGGTGGTTGTCAGCGGCACGCCGCAGAAGGTTGCCAAAAGCAAGGCCAGCCGCACCGCGCCGTTCCTGGCCCGAGAGCTGGTTTAACTGGCAGTTTCGATCAAATGTGGGGGGGGGATTTGTGTTGGTGTACATATCCGTTGTTTAGGTAACGGCTGGTATTGGTTCCGCCCTTACGGCCATGCCTTTCAAGGTCTTGGTTTAAAATCCCCCAACAACTTCTGTCAGGATGACGAAACTATGTGGGATGTGGTTCT
>NZ_RXYG01000034.1:0-10350 GCF_003970195.1 Pseudomonas sp. C 49-2
GTTCGGCCAGCGTGTTTGACGGGGCGCCTAAGATCAAAATCAAGATCAAGAGCGACTCGCTTCGCATCGTGGATACGCTTTTCGTTTTCTGTAGGAGCCGGCTTGCCGGCGATGCAGGCGCCTCGGACCCAGCAGGCTGTTATCGCTTCGCCAACCAGTAATCATGCAGTGCGCGTGCTGCCGGTTCGATCTCGCTGACGCGTTGCTGGTGTGCCTGCACATCGAGGTCGGCCGGGAGTTCGAAGTTGTCTTGTTCGGCGCACCAGGAGATTTTTTCCAGCCGTGCAGCCTGTTCTGCCGGCAGTTCCGGCCAGTTGCCGATGGCGGCGCCGCGGATGTAGCCAAAGCACCATTCTTCGGCGAGGGTCACGGTGTGGCCTTGGTGTTCGGTTTCGTCAAAGCGGGCTTTGAAGCCGGCGGCGTCGGTCGCCAGTTGTGCGGCCAGGGTGTTGAGGTGGCGCACGCACAGTTCGAGGAAGCTTTGCGCTTCGTCCATGTTGTCCCATTTCGGGTTCTGGCCGCCCCAGATCGCGGGGAACCACTCGGCCACGTCCACTTGGACCGGGCTGGAGACCAGCGCGGTGAAGTAGCCGTCGAGTTCGGCCAGGTTCAGCACCGAGTGGTCGTCACCGTACTTGAGCAGGGTGTTTTCGATGAATTCGAATTCGGCGGCGGTGAGGGGTTGGGCGTGCATGGGGCATATCCTTTAAACGTCGAGCGCCGCGAATGGGGCGGCTTAAAGCGCGAAGGATGGCGTGTGTGCCGGGTTTTATCCAGCCTTTTGCAGCGTTTTTACCCGCGCCGTTGGCACAGCTTGCTCACACACATCGAACCCACCACGGCCAGGATGATCGGCACCAGGAAGTCGTGGTCGATGCGAGTGAACTCCGCCACCAGCACAATCGCGCTCAACGGCATGTTCATGCTGGCGGCCAGGAAGGCGGCGGCGCCGATGATTGCGAATGCGCCCAGGGGCACGCCGGGCCAGACCAGGCTCCAGGCGCCGCCGAGGATGATTGCCAGTAAGGCGCCATTGGCCAGGCCGGGGGTGAGCAAGCCGCCTTCGGCGCCGGCGCGCAGGCTGCTGGTGGTGATCAGTACTTTGACCACCAGCAACAACGCCGCCAGGCCTATCGTCAGTTCATTGTCGAAACCCAGCTGCGCCGGACCTTTGCCATTGCCGAGGATTTGCGGCAACAGCATCGCCAAACCGCCGATCAGGGTGAAGTTGATCAATGACAGCACCGGCAGGCGCCAGCCCCTGGCGGCATTCGCTCGCGCCTTGCCGGTGAGTCGTGTGAAACCGTACGCCGCCACGCCGAAGATCGGGCCGCAGACCACCGCCCAGGCGATCAGGGCAGGGTTCAACACGAAGTGCGGGACTGCATATTGCGATTGCGCACCCAACCCGATCCACGCCACCGAGGCTGCAATCGCTGAAGTCGCCAACGCAATCACCGCCGCCGGCCAACTGAACGCGCCCACCAGCACTTCCAGCACGAACACCGCGCCACCCAGCGGTACGTTGTACACCGCGGCTAACCCGGCACCGGCGCCGCAGGCGACGATCAGGCGATGCATCTGCGGGTCGAGTCCAGCGCGCAGGGACAACCAGGTGGCGGCCAACGCCCCGAGTTCCCGCGGTGCCACTTCACGCCCCAGGGGCGAACCCAGGGCCACGGTGATGATCTGCAGCAAGGCGTGGGCGAGCGTGGTCTTGGGTGGCATTATCGGCATCTTCTCCGACACCGCTTGCTTGATGCTCACCAGCGGCCTGCCGTAACGATAAATCGCCCACCAGCCCAATCCCGCCACCAGGCCGCACACCACCAGCACCAGCAGCCGCCGCTCAGGCGGCGCCCCCGTCACGCCCAGCAGGAAGGTTTCATGGCTGACCAGGCTGTCAAGGCTATAACCGTAGGCCAGGTGCTGGATACCATGCAGCAACAACGCCAGCAACATCCCGCCCAATCCGGCGCCGATGCCGGTCAGCACGACCACCAGGGCGAGAATCAAGGATGAGCGAAACGGGGTCGACATAGGCAGCTCCAGGCAATGCGCCTGATTGTATAGCCGATAAATCGGCCGCTCTGGATGAATTGTATCGGCGCTGCATGAACCGCACGCCCACAACATTCCATTACCTTTGCCCGTCCCGTTTTTGGCCGATGTGCCGTCACGTTCCCTTGTTATAGTTCGGGCCTTATCACTCGCCAGTCAGGGATCACTGCCATGTCCGAATACCAAGCTTTCGTCGTCGAACTCAACGGCAACGTTGCCCATGTGCAGATCAACCGCCCGGAAAAGATCAACGCGATGAACGCGGCGTTCTGGACCGAAATCATCGACATCTTCCAGTGGGTCGAAGACACCGACGCCGTGCGCGCCGTGGTGCTCAGCGGGGCCGGCAAGCATTTCTCTTCCGGCATCGACCTGATGATGCTGGCCTCGGTGGCCAATGAATTCGGTAAGGACGTGGGCCGCAACGCGCGCTTGCTGCGCCGCAAGATCCTGGAGCTGCAAGCCTCGTTCAATGCCGTCGACAACTGCCGCAAGCCGGTGTTGGCGGCGATCCAGGGTTACTGCATCGGTGGTGCCATCGACCTGATCAGCGCCTGTGACATGCGCTACGCCGCCGAAGGCGCGCAATTCTCCATCAAGGAAATCGACATCGGCATGGCCGCTGACGTCGGCACCCTGCAGCGCCTGCCGCGTATCATCGGCGATGGGATGCTCCGTGAGCTGGCCTACACCGGCCGCCAGTTCGGCGCCGAGGAAGCGCGCAGCATCGGCCTGGTCAATCGCGTCTATCCCGATCAGGACAGCCTGTTGGCCGGGGTGATGGAGATTGCCCATGAAATCGCCGCCAAGTCGCCGATTGCCGTGGCCGGCACCAAGGCCATGATCAGCTATATGCGTGACCATACAGTCAATGACGGCCTGGAATACGTTGCCACCTGGAACTCGGCTATGTTGCAATCCAACGACCTGCGCGTGGCCATCGCGGCCCACATGAGTAAGCAGAAACCCGAATTCGTGGATTGACTGACATGACCCCAGGCTGGATTACCACAACGCTGCTGGACAACGACACCCCTGGCGGCTGGGCCGTCGCCCGCAGCCGCGACGGCTTTTTGCATGACACCAATGGCCCGTTGTTCCCCCGGGAATGGCTCAAGCGCCAGGACCTGTCGGTGTTTGCCGAGCACGGCATTGGCCACCTCGACGGCGAGCCGGTGTACCTGCTGGAACTCAATGCTTCTGCTGAAGTGCCGGGTTGCAGTTGGCAGGGGTTGCGCGGTTTCATGCTGCAAGGCGATCACACCCTTTACAAGGTGCTGGGCTACGCAGCGCAGATCGGCACCTGGGCGCGGGAACACCGGTTTTGTGGGAGTTGCGGCCAGGCCATGGTCCAGGTACCACGCGAGCGGGCGATGTACTGCCAGGCCTGTGACCTGCGCAGCTACCCGCGTATCTCGCCGAGCATGATCGTGTTGGTGACCCGTGGTGACGAGATCCTGTTGGCGCGTTCGCCACGCTTTGTCACGGGGGTGTACAGCACGTTGGCGGGGTTTGCCGAGCCGGGTGAGTCGGCCGAAGACTGCCTGATCCGCGAAGTGCGCGAGGAAGTGCAGGTGGAGGTCAAGAACATTCAGTACATGGGTAGCCAGTGCTGGCCGTTCCCGCATTCGATGATGCTGGGTTTTCATGCCGAGTACGCCGGGGGCGATATCGTGCCCCAGGCTGATGAGATCGAGGACGCGCAGTGGTTCAATATCCACGACTTGCCACCGTTGCCGGCGTCACGCTCGATTGCGCGTTACCTGATCGACCTGTATCTGGCCCGCCGACTAGGCCACGCTGAACCAGTGCTGCCAGGCTAGGCGCACCGTCAGGCCGAGAACCACGGTGATGAACACCGGGCGAATGAATTTGGCGCCGCCGCTGATCGCGCTGCGTGCGCCAAAGAATGCGCCACACATCACCGACACGCCCATGGCCAGGCCGACGATCCAGTCCACCGAACCATTGATAATGAACACCGTCAGCGCCCCCGCGTTGCTGACGAAGTTCATGCTGCGCGCCACACCGCTGGCTTTCACCAGGTCGATGGGGTGCAACAGCATCGTGCTCACGGTCCAGAACGCCCCGGTGCCGGGGCCGGCCACGCCATCGTAGAAGCCCAGGCCGAAGCCCTGGGTGGATTGCCATTTCTTCTTGATCGGTGCATCGGCGTCCACTGGCGCCTTGGGCGTGCCGCCGAACAACAGGTACACGCCACAGGCGAACACGATCACCGGCAGCATCTTGTTCAGGGTTTCAGCCGGCAGGTAGTGGGCGACCACGGCGCCGGTCAGCGCACCGATCAGCGTGCCGACAATGGCATGCACCCACTGGCGCGGATGGAACAGCTTGCGCCGATAGAAGGTGAAACTGGCGGTGGCCGAGCCGAAGGTGGAACTGAGCTTGTTGGTGCCCAGTACCAGATGCGGCGGCATGCCAGCGGTGAGCAGGGCGGGCGTGGTGAGCAAGCCCCCGCCGCCGGCGATGGCATCGATGAAGCCGGCGATAAAAGCGACCGCCGCCAGGATGGCGAGGGTGGTGAGGTCTACGCTGAGTTCGAAGGGCATGGGTTGGGCTTATTATTGGCAGGGTGCGCAGCGAAGGGGCTGGGCGAAAGGCCGCCATCTTACTCGCGGGGAGTCTGCAAATCCAAATGTGGGAGGGGGCTTGCCCCCGATGGCACTGCTCCAGCTGACTCATCTTTAGCTGACCCACCGCTATCGGGGGCAAGCCCCCTCCCACATTTGAAGAGTGTTCACCGGGTCATTTGTGTGTTCCCAGCCACTCCAGTGCCGTGCGCCAGATACAAATCCCCAGGAAATACGCCGACATCAGCGACCACAAGCCAAACGTCCACGGGTTGGTGTTCGGGTAATCCATCACCATCAAGAAGCTGCACAGCAACCAGATCGTGGTTACTGCGATATTGATCGGCATGAACCGCTTCACCCGGAACGGGTGCAGGAATTTCATCGGCGTCACGGTCAGCAGGGCCAGGCCGATCACGGTGAGCAAGGTGACCCAGGCTTCCGGCTGGATGATATAGACGCACAAGGCCACCACATTCCACGCGGCGGGGAAGCCGACGAAGTAGTTGTCCTTGCTCTTCATATTGACGTTGCAGAAGCAGAACAGCGACGACACCAGGATCACCGACACGGTAAACAGGTGGGTAAAGTCCGGCAGGTCGATATAGCGATAGATAAACAGGGCGGGGATAAACACATAGGTGAGGTAATCGATCACCAGGTCCAGCACCGAGCCGTCGAAGCTCGGCAGTACCGTGCTCACATTCACCCGTCGCGCCAGTGAGCCATCAACCCCGTCCACCACCAGCGCCAGGCCCAGCCATAGCAGGCAGGCCTTGGGTGAGTTTTCCAGCAGCGCCAGGGTGGCCAGGAAGGCCAATACTACACCGGTGGCGGTAAAGCCGTGGGCGCCCCAGGCTTTGAGTCTGGCTACATGCAGGGTCGATATCACGGGCGGTTCTCCAAAAGGTGAAACAGGGCAGCCGACGACGTGACGCCGTCGAGTCTGGCCGGGGAATGCAGGTATCGACCGGGAAGGGGGTAAGAAGGTTCACCTCCCCGGGGTATCACTTAGCGTAGCAAGCGTAGGACGTTTCGGCATCAGCCCTGGCGGAACACCAGTGCCTTTAACCCACTTTGTGGATCGATATCCGGAAATTCCGGCGGGTTTTCCAGCCGCTCCACAAAGCGCAGGCCCGGTGCTTCGCGTGTGACGCCGTCGATCAGGAAGTCTTCACCGAAGGCCGGGTCGTTCATGCACGCCAGTACGGTGCCCTGTGGCGTGAGCAGATCCGGCAGGCGGCGCAGTACGCGCTGGTAGTCCTTGGTCAACAGGAAGCTGCCTTTCTGGAACGACGGCGGATCGATGATCACTAAGTCGTAGGGGCCGTTGTTGGTGACCTTGGCCCAGGACTTGAACAGGTCGTGGCCCAGGAAGCTGACGTTGCCCAGGTCATGACCATTCAGGCGATGGTTGTCGCGGCCACGGCTCAGGGCGCCACGGGCCATGTCGAGGTTCACCACGTGGTCGGCGCCGCCTTCGATGGCCGCCACCGAGAAGCCACAGGTGTAGGCAAACAGGTTGAGCACGCGCTGGCCCTTGGCCTGCTCACGCACCCAGTTGCGGCCGTAGCGCATGTCGAGGAACAGCCCGCTATTCTGTTTTTTACCCAGGTCGATCAGGTAGCGCAGGCCACCTTCGGTGATGGTCAACTCGTCGACAGGGGTGCCCGACAGCCACTCGGTGGTGCTTTGCGGCAGGTAACGGTGTTGCAGCGCGATGGTGTAGGTGCCGAACTCGGTTTGCAGCAGGTGCTTCAAGGCTTCCAGTTGTGCCGCGTCCGGTTCCTTGAACAACGCCACCAGCAGCACGCCTTGCAACCAGTCCACCGTCAGTTGCTCCAGGCCCGGCCAGCAACGGCCACGGCCGTGGAACAGGCGGCGGGTTTCAGCCGGTGGGGTCGCCAGGGCGGTGAGCAGGTGGGTGTGCAGGGTGGCGAGTGCGTCTGGGGTCATCGTTAAACGTCGGTCGTTGAGCGGGCGGCATTTTAAACACAATTGCGGGCTTTCGTCCTGCTTGAGCATAACGTGCTGCCAGAGGCAAAATTGGCAGTGATTCATGCTCAAAATTCAACGTCGAGCGCCTGATAACAGGCAAAAAATCCTCCAGCACCGACATAAACTGGAAAAAAAGTCCGGAGGTGCCCATGAACGGTTTCACGAATGCGGTGATGGATCAGCAAGAGTTGGATGAGTGGCGCGACGCCCTGGCGTCCCTGGTCACCCACGCCGGCCCCGTGCGGGCTAGGCAGATCCTCGACTTGCTGGCGCAGGATGCCAGTGCGCCGCACATCGATTGGAAACCGCGCCACGGCACGGCCTACATCAATAGCATCAGCGTCGAGCAGCAACCGGCATTCCCCGGCGACCTCGCTACCGAAGAACGTCTGGCCTCGCTGGTGCGCTGGAACGCCTTGGCCATGGTGGTGCGGGCCAACCAGGCCTACGGCGAACTGGGTGGCCATATCGCCAGTTACGCCAGCGCGGCGGACTTGTTCGAGGTCGGCTTCAACCACTTTTTTCGCGCTCGTAACGAGGGCTTCGGCGGCGATCTGGTGTTCTATCAGCCGCATTCCGCGCCAGGCATCTATGCACGCGCCTTCCTTGAAGGGCGTTTGAGCGAAGACGACCTGGCGCACTATCGTCAGGAGATAGGCGGGCCCACACAGGGCGCACGCGGCCTGTCCAGCTACCCGCACCCGTGGCTGATGCCCGACTTCTGGCAGTTCCCCACCGGTTCCATGGGCATCGGTCCCATTAGTTCAATCTTCCAGGCGCGCTTCATGCGCTACTTGCAGCACCGCAACTTGCAGGACACCACCGACCGTCACGTCTGGGGTGTCTTCGGCGACGGCGAGATGGACGAACCGGAAAGCATGTCGGCCCTGACCCTGGCCGCCCGCGAAGGCCTGGACAACCTGACCTGGGTGGTCAACTGCAACCTGCAACGCCTCGACGGGCCGGTGCGCGGCAACGGGCGCATCATCGATGAGCTGGAGGCCTTGTTTGCCGGCGCTGGCTGGAACGTGATCAAGTTGGTGTGGGGCTCGGACTGGGATGCGTTACTGGCCAAGGACGCTGACGGTTCGCTGGTCAACATTTTGTCCAACACCGTTGACGGTCAATTTCAGACCTTCGCCGCCAAGGATGGCGCCTACAACCGCGAACACTTCTTCGGCCAGAGCGAGTCCCTGGCCCGGCTGGTCGAGGGCATGAGCGATGAGCAGATCGACCGCCTCAAGCGCGGCGGCCACGACATGGTGAAGATCCACGCCGCTTACCACGCCGCACGGCGGGTCAAAGGCAAACCCACGGTGATCCTGGCCCAGACCAAAAAGGGCTTTGGCATGGGCGAGGCCGGGCAGGGCAAGATGACCACCCACCAGCAGAAGAAATTGGACCGCGACGCGTTGATCGCCTTCCGCAATCGCTTCCAATTGCCGCTGACCGATGAACAGACCGAATCCCTGAGCTTTTTCAAACCGGCCGAGGACAGCCTGGAGTTGCGCTATCTGCACCAGCGTCGCACGGCGTTGGGCGGCTACGTGCCCAGTCGCAGCCAGGTCGCCGCCCCGGTTAGCGTGCCGGCCATATCGGGTTATGCCGGCTTCGCCACGGCTGCCGACGGCAAGGAAATGTCCACCACCATGGCCTTCGTGCGCATGTTGACCAACCTGCTCAAGGACAAGGCGCTGGGGCCGCGCATCGTGCCTATCGTGGCAGATGAAGCGCGCACGTTCGGCATGGCCAACCTGTTCAAGCAGATCGGCATTTACTCCAGTGTCGGCCAGCGTTACGAGCCGGAAGACATCGGCTCGATCCTCAGCTACCGCGAAGCCACCGACGGGCAGATCCTGGAGGAGGGCATCAGTGAGGCCAGCGCCATCAGTTCCTGGGTTGCGGCGGCCACCAGTTATTCGGTGCATGGCCTGCGCATGTTGCCGTTCTACATCTATTACTCGATGTTCGGCTTCCAGCGCGTCGGCGACCTGATCTGGGCCGCCGCTGACCAACGTGCCCGTGGCTTCCTGCTCGGCGCCACCGCCGGACGCACCACCCTGGGTGGCGAGGGCTTGCAGCACCAGGACGGCAGCAGCCACCTCACTGCGGCCACCGTGCCCAACTGCCGCGCCTACGACCCGGCGTTCGCCGGGGAATTCGCGGTGATCCTCGACCACGGCATGCGCCAGATGCTCGAACACGATGTGGACGAGTTCTACTACGTAACCCTGATGAACGAAAACTACCCGCAGCCCAGCCTGCCAGACGGGGTTGAAGCGGCGATTATCAAGGGTATGTACCGCCTGCAAGGCACGACCAATGCCCAGGTGCGCCTGCTCGGGTCCGGCACGCTGGTACGCGAGGCGCAAGCGGCAGCACGGTTGCTGGCGGATGATTGGCAGGTGACGAGCGACGTGTTCAGCGTCACCAGTTTCAGCGAGCTGGCGCATGATGCGCGGGAGGTGGAACGCTGGAACCGCTTGCATCCGCAGGCCGTTGCGCGGATCAGCCATGTGAATGAATGCTTGCCCAAAGGCGTGCCGGTGATTGCGGTGACTGACTATGTGCGGGCAGTGCCGCAGATGATTGGCGCTTACCTGGATTCCAGCTACACCGTGCTGGGGACGGACGGCTTTGGGCGCAGTGATACACGGGCGGCGCTGCGGGATTTCTTTGAGGTGGACCGCCATCACATTGTGCTGGCGGCGCTGACGGCGTTGGTGAAGCAGGGGCGTCTGGAGGCGCGGGTGTGCCAGGAGGCGATTGAGCGTTATGACCTGCAGGCCGAACGCGCAGCCTCCTGGAATTGCTGAGTTAAAAACTGGCTATCAGTGGAGGCCCAAAAGCCTCCCTGATAAACCCCGGGGCGATATACCGCTCGTAATGCGCCTCGGACAGCAGGAAAAACTCCCGGTCAATCGCATCCCGCAGATCCGCCAGGCTGCGCTCGCGAAACTCCGGCAGCAACGCCAGCCCATACGCGTCCAGCTTGGAAATCACCCGCGCACCCCGGGCAATCAGCTGATACGCCCAGCAATAGGCCGACTGGTGCGGCATGAAGCGGATCTTGCGCGACTCAAGCTGCTGGCGCAGCAGGTGCGCATCAAACACCTCCAACTTGCTGGCCATGACCTGTACCAGCAATTGCTCCAGGCGCAGCCAAACCGCCTGTTTCTCGTCGGCGTTGTAGCCGTTCCACTGGATCACTTCATGGTGGTAACGCTTGCAGCCCCGGCAGACCAGGTCCCCGTAAACGGTGGAACACAGGCCGACGCAGGGGGTCTTGATGGTTTGATTGGGCATAAAAACTATTTAACGGGTATCAACACCAAACCTGTAGGAGCCGGCTTGCCGGCGAAGGCGCCCGCATGATCGCCATCGCCGGCAAGCCAGCTCCTACACGTTAGTCCCAGCTCAGCGCGCCGCCGGTCTGATACTCGATCACACGGGTTTCGAAGAAGTTCTTCTCTTTCTTCAAGTCCATGATTTCGCTCATCCACGGGAACGGGTTAGTCGTCCCCGGATACTCTTCTTTCAGACCAATCTGCGACAGACGACGGTTGGCGATGAACTTGAGGTAGTCCTCCATCATCGCCGCGTTCATGCCCAGCACACCGCGTGGCATGGTGTCGCGCGCGTATTCGATCTCCAGCTGAGTCCCTTGCAGGATCATCTGGGTCGCTTCTTCCTTCATCTC
>NZ_RXYG01000035.1:0-3336 GCF_003970195.1 Pseudomonas sp. C 49-2
GGAATTTAATCTTGACGATGACCTACTCTCACATGGGGAAACCCCACACTACCATCGGCGATGCATCGTTTCACTACTGAGTTCGGGATGGGATCAGGTGGTTCCAATGCTCTATGGTCGTCAAGAAATTCGGGTACTGAGTCGTGGCTTATGCCTCGCTTCAGCAAATTGGGTATGTGACAGCTTTCGGTGCTTTGTGAGCGTCGAACTTTCGGTTCATTTTCGTCTTCACACACCGCAATCTGATGCTCGTTAGAGTAGTCAAATTGCTTGGGTGTTATATGGTCAAGCCTCACGGGCAATTAGTATTGGTTAGCTCAACGCCTCACAGCGCTTACACACCCAACCTATCAACGTCGTAGTCTTCGACGGCCCTTCAGGGAACTCAAGGTTCCAGTGAGATCTCATCTTGAGGCTAGTTTCCCGCTTAGATGCTTTCAGCGGTTATCTATTCCGAACATAGCTACCCGGCAATGCCACTGGCGTGACAACCGGAACACCAGAGGTTCGTCCACTCCGGTCCTCTCGTACTAGGAGCAGCCCCTCTCAAATCTCAAACGTCCACGGCAGATAGGGACCGAACTGTCTCACGACGTTCTAAACCCAGCTCGCGTACCACTTTAAATGGCGAACAGCCATACCCTTGGGACCGGCTTCAGCCCCAGGATGTGATGAGCCGACATCGAGGTGCCAAACACCGCCGTCGATATGAACTCTTGGGCGGTATCAGCCTGTTATCCCCGGAGTACCTTTTATCCGTTGAGCGATGGCCCTTCCATACAGAACCACCGGATCACTAAGACCTACTTTCGTACCTGCTCGACGTGTCTGTCTCGCAGTCAAGCGCGCTTTTGCCTTTATACTCTACGACCGATTTCCGACCGGTCTGAGCGCACCTTCGTACTCCTCCGTTACTCTTTAGGAGGAGACCGCCCCAGTCAAACTACCCACCATACACTGTCCTCGATCCGGATAACGGACCTGAGTTAGAACCTCAAAGTTGCCAGGGTGGTATTTCAAGGTTGGCTCCACGCAGACTGGCGTCCACGCTTCAAAGCCTCCCACCTATCCTACACAAGCAAATTCAAAGTCCAGTGCAAAGCTATAGTAAAGGTTCACGGGGTCTTTCCGTCTAGCCGCGGATACACTGCATCTTCACAGCGATTTCAATTTCACTGAGTCTCGGGTGGAGACAGCGCCGCCATCGTTACGCCATTCGTGCAGGTCGGAACTTACCCGACAAGGAATTTCGCTACCTTAGGACCGTTATAGTTACGGCCGCCGTTTACCGGGGCTTCGATCAAGAGCTTCGCGTTAGCTAACCCCATCAATTAACCTTCCGGCACCGGGCAGGCGTCACACCCTATACGTCCACTTTCGTGTTTGCAGAGTGCTGTGTTTTTAATAAACAGTCGCAGCGGCCTGGTATCTTCGACCGGCATGAGCTTACGGAGCAAGTCCTTCACCCTCACCGGCGCACCTTCTCCCGAAGTTACGGTGCCATTTTGCCTAGTTCCTTCACCCGAGTTCTCTCAAGCGCCTTGGTATTCTCTACCCAACCACCTGTGTCGGTTTGGGGTACGGTTCCTGGTTACCTGAAGCTTAGAAGCTTTTCTTGGAAGCATGGCATCAACCACTTCGTTAACTAAAAGTTAACTCGTCATCAGCTCTCGGCCTTAGAATCCCGGATTTACCTAAGATTCCAGCCTACCACCTTAAACTTGGACAACCAACGCCAAGCTGGCCTAGCCTTCTCCGTCCCTCCATCGCAATAACCAGAAGTACAGGAATATTAACCTGTTTTCCATCGACTACGCTTTTCAGCCTCGCCTTAGGGACCGACTAACCCTGCGTCGATTAACGTTGCGCAGGAAACCTTGGTCTTTCGGCGTGGGTGTTTTTCACACCCATTGTCGTTACTCATGTCAGCATTCGCACTTCTGATACCTCCAGCAAGCTTCTCAACTCACCTTCACAGGCTTACAGAACGCTCCTCTACCGCATCACTTACGTGATACCCGTAGCTTCGGTGTATGGTTTGAGCCCCGTTACATCTTCCGCGCAGGCCGACTCGACTAGTGAGCTATTACGCTTTCTTTAAAGGGTGGCTGCTTCTAAGCCAACCTCCTAGCTGTCTAAGCCTTCCCACATCGTTTCCCACTTAACCATAACTTTGGGACCTTAGCTGACGGTCTGGGTTGTTTCCCTTTTCACGACGGACGTTAGCACCCGCCGTGTGTCTCCCATGCTCGGCACTTGTAGGTATTCGGAGTTTGCATCGGTTTGGTAAGTCGGGATGACCCCCTAGCCGAAACAGTGCTCTACCCCCTACAGTGATACATGAGGCGCTACCTAAATAGCTTTCGAGGAGAACCAGCTATCTCCGAGCTTGATTAGCCTTTCACTCCGATCCACAGGTCATCCGCTAACTTTTCAACGGTAGTCGGTTCGGTCCTCCAGTTAGTGTTACCCAACCTTCAACCTGCCCATGGATAGATCGCCCGGTTTCGGGTCTATTCCCAGCGACTAGACGCCCTATTAAGACTCGCTTTCGCTACGCCTCCCCTATTCGGTTAAGCTCGCCACTGAAAATAAGTCGCTGACCCATTATACAAAAGGTACGCAGTCACCTAACAAAGTAGGCTCCCACTGCTTGTACGCATACGGTTTCAGGATCTATTTCACTCCCCTCTCCGGGGTTCTTTTCGCCTTTCCCTCACGGTACTAGTTCACTATCGGTCAGTCAGTAGTATTTAGCCTTGGAGGATGGTCCCCCCATATTCAGACAAAGTTTCTCGTGCTCCGTCCTACTCGATTTCATGACTAAGAGATTTTCGCGTACAGGGCTATCACCCACTATGGCCGCACTTTCCAGAGCGTTCCGCTAATCTCAAAGCCACTTAAGGGCTAGTCCCCGTTCGCTCGCCACTACTAAGGGAATCTCGGTTGATTTCTTTTCCTCAGGGTACTTAGATGTTTCAGTTCCCCTGGTTCGCCTCTTGCACCTATGTATTCAGTACAAGATAACCATCTTATGATGGCTGGGTTCCCCCATTCAGACATCTCCGGATCAAAGTCTGTTTGCCGACTCCCCGAAGCTTTTCGCAGGCTACCACGTCTTTCATCGCCTCTGACTGCCAAGGCATCCACCGTATGCGCTTCTTCACTTGACCATATAACCCCAAGCAATCTGGTTATACTGTGAAGACGACATTCGCCGAAAATTCGAATTTCTCAATTAAGAGAACTCACAAATTTTACCTTAGCCTGATCCGTTACCAGTGAAAGTAACGTTCAGTCTATCTTTCTATCACATACCCAAATTTTTAAAGAACG
>NZ_RXYG01000036.1:0-1442 GCF_003970195.1 Pseudomonas sp. C 49-2
GCCATGCCTTTCAAGGTCTTTGTTTAAGGCTGTTTATTTACCTTGGCAGCCTTGAGCACCCGATCTGTGGATACATGAGCCCGTGCCGCTTGCCCCTCCAGCCACTCCTTTGATTTGGCGACCTTGGGGCCGCGTGGGCTTTTAGCGATTTGCTTGGGTTTGATCAACCTCGCCAACGCCAGCAGGCGTTCCGCGAGACCTTGAGAGGTCTTTTCAATCGGGAAATTTTCCGATGGCACGGCAATCAACATGCCTTCGTAACCGGCACGAACCTGCACCGCCAAATGGAAAATCGAGGCCTCCCATCCTTTCGGTTGCGCGTCTCGATGTGCTTGTTCAACGCTACGTTTGAGAACAGACAAAACGTTGTAGGCCAGGACCGCCGAAGCGAAACCCAGTAAAGCTGCCTTGGGATTTCCAAGGCTTGCAATCTCACTGTCTAGTACCGACTCCAGGCGCTGGAACATGCCTTCGATAGTCCAACGGCGTCGGTACAAATCAGCGATCTGTTGGGCGCTGATCGTGTCGGGCAAATTGCTCCAAAACCACATCACTGAATCGCCAGAGTCGGTGGGTGTTTGCAAACTCAACTCAATGCGGCGCCAGCGGCGACCGCTTTTGACTTCAATGACTTGCTCACGGACCGTGCCACTTTCGATTGAACCGCATGTTTGCCAGTCGCCTTGCTCAACCATTGTTGGGTGTTTGCTGGGTTCGCGGACGATGAATGAAGCCCCTCTGTCTTCACAAGCCTGTAGAACAGGCAGCGTGCAATAAAGCCGATCAGCCAGCCATAACTGCCCGACACACGCACTTTTCAGCAAGGGTAGAACGCTGACGCGCTCACTGGCGTAAGCATCTTCACAAGGCTGAAGGTCCACGACTAGATCAAGATCAGGGTCATAGACCACAACCGAAAATCCTGGGCGAGCAGCACCTCGTTCACGCCGCAAAGGGCCCAAACGTTTCTCGGTGGAAGGTAAGTGGTTGCCATCAACAATGCGCAATTGCCAGCCGGGAAAAACCGGCGAGCAACCCAGTGTTTCTACGGTAGGGGCTAAGCGTTCCGCGCTGCCGCTGACCAATGCCCGAAGGAGCTCGGGCTCGGTTCGACTGATTTTGTCATAGAGCGCTGCAATGGTGACCGGAAGATCATCCATTTGACGTGCAGCAGCATGTAAAGAAGGTCTTAAGCCCAATGAAACAAGGGACATCAGCTCAACAACAGTGGAAAAAAGCAGCTCGCGTGGGTACTGACGTTGTCGGTGCTGCGCAAACACCTTGTCGACCCACTCGGCCGGTACGGCTTGTTCCAGCACAAGCTTGGTCATCACACTGGCTGGCGTCTTTTTTTCAAACCTATCGAGAACCACATCCCACATAGTTTCGTCATCCTGACAGAAGTTGTTGGGGGATTTTAAACCAAGACCTTGAAAGGCATG
>NZ_RXYG01000037.1:0-1325 GCF_003970195.1 Pseudomonas sp. C 49-2
AAATGTATGGTCAGCCCACCTTTTGCTATCCAGTCACGATGAACGGTAAATCAGGCTTGCGCTAATGTATCCGGGCTCCTTGTGAGCGCGGTTACGCGCTCGGCCCTTGATGAGTATCCGCTCCTGCCTGTCCTGAAAAGGGCTTCAGCTTAGATAGCTATTTTGCTTATCAGGTTCTCAGCCAGGGTATCTGCCGTTTATCGCCATCACTTACTGACGTCGCAAAAGCCGGTGGTAAAACTGGATTACGCGGTGAAATGTCCGTTGTAGGTGCCACCTTTGGTCAACAGCGCCCAGATGATCCTGGCCATTTTATTAGCCAGCGCACAAGCAACTTTGTTGAGAGGTTTTCGAGCCAGTAGATTTCTGGCCCAGACGCCAAGGGCGTCGTTTCGTTTGTCGATTCGATAAAGCAAGGTTTGGGCGCCCTGCATCAACAAGGTTCGCAAATACCTGTCCCCACGCTTGCTGATACCCAGCAACGTGGTTTGCCCTCCGGTCGAGTATTGCCGTGGCACCAGCCCCAACGAAGCCGAAAAATCTCGGGACGATTTGTATATCGAAGCGTCCCCGACATCGGCCACCAGCGCGCTAGCGATGAGGGGGCCGATGCCGGGGATGCTCTGTAATCTTTTACCAGCGTCACTCCCGTTTACCTGCTGCTTGATCTCGGTATCCAGCGCTTTGATTTCGCTGGTCAATTGGCGAATGTCATCAAGCATCCGATTGATAGCCTGGCGCAGGCGCAGAGGTAGATTGTGCTCTTCCATCAATGCAGGAACCCGCTCCAATGCGGCATAGCCGGCAGGAAAGATAACGCCAAACTCCAGTAAGAATCCGTGCACCTGGTTGATCACGCCAGTGCGTCGACTCACCAGTGATTTACGCAGTTTATGTACGGTCGACAGCACCTGCTGGTCAACCGATTTCACCTGCACAGAGCGTGTCCTGGGGCGTGATGCGGCCTCGCAGATAGCCTCGGCATCAATGAAGTCGTTCTTGTTGCCGGTGACGTAAGCCTTCACATGCTGCGGCGCAATCAGTTGGACCTGATGACCGAGCTTGGTGATTTCTCTGGCAAGAAACTGTGATCCGCCACAGGATTCCATGGCAACTTTGCAGGGTGGCATTTGTGCAAGTAATGGCAGTAACTGGCTACGATTGAGCTTTTTGCGCAGTACCTGATGGCCTTGTGCGTCTTGGCCGTGCAAGTGGAAGCTATTCTTGCCAATGTCGATGCCTAGAATCGTTACGCTGTTCATGAGAAAGCCTCCTCAGGAAAAGTGAGAACCTCAGTAGTGTAGACCTGAGGTTCTCGCCGGGCT
>NZ_RXYG01000038.1:0-892 GCF_003970195.1 Pseudomonas sp. C 49-2
GATCCGGCAACCAAACCTGCGTCAGTTGCCCGCGTTTGTTGTAGCTGTACTCAGTCGAATGGCCGTCAGGATCGGTCTTACGCGTAACATCGCCCTGGTCATTACGCTCATACTTCCAAACCGCCTGACCCCGCCTTACAACGCGTACGAATCCATTGTCATGCTCGTAGGTCGTCGGCTCATCATCCCCCGGAAACAACGCCACCAAACGCCCAGCTTCGTCGTACTGGTAGGCCGTGATCGCCCCCAACGGATCTTGCTCAACCGTCAGCCGGCCTTTGTCATCGTAGGATTTGAAGTGCTCAGCACCGTCAGGATCCACCCGCTGCACCAGCCGCGCCCGCTGGTCATGCACATAGACTTCCTGACTGCCATCGGCGTTAAACACCGTGACCTGGCCGTTATCGTCCCAGGCATAGCGCGTGTCCATCTGCGAGAAACTGCCCCAATGCCGGACACATCGCGCCGCCTTACCAGACCTTTCCCACTCCCAGAAAAAACTCGCGCCACCGGCCAGTCCACGCTCAAGAATGATGTGCTGCTCGTCGTACCGATAAACCTCGCTTTCGCCTACCGCATTGGTCGCAGAAACCAACCGACCCGCCGCGTCATAGGCGTAGGAAACAACGTTCTGCTCCGTCACCCAGACAAACGGACCGTCATCCGCCGCCCGCTCAATCTGGTAGTCCACCGCCACAATGCGGCCCGACGCATAGCGCAAAAACAGCGAACGCCCGACGCCGTTATCCAGCCGCTCGATCTGCCCCAGGTAGTTACGGAAAATACGCAACCGGTTGTCATACGCATCGCTGATTGCCGTCAGCACACCGTCGCGAAAATGGTAGAAGCGCGACCCTTGAGATAGGACTAACTCATCGGGCAGCGACCCCAG
>NZ_RXYG01000003.1:0-550956 GCF_003970195.1 Pseudomonas sp. C 49-2
GCGAGGTGCCGAGTGTTGGGGCAAGAGCGTTTTGCTTACTTTTGCGCTTTTCAAAAGTGAGCCGCCGTAAGGGCGGAACCAATTTCAGCCGTTACCCAAATAACGGATATGCCCCCCCAGCCAACCCTTTGTCGCCAAAAAACCGCCACAACATTCCCCGGTTTTATTGGGTGCACTTAACCAAAGTCCCAGCTAATCTCCTAACACCCAATATTCAATCAAAATGGATATTTTTTTGACGCCAGGTCAGCAGTCGCAGGGAATGCACATGACAAAGGGACGTAGTGGCAGAGAGAGGCGAACGCTGCCAGAGGGCACTGCAATGAGGTGGCGCCACACGTTCCAAACCCGTATCGCCGGGGTGCTGGCGCTGTTACTGCTGGTAGTGGTCGGCGCCACCTATTTCGCCGTCAAGACCGCCACCACCCGCGCCGTGGAAAACCAGGCGCAAGTCCAACTGCAAACCGGCAGCCAAGTGTTCGAGCGTCTGATCGACCTGCGCGGGCGTCGCCTGCAGTACGGCCTCGACTGGCTGACCGTCGACCTCCCATTCAAACAAGCCGTGGCCGAAGCCAAGACGGTGCCGATTCTCGCCGCATTACGTCGCCACGGCACGGGCATCCGTTCCAGCGAAGTGTTTGTGCTGGGCCTGGATGGCAAGGTCATGGTCAGCACTTTGCCGATCCTCACGCGCGGCCAGCTTTTTCCCTATGACGACGCCCTGCGCCATGCCCGGCGTACGGGCCTGCAGATGCTGATCGTGGCCCTGGATGGGCGGCCGTATCTGCTGGTACAGGATGAAGTGATCGACGAGTTGCCCATCGCGCGCATCGTCATGGGCTTTCCCATGGACAAGCTGTTCGCCAATGAACTGCGTTCCATGAGCAATCTGGAGGTGTCGTTCCTCAGCGTGCAAAACGGCACGCCCGGCCAGCTGTACAGCACTCAACCGGATGCTTACCAGGCAGCCACCCTCAGCCTGTTGCGCGAAGGGCATGTCGACCCCGAGCCGAAAATCCATTTGTTCTACGGCCAGCGTGTGCTCAGCCAGGTGTTGCCGCTGGCCAATACCGGCGATGGCGATGAAGTGCGGGTGCTGCTGCAAAGCCCACTCGACCATGCCCTGGAGTCCTTTGCGCCGCTGGACCGGCAGTTCCTAGGGATTGCCCTGGCGGTGCTGCTGGTGTCGTTGGCCGGTGCGCTGTTTCTGGCGCGACGAGTATCGCGCCCGCTCAATGCCCTGGTGCAGGCGGCCGAGCGTATTGGTGCCGGTGATTACCGCACGCCGGTGCGGGTGCGCAGCCACGATGAATTCGGCTTGCTGGCCCGCGCCTTCAACGCCATGCAAAGCGGCATCGCCGTGCGCGAGCGGCAGTTGGCGCATAACGCCCTGCATGACCCATTGACCGGCCTGCCCAACCGCGCCCTGGCCATGGAGCGGCTGGGCAGTGCGATCAGTGCGCGGCGGCCGGTGGTGTTGTTGTATGTCGGCATCGAAAATTACCGCGTGATCAACGAAGGCTTCGGCCCCGAGGGCGTCGAAGAGATGCTGCGCGAAGCCAGCCGCTGCCTGTCCATAAGCCTGTTGGCCAGTGATACGGCGGCGCGCATCGCCGGCAGTGAGTTTTTGCTGTTGCTGGAAAACACCGAGGTCGACCGCGCCGTGGCCCGCGCCGACCGCCTCTACGCGTTGCTCAGCGAACCCCAACGCATTGGCAACGACGAGTTGCGCCACGAAGTGAGCATCGGCATCGCCGCCTACCCGGCCGACGGCCAGCAAGTGGAAGAGTTGATCAGCCGCGCCGCCATCGCTCGGCATGACGCGGCCAGCCTGCCCGGGCATTTGCAGATCTACCAGCAGGACCGCGACTTGGCCCACCAACGCCAGATCACCCTGATCCGCGACCTGCGCCGTGCCGCCATCGAGGGTGAGTTGTTCCTGTGCTACCAGCCCAAACTCGACCTCAAGCACGGCCATGTACGCCAGGCCGAAGCCTTGTTGCGCTGGCAACATCCGACCTTGGGCCAGGTGTCTCCGGCAGAGTTCATCCCCTTGGCCGAGCGCACCGGCAGCATGGGCAGCCTGACCCTGTGGGTGATCGAAGAAGCCATCCGCCAGATCGCCGAGTGGTCGCGGCGCGGCATGTTGATTCAGCTGTCGGTAAATATCTCGGTGGATGATTTGGCTGATGATGACCTGGCGATTCGCGTCACTGCGCTGTTGATGCAATATCAGGTCGAGGCCGAGCAACTGATTTTCGAGATCACAGAAAGCGCGATCATGCACAACCCGCAACAGGCCCTCAGTGTGTTGGAGCAGTTGCGCGGCTGCGGTATCAGTTTGTCGGTGGATGACTTCGGCACGGGCTATTCGTCCCTGGCGCAATTGCAGCGCCTGCCGGTGCAGGAATTGAAGATCGACCAATCCTTCATACGCAACCTCGACAGCACCAGTGGCGACGGGGTGATCGTGCGCTCCACCATTGAAATGAGCCACAACCTCGGGCTCAAGGTCGTCGCCGAGGGCGTGGAGTTCGCCCCTAGCCTCAAGCTGCTCAAGCAGTGGAATTGCGACACCGCCCAGGGCTACCTGATCAGCCGTCCGTTGAATGCCATGGCGTTCGAGATGTGGATGCGCCGGGAGCGGGTGCCGCTTTGATCGGTATAAAAAAGGCGGCTACCTGTGAAGGTAGTCGCCTTTGTTTTACCGCCAGTGTTACTTAATCCGGCAGTTTGAACGCCATCACATAGTCACCCTGCTTGGTCCCCAGGGAACCGTGACCGCCGGCCATGACCAGCACGTACTGCTTGCCGTCTTTACCGGTGTAGGTCATAGGGGTGGTTTGCGCGCCGGCTGGCAGGCGGCCTTCCCACAGTTGCTTGCCGTTTTTCACGTCATAGGCACGCAGGTACTGGTCGAGCGTACCGCTGAGGAACGCCACGCCACCGGCGGTGGTGAAGGTGCCGCCCAGGCTAGGCACACCCATGGTCAGCGGAATCGGAACCGGCGCGCTGTCACGCACGGTGCCGTTCTTGTGCATCCAAATGGTCTTGTGGGTGGTCAAGTCGACCGCCGCCACGTAACCCCACGCCGGCGCCTGGCACGGCAGGCCCATTGGCGAGAGCATGGCTTCGAGGATCACACCGTACGGCGCGCCTTTGTTCGGCTGCACGCCTTCGGTTTCGCTGACGCGTGGACCTTGCTTGGCAATGTCGGCGGCCGGGATCAGCTTGGATTTGAATGCCATGTAGCTGGGGTTCACGAACGCGATCTGGCGTACCGGGTCGACGGAAATGCCACCCCAGTCGAACACGCCGAAGTTACCTGGGTAAACGATCGAACCTTGCAGCGATGGCGGGGTGAAAGCACCGTCGTAGCGCATGGATTTGAAATCAATCCGGCACAGCAGTTGGTCGAACGGTGTCACGCCCCACATGTCACGCTCTTTGAGCGGCGGTGGCATGAAGTTCAGGTCGGACTTCGGTTGGGTCGGCGAAGTGCGGTCGCCGGCTACAGCGCCTTGCGGTACAGCCACTTCGTGGATCGGCACTACCGGCTGGCCGGTCGCACGGTCCAGCACGTAGATGCTGCCTTGCTTGGTCGACGCCATCACCGCTTGCTTCACGCCTTCAGCGGTCTTGATGTCGATCAGCGACGGCTGGCCACCCACGTCCATGTCCCACAGGTCGTGGTGAGTGAACTGGAAGGTCCACTTCACGTGGCCGCTGTCGATGTCCAGGGCGGTCAAGCCGGCGGCGTATTTCTCGGATTCGTCGGTACGGTCGCCGCCGTATTGGTCGGGCATCTGGTTACCCATCGGCAGGTAGAGCATGCCGAGTTTTTCATCCACGGCGAACATGGACCACATGTTCGGCGAGTTGCGGGTGTAGGTCTTGCCTTCGGCCAACGGAGTTGTGTCGTCCGGGTTGCCGCTGTCCCAGTTCCACACCAGTTTGCCGGTGTGCACGTCGAACGCGCGGATCACGCCGCTCGGCTCGTCGGTGGAAACGTTATCGGTCACGTGACCGCCGATGACCACCAGGTTCTTGGTCACGGCCGGTGGCGAGGTGGAGTAGTAACCGCCTGGGGCGAAGCTGCCGATGTTGGCACGCAGATCGACCTGGCCTTTGTCACCGAAGTCTTCGCACATCTTGCCGGTGTCGGCGTTGAGGGCGATCAGGCGGGTGTCGGCGGTCGGCACGAAGATGCGTTTCGGGCAGGCATTCGGCGCGGCAGCCGGGCTGGCGCTGCCGGTCGGGCTCTGCTCGGAAGCGTAGGCGGCGTCATCGTGATACGACACGCCACGGCAAGTCATGTGTGCCCAGCCCTTGAAGTTTTCGGCACCCTGGCTGCTGATCTTCGGATCGAAGCGCCAGATTTCCTTGCCGGTATCCGGGTCCAGGGCAATCACTTGGCTGTGCGGCGTGCACACGTAGAGCATGCCGTTGACTTTCAGCGGGGTGTTTTCTGCGGTGGTCTCGCCTGGATCGTTCGGGCCAGGGATGTCACCGGTGCGATACGTCCACGCCGGCACCAGCTTGTGGGCGTTTTCCGGGGTGATCTGCGCCAGTGGCGAGTAGCGATCGCCGTAGGCCGAACGCCCGTAGGAGTTCCAGTCACCATCAGCTTGTGACGGTGCAGCGCTGGCCATGCCAGGGACTGCATCGCGGTCCAGTTGGCCGGTCTTGACCATTTCACCGGGGTTGGTGAATTGGCTGGCCAGGGCGGTAGCACCCGCCAGCACCACGGCCACGCTCAGCGCGCCAGTGCCCAGCGGGGCAGGTTGGCCACGCAGCAACGGACGGCGAAACCACGGGAGCAACATGACGATGCCCAAGGCGAACAGCAGCGCCAGGCGCGGCACCAATTGCCACCAATCCAGGCCGACTTCCCACAGGGCCCACACGGTACTGGCGAACAGCACCAGTGCGTACAGGCCCAGCGCGGCGCGGCGGGTGGCCAGCAGCAGGATGCCGGTCAGGGTGATGCCGATACCGGCCAGCAGGTAGTACAGCGACCCGCCGAGCATCGTCAGCTTGATACCCCCGGCCAGCAAGGCCAGGCCCATGATCAGCAGCAAGACGCCTAGCAACCTGGGCAGCAGGCGGCTTGGGCTTGAAGCACCATCAGTGCTCATAGTGTGTTTCTCCGTGACGTTGGAATTATGTATCCCCGTGTTTCTTCACTGTAGATGACGATTCGACACGGGCTTGGTTCAGCGTTAATTCGGTTTTTCTGGGGATAAGTGTGGTTATCCACAGGCGGGCGATTTATTCCCAGGCGCAGGTCGGTGTAAGACAGCGCTGTCTTGGGCGGAGGGGGAATTCGGCAAGATAGGGTCGACCGCGGGCGTGAAACGTTTCAGTTTGTTGCGGCAAGGATAAAGGGAGAGCGCGTCGAGAGAAAGCGTCAATCGCAAGATGCATCATTTCAGATTTGGTAACAGTGACAGAACGTCGCTGCAAAGGGTCCTGCAAAACCTGTAGGAGCCGGCTTGCCGGCGATGGCGGTTTCAAGGACGCCATCGCCGGCAAGCCGGCTCCTACAGGTTAGAATTGCGGTGTTTTTAGAAGGTGGTTCGAACGCCGAACTGCACACTTCTACCCGGCGCCGGTGCAATGTCGCGCAAGATCGAGCTGGCATACCGCACAGTCTGGTTGGTCAGGTTTTCACCGTTCACGAACGCCAACCACTGACTGCCACCCATGTTGAAGTGATAACCCGCGCTCGCCCCCAACGTGGTGTAGCCATCGGTGCCACTCTCGTTATCCGGCACCCGGCCTTGGCCCGCTGCATGTTCCACGTCAATGCGCGCCTGCCAGCGGTCCAGTTCCCACAGCAAACCGCTGTTCAAGCGCAGCGGTGCAATACGCGGCAACGCTTCGCCGGTGTCCAGGTTGGTGGCGCGGGTGTAGTCGCCCGACAACTCCAGCGCGAACTTACCGTAGGCGCTTTCGCCAAGTTTCCAGTGATCCTGGGCTTCGAAGCCGGCGAAACGTGCACGCACGCCGGAGTATTTGTACTCAGGGATGCCGCCTGCGTCTTCTTCACCTTCATCGTTCAGCGTGCGACCGCTGCCCAGCAGGCCTATGTAGTTGGAGAAACGGCTGTAGAACACGCCGAAGCTGCCCTTGTGAGTGCCATTGTCAAAGCGCAGTGCCAGGTCGCTGGACACGGCTTTTTCTTTCTTCAGGTTGGCATCGCCCAGCTCGTAGGTGCCGGTGGCGACGTGGGCGCCGTTGGCATACAGCTCGTAGAAGGTCGGTGCGCGTTCGGTGTAACCCAGGGTCGCGGCCAGGGACCAGACCGGCGTGAGGGTGTAGACCGCACCGGAAGACAGGCTGCCGGCGGTGAAATCGTTGGATTTGTCGGCACCGGCAAAGCGTGCGTTGCCCTTGGCGTCCGGGTCGACGCTGGTGTGTTCCAGGCGGCCGCCGAGGCTGAGTTTCAGGCGTTCAGTGGCCTGCATTTCTTCGAGGATGAACAGCGCGCCGGCCGTGGTGTCGGTCTGCGGCACGAAGGCTTCTTCACCGAGGGCCGAGAACTCGTTGCGGGTCACTTGTGCGCCAACCACGCCATCGAGCGGGCCGATGGGCTGATGGCGGGCTTCAACGCGCGCTTCGTAGCCTTTGTTCTTGAAGATCGTGCCGGTTTCGCCACCTTCGATTTCGCGGTGTTCGTAGTCGGTGTAGCCGGCATCGAGTTTCACCGAGGTAAACGGGCCTTGCAGGTTGCGGATTTCCGACGCAAACGCGTAGTGATCCTGCTTCATGCGGATACGCACGTCCTGCTCGGCCGGCGAGCCGTAGTTCGCGTCGTAATTGCTGTAGGACAAGCCGGCATAACCGTCGTCCCAGGTGTAGGAACCGCCCACGGCCCCGCCGTCCTGGCGTCCGTCACTGTTGCCCAGGCGCGCGTTTTTACCCGGAGTGTCTTCGGTTGCCGGCGCGTGCCGACTGCGTGCCTGGCCGGGGATTTTCAGGTCATTGAATTCCCGCGCGTTGGCGTCCAGGTGCAAGGCAAAGGTGCCGTTACCGGCTTCCAGTCTGCCCGCGCTGCTGCGGGTGGTGTCGGCGCCGCCGTAGCGCAGTTCACCGGCACCGTGGATGCCTTCGATGGCCTCGGTAGGGATGCGGTTGTCGAAGGTGTTGACCACACCGCCGATGGCGCTGCCGCCATACAAAAGCGCCGCCGGGCCGCGCACGATTTCAATGCGGTCGACGTTGACCGGGTCCAGCGGCACCGCGTGGTCGTAAGACAGCGACGACGCATCCAGCGCGCCCACGCCATTGCGCAGGATGCGAATGCGGTCACCATCCTGGCCACGGATGATCGGCCGACTGGCGCCTGGGCCAAAGTACGAAGACGACACGCCCGGTTGTTTGTTCAGGGTTTCACCGAGGCTACCTTTTTGTTGCAGGGTCAGGTCATCGCCTTCCAGCACGGTGGTGGGCGAGGCGAGCTGTTCATTGCCCAGCGGGTTGCCGGTGATGACTTGGGGCTGCAGCTCAAGCGCGTGGGCTTCGGAGCAGATCAACAGGGCGGCGGCAAGCGGGGACAAGCGCCACAGAGAAGAGAAGGACATCAGACACATTCCTTGGCAAAACGACTAAAAGATTTGAAAGGTATGGTTACAATATAACATCTCTTTTTCGTTGAGAACGGGAACTTTTTTCTTCGTGCTAAAGTGACCGGCTGTATTTCTACTTTTTGTAAAAGGCCCGGCATGACCGCGACAAGCAACGACCCACTCCACGGCGTGACCCTGCAGCACGTCCTCACCACCCTGGTGGAACACTACGAATGGGAAGGCCTTGCCGAGCGTATTGATATCCGCTGCTTCAAGAGCGACCCCAGCATCAAGTCGAGCCTGACCTTCCTGCGCAAAACTCCGTGGGCGCGGGAGAAAGTCGAAGGGTTGTACGTGAAACTGATGCGCACCAAACGCCCGCTGGATTGAACCCATGAAGCGGTTAGTGGCAGCAGCGGCGCTGGCTGGTTGGACAGGGTTGGTGATTCAGCAATACCTGATTTTTTATTCGCGCTGGGAGTCTGGCGCCAGCCTGCTGGGCGGGTTGATCAACTTTTTCAGTTTCTTCACCGTGCTGACCAACACCCTGGCGGCGGTGGTGTTGAGCTATGCGTGGGTCGACCGCGATTCAGCCGCAAAGCGGTTTTTCCTTGAGCCCAAAATCAGCAGTGGGGTCGCCGTGAGCATTGTGGTGGTGAGCCTGGCCTACAACCTGTTGCTGCGGCATTTGTGGCAGCCCGAAGGCTTTCAGTTTATTGCCGACGAATTGCTGCACGACGTGATGCCGGTGCTGTTTTTTATCTATTGGTGGCGGTGCGTTCCCAAGGGCAGCTTGCAGCTCAAGCACGTTGCGGGGTGGGTGCTCTACCCGCTGGTGTACTTTGGCTATGTGCTGCTGCGCGGGGATTTGCTCGGGCAGTATCAATACCCGTTCATTGATGTGGGGACTCTTGGTTATCCACAGGTGTTTGTGAATGCCGGGGGGATATTGGTGGGGTTTGTACTGATTGCGTTGGCAGTAGTAGGGTTGGACAGGTTTCTGAAACCACCACAAATCTAATGTGGGTGCCGGGCTTGCCCGCGATGGCGGAGTGTCAGTCGACAGATGCACCGCTATCGCAGGCCAGCTCCCACATTTGATCTTCAGTGTGTTCGAGGGTTTTAGTCTTCTTCGCTGCCCTCGGCACGCCAGTAGCCCACGGCCTTGAGAAACTCTTCATTAACCTTGTGGGTATCCAGCAACACCCGCCGCACCTGGCGTGACAGCTTGGACTCGGTGGCGACAAAGCTGTACAGCGAGCCACTGGGCAGCGTCAGTTTCTGCACGGTATCCAGCAGATCATCCTGGCCGCGAATCACCCAGATCACCTCAACATCGGCAGCACTCTTCAGTGCCTGCTTTTCAGCCGCATTGGCGATCTCAAGCACTGCCAGCACCTTGCGCCCCGCCGGCAGTTCTTCCAGGCGTCGCGCAATGGCGGGCAGGGCGGTTTCATCGCCGATCAGCAGGTAGCTGTCAAAGATGTCCGGCACGATCATCGAGCCCCGTGGCCCGCCGATGTACAGGTGCTGGCCGACCTTTGCCTGCTCGGCCCACGTGGAGGCCGGGCCATCGCCGTGCAGCACGAAGTCGATATCCAACTCACCGATGCTCAGGTCAAAGCGACGCGGCGTGTAGTCGCGCATGGCCGGCTGTGGGCCGTCGCCCTTGATGGTGAAGGCCGGGCTTTCCAGCGCGGCCTGCTCGGCGGCGTTCTGTGGAAACAGCAGCTTGATGTGATCGTCGGCACCCAGGCTGACAAACCCCGCCAGCTCTGGCCCGCCCAGGGTGATGCGACGCATGCGCGGTGTGATGTCGACCACCCGCAACACTTGCAGGCGGCGGCGTTTGATTTCGTGGGTCACGCGATGGATGACTTGCGTATTCATTGAGCTTTCCCCTGGATAGGTGGGACGACCGGGCCGTCGACAATGGCTTGGGCAGTGCTGTTGAGCAGCGCCGCAACACGAATGATTTCTTCCGGGCTCCAGCGCCCGTGATGCAACTGCAAGGCATGGCGCAGGTTATGCACCGCCTCGTGGATTTCAGGCGGGCGATCATGGCCGCGCAACGAGCGTTTGCTCACATCGATGCGCATGCGCACGCCTTCCAGTGCAATCGCCTGCTCACCTAAAGAAAGACGACCGGCGTCGGTGATTGTGTAGCGTTTTTTTCCGCCTTCGGCGTCGCTCGTGACCAGTTCGCTTTCTTCCAGGAAGGTCAGCGTCGGGTAGATCACACCGGGGCTGGGGCTGTAGGCGCCGTCGAACATCCCTTCGATCTGGCGGATCATGTCGTAGCCGTGGCACGGCTGTTCTGAGATCAACGCCAGCAACAGTAGCTTGAGGTCACCGGAGGCAAATACGCGTGGGCCGCGGCCACCGCGTTCGCGCCCGGCGCGTTTTTCGAAATTGTCACGGCCATCGCTGTGCTCGCGGGGGGGATGCTCGCTCATATTCCGTTTCCTCTGTTTTGATAAGATATAACTTAAGATATATCTTTGTGCGGTGAAAGGCTTAGGTGACCAACGGTAACTCCCTGCGTGCGTGGCACCCATGTCGTACTACAGTCAATACTAAAACTTTTAATTGTGTTTTCAGCTCTGAAAGTTGTTTTTTAGTATTATTTGTATATCCTTTTCAATAATATTAAATGGTGTTTAATTTTTGTAGGTTTATTCTTTCAGGTGGACTTTAGGTTTTGACTAAATACCATCTTTTTCAGTCAAGCTTTGAACATTAAAGCCACGCTATTGTGCGAAATGGCTGGCATTCCTGTGGGTTGAATTGCTCCATCATTACTCCGCTTTTCATTCATTGATCAGCGCGTAGTACCCAACGCTAGTTGTGCCGTGGGTTACCCCTTTCACAACTTTTAAGCAATTCATATCAATGCAAAAACAGGTGTCGACTATGTTCAAGAAATTTGCAATTGCCGCCCCCCTGGCTGCTCTGGCGCTGTGTTCCACGGCGTTTGCAGCCGGTGAAGCCAACCACACTGTCAATATCAAGGCGAGCATCCCTACCACCGTGTTCCACGTACAACCGCGCGACCCGAACTGGGGCCGGGATGAGACCATGGCTTACAACTTGGCCAATGGTGAGTTGGCACCGTTGAGCGCTATCTATGACATGCGCAATACCAACGGTTCGATCCATGCCTACATCGACGGTGGCCCGGCCATGCTGTTCAACGGTGACGCAACTCAAAACATCCCGCTGACCGCCACCCTGAACGGTGTAGTGCTGACGGGCACGCCTCAGGAAGTTGTCAACGACGCAGACTCCACCCCGGGCCTGGGAGCCGAACTGCGTATTGCCGCTGCCAAGCCGTCGGCAACCCAGCGCGGTAGCTACACCAGCGTCATGCCGCTGGTATTCGACGCGGTACTGCCAGCCCTTTGATGCTAACCCGCGCCTTTTAGTCCAGTACTAAAGGGCGTCGCATCAGCAGGCCGGCGGGCGTTTCCAGACGTCGCCGGCCTGCTTTTCATTCTTGTCATTTGGCATTCAGAGTATTAGTTCATGTTCCCGATGACTCACATCGCGGCGGCGCTCGCGCTGCTGATTTGTATGGGTGTCCTGGCGGCGCCGAGTTCTGGTGCTGAGAACCCTGGCAGTCTGATCGCCCAGGCCCAAGACTTGCCCATGGGGTTCAGTGATCACTTCTTCGATGTCCCGCTGGCGGTGCGGGTCGATCTTGACCAGCAATGGCTGGGCGAGGCGTTGATCGTGCTGTCCCGGGATGATCGCGTAACGCTGCTTGAGTTTACCGACGTGGGTGAGAGCAAACTGCCCATGGCGACTCGCGACACTTGGCAGGCCATCCTTGAGAAGGGCGTGGCCCTGGGCGCCTGCAGCCAGTCGTGCCCCGAGCAAATGCTGTCTACCCACTACAGCCTTGAAAGTTCACAGCTTTCGATCATCACGCAAAACGTCGAGCACGCTGACGACGCCCCGCGCTATTACGCGCAGCCTGAGGGCGGCAGCCGTGGCTTGATCATTAACAATCAATTGAACCTCAATGGCGGCCAGGATGAAGACCTCGGTGGGCGGTTTGGTTTGCAGGCCAGTGCCAGCCTGGGTAACTGGAGCCAGGTGTTCAACCTGCAACTGGCTCGCCAGAGTGGCGATGAGGAGCAACTGCGCCACGCGATCCACGAGCTTTATAGCCAGCGTGAGTTGGAAGGGCGTTTTCTGCGACTGGGGCATTTCACTCCCAACTCCGATGGCCTGACCCGCCAACTGCGCAGTTTCGGCGCCAGCCCCGACACCGCGTTGGGGGTGATGTATGGCAGCTCCGACACCCTGGCGATCAACGACGCCAAGGCCAGTGTCTATCCGATCTACGTCACGGCCAACCGGCAGGCCGCCGTGGAGATTTACCGCAACGGCCTGCTGATCAATACCCAGTCGGTGGCCGCCGGTTTGCAGACCCTGGATACGCGCCCGCTGCCCGGCGGTATTTATGAGGTGGAAGTGCGCCTGGTGGAGGACGGTATGACCGTCAGCACCACCCAGGAGCTGGTGTACAAGCCGAGCAACTGGCGCAACGCTGATGACCGCTGGCGCTACAACGTGTTTGCCGGCCGGGAGACCAAATTATTCAGTAACTGGGATGAGCAGGCTTCCGGGGCGGTAACAGCGGGTGCGTCCGTCAACTACCTGCTGCACCCGCGGGTGATCCTCGGCCTCTCGGCGCGTGAAGTACGTGAGCAACTGCAATACGGCGGTTCGGTGGATTGGACCGTGGCCAACAACACCAGCCTCTACGCCAACCTCTACAAAACCCAGGAACACGGCACCGGGATGGACCTGCAGGCGCTCTACACGTTGGGTGCCACCAACCTGGTGTTCAGCCACAACCGCAGTTGGCTCGACACCCGCGATACCTATGAAACGCTGCCTGACGGCACGCGGTTGCGGCGCAATACCTTCGTCGGCGAAACCAGCCACTCGGCGTTGTCGGTCAACCACCGCGTCGATGCCTTCAACTCATGGAACGTGCGCCTGTCCCACAGCGAAGGCAACGTCGAGGGCACCGGCCTGGACCTGGGCTGGAACCGTCGCGGCACCTTGCTGGGCCATGACGCCAACTGGCGCTTCTCGGCGTTTGATCGGCCGGGCACCAGTGGCACCGACGATCAACGCAACCGTGGCATCGACATCACCTTGAGCCTGGCTCTGGGCACCGACGGTCGGCAAGTGTCCGGCAGTGTCGGCACCCGCACTGCCCGTGATGGCGGTCGCGACAACAATGCCTCGGTCACCTATCGTCAGGACCTCACCGACCACGTGCTTCAAAGCGTTTCGGCCACCGCCATCACCGACACCTATGGCGTTGGCCTATCAGGCACAGCCAGCTTCACGACGGACACGGTCAGCGGTGACGGCTACCTGCAGCGCAGCTCGTTCAACAACAAACTCACCGGTGGCTTGAACCTCAACAGCACGTTTGTGGCGGGTGCCGACAAGGCGTTGCTGACCAGCCAGTACCACGGCACGGGTGCGGGGATGATCATCGATGTCGAGACTGATCTCGACGCCATCACTTTGCGTGCCGACGACTTCAGTGGCGGTGGCGCGGTGCTGCGCCCCGGTCGCAATTTTGTGCCGCTGTCGGCCTACAAGAGCAGCACCGTCAACTTCGATTTCGAGGGCAACCACCCGCCGGCCGCCAATATCCAGCCGGCGCGTACCCGCTACCACCTGAACAAGGGTGGGGTGGACTACCGCAAAGTCACGGTGATGAAAACCGTCTCGGTACTGGGGCGCCTGCTCGACGCCCAGGGCCGACCTCTCAAAGGCCATCACGTGATCAACCATGCCAGCCGCGGGGTCAGCGAGGTGGACGGGTTCTTCTCGATGGAAATGAGCGCCAGCTCACCGACCTTGGAAGTGCGCTACCAGAACCAGTTGCTCTGCCAGTTTCGCCTCGACCCGGCCAACGCGCCGAATGAAAGCGATGTGCTGATGATCGGTGATCTGCGCTGCACGCCCGACTCGCTGGCCGAAGCCAACCTCAACGCAGGAATCGCTGGCTGACGGCTGCCCGCATCTTTGAACCGGAGAATGTATGAAGTTAGTTGCCGTAACCCGAAGTGCCTTGGGATCTTGTTGCGTACTCGTCCTCTTCATGGGCCTGTTCAGCACGCCGGCGCAGGCATTTGTCGAGGATATCACCGCCGTGTTCCGCCCCGATCCGAGCAACCCGATGGTCAACAAGTTTCAAAACACCACGCCGGAAAGCGGGATTTGCCCCTGGCATATTCCTGCGCGGTGCAAGGCGATGAATATTTTCACTATTCGCCGAGCCTTCAGCGCTAGGTCCAATCAGCCAATCGTTGCTTACGCCGAACCGCGTAAAAGCGCCTATTTCAAGGTTCCTTCGCAATGGCGCGATTTTCAAGTGACCCACCGTGCGACTGGAGCAATCGAGACCGTTCAAATGCGCATTGCCGGTATTGGCGTGCATTGGGATATCCCTCGTCCTCCCGGTGTCTCTGCTTGGGCGAGCACCATCACGCCCAATTGGTCGTCGCACTGGCGGAATGCACCGCCCCCTTGCCAGGGGGTGAACTATCTTGCGGCTGGGACATTCTTTGCGTTGGTTTTCTGGCTGGTCCCCGAGAATGCCGGTGCATGCAATGTGACGGCCGGCACTGAGATTCCCTGGATGAAATACTCGGCGCTTGAATACGCCTACGAACTCAGGACCCCGAACCCGCTTGCAATGTTTTCCGGTGAATACATCGGGGGCATCAGCTATACGATTGGCCCGGGCGGTGATTTCGACTTTGGTGATGTCATGGAAAGTGCGGACAGCGTCGCCACGTTCAACTTCCAGCTGTCCGTGGAACACGCCCTCAAGGTCGACATTCCACCCGGCGGCAACCGCATCGAGTTGATGCCCCAGGGCGGCTGGCAGGCCTGGCTCAACCATGGGCGCGCACCGGCACGTTTGTACCGCGACCAGACCTTCCGCATTGCGAGCAGCTCGCGTTTCAAGATGCAGCTCGAATGCTCGATCGTCATGGGCAACACCTGCGGCCTGCGCAATGCCGAGGGTGATGACGTACCGCTGCAGGTCGCCGTGACCTTGCCCAGCGGTTTGGTCGACCAGTACGGGCAAGCGGTGAACAAATTGCCGCTGCGCCTGGATGGTGTCGGCAGCGAGCTGTTCCAACCTTTGCATTACGTGAGCGACCGGCCGGGCAGCCTGCACTTCGAGGTGCAGCGAGACGACATGGGCGAAATGCTCAAGCGGCCGGGGAGTACTTATTCGGGCGTGGTGACCGTGGTCTGGGATTCGCAGGTCTAGACGGCCATCCGCAGTACCGGCCCGCGGGCTGTGTTCAATCATTGAGGCGTAATCAAACATGAAACATGCAGTGTTATGGATCGGGATGTTCCTTTATGCCCTGGGGGCCCAGGCGGCGCCGGCAATCAACGTCGGGGTGGTGTATGACTATCTGGAGCAGGACCGCAGCTCCTATCTCAAGCGCGTGTCCAACACCGGCACAAGCACGGCGTTTATCCGGGTCGATGTGCTGGAGATCATCTACAACGCCGACGGCACGCACCGCGAGGTGCCGGTAGCGTCGCTGGCCGACAACGAGGGCAAGACCACCAGTCGCGATGGTCTGATGGCCAGCCCGGCGCGGCTGATCGTGCCGGCCAATGGGCGCCAGGGCACACGGCTGTTGTACATGGGGCCGCGGGATAAGGAGCGCTATTTCCGGGTGCGTTTCATCCCGGTGGTACCGGAAAAGGACGACAACTTCACCGTCACCGACGAAGAGCGCGCCGAATACAAGGACAGCTTGGCGGCGGGGGTCAACGTCATGGCGGGCTACGGCACGGTGTTTTTCGTGCGGCCGAAAAACACACGTTTCGATACGCAGGTCAAAGAGACGGCTGGCCAGTACCAACTGCGTAACAACGGCAACAGCGTGGTGGTGCTGGATGAGTTTCGCGACTGCTCTGCGACGGCAAAAAACGACTGCCTGCCGACCACCAAGCACCACGTCATGCCAGGACGCCAGTTGGTATTCGAGAAAAAGGCCGAGCGCACCTACGTCTTTCAAATGATTGAAGGGCAGAAGAAAAAGTTGATCACAGTCGACAGTAACGGGTGATGACGATGTTCAAGCAACTGACAAGGCTTACGGTGTTGGCGGTACTGGTGTTTACCGCCGGTTCTGCCTGGGCGATCGAGGAGCGCCACGTGTTCGAGGTGTCGGTGACGATTCCTGTTCATGAGGCCTATGTCCTGCCTTCGGAGCCCGATTGGATGGGGCATGATCAAGTGCTTACGTGGAACCTGGTGAGCTCCCAGTTGAGTCGCCTGCGCAAGAATTTCGATGTGAAAAACCTTTCCGGCGGGGTCGCCGCACGCTTGGGTGCTGAGGCCTATCTGTTCGACGGACGGAACCGGATCGACTTGCGGGTACTGTTCAACCTGGTTCCCCTGACTCTGGACAGTACCGAGGTGGTCAAGGCTGCAGAGGCCCAGGTGGGCCGGCGCGCGGAACTGGAGGTCGCGGCGATTGAGCCCGTGGGCGGTTATAAACCCGGGGAGTATTACGGCACGGTCCATATCGTGTTCGACTTCCTTGCGCCTTGAATCGGGGCCAGCGCAGATAATGGTCTACCGCCGTGGGTCGCTGCACAGGCCTTGGCTTTCATGCTCCCTCTGCAAGAAAGCAATTTATGAGTCAAGCCGACTCCATCGCAGCGCTTCGCCATCGGTCTCTGGATCAAATCCACAGCCTGTTCGCCTGAGAGGGGGCTGGGTGCACACTTCACGGCGTGCACGTTGAGCGCCGAGCAGCTTTACCTGCGCCCCCGGTGCAGTCTCTGGCGGTCATTCTGATTACACGGCCTTGACGGGTGTGTTGTTGGCGAGCCTGGAAGCGGCATCCGGGCTGGATGTCGCCCCTCGCCACCGCTGACATTTCTTATCGAGCATTGCTTAAGGATGGTCTGAAATAGCCAGGTATTTTCCGGCTATCGAGCGGTCAGCACTTCAAAAAAACGACGCACATCAGAATTTGATCAATGCTCTTCGGTTTTTCAGGCCCATTGGGCACAGTAAGCCTCTGCGCAGCAGCTATTTCCTGTATCACACGGACACCTCTCCTGCGTTCGCCAACACATGTTGACGCGCCATCCACTGGTTCGACAGGGCGAACAGCGTCACCATCGGTGCAGTGTTTTCACCAAGCCTCGGAAGCGCGCCTTCGCATAACCGAACTGGCGTTTGATCACCCGAAACGGGGGCTCGACCTTGCGTATCGCTTTGTATATGGCACTGCGTTTTCCGTGCTTTTTGTAAGTACTGCGACGGGCTGCAATCTGCCAGATGACCTCGCGCCCTGCATGCTCTTCGCGTTTCTCGGCCCCGGTGTAACCGGCATCAGCGCAGATCACGTTTTCCTCGCAGTGCAGCAATTTTTCGACCTGCGTGGCGTCCGCAACATTGGCTACCGTGACGACCATGCTATGCACCAGGCCGGATTCATCATCTAAAGGCACGGCGACTGGTATCCGAAGATTTTGCCAACTCAGGAAGTCTTTTACAGAATCTCCTTGTAATCCGGTTCTTACATACAGGTACTGCACTAAGTCTTTATGATTAATGTTCGTGTAGTTCTCTTCTTACAGGCATTTCCCATGTTTTGGCAAATTGCCACACTTTTCCTATATCTCTCGGTATAACAAGACTACGCCGCTGTCTGAATTACCCGGCTTACGTACTCAACGTATCAGATGGAAACTTACATCGCTTCGAACGGATGCTGATCTGCAATACAAATAGTTGGAAAAGTTGCTTCGCGCTTAATGACGTGATTCGCACTTTTAGCTGTATCAAATCAGACGCCATATCTCGATCGATGCTGACTGAGTCCTACGCACTCCTGCGGAAGGGTTTCTACATGACATTCAATACTGTGTGAGTACGTGCAAATGAAAACCAAAATGAACACTGCGCTGTTGTCTATCGGGTTGCTGGTGGGTTCGGCTTCCGTTGCTCATGCCGCCGATGGAACGGTGACGTTCATGGGGTCGGTCCACTCGGGTGCTTGCTCGATCAAGCCTGACTCTGTCGATCAGACAGTCAACCTTGGTGCGATTGCCAAACACCAGTTGGAAAAGGGAGGCAAGTCTGAAGCACGGCGCGTGCTGATCGAGCTTGAAGGGTGCGATTTGAGCGGCCTCACCGATAACACCGTCACCACGACCTTCACCGCTGCGCCATCAAGCACCGTCCCCGGTGCAATCGGCACGGTGGGAGGCGCGGGTAACGTGGGCATCATGATGACCCATGGCAGTAAACCTATCGGGCTGGGTGTCGCTACCACCCCGCAAGCTATTTCCACCGGTAATAACACGTTGGAATTCGGTGCCTATGTACAAGGCGCCGCGACCGCGCCAATCGTCCCTGGTGAATTCAGCGCAGTCACCAACTTCACCTTGGCTTATCAGTAAGTTTTACCCCCGCCACTGCGGTGGTGGGGGGAACTTGGCGGGAGATAAAGGTGAACACAGTTATAAGTCTCGCTATTGCCTCTTCATTGACGATGCTCATCAGCCCTTGCGCTGTCGCCCAGGCGCCTGCGCAAGGCGAGGGTGTGGTCACGCTCGCAGGTGAAGTTGTCGACTCAGCCTGTGGGCTGGAACTGGCCAGTGTCGATCAAGTCATCGAGATGAACCCCGAGCCCATCGGTCGGCTCTTGCGAAACGCGCGGGGGGACATCCATCCCTTCCAGTTGCGCCTGGTCAATTGCTCATTAACGCGTCCTGACCCCTCACGGCCCGGTGCGAACCTGCCGGACTGGCAGCACATGCGTGTGACGTTTGATGCGCCCACCGACAGAGAAGGGCGCTCGTTTGCTCTCTTCGGCAGCTCGCAGGGAGTGGCCCTGCATATCGAGGACGCTGCGGGCCAGGAGGGTGTCCCGGGTGTGCCGATGGCGCTGCTTCCGTTGGTGGCGGGCGATATGACACTTCACTACACGCTGCGCCTGGTTGGCAATGGATTACCGCTGGCAGCCGGGCCTCACAACGCCGCAGTGCGGTTCAAGTTGGAATACTTTTGAACATTGATGGGCTGCTTGCATGTTGAATACATCGAAGGTCAGAAATACGCTGCGCCCAAGCCTTTTTGGCGGGTTGATATCACTGGCGGGTACCGCATTGGGTGCCGGGGATATCGAGTTCAATACCGACGTTCTTGATCTGAGTGATCGTTCCAATATTGACCTGTCTCAGTTTGCGCGCAGCGGGTTCATTCTGCCGGGTACTTACTCGATGGTCGTGCAGATCAATACTCAGCCTCTGTCTGAGCAGTCGGTGGCGTTTTACCCACCGGATAATGATCCCAAAGGCAGTCAAGCCTGCTTATCACCAGGCCTGGTGGAACAGTTGGGCCTCAAGGCGTCCGGCGCGGCCAGCCTTACCTGGTGGAAAAGCGGGCAGTGCCTGGATATTCAAGGCTTGCCAGGCATGGAGGTCAGTGGCGACCTGGCTACCGCCACGCTGAGCATCAGCCTGCCCCAAGCTTACCTCGAGTACAGCGACATTAACTGGGACCCGCCCTCGCGTTGGGATGAAGGGGTGCCGGGATTGCTCGTTGACTACAATCTGACCGCGCTGTCCAGCTACCGAAAGAACGACGGGGCTCGTAATAACCTCACGGGTAACGGAACGCTCGGCGCCAATGCCGGGGCCTGGCGCCTGCGGGCAGACTGGCAGGGACGTGTCGAAAAAGGCCGCGACGGGGCGCCCAGTCCTCAGCGGCTGGAGTGGAGCCGTTACTACGCTTATCGCGCCATTCCAGCGCTGAGGGCGCGCTTGGTTGTGGGCGAGGACTATCTGTATTCGGACCTGTTTGACAGCTTCCGCTTTACAGGTGCGGCGCTCAACTCGGATGAAAGCCAGCTGCCACCTAACCTGCGCGGTTATGCCCCGGAAGTGGTTGGCGTGGCCAAAACCAATGCGAAAGTTGTCATCAGCCAACAGGGGCGTGTGCTGTATGAAACGCTTGTGGCGGCGGGCCCTTTTCGCATTCAGGACCTCAATGACGCCGTCAGTGGCAGGCTGGATGTGCGGGTGGAAGAGCAGGACGGTTCGGTACACATTTCCCAAGTCGATACGGCAGGCGTTCCCTACCTGACGCGCCCGGGGCGAGTGCGTTACAAGCTGGCAAGCGGGCGACCGTCCAATCTCCAGTACGGCGCCGAAGGTGACTTTTTTGGCACGGGTGAGTTCTCTTGGGGCGTCAGTAATGGCTGGTCTCTGTTTGGCGGCGGCATCAGCGATAACAACTATCGGGCGCTCTCCATTGGGGGGGGCCGCGACTTGCTGGCGTTCGGGGCCGTATCGTTGGATGTCACGCAATCCCACGCCAACGTGTGGAACGAGACGCTCTCGGGTAAATCCTACCGCCTTCAATATTCCAAGCACTTTCAAGAGTACGACAGCCAAGTGACCTTCGCGGGTTACCGGTTCTCCGAGAAAAACTTTCTGAGCATGAGTGAGTACCTGGATGCTCGGCATTTCGGCAGGAACGGCGAGCGCCGCGGCGAGGGCTACGACCAATATGGCCACTACAGCGAGAGTGGGAAGCCAATTGGCGCCAGCAAGGCCCTTTATACGGTGACGGTCAATAAACAGTTTCGTGACCTGGGAGCCACCGTCTATGCCAGTTACAACAAGCAGACTTACTGGGACCGGCCAGACACTCATCGCTGGAACCTGTCGGTGTCGCGCTACTTTAATGTAGGCACTGTCAGGAACCTGAGCCTGTCCCTCAACACCTATCGGACGCAGGATTACAACTATAAGGATAACGGCGTATCGCTGACGGTGAGCTTGCCGTTGGGGCCCACTGGCACATTGTCGCTGGATGCCAATAGAGGTGCAGGGACCAACCGTTTTTCAACGCGCTACAGCGATCGAATCGATGAGCGTAGCAGCTACCAGCTCAGTGCAAGCGACAACGCTGCCAGCGGTTACTTGAGTCATGTGGGCGATCAGGCTGACATCAACCTCAGCGCCAGCCAGCAAGAAGGCAATTACAGCACCCTGAGCATGTCTGCCCGCGGCGGTGGCACGCTCACGCCTTACGGTGCAGCACTGCATCGTACTACCAGTACCGGCGGCACCCGTCTGATGCTGGATACCGCCGGAGTGCCCGATGTACCCGTGCGCGGTTACGGCACACCGACGCGCAGCAACGCCTTCGGCAAGGCGGTCATTGCCGATATCAGCAGCTATCAGCGCACGGCGGCCAGTGTCGACCTGGAGAGCTTGCCGAGCAACGTCGAGGCCACTCAGTCCGTCACGCAACTGACACTCACCGAGGGGGCTATTGGTTATCGCTCGCTGGAGGTGATTGCCGGCGAGAAGGCGATGGCTGTTCTGCAACTAAACGATGGCAGCACGCCGCCCTTCGGCGCGATCGTGAAAAACATGAAGCACCAGGACACCGGGATTGTGAATGACGCTGGCAGCGTCTACCTGAGCGGCATTCAGGCCGGCGAGCAGATGGTCGTCAGTTGGGGCGGTGCCGAGCGATGCAGGTTCACGCTCCCTGTCATTTTGCCCGCTGATGGCCTGACCGATGCCCTGCAATTGAACTGTCAGCGGATAGCCGCTGACCCATCCTCGCCCGCCCCGGCAGTGCTGACCGGCAAGCCACTCGATACGGAGACAACATCCTCATGACGCTGAATACACCCCTCACCGTGCAGGCATTTGCACTGCTGGTTCTAGGTTTGAGCCAGGGCGCTTATGCCGCAGTTGGGCTGGATCGTACCCGCGTGATTTTTGATGGCGGCAAAGAGGCCACCAGCGTGAACATCACCAATAACAACACCCAGTTGCCGTATTTGGCTCAGGGTTGGATTGAGGATGAAACCGGTCAAAAGATCACCTCGCCCTTGATCGTGCTTCCACCGGTTCAGCGCTTGGAACCTGGCAAACAAAGCCAGGTGAAAGTTCAGGCGCTGCCGGCGGCCAAATTGTTGCCCCAGGATCGAGAGACGGTCTATTACTTCAACTTGAGGGAGATTCCGCCGCGCAGCGATAAAGCCAACACCCTGCAAATTGCGTTGCAAACCCGCATCAAGTTGTTCTACCGACCGCAAGCCATCACGCCCAGTCAGCAAGACTTGTCCAACCCCTGGCAGGAAAAACTCACCCTCAGCCTTGAGGGCGAGCGCTATCGGGTGAACAACCCGACGCCTTACTACGTGACCCTGGTGGATGCACGCAGCAGTAAGGACGGCAAAACCGTGCCGGGCTTCGAGCCGCTGATGGTTCCGCCCAAGGGCTCGCTGACCTTGGGGCCGACGGCCAAGGCACTCGGCACCACCCCCTATCTGGCCTACGTGAATGATTACGGCGGACGCCCGCTGATGGCTTTCATCTGCAGTGGCAACGCTTGCAAAGTGAACGCGCAAGCATCCGCGGCCAATGAGTAGCGCCTGTTGCCGGAGAAAATCATGAAGTCGCACAACGTGAAAGTCGTGGGCGGCCTGTTACTGGCCTTGGCAGGCGGCTTACAGGCTCAGGATGGCGAGGATGTGGAGGGCATGAATGGGATGTTGAACGTCACCGGGTCCATGCACGAAATCCCGTGCAGTCTGGAGATGACCTCACTGCATCAAACGATTGACCTGGGCGCCGTGTCGACCAGCCGATTGCAACGGCCCGGTGATCAGGCAACACCTGTGGCCTTTCAGCTGCGGTTTGCCGATTGCCAACGCACCGCCGGCAGCATTCGTAGTGAGCGAACCGGGAACCTGACATGGAGCGCCTACCAACCCGTGCTCTCGGTGGCATTTCTTGCCCCGGCCGATGCCGACAATCCCCGGCTGGTCAAAGTGCACGGTGTCACCGGGATGGGCCTGCGCCTGACTGATGCACAGGGCCGCGATGTCCGTCTTGGCTCAAGGGGCGAACCGTTGTTTTTGCCCTTGGGCGGCAGCACCCAGACCTGGAGTGTTCAACCCACGCGCACCTCCGCGCCTTTGACCAGTGGGGCATTTCGGGCCGTGGTGGATTTCAGGCTCAATTATGAGTGAAGGCAGAACAATGGCTAAGTCAACCGGCTCACGGGCCGTGCTCCTCGGTGGCGGCCTGCTATGGGCGGTCAGCCAAGGTGTGCAGGCCGACACCAATCTGACCATCCGCGCGGTCATCATCGCGCCGCCCCCGTGCGTCATTAACAACGGCACCACGCTGGATGTGCCGTTTGGCAATGACCTGCTGACGTCACGGGTCGACGGGGTGAATTACCGCCGCGGCGTACCCTATACCGTCACCTGTGATTCGCCTTTCAGCAACGCCTTGACCCTGGAACTCAAAGGCACGGGTGCTGCGTTTGATAACCGCGTGCTCGTGACCCGCAAGCCGGACCTTGGCGTAAAGCTGTTCGTGAACGGCGACGACTGGCCGCTCAATACCGCCGTGAATTTTACCTATCCAAACTTTCCGGTGGTGCAGGCGGTACCCATCAAACGCACGGGCAGTACACTGACGGGAGGGGCCTTTGATGCGACCGCCACCCTGGTGGTCGACTATCAATGAAGAGGAATGATCAATGACCTGTTGGCAGCAGCGAGCGTTGCTCGCCTTGTGCTCCATCGGCCTATGCAGTGCAGCGTCGGCCAACCTGACCTTCAGTGGCACGCTGAACGAGCCACCGCCCTGCACGATTGACGCGGGTAACACGATTGAAGTGGATTTCGGCGATGTCGGGGTCAAGCGCGTCGACGGTGTGAAATACCGCAAAGGGCTCGCCTACACCATCAGTTGCGGCCCGGCCACGCTGCCGTGGGAACTGAAGCTGAGCGTGAACGGGTCCCCCACGTCGTTTGACGCCTCAGCGGTGCAGACCAATGTGCCTGCGCTGGGCATCCGGCTGTATCAGAACAACGTGCCGTTTCCACTCAATACGCGCTTGGACATATCTCTGCCTTCACCGCCGGTATTGGAAGTGGTGCCCGTCAAACAGCCCGGTGCAACACTGGCCCCCGCCAGGTTCGCAGCGGTGGCCACGTTGTTGGCCGAATACGAGTAGGAGCTGAGTCGATGCGACATGAAAGCGTTCACAAGGCTTGGTCATGTGCCGGGTTGGCATTTGTGCTGACCTGCGGCCTGGCGCCCAAGGCGTATGCGGCGGATAACCTGAGCCTCAAGGGCAACCTGGTTGAAGAGGCCTGCACGATTCGCCCTGGCGACGAGGCCATCACCCTGGAACTCTGGGACGTTACCAGCAAGCACCTTTACATCAACACGCGCACGCAGGGTAAGGGTTTCAAGGTGCACCTGGAGGACTGCGATACCACGATTGGCAACACGGTCACCATCCAGTTCGGTGGCCGGGAAAACACCGCACTACCGGGGCTGTTCGCGCTGGATGGTGGCAGTGGCGCCTCGGGGATCGGAGTTGGCCTGGAGACGCCAAGCAACAAACCACTCCCCCTCAATACCGTCAGCGATGAACAGGTGTTGAGCAATGGCAGCAATGTGATCGAGCTCAAGGCCTACGTGCAGGGCGAGCCGCGGGCCATCAACGATCAAACCATCGGGCACGGCGCCTTTACGGTGACCTCCACGTTTACGTTGGACTATCCGTAAACGCCGCAGACAAACCTCAACTCTATCCAGGCTGCTCGCAGGGCAAGGTCTGGGTAGCGTCGCAATGAGAGAAAAAAATGAAACGACTTTATGATGGAATCATGGTGCTTCTCGTCGTAATGGGGATTGCTACGACCGTCCGAGCGGCTGATTGCCGTGTGAACGGTGGACCGTGGATAGCGGTTGACGGAACCCTGCCTCTACAGGTTCCCGTCACTGTCCGGCTTGGTTCGGACACAACCCGCATTATCCTTGAAGGGGTGAGATTGGAGTGCCGGTTCACACCTGGCCAGCCGTATCCGACATTTCAGGACTATTGGGGAACTGCGGCTATATCCGGTGCTCCTTGGACAGCCGGCCCCAAATTCGCCAGCCAAGGCACCGGCTTACGAATAAACGGAGCGTATTACAACACCCCTGTTCCGTATAACATTCGGATATCGACCTTAGCCAATAACGGCGCGGCTTACCCAATCGATGTAACGCCCTACATTTTGGTAAACAACAACCCGACGAACCCTATCGACGTTCGAATAGGTGACGTTCTTGGTGTGTTACGGCTCAACCAGACAAACAATTATAATAGCGAGAGGAGGGGGCTCATGATTACGTACACCGCCGCCAATAACTTCTCCATTTCCCCTTCAACCTGCACGATCAACAACAACAACCCTATCGACATCAACTTCGGTAACGTCCACCAGCGTGCAATAGGCACCGATCCTTTGACAACGTCCATCCGCAGCGACCGCAGGCTCACTTACTCATGCCCGAACGGCGGGATCAGTACACCGATAACCATCTCCTATAAAGGCACCCCGTCATCCTTCAACAGTCACCTGTTGACGATGACCAACCCGGACATAGGCACGGCGCTTGTTCGTGCGGGGTCTGCGGTTCAAGTCAACGGTTCGTTCCTGACCCGTATTACCAACAGCGTGGGGGGCGACGATGTGACGTTTACGCTTGTTCGGCGCGCCGGGTCCCTACCTGCCGCCGGGCCCATCAGTGGCAGCGGTGTGCTGGTGATGGGCGTGCCGTGACGCCCCCACCATGCTGATGACCCTTCCCATGCGCATGGAGCCAGTGCGGTGAGCACCCTGAACTCTCCCTCTTACTCACCTACACCCCTGGAAATACAGAGTTACCTGAATCAGATCGGCCACCAGTAGCAGGGCATCGACACGCCGTTGCCGTCCAAGTGGCCGCTCCCGCTCGAGTTGCAGAAGCTCGAAAAGCTCAACCAGACGCTCACGGCGCATCAGCAATCGCACCTCGGTAAAAGTCGCGCGTTGTACGCCAGTGTTGCAGCCGCCGACTTGCAGAGCGACGCCGGTAAGCAACTGCTGACGAACCTCAAGCGTGACCTCACGCAACAGTTGCAGGCGCTCGATGAAGTCAGCCTACTCGACAGCAAGAGCCTGCACGCCTTCATGGCAAATGATGCCGGCCTGGTCGCGCTGGAACTGGAAGCCAAACTCAACGTCCAGGACTATCTGCTGCACCGTGAAGAAGCGCTGCTGGTGGAGAACCTCGGGTTAGGCCCGGCCTTCCGACCTGGCGTCTATGCGCTGACGTTCAGCTATCAGGCACACACCGTCGAATTTGCCGGCGCCTTTGTGCTGACCGAAAAAAATCCCTGAGGTCTCGCAGCTACCTCCCGCTACTGATGTCGGCTACGTCGTGTTGTTCACGCCACACCGTGGGTTCGAGTCGTTCAGTTCGCTGGCGGACATGAACACACGGTTGGGCGAAGGCATGCTGCAACCGGGCGTCGCCAGCACCTACGAGGGCAATGTCACGGTGATCTGGGACTGCGAGGTGTAGCCGGCGCGAGATGGCCGGATCGCCGTTTCATCATCAATGATCAGGTCAAACCTGCGAGGTGTGTAGGTGCGCATGGCCGTTTGCGGCCCTTCATCCTTGAGGGTGAAGCTCGGATTTTCCAGCGTGGAGCGAGCAAGCTCGCTCCTGCAATCAACAGCCTTGTGGGTCAGACGGGAGGCTGGGACGGGCCCGGAAGCGTCAAGTCTATGGGGAAGAAAAGTCCCAGTCGGTTGACGCGGGCCGCAACAGTAGGAATAGCCATATTGAAGGTGCCGTCGGACTTCACGTATTTGCTCCAGGAAGAGGGGTGGAGGCCATGATCAGTGGCAAATTTCCAGACCGCGCGCATGTTCTGGTTCTCCGGTCGAAGGGACAACTGATACCAGTCTTGATAATGCTTGTCGGTGAAGTGGGCGAAAGATGCGTCGGCGGGTTTTGTCAGTTTGGCCAAACGGGCTTTGCCAAGTTTGTTCAACGTCCCTTTCTTCGCGTCCAAGAACAAGGTTATACGCTCTGGACGAATGTTATGTAATTTCGCAAATGCAACTGCAGCTGCTTTGTTCGGTTGCTTCATGTTTACCCATTTCATGAACAGTTTGTTTGACAGGTGTGTAAACGTCTCAGGATTGAGCCGCGCCTTGCCCAGTTCGGAAATTTCGCCGCCTGACTTTACAAACTTGTTCCACGAGTAGTACGTGAGATTGCGACTCTTGAAAAAAGCGGCGGGGTCCAGCGTGGTGGCCGGGTTGGGCAACGCCGCGTTGGCTTTGACGTGTGCGTCCCATTCTCTAAGTGCTACGGTTACTTTGTTGTCGCTTCTTGGTCCGCCGCCGGGCGCGCGTTGCCATGTGTCCAATTCCCACCGTTTGTTCGGCAGGCGCCGCAACCGGAATGGGGTCAAGCCTCCAGAGGGAGTGAGCACGGGGGCGACCAAGCCATTGCGGTCATAGACGTTGAAAGAGTTCTGAATGCGAAACACCGGCTCTTTGCCCTTTTCACCGACGCCGCGTACCAGATAGGTGGGTGGCGAGCCGGGGACTCGATAAATGCCTGTACCTTCCGCCAGTTCCGCTCCGGGCGGGATGCCATTTTTCACCAGCAGGCGGGAGCTTTCCTGCTGGAAGTCTTTCTGGTATTTCGCCAGGTTCGGTCGCCGTATGCTTCTCGCGGGCCTCAGTAGCATGGGCAGTGGCTTGATACCCAGGCTGGTCGTGCGCGTCACTCCGGCGACCGTGGTGGTGACCTTTGCAAGTTCAAACAGCATGAGTGCGCGTGGCCCGCGACGTACGACAAGCCCCACCGCGCTTTGCCCCAGGCTGCGCAAGGCATGGACCGTGGTGCGCCCGACCCGGCCGACGAACCTGGCGGCCGAAGAGGCCAGCTGCCCGCTCCAGGGAAGACCGCCCAGCACGGTTGCTACCACTTCAATGCCGAACAGCACCTTATTGAGGGTGGACTGGGCGTTCAGCTCTTCGTTAGTCACGCTCTGCTCGTCGGCTTTGTTCAGCAGGTATAGATAGTTTTGCCGGTACAGCCCGGTCCAGACATCGCCTGAGTGTGCGACCAGGCGCGGATTGAGTAAGCGTGTATCGGCCGGTAAGCGTGCGCGAAGATAATCCAACCAGGCGGAGCCCTGCATCAGCCGGATCAGTTCAGCCTCGTTGGCCAGTTCCCTTAGCTCCAAACCGTCGGGCGCATGCGGGGTATACAGTACGCGCATGTCATCGGCAGCAGTGGAGAGAATCAGAACGCTATTCACGGTTTGTCCACCATGGCCTTCGGGGGCGTTGTTGGCAGGGTTGAACATCAGTGCATTGGCGATCACTGCGTGCCCGTCGACCAGTGGGCGTGTCGCGGGGTTTGGAGCGGCCTGCACCGCCGCCATCCAAGCGGCTGCTTTCTTTTGCTTGGGGGCACTGTGTGTTTCCCTGAGGTAGATATCAGGATTCAACCGGGCCGAAAGGGCCGCATAGTCAATAACGGATGCCTGGCTCGCGCGCCACGCCTGTCTCAAGGGGCGGGCCTCGGTTGCCGTAGCCTGCGGGGCGAGGTATTTATCGAGCACGTTTTGCGTGTACTGGTGGGCAACATTCAGGTCCTTGACCCACAGCTCAAGGCGTTGTTTGTCCACGGTGATGGGGCGTCCACGTGTATCGCGCACCCAGTTCCCTTGGGGGGTGGTCAGTGTGGCATCCAGATCGTCGTTTTCGACCCAGGTGAGGCTCTTTTCCCAGGGTTTGGTGTTTTTCAACAGCAGGTTGGTCAGGCTCATCGGCTTGCTCTTGGAGCTGGTATGCGTAGTTCCAAAACCGCCTCCACCGGCTACGACCCGTGTTCGAGTGGTCTGGGTGACTATCGTCTTGTCTGGGTCAATGCCCTGTTCGGGATAGTCCTGGCCTTTTTCAGCCAGGAAGGCACGAATCTTTGTCAGTACCTGTTGCTTTGCATACTCGGCCAATGTTGGGATAAGCGCTTGCCATTGCTTTGTCAGTTCATCCTGTTTGCCCTGGGTAGTGTCGGCCTGGTCTTGCAGAGCCTTCTGGTCCGCCGAGCTCAAGCGCTTTTCCCAGTCTGGCCGCCAGTGATCCTTCAGCAGTCGGTTGCGCGCCATAAACGGCCCGGCCAAATCCAACAGTTCGACCAGTTCCACGCGGCCATTTTTTTCAGTGTCCGGTTCGCCCTCGGTCAGGCCCAGAATGGTCTCGATGTCGGACTGCTGTTTGTCGAGCAGCGCCTGGATGCCGTCAGCCACGAAGTCGTCGGTTATCGGCGCATAAGTGGTACTCAGGTCGTTGCCCCACAGCCCGGTTTTGCCATGCTGAACCGCCAGCGGCAAGCCGCTGATACACAACCTGCCGGCGTCTTCGCCAGCATTGATGCGGGCTTTCAGCGTGTCATGCAGGGCTTGCAGGGACGCACATTCTTCAAACCCCATGTCCGGGGTATAGAGCACTACCGCACCAACCCCGGCCGTGTGAGTACTGAGGTTTTTGTGCCCATGGGGCCAATGGGGAGCGACGGGGCTGGAGCCGTCATCCAGGGTCAGGAAGAAGCTGGCGGCCATGCGCGCACGCGCGGCGGGGCCAGTGTCGACGGTCAACTGATACACACCGGGGCGGTTGCCATGGCTGAAGCGTGCTTCACGTCGGGCCTGGGTCGGGTAACGCATTGCGCGATCAATCAGCAATTTGGCTTGCGGGCTCAAGGTATTGTCGGCCACGCGCAGGCGTGCCTGTATCTCCAGGACCTGGCGCTGGACATCGATCAGCCGAACCTGTGGGCAAACCAATTCCGGCGCTATCGGCGTACGCCAATAGGTGGTGATCTGCTCGGCCAGTCGTGTCTGTAGGGTGTGCGCCAGGTCCAGCAGTGTATCGGTCTGGGCCAGCTCGTCGACCTCGTTGATAGCGGTCGGGCTGCTGAAGACGCTTTCAGCGAACGTGTCGAGCGTGGCGGTGCCCTCTTCTTGTGCTGTTTGATCCTCGTGCGTTTGCTCTGCGGGGGTGTCCCAAAGCAACAAGGCACACACCGCCTCGAGCAAGGGGCGGGAAGACTCAAAATGACGCAGGCCATCGCTGTCAATAAGGTAGCGGTTGACATACAGGCTGTGCAGCCCGGTGTCGGGTGGCAGATGTGGGTAGGTTTCTTTGAGCAGCGATGTCAGCACACCGTCCAGCGAGGGGTGTTTGTCCTTTTCCAGTACCTGGTCGAGTTGTTGGTTAAGAGAGTTCCACTGTTGTATCAGGTGCGTTTGTTGCCCTACGTCCGGCAAGGTCAGTGGGACGGGAGAGGCGCGTGTCAGGTCCGGCGATTCGGGCATGCGGGCGATCAGCCCAGGGTTGCCATTGAGGGGCAGTGCCAGGGTGGTTCGTACGCTGGCTGCCAGGGCTTCGAACGTGGCGTGGGACGCGCCGAAGGCCTGTTCGATATCGGCCTCTTGCTGGCGACGTTGGGCGTGCAGGCATGCACTGAATACCGGCCCGGTGATCGAGGGATAGGTGAGTGCCTGCCGACTTCTTAACGCGTCGGTGGCAGCGGAGCGTTCGCTGGCGACGATGTTGGCGAGCAGCAGGGTTCTTTCGTCGCTTCTCACCAGGCGTAGGCGCAAGGTATTTTCCATGGTGGAGAAACTCACGAAGAACTCAACGCCGAATTGCGGGGTATACAGGACGGTCGGTCGTATCCCATGCATGCGTTCGGTGAGTACGAAGCAGCCATTGAGTGGTGCGGCCCATTCAGGCTGGTCGGTCAATTCCAGCGTGAGGCCGAGTATGAGCGGCGGTGTGGCGTTGTTCGTGGTCTCATGGAGCACGCAGTTTTCGATCAATTGTCGGCCTTCGATCAACACCTCAAGGTGTGACTGGGCCGTGGTGACGGCCGCTTGCGCGTGGGTATCTTCAGGCGTTTTCTTTAGGGTTTGCTCGGCTTGGCTGAGCTGTTGCCGAGCATCCTGCAGTTTCAGGTCGGCCTCGAGCGTAAATACCTCACGCTGCTTTTGACTCACAGCCTCCAGGACACTCAGTGCACCCGTACTCGCGTGGGGCGATGACCAGAACGCCCTGAGACTGTTCAAGTACAGCGTCTGGCAGTTGAGTTGCAGATCACTGATCAACTGATTGACTGCTGCGACTTCCAACCGCGCCATCTCATTGCTGCGGCCGGCGCCGTTGGCATTTGCATAGAATCCGACTGCCTGGTTGATGGCGCCGGTTTCCGGCTCCTTGGTCAGCGCGGTCGGCATGTTTTGGGTGGCAATCGTCTCTTGAAGCACCTGGGTCAGGTTGCGTGCGCGGGTGATGCGGGGTGTCCGTGCGGTGCTGTCTTGATCTGCCTGCGACGCAGTGTCGTAAACGTACTCGTTGAGATAAACCGTATCCGGGTTCGGTGTACTGGCAGGCAAATGTTTTGCCAATGCCTGGCGCAGTTCTGTGGCCATGACCGTCGTCAGGTCTGGCTGTGCGTCCAGTAGGTGCTCGATGGCGGTGATACACACTGACGCACGGCGTATCAGGTCTTCGGTAGAAGGTTGGGGTTGTGAAGGCATAGCGCGGGTTTCCTGTCGCGATAGGGGGAATCGTGCAGGCCGGTGTCAGGGAAGGGGCTGCACGCTGATGCCCAGACTAATGGGCGTCGAGCGAGCGGCAGGTCTAAATAAGCACTACGTGATCCCTTCCTCTTACCGCAGGCACGTGGCGGAACCCCGAGGTTGCAGTAGCGGGTAGAGAATCGGAGCCATGCCTTTGAGCACCTGTACCGGCAACGCCGACGTGAAGGTGAAGTGCTGGGCGGAGGTGCCCGGCACAAAGGCGGTCAGTGTGCCGAAGTGGTATTCGCCGATGTAGAACACAAAGGTTGCCGTGCGGTTGATGGATTTGGAATTGAGAATGTGCCCGCCGGTACTCATGGCTTGGATGCGGTTATCGCCGGTGCCGGTTTTACCGCCCATGGCCAGCGGTGTGCCGTCCGCCAGCGTGAAGCTGCCGGCCACGCGTTTGGCCGTGCCCGCGTCCACGACTTGCGACAGCGCGCCGCGCAAGGCGCTGGCGACTTCGCTGGAGATCACGCGTTTGCCGAGATTCGGGGCGTTGATCACACGCGTTTCATAGGGGGTGCCCTCGGCAAACAGCAGGCTGTCGATACGCAGTACCGGCAGGCGCACACCATCGTTGAGGATAATCCCCATCAGTTCGGCGAGCGCAGCGGGGCGGTCGCCGGAGCTGCCGATGGCAGTGGCCAACGACGGCACCAAGTGGTCGAACGGGTAGCCAACCGCCTGCCAGCGTTGGTGGATATCCAGAAACGCTTCGATCTCCAGCATGGTGCGAATCCGGCTGTCACGGGCGCTCTGGTGACGGCTTTTGAACAGCCAGCTGTAGACTTCCTGGCGCTCGAATTCGCTGGCCTTGACCACCTCGCTGAAGGTCGCTTCAGGGTGGTTGAGCAAATAGCCCAGCAGCCACAGGTCCAGCGGATGCACCTTGGCGATATAGCCTTGGTCCGGCAGGTCGTAGGCGCCAGGGCCGTAGCTTTGGTAGAGCGTTTGCAGACGTGCATCGGTGAGTTTTTCGGCGTTCTTCAGGTGTGAACGTACGAAGCGATTGAAACTCTCCTGGCTGGCCTGGGGCAGCAGGTAGCGGTGCACCGCCGCCAGGCGAATCGCGGTGGGGTGCAGGCTGTCCATGAAGGTGTCGAGGCGCGTCTGGGTGTCCTTGTTGCGGTATTTTTTCCAGAATTTGAGCAGGAACGCGGTGCCTTCGTGGTCGGCGAATTTAGCCAGGTATTCCTGGCGGCGCGGGTCGTTGTCGTCCTTGAGCAGGCGCGCGCTGTTGTCTTCGCCGGAGTAGGTGGTGTAGCGCACCAGGTCGCGCATCAGGCGAATGAACGGCAGGTTGATCGACTCGCGCAGGGCATCGCGCAGGGTCGGGTTGCGGCTGTTGTCTTCGTTGCGAAAGTTATGAAAGCGGTGCAGGCCGCCGCCGGTGAAAAATGCTTCGCCGGGGCTGGCGGAATACGTGCGATCGAGAGCAGCATCGAGCATCTTCGACAGGTCGCGGTCGCTGCTGCGCAGCAGATAATCCAGCGCCCAGCGCGACAGCGGGTCCTGCTCGGGCACTTCGACTCTTTTCAACTCTGCGGGTGTTTTTGCACTGTAGCGCTCATGCAGTTCGTTGATGATTTGCAGGTAAGTGGTCAGCACCCGCAGCTTGGCGGTGGAACCCAGTTCTAGCTTGCTGCCTTCGTTGATATCGAAGGGCTGGTCGGTGTTGTCGGTTTGCACCCGCACGCGTGCGCCATCGGGCGTGAGTTCGAACAGGGTGAAGCTATAACGCACCTGAGGCGTGCTTTGCGGCGTGAGCAGGCGCGGGCCGAGCAGGCCCATTTTTGCGGCGAACGTCGGGTCGGCGAGGTGCTTGAGGTAATCGGTAGTCTGGCGTTGCAGCGCCGATTGCAGGGTGCTGGTGGCCGACAGGTCGAGGCGGTCGAGGTCATACAGCGAGCGGTTCAGCAGGCTGGCCAGGCGGCTGCGGGCGACGTTGATCGCCTTGTCTGTTTCCACCGGTTGGATCGTCGGCTGCTGCTGCCAATCGCGGTAGCCCAGGTGGCTGGCGAGGGCTGCGGAGGATAAAGCGGCCGGGAGGATGCCGTTCTGCGTCAGCAGGCGGATATGGCTGTCGGTCAGTTGCGCCAGCTCGTCGCGGCCCTTGTTCAGGTAGTGGGAGGGGCGACGCTGGGCGATCATCAACGCCAACACTTGGCGCAGTGCCAGCCCGCGTTCGGCCAGGCGCTTCGGGTCTTGCTCGGTGTCACTCAAGGCGCGGTTGACCTGATTGAAGTCTGCGCCGAACCACACCCGCAACCCCTCGGCCAGGCCGTGCACTTCACCATGCCCCGGTACCGCCGACAGCGGCACGCTGTTGAGGTAATCGCGCAGGATATTCTCCCGGCTGCCCAAGGTATTCGGCCCGGCCTGGTAAGCCCTGACGCTGGCGGAAAGCATCTGGCGGATTTTTTCGCCACCGGACAGCGTCAGGCCATCGGGCGAATGGCGGTACTTTTCGAGCTGCGTGGCCAGGGTACTGCCACCGGCGGTTTGCCCGGGCAAATGCAGCAGTTTGGCCACCTGTGACCAGGCCGCTTTGGCAAAGCGCGGCCAGTCGACCGCCGGGTTGGCCAGGGGTTGCTTGGGGTCCAGCAGGTCGCGGTCTTCGATAAACAGCAGGCTTTGCACCACCAGCGGCGGGATCGCGGCGAAGTTGGCATAGAGCTGTTGCGGGTAGGTGAAACTGTACAGCGGCGTAGCGCGGCAATCGGTGATGCTGAGGCCGGCCTGGACTTTTTCTGCGTAGGGCACGAACAGCCCCCGCTGCGCGTAATCCATCAACGGCGGTGAGAAGCGCGCCTGTGCCTGGACCAAGTAGTTGCGCTTGAGCAGGCGCGGCAGGAACTCATCCAGGTCGCTGTAGCCCAGGCGCTTGTCGAAGGGACCATCGCCCGGATAAACCACGGCCTCGCTGGTGCCGGGTGTGACCTCATAGCTCAGCGACGCCGCCAACGGGCTGAGGTACTCGGCCTGCAGGCGGGAGGTGCGCATTTCCTGGCTGGCGGCCCAGCACAGCGCTGCCAGGGCGATCAACAGTATCAGCCACACCAGCCGCCACCACAGCCTTCGCGAGCGGGGGCTTTGTGGCAATGGCGGTTGATCCGGGCTGTCGGTTGCTAACGCAGCCCTGTTCGAATCGGTTTGCCATAAAGCGCCCATAGTCGATTGATCCATTCACGCAGATTGATCGGACGTATGTGAAAGCTTAGACGCTGCTGGGCGTGGTCAAGGAATTTGTCTTGCGCCTAGCGGTTCTGCTGTTTGAGGCTTTGGTTGAGCAAGCTGCGCCAGCGCACGTCGTTGGCCTGTGCCCAGCAGTGCTGACCCTGATCATTGAGAAATACGAATATGCCTTCAAGGTCCCACTCGATCAGCTTGATCTCAAGCTCGTTGTTTGAGGGGAGCCAGAGCGCTGACTTTGTGGCGAAGACGGCTGATTTTCTCGGCGCTGTGAGACGTGGCAGCCGGTGCAATGACGCTGCACCCTCGCTGTGCAATACTCGGCGCCCGTTTATCGGCGACGATTCCTACGCTGTCCAGGTAAAGCTCCTCCGCAAAAGCGGCTTTTGCCGAGACTTCTCGCTGAATCTTGCCGTTTATTGAGTGAAAATCCCTGGGTTGAGCTTTTTATACTGCACCCCCGCTGATCTGGCCCAAGAGGCCAGCCCGGTGCGAGGACGTCATGGCCGACCCGTCATGACTTCCGGCACCCAGTGGCTCAATCCAATAACAAGACGAGGTTGTACCCTTATGCCCGTTGGCAACCACCTGCCCCATGGCGAGACCGCTCAGGGCGGCCCGCTGAAACGTGAACTGGGCGAACGGCATATTCGCCTGATGGCGCTCGGCGCCTGCATCGGTGTCGGCCTGTTCCTGGGCTCGGCCAAGGCCATTGAAATGGCCGGCCCGGCGATCATGCTTTCCTACATCATTGGCGGCCTGGCGATCCTGGTGATCATGCGCGCCCTTGGCGAAATGGCGGTGCACAACCCCGTCGCCGGCTCGTTCAGCCGTTACGCCCAAGACTATCTCGGCCCGTTGGCGGGCTTTCTGACCGGCTGGAACTATTGGTTCCTGTGGCTGGTGACCTGCGTGGCGGAAATCACCGCCGTGGCCGTGTACATGGGCGTGTGGTTCCCCGACACGCCGCGCTGGATTTGGGCCCTGGCGGCGCTGATCAGTATGGGCAGCATCAACCTGATCGCGGTCAAGGCCTTTGGTGAGTTCGAGTTCTGGTTCGCGCTGATCAAGATCGTCACTATCATTGCGATGGTGATCGGCGGCGTCGGCATTATTGCGTTCGGCTTTGGCAATGACGGCGTGGCGCTGGGTATTTCCAACTTGTGGGCCCATGGCGGCTTCATGCCCAATGGCGTGCAAGGCGTGTTGATGTCCTTGCAAATGGTGATGTTCGCCTACCTGGGTGTGGAGATGATCGGCCTCACTGCCGGTGAAGCGAAGAACCCGCAGAAGACCATTCCGAGTGCCATCGGCTCGGTGTTCTGGCGCATTCTGCTGTTCTACGTGGGCGCATTGTTCGTGATTCTGTCGATCTATCCCTGGAATGAAATCGGCACCCAGGGCAGCCCATTCGTGATGACGTTCGAGCGCCTGGGCATCAAGACCGCCGCCGGTATCATCAACTTTGTGGTGATCACTGCGGCACTGTCGTCCTGCAACGGCGGCATCTTCAGCACCGGGCGCATGCTCTACAGCCTGGCGCAGAACGGCCAGGCACCAGCGACCTTCGCCAAGACGTCGAGCAACGGCGTACCGCGCAAGGCACTGCTGCTGTCGATCTTTGCGTTGCTGCTGGGCGTGTTGCTCAACTACTGGGTGCCGGAGAAAGTCTTCGTATGGGTGACGTCCATCGCTACCTTCGGCGCAATCTGGACCTGGCTGATGATCCTGCTGGCCCAGCTCAAGTTCCGTAAGGGCCTGAGCCCGGCCGAACGGGCAGGGCTCAAATACCGCATGTGGTTGTTCCCGGTCAGTTCCTACCTGGCGCTGGCATTCCTGGTGCTGGTAGTTGGCCTGATGGCGTACTTCCCGGATACCCGAGTGGCGCTGTATGTGGGGCCTGCGTTCCTGGTGCTGCTGACGGTGTTGTTCTACGTGTTCAAGCTGCAACCCACCAACCTGGCCTCGCCTTCGGCGCGTTCGGCCTGATACTGGGAATGGCCCGTTGCGCGCAACGGGCCATACAGCCTACTGCGGCTGTGCCGCCAATTTAAGCGACTGATCCAGTCGTTTGTTGAATTCCAGCCAGACAGCCAGCATCACCATTAATGCCGCGCCAGCAACTGCCGTCAGTATTTGCATGGCGAATGCATCGCCTGCCAAGGCATTGATCATGTCCGCGAGTGGCGCGAGCACCACGCCAAGGCAAAACACTTCCAGCGAGTAACGGCCCATGCGACAGATGTGCTGCGCCAACCTGTTTTCGGTCCACGCACGGCTCGGCAGCAACTTCGCCGTCACATAGGCCAACGCGAGGAAATGCAGCAGGCGCACGGGTGACAGGTCAGTCTTGCTGATGGGGTAGAGCAAGTCGCTGAGCTGCGCGGGCATCCAAGCGTCATGCACCTCGGGCCAGCGCCACGATAGCGTCAGGATCCCCGCGGCCATCACGTACAGGGCCGCCGCCACGAACAGGGGGCGGTGCAGGAGCGGGCGGGTGTCCACAGGACGTGTCTTCCCCGCATGGATAGCCGCCGCGCCGCCCAGCACAAACAAAAATTGCCAGGTGACCGGGTTGAAGTACCACACGCCATCGGCAATGGCCCTTAAGTTCCAGCCCATCCAGGGGGCCAACAGGTAAATCGTTGCTGACCCGACCACTACCATCCAGGTCTTGCGCAGCATCAGTGGCAACACCAGCGGCAAGCCGGCCAGCAGCACGATATACAGCGGCAACGGGTCCATCAGGTTGGGCTTGAAGCGCAGCAGCAACTCATCTGTCAGGGCCTGTTGCGGATGGGTAACGAAGTGCGTCAGCCCCATCTCCTCGACAAGGTCGCGGGTTTCGACATGGCTATTGGCGAAGAACACGATGCCCATCAGCATCGCCAGCAAGAAGATATGCACCACGTACAACACCCAGGTACGACGCAGGATTTTCAGCGAGGCAATCCAGTAGCCGTCGCGTTGCAGGATCTTGCCGTAGGCCAGTACGGCGGCGTAACCGGCGAGGAACACAAACACCTCCGCCGCATCGCTGAATCCGATGTTGCGCAGGGTGATCTGGCCGAGGGGGTTGTGGGGGACGTGATCCCAGAAAATGAAGATCAACGCCAGGCCCCGAAAAAAATCGATGCGTGGGTCGCGTCCGTTCAGCATGGCAGCGGGCTCTTGTACGAAAGGTTTAGTAATGACAGGCGAACGCGGGTGTTGTCGTACGCCGCACGTCGGGCGGGCGCAGGTTGGCGGTATTTGTAAGTAATTGCAAAGGTTGGGTATTACTGAATGTCTCTATACATCCAGGATAACCAAAGTGCCATGGCTGCCTGCAAGTACGGCATGGGCGATACCCGCTTCGACAAGATACATCTGGCCCGCGTCCACCCTGATTTCTGCATCACCAATGCTCAGGCGCAAGCATCCGTTGATCACCAGCAAACCTTCGTTGTAGTCGTGGGTTTCTTCTTCGTAGGCCTGCTCATCCATGCGCAACACCTTGATCCGCGCCGGGCCGACCTGGCCCAGGCGCGTTGATTTCCACGTGGCGGGCAGTTGCCCAGCGATGGCGGCGAAGTCGAGTAGCGGCATGTGAATCTCCTTGTTTCAACAATGCCGTCGGTGGTCCGGTTCAGCAGGTAGGGATTGTTAATTTATCAGGCGGCAGCCACTTCATGGGGTTCAAAACTGTCGGCTCGCGCCATCTGCCACATGCGCGAGTAAAACTCACCGTTCACTTCACCGGTCAGCAACTCACCGGGTTTGAGGAACACATGCAGTTGCGAAAACAGCTTGATCTCGGTTGCCGACATGCGCCGTACCAAGTGCTTGGCCGATAACTGCGATGGATGATCGAGACCGGCGGCGGCGAGCATTTCCGCCAAGGCCTTGAGTGTGTTGCGGTGGAAGTTGAACACGCGCTGGGCTTTGTCCGGCACCACCAGGGCGCGTTGGCGCAGTGGGTCTTGGGTCGCGACGCCGGTCGGGCATTTATTGGTGTGGCAGCTCTGGGATTGAATGCAGCCGATGGCAAACATAAAGCCGCGCGCCGAGTTGGCCCAGTCGGCGCCGATGGCCAGCACGCTGGCGATATCGAATGCGCTGACGATCTTGCCGCTGGCGCCGAGCTTGATCTTGTCGCGCAGGTTCAGGCCCACCAGGGTGTTGTGCACAAACAGCAGGCCTTCGCGCAGTGGCACGCCGATATGGTCGGTAAACTCCACGGGCGCTGCGCCGGTGCCGCCTTCCTTGCCGTCCACCACGATAAAGTCCGGGAGGATGCCGGTTTCGAGCATGGCCTTGGCGATGCCCATGAACTCCCATGGGTGACCCAGGCAGAACTTGAAGCCCACCGGTTTGCCGCCGGACAGCTCACGCAGTTGCGCGATGAACTGCATCAGTTCCAGCGGCGTAGAAAACGCGCTGTGGCGTGACGGCGAGATGCAATCTTCGCCCATCATAATGCCGCGTGTATCGGCGATTTCCTGGGTGACCTTGTGCTTGGGCAAAATCCCGCCATGGCCGGGTTTGGCACCCTGGCTCATCTTGATTTCGATCATGCGCACTTGCGGGTTCTGCGCCTGCACGGCGAAACGTTCCGGGTCAAAACGGCCGTCGCTGGTGCGGCAGCCGAAGTAGCCGCTGCCCAATTCCCAGGTCAGGTCGCCGCCGTTTTCGCGGTGGTAGGGGCTGATACTGCCTTCGCCGGTGTCGTGGGCGAAGTTGCCCAGTTTGGCGCCTTGGTTCAACGCGCGAATCGCGTTGGCGCTCAACGAGCCAAAGCTCATCGCCGAGATATTGAACACCGATGCCGAGTACGGCTGCGTGCATTGTGGGCCGCCGACCATCACGCGAAATGCGCTGGGGTCGCTCAACGGCGCCGGGCGCATGGAGTGGCCGATAAATTCGAAGCCCGACTGGTACACGTCGATCAGGGTGCCGAAGGGTTTGTCGGCGGTTTCATTCTTGGCGCGCGAATACACCAGTGAACGCTGGGCCCGGGAGAAGGGCAGGGCGTCGCTGTCGGACTCCAGCAGGTACTGGCGGATTTCCGGGCGGATGGCTTCCACCAGGTAACGGATATTGCCCAGGATCGGGTAGTTACGGCGCACGGCGTGGGGGCTTTGCAGCAGGTCGAAGATACCGATCAGGCTCAGCACACCCGTGACCACGGTGATCGGCCACAGCCATTCATGTTCGATAAAGGGAAGGCTTGCGAGGGTGAAAATGACGCACACGGCAAAGAAGGCGTAACGGCTTAGTAACGACAGGCTCATACGGTTTTCCTTGGTTCGGACTCATCGGCTAGGCGTTTTGCGCCTGTAGAAAGATCGAGAACAGCTCTGACTGGGATTTGATCCCTAGCTTGCTGTAGATGTGTTTCTTATGGACTTTCACGGTTTCAACAGAGATTTGCAGCTTACGAGCGATTTCCTTGCTGGAGCAACCGCTGAGCATCAAGCGGCCTACATCCAGTTCGCGGGCAGTGAGTTGCGCGCCCCAGTCATCATTCTGGATCGGTTGCGGCGTGCTGACCTGCTTGAGTTCATGGGGCAGGCGTTGGCGCAGCAGGCTCAGTACCCAGGGTTGAATCAGCGACAGCAGGGCAATCTGCTGCGGATTGAAGCGTTGCTTCGAGCCCAGCGACAGGCACAGGGTACGCCCATCCGGCAGATGGCAATTAAATTGGATTTCATCGGCGACCACGTTCAGGCGGAAGTAGCGCTGATAGTACTCGGTGAGTTCGAAGTGCTCGGGCGCGACTTCGGCCAGGCGCAAAAGCCCCGTGCGCGCGTGTTCGCGGCTGGCGATGTAGAAGGGGTCGAGCAGGTACAGGCCGTTCAGGTAGTCCTGGAACAGCTGGTCCGGCGTGCCATCGGCGCCTGGGCATTCGGCAAACACCAGCGGGCGGTGTTCGCTGCTGAACAGCAGAGCCACCCAGCTATCGGACGGCACGTACTGGTCGAGCAATCGGACCAGCTGGGTCCAGAAATTGGGCTGGTCCAGCGCGTCTATCATTTGCCCCACCGCACGGTGCCAGGCGATGTCTTGCAGCGACATGGTCATCGATCTACCCCTATCGGGTTACCCCCGCCGCGTGATTCCCTGGGGGGTTGTGGCTGCGCATACTGCGGCACAGATAAAGAACAAGGAATACCCATGAAGGTCGAATTTGCCCAGTTGGCCGGTCGTGATAACGATACAGCTTACAACCTTGAACGCGCCTTGGCGGCGATTGCCGCCTGTGCCGACGATACGCAACTGATCGTATTTCCGGAAACTCACCTGACCGGTTTCCCCACGGCCGAGACCGTCGCCGACATCGCCGAACCGCTGGAGGGGCCTACCGTGCAGGCCATTATCGAGGCCGCCCGTGCGCGTGATATCGCCGTGGTCATTGGCATTGCCGAACACGATGGCGGCCAGTTTTACAACACCACTTTGCTGATCACCCCCGAAGGTATCGCCCTACGGTACCGCAAGACCCACTTGTGGCCGCTGGAACGAGGCGTCTTCAATCCCGGCGACCGTTACCCCACCTGCATGTGGAACGGTCTGCGCGTAGGCCTGTTGATCTGCTACGACATCGAGTTCCCGGAAACCGCCCGTGCCCTGGCGCAATTGGGCGCTGAGTTGCTGATCGTCACCAACGGCAACATGGACCCGTACGGTCCCACCCACCGCACCGCGATCATGGCCCGTGCCCAGGAAAACCAGGCGTTTGCGCTGATGGTCAACCGGGTGGAAGCGGGCGATGGCGACCTGGTGTTTGCCGGCGGCAGTGCGTTGGTGGACCCGTTTGGCACGCTGCTGTTTGAAGCGGGGCGTGAGGAGGGGCAATTCGCGGTTGAGCTGGATCTCGACCAATTGGCGGCGGCTCGCAAGGACTACCGCTACCTGGATGACCAGCGCATGAAATTGCCGGGTGAGGTGATTGAGCGCAGCGATGGCGCGCGCGAGCTGTTGATCCCACAAGCTCAACGCTAGCCCCTGTGGCGAGGGAGCGAGCTCCCTCGCCACGGGTAATAACTCTAAAAAACAGTGTGTGCAACACCGACTTCAGTTCTGCCATAAATCTAATAATTGCGCGGAGAATCACCCATGGCTCGTTTGCAACGCACCCTGTCGTTAGGGTCGGTGGTGCTGTTTGGCATCGCCTATATGACGCCGATCATTGTGCTCGGCACCTTCGGCATCCTGGCTCAATCCACCGCGGGCATGGTCCCCGCCGCTTACCTGGCTGCGCTGGTGGCGATGTTTTTCACCGCCATGAGCTACGGGCGCATGGCGTCGGCGTTTCCGGTGGCCGGTTCCGCCTACAGCTACGTGCGCAAGGCCATCAGCCCCAAGCTCGGCTTTATCGCCGGTTGGGCGGTATTGCTCGACTATCTGTTCTTGCCCATGGCCATCTGGCTGATTGGTGCGGCGTACCTGAACTCAGCCTTCCCGGCGGTGCCGCAATGGGTTTGGGTGCTGGCATTCATCGGGGTTACCAGCGCCATTAACATCGTCGGCCTCAAACTGGCCAACGGCATCAACGCCTTGCTGATGCTGGTGCAATTCCTGGTGCTGATTGCCTTTGTGGCGCTGTGCATTCACTACATCGGTGGAGATGCGAGCAAGCCGCTGTGGACCATCGCCCCCTTCTTCAATGGCCAGATGCACATGCCATTGATCATGAGCGGCGCCGCCATCGCCTGCTACTCGTTCCTGGGCTTTGACGCGGTGAGTACGCTGACCGAAGAAACCCGCGACCCACGTCGCACCATCCCACGGGCGATCATGTTGATCACTTTGATCGGCGGGCTGATCTTCGTGGCGGTGTCCTACTTTGTGCAGGTGGCCCATCCGTCGTTCGAGTTCAGCAATGTGGATTCGGCGGCGTATGAGATCGCGCGCAATATCGGTGGCGACTTGTTTGTGTCGATCTTCCTGATTGGCCTGATTGTCGGCCAGTTCGCCTCGGGGCTGTCGGCCCAGGCCAGCGGTTCGCGCCTGTTGTTTGCCATGGGCCGCGACGGTGTGTTGCCCAAGTCGTTCTTCGGCAGCCTGCATGCGCGCTTCGGCACTCCAGTCAACAGCATCCTGTTGTGTGCAGTGGTGGCGCTGCTGGCGTTGAAGCTGGACGTGACCACCTCCACTTCATTCATCAATTTCGGCGCATTCCTGGCGTTTAGCCTGGTCAACCTGTCGGTGATCTTCCACTACTGGATCGGCGCCAAGCAGCGTGGCGTGCGCGAATTGATCCTGTTCCTGGTGTTCCCGTTCATCGGCCTGCTGGCGGACCTGTGGCTGATGGTCAGCCTCGATCACTTGGCGATCTACCTGGGCCTGGTGTGGTTGGCGATCGGCCTGGTTTACCTGAGCGTGCTCACGCGTGGCTTCTCCCGACAGCCACCGGAAATGGGCTTCCAGGAAGCCGCATAGAAGCTGCCGGCCTATTCTTATTGCAATCGGTTCTCGTTTGGGTGCACTATTTGTGTTACTGTATAACACATCAAATGCATCCAAACGCCCCGGAGGCCTTATGAAAGCTGGTATCCATCCCGACTACCGCACCGTGCTGTTTCACGACACTGCCGCCGACGTGTTCTTCCTGATCGGCTCCACTGCCGACAGCGACCGCACCCACAAGCACAGTGATGGCAACACTTACCCCTACATCCCGCTGGACGTGTCCAGTGCCTCGCACCCGATCTACACCGGCCAACAGCGCAAGACCCAGGCCGAAGGCCGGATTGCCGGCTTCAACAAGCGTTTCGCTTCGTTCGGTTCGAGCCCCAAAAAAGCCGACGCATGAGCGCGACTCGGCGGCGTGTCCTACGCCGCCGTTTGCCTAATCGGCAACACCACCCGAAACGTTGTCCCTTTGCCCAGCTCGCTGCTGACGGAGATGTCGCCACGGTGTTTCTTAACGATGCCGTAAGAGAGCGAAAGCCCCAACCCTGTTCCTTCGCCCACCGGTTTGGTGGTGAAGAACGGATCGAAGATTTTCTGCAGGGTTTGCGGCGCGATCCCATAGCCGTTGTCTGCCACTTCCAACCACACGTTCTCGCTGTCCACGCCAGTGCTGATGGTAATGGTGCCGCGCTCTGGCCCCATGGCTTGCGCCGCGTTGATCACCAGATTCATCACCACTTGGTTGAGCTGTGAGGCCAGGCATTCGATTTCTGGCAATGCGCCGTAGTGTTTGACTACATCGGCTTTGTACTTGAGTTCGCTGGCGACGATGTTCAATGTCGAATCGATGCCCTGTTGCAGGTTGGCAAATTGCCAGGTCTGCTCGTTGTCCACCCGCGAGAAGTTTTTCAAGTCCTTGACGATCTGCACCACGCGACCAATGCCTTCCTTGGACTCCTTGATCAGGACCGGAATGTCTTCCTTGAGAAAGTCCAGTTCCAGGCCGACGCGCATGGCCTTGAGCTGCTCGCTTTGTTCCGGTGGCGTCACCAAGACTTCAGCACGTTGATAGGCATCCAGCATCTGTTGCAGCTGGTTGAAGTAGCCGTCCAGGGTGCTGAGGTTGGACGAGATAAACCCCACCGGGTTGTTGATCTCATGGGCCACACCGGCTGCCAGCTGCCCCAGCGACGCAAGTTTCTCCGACTGGACCAATTGGCTTTCCAGATGCTTGCGTTCGTCAATCTCCATTTGCAGCGCTTGGGTGCGCTGTTCCACCAACTGCTCCAGGTGGGTGGTTTGCAGCGAGGCGCGGCGGGCCATGTCCCATTTGTTGGCCAGGGTGTTGGCCATCTGCTGGACTTCGATGTTGTCGAAGGGTTTTTTCAGGATCAGCAACCGATCATGGGCGTGCAGCCGCTCCAGCAGGTCTTCCCAGGAATAGTCCGAATACGCGGTACAGATCACCACTTGCAGGTCGGGAGCGACTTTCCACAGTTCTTCTATGGTTTTCGCGCCGTCCCAGCCTTGGGGCATGCGCATGTCGACAAAGGCCAGGGCATACGGCTGTTTGCGCTCCATGGCCGTGACGAGCAACTGCAGGCCTTCTTCTCCGCCATAGGCCGAATGCAGTTCGAACACCGGGGCCCGGGCTTTTGTCGTGTCGCCGAACAGCGCCGACTCCATAGCGTCCAGCGCCTGGTTGGTTTCAACGACAGGCATCAGGATCTTGCGAAAATCATCGTGAATCGACGGTGTGTCGTCGATCAGTAATAGACGCCGGTTAGGAGGTTGGTTCATGTGGGGTCTCCGGCAAGGACCATAGGGATAGTCAAGGTGAACATGGCGCCCAGGCCCGGTCCGTCGCTATGGGCGGTCAGTTGGCCATTCATCTCCACCGCTGCCAGGGCGCAACTGTGCAGGCCGAAGCCGTGGCCTTCCTTGCGGGTGGTAAAGCCGTGGGTGAAGATCCGGGTCATGTTTTCCGCCGGTATGCCTTCGCCGTCGTCTTTCACGCTGATCTGCAAGGTTGCGTCATCGCGTGGTTGGACCGTAAGAGTCATTTGCCGCGGCCGGTCGACAAGGTTGGACATCGCGTACTTGGCATTGCTGATCAGGTTGACCATGATCAGCAGCAACCGGTGTTTATCCGCCAGGATCTCCGGCACCTGGGCATAGTGTTTTACCACCGTGACGTTGTGCCGGCTCAGCGCCCCTGCGTTCATGCGCAAGGCATCGTCCATCAGGGCGCTGATGTGCACCGGCTCCTTCAGCGCGGAGGCACCGGCATAGTGTTGTTGGGTAGCGACAATGTCCTTGATGTGGTCGACGCTCTTGCTCAATTGCGTCAGTTCATCAGTCATGCCTTGTTGTTCCAGCGCAATGGCGTCGACCAGTTGATTCAAGTAACCCGGCAAGAGCTTGCCCTTTTCATCCTCGGTAAAGAAGGTGCCCAGGTCACCTTGGCGCTCGTTGATCAACTGCATGGCCCGGCCCAGGCCCAGTGCCTTGCTGCTGCGCAGCTTTCGAGTGACCAGATCGGCGGAGGTATTCACGCTGTTAAGTACGTTGCCCACATTGTGCAGCACGTTGGTGGCGATCTCCGCCATGCCCGCCTGGCGAGCACTGTCGAGCAGTTCGCTCTGGGCATCCTTGAGTTGTTGGGTGCGGCGTTCCACCCGTTGCTCCAGGGTTTCGTTCGCCGCTTGCAGGGCACGGTTGACCCGGTTGATCTCGGCGAAACTGCGCAGCAGGCGCATCGCCAGGTAAAGCAGCAAACCCACCAGCAGGATGGAGAAAATCAGCAGGTAGCGATGGTATTGGCGATCGACAAGGTCGGCGGCTTGCTGATCCTGGTTGAGGTGGGTCGTCAAGTCGTCCAGACGCTCGGCGACCGGCACGGCGGCAATCCGGTCGACCAGGCCGTTGACCACCGGCTGCTCGCGCAGGATCAGCGAAATATGGTTGCTGAGGATCTCGACAGGCCCCTGAAACTCAGGGGGCAGGCGCTCCTTGTTGATCGCCAATTTGCCCAGGCCCACCAGGATATCGGCGGCGCGGTCGTCGCTGGTGACCTGGGCGAATTCCAGGCTGCTGAGCAACAGGTCGTAGGTATCGGTGGCGACATCGTGCAGTTGCAGGCGGCCTTCATCGCCGTAGCGATTGAACTGGGCCTGGATGTCATCTTCGGCGGTCGGCAGAAAGGCCAGGGAGTTGCGCAGCACGGCGTTGTGGGATTTGAACTGGTCCACCAACCGGGCTTTTTCCTGGATCGCGGCTTGGTAAGCTTCCAGATTGGCCTGCCAACCAGGCAGGTCGGCAGGGTCGTGGTAGAAGTCGCGGTTTTCCAGATCGGCCCAGATCCGGGTCATTTCCTGCAGCGGTGCCACCAGGGGGTCGTAATTGTGGGTGAGGGCGATCCTGGCCTTGAGTACTTCACTGTCCCATTGGGCATTGAGCTGCTGGAGCTGGCGGATCAGGTCCCGTGATTGGGTATAGGTAGCCGTCTGGTCACGGGAAGACTTGAGGTACAGAAACACCAGGGTGGACGCCAGCAGCAGGGTCATCAGGCCCAGCAACACTTGGCCGGCACGGCGGCGGGAAAGGGTCATGAGGGTATGCTCATAATGGCTTGCCCGCCCATTCGCCGCTCAGGGTCTTGAGAAACTGGATGATCAGGTCCTTGTCCTCCTGGGACGGATTGCGCCCCAACTGATACTTGAACATGACGTCGACCGCTTCCTCAAGGGTCTTGGCCGAGGCATCGTGGAAGTACGGCGCGGTCGCGGCGACGTTGCGCAGGCTGGGTACCTTGAACACATGTCGGTCTTCTTCGTCCTGGGTCAGCAGATAGCGGCCTAGGTCCGACTCGACCGTTTTGCCGCGCGCCTTGAAGTAGTCGCCCATCACACCGAACTTCTGGAACATATTGCCGCCGATATTGATGCCTTGGTGGCAGGCGATGCAGCCATAGTCCTTGAAGCGCTGGTAGCCGTATTTTTCCTGGATCGTGAAAATCTTGGTGTTGCCAAGCAGGTATTGGTCGAACCGCGAATTGGGCGTCAGCAATGTACGTTCATAAGTGGCCAGGGCGTTTTGTACGTTGGCGGCGGTGACGCCATCGGGGTAGGCCTGCTGGAACGCCGCTTGGTAGGCGGGCAGGGCGGAAAGGTTCTGCACCACGGTTTTCCAGTCGCTGCCCATTTCCACCGGGCTGATGACTACCTGTTGGATCTGTGCCTCCAGCGTATCGACGCGGCCATTCCAGAACTGCTTGAAGTTCAGGCTGGCGTTGAAGACAGACGGGGTGTTGATGTCCACGGGCTTGCCATCGAAGCCAATGGAAAACGGCTTGTTGTCGGCACCTCCCGATTCCAGACGATGGCAGCTGGCGCAGGACAGCGTGTTATTGACCGACAGACGCGGCTCGTTGAACAGCTGGCGCCCCAGCTCAACCTTGGCCGGGTCCAACATCGGAACTGCGGGGACAGGTTTCAGTGCTTCGTCCAATGGCGCGGCCATCAAAGGCATGCCCAAGCCCAGGCACAACATGAACACGACGCCGAAACGGCAGGTCAGTACTTCATTCAAGCGAGCACTCCTTGCAAGCATAAGGCTACTGGTCGGGCATCAGAGTGGCGCTACCCGCTTGCAGCAACCGGGCGAAGTCCTTCGACGGCACGGCCTTGCTGAACAGATAGCCCTGGCCCTCTTCGCACCGCTGGGTTTGCAGGAATTTCAGTTGTTCGACGGTTTCTACGCCTTCGGCGATGATATTCAGGTCCAGGCTCTTGCCCATGCCGATGATAGCGCTGATCAGTTGTTCGTCCTGGCTATTGACCTTCAGGCCGTGAACGAATGATTGGTCGATTTTCAGCACATCGATGGGAAAACGGCGCAGATAACTCAGGCTGGAGTAACCCGTACCGAAATCATCCAGGACCAGCCGCACGCCCATCGCCTTGATTCTGTTAAGGATCTCGACAGTCTCGTCGACATTCTGCATCAGCACGCTTTCGGTGATCTCTAGTTCCAACTGTGTCGGCGGCAGACCGGTTTGCTTGAGGAGGGTGGCAAGATTGTCGACAAAATCCCGCTGGCGAAAGTCGATGGCCGAGATGTTCACCGATATGCACAACGGCGCCAGGCCCATGGCGCGCCAGGCTTGCGCCTGTTCACAGGCCTGGCGCAGTACCCATTGGGTCAGGCGCACAATCAAGCCACTGTCTTCGGCGACCGGGATGAAGTCGGCCGGGCTGACCCAACCCGAGCGCGGCTGGAACCAGCGGATCAGGGCTTCCGCACCGACGATTCGCCCGGATTTCAAGTCCAGCTTCGGCTGGTAGTGCAGTTCAAACTCCTCGCGCTCGAGGGCCTGGCGTATCGCGCTTTCCAGGTTTTGTCGATGCTGGGCGCGGTGGTTCATGTCATCGGTGTAAAAACTGAAACAGTCGGAACCCCGCTCTTTACTGGTGTGCATGGCGGTTTCGGCGTGTTTGATCAACTCCACCGCCGTGCCACTGTCATTGGGGTAAATACTGATGCCCAGGCTGGCGGTGATGCTCAGGTCATGCCCTGCGACATGGCGGGTAGCGCTGACGGCATTAAGTATTTTTTGAGCAACGTGCTGGGATTGTTGGGGATGCTGCACATCCTGCAGCAGGATCACGAATTCGTCGGAACCGTAGCGAAATACCGAGTCCGATTCACGCACTGCCGCCACCAGGCTCTGGCTGACCTGCTGGAGCACCTCGTCGCCCACCGGATAGCCCAAGGCATTGTTGATACGCTTGAAACGGTCCAGCCCGATGAATATCACCGCCAACTGGGTGTCATGCCGTCGGCCCAGGGCAATTGCCTGGGTCAGCCGGTCGCCGAGCAGCGTGCTGTTGGGCAGTTCTGTCAACGCGTCATACTGGAGCAGGTGCGAGACCTTGAGCAGCTCCTGCACGCGCTCCTCGATGGTTCGTTCCAGGCCAATCACTTTGAGCGCGATGTCCTGGGCGAGCTGCCATTTCCAGGTCAGGGCGCTGGCCATCTGGCGAATTTCCAGGTGATCGAAGGGCTTTTTCAGGATCAGCAGTTGGTCGTTGTATTTGAGCCGCGCTTCGATGGCCTCGAAGGAGTAATCGGAGTAAGCCGTGCACAGCGCGATCTGCAGGCGGGGATCGACCTCCCACAACTGTTCGATGGTTTGCAGGCCGTCCCAGCCAGGTGGCATGCGCATGTCGATGAAGGCCAGGGCATACGGTGCCTGGTCGGCCAGCGCCTTGTTCACTAGGGCCAACGCTTCCTGGCCCTGGTAGGCGGAGTCCAGCTCGTAGGCCTGGCGCGCTTTGGGGGTGGTGCCGAACAGGGTTTCTTCCAGGCTCTCCAGCGACGGTTCGCCATTGGGATCGGCGCAGAGGATCTTGCGAAAGTCCTGGTGGATCGAGGCCGTGTCATCGACGATCAGAATGCGCCGGTTGGCCCGTGCCGAGTCCGCACTCATGGGGCGCTCCGTACCGATAAAAGGTCCGACGGCATAACGACTCCTTCCCTGATTCCACTGCTGAGGCGGATACAGCCTAATGTGACAGCATAGTCGAGCGGCCTTGATATCGGGGGCCAGTTGGCGTCAAATCGACCCCGCGCGTTGAGCAAGGGAAGACAGCTTGGCACAGAGGTTGAATTTAGCTCGATTTGGTTTAATTTGAAGGCGCAGCAGGCATGGATGAACATACCGCGACAAGACCCACCGTTTTGCTGGTCGACGATGAAGAGTCGATCCTCAACAGCCTGCGCCGCTTGCTGCGCGGCCAGCCCTTTGATGTGGTGCTGGCCGGTAGTGGCGCCCAGGCGCTGGAAATCATGGCGGCGCAGCCCGTCGACCTGATCATGAGCGATGCGCGCATGCCGGGTATGGACGGGGCGCAGTTACTGGCCGAAGTCCACCGCCTGTACCCCACCACCAGCCGCATCCTGCTGACCGGTTATGCCGACTTGCCGACGATCATCAAGGCGATCAACGAAGGGCAGATCCACCGCTACATCGGCAAGCCCTGGAATGACGACGAACTCAAGTTGATCCTGCAGCAGGCCCTTGAGCACCAACGGCTTGAACGCCTGACCCGGGTGCAGAACGATCAGCTCAAGGTATTGAATACCACCCTGGAAAAACGCGTGGTGGCGCGCACCTCCGAGTTGCAGCAAACCGCCGACATGCTCGACCTGGCCTACGAAGAACTCAAACGCAGCTACGTGACAGGCACCGAAGTCTTTTCGTTGCTGGCCAACTTGCGCCTGCCCAAGAACAAGCAGACCAACCGCCAATTGATCGAGTTGGTCCGCGTCTATTGTGCTGCCCAGTCCATGGACGAAGCCGCTACGCGCGACCTGACCATGGCCGCCGCGCTCTACAACATCGGCAAGCTCAGTTGGAGCGACAGCCTGTTGGTTGCCGCCGCCGATAAGTTGCACAGCAGTGACCGTGAACAATACCGAGGCTATCCGAGCCAGAGCGAATCCCTGCTGATGACCCTGGAACCGATGAAGGACGCGGCGCGGATCATCCGTCATCACCAGGAACGCTGGGATGGCAGCGGTTTTCCCGATCACCTCAAGGGCGATGCGATACCCTTCGGTTCGCGACTGCTGAAGTTGGCGGTGGACTTTATCGAACTGCAAAAAGGCCTGATCCTTGAGCGGCAGATGAACAGCGACGAGGCTTTGCTGTACATCCGAAAGTACGCCGGGCGCCTCTATGATCCAGAGCTGGTCGAAGACTTTGTCCAGGCCTGCGCCGCGTTTCTCAGTGATGTGACGCTGGGTGATCCCTCGGTCAAGGCCCTGACCACCCGTGAACTGGAAGCCGGCATGGTCCTGGCGCGCAATCTCAACGCCGATAACGGCATGCTGCTGCTCAACGCCGGCAAAGTGCTGAACCTGCCGTTGGTGGACAAGCTGATTGCGTTCGAGTCGATGGAGGGCGCGAAATACACCATATTCATCAAACTACCCGAAGAGACAGCGAATCTTTCATGAGCATTTCCACTATTCGTATCGCCGCCGCCCTCCTGATCGGCGCTGACGGCCAAACCTTGCTGGTGCGCAAGCGCGGCACCCAGGCCTTCATGCAACCTGGCGGCAAGATTGACGCTGGCGAGCAGCCTGCCGAGGCCTTGGCCCGTGAGCTGCACGAAGAACTGAACCTGCGTATCGAGCCAAGTGCTGCGGTCTACCTGGGAAAATTTTCTGCGCCGGCCGTCAACGAGCCGGGTTTCACCGTGGAAGCCGAGCTGTTCCAGGTGCAGATCGATGTAGCGGTCACGCCTGCCGCCGAGATTGAAGAAGTGCGCTGGATCGACCCGGCCGGAGATGGCGGCCTGCAACTGGCCCCGCTGACGCGCGATCTGATCCTGCCGTTTTACCGCGCCTCGCTGACGGCATGATCATTCGCACGCTGGCGGCCAGCGACGCCGAAGCGTATCGGGCGTTGATGCTGGAGGCCTATGGCGCCTATCCCCAGGCCTTCACCTCCAGCGTGGCGGAGCGTGCGGCGATGCCGCTGGGCTGGTGGGAAAAACGCTTGAGCAGCCCGTTGGATTGCCTGCTCGGTGCGTTTGACGGGGATGAGTTGGCCGGCATTGTCGGTCTGGCCTTTGAGCCGCGAGAAAAAGCGCGGCACAAGGTGACCCTGTTCGGCATGTACGTGAATGCGGACCACCAACAAAAAGGCTTGGGCCGTCAGTTGGTGGAAGCGGCGCTCGACGAAGCGCGCACACAGCCGCGCCTCAAAGTGATCCAGCTGACGGTCACCGCCGGCAATGAAGCCGCGTTTGCCCTGTACCAGCGCTGCGGCTTCATCCAGTACGGCCTGGAGCCGCTGGCGGTGCGAGTCGGTGTGGATTACTTCGATAAGATCCACATGTGGCGCGAGGTCGCGGTTTAGCGCACCGCGCTGACCCCATCCAAGGTGGAAAACGACGTGTCCTTGGCCGTCAGCAGGAAGTCACGCATGTAGGGCGCATCCAGCATGTCCGCACGGATTCCCGCATATAGCGTGGCAAACAAACCTTTCTCACCCAGGCGCTTGGCTTTCACGTAGCCACGCGAGCTGTACTCATGCAGCGCCCAATGGGGCATGCCGCACACGCCACGGCCGCTGGCCACCAGTTGCATCATCATCACCGACAGCTCGGACGTGCGCACCTGAGCCGGTTCCACATCGGCGGGTTCGAGAAAGCGGGTGAAAATGTCCAAACGGTCGCGTTCCACCGGGTAAGTGATCAGGGTTTCGGTCAGCAAGTCATCCGGCACGATGTACGCCTTGTTCGCCAGCGCATGCTGGTTGGCGACCGCGAGCATGGCTTCGTAGGTGAACAGCGGTACATAGGTGATGCCTGGCAGTTCCAGCGGGTCGGAGGTCACCACCAGGTCCAGGTCGCCACGGGCTAGCGCTGGCAGCGGGGCGAAGGCGAAACCGGAGGCCAGGTCCAGTTCGACTTCCGGCCAGGCATCGCGGAACTGGTCGATGGTCGGCATCAGCCACTGGAAGCAGCTATGGCATTCGATTGCCATGTGCAGGCGTCCGGCAGTGCCGCCGGCCAACCTTGCAATGTCGCGCTCGGCGCCGCGCAGCAGCGGCAGGGTGGCGTCGGCCAGTTGCAACAGGCGCAGGCCGGCACTGGTGAAGCGCAGCGGCTTGGTCTTGCGCACGAACAACGGCATGCCCAAGCGCTCTTCCAGCTCTTTGAACTGGTGCGACAGGGCCGACTGCGTCAAATGCAGGCGCTCGGCGGCTTCGACCAGGCTGTCGGCTTCGCGCAGGGCGTGCAGGGTCTTGAGGTGACGGATCTCGAGCACGGGCTCTCCATGAATACAATTTGTGATGAATTCGAATGGCGTGAGTTTGTCTCATGTTGTCCTTCCTGTCGACCATGACCGCTGAGCACTCTTCATCAAACTGTCATGCAACTGTGGCAGCGCGCTTGAACAAACTTCATCAGACTCGCGCTCTACTGGGGTTCTGCGTTTCGGTGTTTTTCATGCGCGTGTTGTTTTTACTGGCCGCTCTGTTGTTCGGCCTGCCGTCCTTTGCGGCTTCTCGATGTGACGTCAATGTCCCGACCCAAACGGTCGACCTGGCTCAGGTAAGCATTGCCTACCAGAGCATCGGCCGTGCGTCTGATCCTGCGTTGCTGCTGGTGATGGGCCTGGGCGGGCAATTGATCCACTGGCCGGATGAAGTGGTGGTCGCCCTGTGCCAACAGGGTTTCCGGGTGATCCGTTACGACAACCGTGACGTTGGCCTGTCCACCTGGCGCCAGGCGCCTGCCAACGCCAACCTGACCTTTGAAGTGCTGCGCTACAAGCTCGGCCTGCCGGTGGCGGCGCCCTACACGCTGACCGACATGGCCGACGACGCCATCGGCTTGATGGACGCGTTGCAGATCCAGCAATTTCACGTGCTGGGCGCGAGCATGGGCGGCATGATCGCCCAGCACCTGGCGGCGATGGCGCCGCAGCGGGTCGAGAGCCTTACGCTGATCATGACCAGCTCCGGTGCCGAAGGCTTGCCGGCGCCGAATGCGGCGTTGGTACAACTGCTGTCGCGGCGCAGCGCACCGAACCGTGAAGTGGCCCTGGAGCAGCAAGCCGATTTGCTGGCGGCCCTGGGCAGCCCTAATGTGACGGATGATCGCCAGGCGCTGTTGCACCAGGCGGCGCTGTCCTACGACCGCGCCTTCAACCCGGACGGCGTGAAGCGCCAGATCATGGCGATCCTCGCCGAACCCAGCCGCGTGCCCTTGCTCAACCAACTGCGCGTGCCAACTCTGGTGGTGCACGGCACCGCCGACCCGCTGTTGCCGGTCATGCACGGTGTACACCTGGCGGCGCATATCCAGGGCAGCCAGTTGAAACTGATCCCCGGCATGGCCCATCGTTTCCAGGAAGCGTTCAAGGCGCCGCTGTTGACGGCGGTGCTGCCGTACCTGCAAGCCCATCGTGAAGACGCGGCGCACTGGGCGCAGATTGACCTGGGCGAGCCTTCGAAGGTGTTGTGACATTGGTGTATCGTGCAACCTTTGTGGCCCATTTGCGCCTGCGAGGTTGCCTGTCATGAGTACTCCCCTGAAAATCGATTTCGTCAGCGACGTGTCCTGCCCCTGGTGCATCATCGGCCTGCGCGGCCTGACCGAAGCCCTCGACCAGCTTGGCGCCGAAGTGCAGGCCGAGATCCATTTCCAGCCGTTCGAGCTGAACCCGAACATGCCCGCTGAAGGGCAGAACATCGTCGAACACATCACCGAAAAATACGGCTCCACCGCCGAGCAATCCCAGGCCAACCGCGAACGTATCCGCGACATGGGCGCCGAGTTGGGCTTCGCGTTCCGCACTGACGGCCAAAGCCGCATCTACAACACCTTCGACGCACACCGCCTGCTGCATTGGGCCGGTCTGGAAGGCTTGCAGTACAACCTCAAGGAAGCGCTGTTCAAGGCCTACTTCACGGATGGGCAGGACCCGTCCGACCACGCCACCCTGGCGATCATCGCCGAAAGCGTCGGCCTGGACATCAAGCGTGCGGCCGAGATTCTCGCCTCCGATGAATACGCCGCTGAAGTACGCGAGCAAGAGCAGCTGTGGATCTCCCGTGGCGTGACCTCGGTGCCGACCATCGTCTTCAACGACCAGTACGCCGTCAGCGGCGGTCAGCCGGCGAAAGCCTTTGTGGGGGCGATCCGCCAGATCATCAACGAAGCGAAAAACTAAAGCCGATCACGGTTCAAAATGTGGGAGCGGGCTTGCTCGCGAATGCAGTGTGTCAGCCAAGTATTCAGTGACTGACACACCGCATTCGCGGGCAAGCCCGCTCCCACATTGGTCAGTCACCGTCTTCAAGAGTTGTGCTGGCCCGTCCCTTGCATTGACCCCCTAAAGCCTTAGGGGACACTGCCTTGAACATTCTTGACCTCGACCACAGCCTCACCGGCCAGGCACCGATTGCCCGGCGTCTGGCCAGCGGCCGTGCCACGCGTATCGACCTGCTGGACCTGGGCCCCAAGCTGCGCCTGTGGTCCACCGAAAAAACCTGGAAACGCTTCGCCGAACGCCTGGCCCAACGGCCCCGGCCCACCGATGCGCGGCCGGAAATCCTGTTTGTCGGCTCCGGCGACTATCACCACCTCACGCCGGCCTTTCTCGCCGATTTGAAAGAGCCCATCAGCCTGATCCACTTCGACAACCACCCCGACTGGGTACGCTTTGCGCCCAAGCGCCACTGTGGTTCGTGGGTCAACCGCGCGCTGAAGATGCCGGCGATCAAGCGCATCGTCACCCTCGGCCCGTGCAGCGACGACCTGCACAATCCGCAGTTGCGCGGTGGCAACCTCGGTGCCCTCAAGCGCGGGCACTTGCAGTTGTTCCCCTGGCAGCATCCGCCGTCGAAAGTCTGGGGCCGGGTAGGGGACGGCGCCGGTCACCAGCAGCAGGAAAACCACCTATATTGGCGCAACCTGGCCGAGCTGGACTGGGCGGCCTTCCTGGAGCAGATGATCACCAGCCTGCCCACCGAAGCGATCTGGATCACCATCGACAAAGACGTGCTCGCCAGCGAAGACGCGGCCACCAACTGGGACCAGGGCGGCATGCGCCTGACCCATCTGCTGCAAGCCTTGCGGGCCTTGGCAGCGCGTAAACGCATCATCGGCATCGACGTGTGCGGCGAGTTCGCCACGCCAGCCTTCAGCAACGCGTTCAAGCGTTGGGAGGCTAAATCCGACCAGCCGCCGCCCGAGCGCTGGAGCGTCGAAGATCTGCAGCGCAACGCCGCCACCAATGAAGCCCTGATCGACCTGTTTGAGGAGCTGTTCCCGTGACGTTGACCGTGGTGTTGCTGGTGGCGTTTTCCATCGTGCTCGATGTGATCGGCCAGTTGTGTTTCAAGATCGGCCTCGACCGTTTGCCCGAGTTGGACGGTGGTTTTCGCCTGAATGCGTTCTGGGGCCAGGTGTTCAATGCGCCGTTGTTGTGGGCCGGGATCGGCGCCTATGCCGTCGAGTTCTTCGTGTGGCTCGAAGCCTTGTCCCGTGCGCCGTTGAGCCTGCTGTTTCCGGCTGCCGCGCTGGCCTATTGCGGCGTGGTGCTGGCGGGCAAGGTGGTGCTGGGCGAAACCGTCAGCCGCCGCCGTTGGTTGGGCACGCTGGTGATTACTTTAGGCGTGATGTTGGTAGCGATTGCAGGGAGTCAGGCATGAGTACGCAGATTATGAATAACGGATGGTTGCACGGGCGCCTCGGCACGGTGGTGCTGTGGGCCTTGTTGATCTGTACCGAAAGCGCCGGCCAACTGTTTACCAAAGTGGCCGGGGATCAACTGGGGCAGATGGATTTGAGCTGGCAGTGGCTGGCGGACGTGGCGCGTAACCCTGGGATTCTGGCGGCTATTGCCAGCTACATCGGGGCGTTTTTCGTGTGGATGCTGATCCTGCGGCGCAGCAGCCTGTCCCTGGCGTTTCCGCTGAGTTCACTGGTGTTTGTGGTGGTGTTGCTGGGGTCGTGGCTGGGGCTGGGGGAACATATCAGCCCGCTGCACTGGGTGGGGGTGGCGGTGATTATCGGCGGTATCGCCCTGCTGGCCGAAGGCGAAGAAAACTGATCACTTTGGTCTGGTTTGATTTTTGTGGTGAGCGAGCTTGCCTCGCGCAGGGCAAGCCTGCTCACCACAGGGGTTAGTGGCGAGTCAGGGTCTTCTGTGCGCCACCAGAAAGCCCAACCCGTGTGACACTGGAAGCTGCTTCACCCCCGCCTCACGCTGTTGCTCGGCAATCTCGCGATGAAACGCCTTTACCTTGGTCCAGTGCATCTTGGGCCGGTAGTGGTGCTCGGCGTGGTAGCCGTTGTTCATCCAGATCAGGTTGTACAGCACGCTGTAGGAACTCACGCCCCAGGCAATCGGCAGGTCCGGGTTGCCGCCGAAATGTTCGTAGTAGCCGTTGAGCGATGACAGGCACTGGCCCAGGTACCAGAACGGCAACAGCCACAGCACCGCCTGCCAGTTGTAGAAGGCCAAGGCGATATAAAACGCCACCGTCACGCCGATCTCGACCTTGACCCAGCGCGCATCCGCCGGGCGCTTGCGCTTCATCTCGTCGTAGAACGGCTTGGGATCGTCGCGGAAAAAACTCAGGAAAGTGTAAGCCCACGGGTTTTCCGGCTGGCCATTGTGGCCGCGCTGGTAGATCGACAGCGGGTCGATGGTTTTACCGTCCGGGCCCGGCAGGTCGGCGTTGCCACGGTGATGGCGGTTATGGATGTCGCGGTAGAGCGTCTGGGAAAAGCCGATGGTCACCGACAGCAGCAGATCGAACGCCCGGTTCATCGCACGATGGCTGAAGTAGGCGTTGTGGATCTGGTTGTGGGAGATGCTGTTGATGCTCCACGACAGGCTGATCGCATAGACCAGCGCCAGGGGCACGAGCGCCCACCAGCTCAGGCTGTGGAACGCGGTGACCAGCCAGATGACAAAGGCGAAATGCGCCAGGCCCAGGGCAATGGGGATCAGGTCCCACAGCGAATGATGCAACAGGCGGTAAGCGGGGCGAGCCATGAAGAGTGTCCTGGAAAAATGGATTCCAGAGCCTCATTGCAAACCCCAGACCAACCTAGTCGAACGTGTAGCTGATGGCTGTTTGCACCTGGCCCTGGTTCACTTCGCCGGTCTGCCGGACGATGCTGCTGTCGGCCGCCGAGCCCACCAGGTGAACCCAACTGGCGCTGGTCAGCAATGACCATTTAGCCGCCAGGGGAAACTCGAAACTCTGGGTCAGCGTCAGGTTCTGGAAGCCGCCGCTGGCGTTGTAGGGGCGAAAGCCCGTGGCAGCGGCCTCGTTGTCGTCTACGCCGAAAAACGTGTTGGTCTGGCGCGCATCTGCGAAATGCGCGACCAGGCCGCTGCTGCCGATGATCCCGCCCCCCAGGGGGTAGCCCAGTTCGCCGCCGACTTTGCCCAGGGTACCGCTCTGTGAATGCCCACCGCCCACGGCTTGACCCAGTTGCGCGTAGACCCGCCAGAAATCAGCCGGGGCGTATTGGATGAAACCACCGACTTCCGCCATGTCCGACACATTGCGCAGGCCCTGCAGATCGCCATTCGACGTGCGCCCCGACAGGTAATTGATATAGGGGCCGGCGGTCAGGCCTCGGGTGCTGAGCGCGCTCCAGGTCAAGCCGTCATCGGTGCTCAGGCTGACATCGCCCCAGTCCAGGTCGAAATAGGGAACGGGCCGCGTTTCGTAGCGGCTGCCGGTAGGGTCATGAGGTTGGTAGCTGACGCCCGCGCCCACTTCACCGGTGATGCCCTCGGCCACGGCAGCGTTTGAATAGCTCCACAGGCCAAGCAAACCGGCGAATGCAGCGCATGTGATCCTCAACATGGTCACAGTTCCTTGATTGAATATGCGCGCATGAACGCGCAAAGCATCCTTTCCACGCAAGCACTCATCTTGTTTGTAGCAAGCTACAAAAATTGTAGCTCCTGCGACACAAATCGCCGGCCATGCCAGGCAAAGCCCCAGCCCTGCTGGGCGGTGGCCAGTTGGCACACTCCCTGCTCTACACCTTGTTGCAAGCGCACACAGCGCGCTCCTCCAAGGTAAACAACGATGATCCAGTGGCATATCGTGTGTGACTTCGACGGGACCATTACCCCCACCGATGTCATCGACAACGTCCTCCAACGCTTCGCCGGCCCCGAGTGGGAAACCATCGAACAGGAATGGCTGGATGGGCATATCGGTTCACGCGAATGCCTGAGCCGCCAACTGGCGCTGATCAAGGCGACTCCCTCCGAACTGCTGGCGTATTTCGACAGCGTCGAGATCGACCCGGACTTCCCGGACTTCGTCGATCACGTAATCGGCCTGGGCGCTTCCATCGAAGTGGTCAGCGACGGCATCGAGCAGGGCATCGCGCGGATCCTTTCACGCAACTACGTGACCTTGCTGCCGATCCTCGCCAACCGCCTGCGCCAGGTCGACCAGAACAGCTGGCGCATCGACTTCCCGTACGCCAGTGATGCCTGCCGTGCCGCCTCCGGCAACTGCAAGTGCAAGTCCACGCCGCGCAACAAGCGCGTGCTGGTGATCGGCGACGGCAAGTCCGACATGTGCGTGGCTTCCACCGCTGACTTCGTGTTCGCCAAAGGCAGCCTCGCCAAGTACTGCGAAGCCAACAACATTCCTCACGCACGCTTCGACACCTTTGCCGAACTGCCTGCGCTGCTGGCCCGACTGCCGCAAGGCATCGCCGCCAACGCCACCTCCTTTGCTGCTGACAGCCTGTCTAACGAAAATCAGGAACTCTTCCACCATGTCTGATATCCGTATCGCTACCGCCGACGACCAGATCCTTCTGGATAAAGAAGCCAAATACTGCTCCTACGGCGACACCGTTCACTACATCGAGCCGCCGCGCATTTTCAGCCGTTGCGAAGGCTCCTACGTGTGGGACACCGAAGACCAGGCCTACCTCGACCTGCAAATGTGGTACTCGGCGGTCAACTTCGGCTACGCCAACCCACGCCTGAACAATGCACTGAAACAGCAGATCGACACCCTGCCGCAAATCGCCAGCCAGTACCTGCACAAAGGCAAGATCGAGCTGTCCGAAATGATCGCGGTCGACGCCAAGAAGAAATTCGGCCTCGACGGTCGCGTGCACTTCAACGTCGGCGGTTCGCAGTCCATCGAAGACTCCCTGAAGGTCGTGCGTAACGCCACCAACGGCAAGAGCCTGATGTTCGCCTTCGAAGGCGGCTATCACGGGCGTACGCTCGGCGCGTCGTCGATCACTTCCAGCTACCGCTACCGTCGTCGTTATGGCCACTTCGGCGAGCGCGCGCAGTTCATCCCGTTCCCGTATCACTTCCGTGGCCCTAAAGGCATGACCAAGGAAGAATATGGCAGCCACTGCGTGCAGCAATTCGCCCGCCTGTTCGAGACCGAGTACAACGGTGTGTGGGACCCGAAAGTCGGTTCCAGCGAATACGCCGCGTTCTACGTCGAGCCGATCCAGGGCACCGGCGGCTATGTGATCCCGCCGATGAACTTCTACCGTGAGTTGAAGCACGTACTGGATCAGCACGGCATCCTGATGGTCTCCGACGAAATCCAGATGGGTTTCTATCGCACCGGCAAACTATGGTCGATCGAACACTTCGACGTGCAGCCGGACGTGATCGTCTTCGGCAAGGCACTGACCAACGGCCTCAACCCACTGGGCGGCATCTGGGCCCGTGAAGAGTTGATCAACCCGAAGATCTTCCCGCCTGGCTCGACTCACTCCACCTTCGCCTCCAACCCGTTGGGCACGGCGGTGGGCCTGGAAATGTTCAAGATGACCAACGAAGTCGACTACGGCGCGATGGTCATGGCCAAGGGCAAGTTCTTTCTCGAAGGCCTGCAAGACCTGCAGAAACGTTTCCCGATCATCGGCGACGTCGACGGCCTGGGCCTGGCCCTGCGCTGCGAAATCTGCGGCCCGGATGGTTTCACGCCGGACAAGGCGACCCTGGACTACATGGTTGAAGAAGGCATGAAGGGCGACATGGTGGTGGACGGCCAGAAACTCGGCCTGATCCTCGACGTGGGCGGTTACTACAAGAACGTGATCACCCTGGCACCGTCCCTGGAAATCAGCTACCCGGAAATCGAACTGGGCCTGAAGCTGCTTGAGCAACTGCTGGTGCGAGCGACCAACCGGTGAACACAACAGAGATCGACCTCGGTGAGGGTACTGCCGGTTTCGTTCTCGGTGATGGTCCGGTCGGGATCCTGTTGATCCACGGCCTGACCGGCACCCCGACGGAATTGCGCCAGGTTGCCAAGGGCCTGGCCAAGGTGGGCAATTGCACGGTGTACGTGCCCACTCTGGCCGGGCACTGCGGTGACAACAGCGACCTGCAGGCCACAGGCTGGCGCGACTGGTACGAAGGCGTGCGCAAGACCTTCGTCGGTGTGAAACAGCGCCACGAACAGGTGTTCGTCGGTGGCTTGTCCATGGGCGCGGTGATGTCGATGTACCTGGCCTCGGAGCATCCGGGCCAGGTCGCCGGGTTATTGATGTACTCCACCACGCTCAAGTACGACGGTTGGAGCATCAACAAAATGGCGTTCATCACGCCGCTGCTGATCCGCATTCCTTTTGGCGTGCGCCTGTTCCGGTTTACCGAAAAACCACCTTACGGCATCAAGAACGAACGCCTGCGCGCCATCGTTGAACGACAGATGAAAGAAGGTGAGAGCAGCGAAGCGGGCTTGTTGACGATGGAAGGCGTGACCGTACGCGAATTGCACTGGATGAACGCCGAGGTCAAAAAACGCATGCCGTCGATCAAGGTGCCGGCGCTGGTGTTGCACTCCATCGAGGACGACATCACCAGCCGTTGGAATGCTGACTATGTGGAACGCCACCTCGGTGGCCCGGTGACCAAGATCCTGCTGGACAACTGCTACCACATGATCACCGTCGATTTGCAATACCGCCGGGTGATCGAGTTGAGCGCGGAGTTCATCAACGAGCGAGCTCTATGTAGTGAGCGGGCTTGTCGGGTCGCCGCATCGCCCGCGCTGGGTGGCGAAGCCGCCCTAAAAACTGCAATTGCGGTTTAACTGGAAAAACTCAGTGCCGGAAATGGGGCGGCTTCGCCACCCAGCGCGGGGCAAGCCCGCTCACTACAGAAATAAGGGACCGAAGTGATTACCACCCAAGCCTTCCCGACCATCCGGGCCCTCCAGCGCAGTGCCTGGAACGACTGTTTCCCGGGAGCCCTGGAGGACTGGGACTATTACGTCGCCGTGGAAAACGCCGCCATCAGTGATTTCCAGTGGCGTTACCTGGCGGTTTACGAAGATGGAACGCTGGTGGCTGTGGCTGCGGCGTTCATCACCCATTATCGCCTCGACACCACGGTGTCGGGCGCCGGCAAGCGCTTGACCGAGCGTGTGGAACGACTGTGGCCGGGGCTTTTGCAACTGGGGCTGTATGCCCTCGGTTCGCCGGTGGCCGAACGCTGCGACGTCGGCTTTGCCAGCGGTGTGGCGGATGTGCGCCGCCCGCTGCTGCTCAAGCACCTGCTGGAAGCTGCGCGCCAGGATGCCGATGACTTTGGTATCGGCTTGGTGGCGGTCAAGGATGCGCCGAGCAAAGACCCGCATTGGATCGAGAGTTGCCGCGCGGCGGGCTTCCAGAGCATGCCGAGCTTGCCCACGGGCGTGTTGCCGCTGCCCTACGGCTCGGTGGACGCCTACCTGGGCTCCCTGGGAAAATCCACGCGCAAGGACCTGCGCCGCAAACTGCGCGCGCCCGGGCCACGGGTGGAGTGGCGGCGCACTATCGACGACGTGCTGCCCGAGGTCATGCGCCTGTACGAAGCCACGCTCACGCGTGCCGAGCTGCAGTTCGAGCGGCTGCCCGCCGGCTACTTCACCGGAGTGCTGGAACGGCTTGATGAGCGGGCGGTCTGTGTTCTTTACTGGGTGGACGAGCAACTGGTGGCGTTCAACCTGATCCTGGTGGACGAACACCGGCTGGTGGACAAGTTTTTCGGGCATGACGTGGCGTTCACCCGCGACTACAACCTGTACTTCCGTAGCTGGCTGACCAATGTGGACTACTGTATTCAACACAATATTGCCGTGTATGAGTGCGGCCAGGCCGGGTATGCCAGTAAGCTGCGCCTGGGCTGCGAGTTCCAGGGCAACAGCGTGTTTTTCCGCCACCGCAACCGGCTGGTCAACGGCCTGCTCAAGCTTGTAAAACTGTTTATTCGACCGGATCGTTCCGACCCTGCCATGGCTGCTGCGATAAGCGAAACCTGATGATCACCAAGACCCGCCAGAAAGCCCGCCCCTTTGCCATTTCGCGCTGGAGCGTCCAGCGCAAGCTGGTGCTGGCGTTCTGGTTGGTCAGCGTGATTCCGACCATGATCGCGGCGGAGTTGGCCGCCACTACGCTGTCGCAGATCTTCGACAGCAACGTGCGCATCTGGCTGCAAGAGTCGACCAAGATCGTCAAGGACGAGATTGGCGACATCCTTCACGACAACGCGCGCATGGCCAAGTTGTTCCTGCGCTACACCAGCCCGCCTGCGAGCAAGCAAGCGGCCAAACACGATCGGCTGACCGCCGACATAGCCGATGCCACCGATATCGACGTCGTCGCGCTGATCCGCACCAGTGACCAGAAAATCGTGTTCAGTACCGCCGCCGCCGACATCGTCAAGCAGATCAGTTTGGCCAAAAACACCGTGTTGCAGACCGTACAGGTGGGGGGCGCGTCCACCGGCATTGTGGTCTCGACCTTCGAGACCTCACAGGACGGCGTCGATTACGAGTTGCTGGTCGGGACTTACCTGGACAGCAGTTTCCTCACCAGCGTGGCCGATGTGCACTCCCTCGACCTGCGCCTGTACCTGGCCAATCCCGGCGGGTTCTCCGAAATATTCTCGACCCAACGCTTCGAGGATCACCCGTCGCGTATCCCCAAGAACATCGAAACCGCGATGCGCGCCACCAAGCAGCCCAGCGAGCAGTTCACCAGCAACTACAGCGGTTTGTACTGGCCGATATTCAACGATGCCGGTGACTTGCAAGGCGTGATTTTCAGCGGCCTGTTGCGCCATACCAGCCTGGTGGGGCTGGTGAACCAGAGCAATCTGTTCGTGCTGATCTTCCTGCTCAGTTCAGCACTGTCGTTGGCGGCGGGGGTGTTGGTGTCGCGGCGCCTGACCAAGCCGTTGCGCGACCTGTCCCAAGGCGTAAATGCGGTGATTTCCGGCGATTACGCGCACCGCGTGGTGGTAAGCGGCGGCGACGAACTGGCGCAGTTGAGCAGCACCTTCAACCATATGACCGAACGCCTGGGCGAGTTGCATCACCTCGAAGCCCAGTTGCGCCGGCGTGATCGCCTGCACGCCCTAGGTGAAGTCGCCATGGGCCTGGCCCACGAGATCCGCAACCCGCTGGGGATCATCAAGACGGCGACACAGTTGCTGCATCGTCGCGCTGACCTGGCGGAAACTGATAAGCGTCACCTGGAGTACGTGATCAGCGAAGTCAGCCGCATCAACGACCTGATCACCGAATTTCTCGACTTTGCCAAGCCCAACCCTCCGTTGCGCGTGGTGCAGCCTGCGCGCCCATTGGTGGAGGAAATCCTCGGCTTCTGCGGACCGGAATTGGCCATCCATAACATCGACGCACACGTCGATGACCAGGCGCCGGGGGCGACCCTCTACGCGGATGCCAAGCAGCTCAAGCAGGCGTGCCTGAACCTGATTCTCAACGCTATCGACGCGATGCCCGAGGGCGGACGCCTGACCTTGGGCATTCGTACCGTGGGCGAGAATACGCTGATCAGCATCACTGACACCGGCCAGGGCATTGCGGCGGAAATGGTCGAACGTATCTTCACGCCATTCGTCACCACCAAGGCGTCGGGCACCGGCTTGGGCCTGGCTAAAGTCTATTCGATCATGGAAAGTCACGACGGCAGCATCGAATGTGCCAGTGAGAAAGATGCCGGCGCCACCTTCAGCCTGTACATTCCGGCAAGTGGCGAAGACGAAGAGGACAGTCATGACGCATAACATTCTGGTAGTCGACGACGAACCCAAGCTCTGCGACCTGCTGGCGTCGGCCCTGGGCCAGAACGATGTGCAGGTGTTTATCGCCGGCAACGGCCTGCACGCGCTCAAGGTGCTGGAGCAGGAAGACATCGACCTGGTGATCAGTGATTGGCGCATGCCGGGCATGGACGGGCCGGCGCTGCTGGCCGAGATCAAGGTGCGCTACCCCCATGTGCCGGTGATCGTGATGACCGCCTACAGCACGGTGAAAAACGCCGTGCAGTCGATGCGCAACGGCGCCTACGACTACATCGCCAAGCCGTTTGATATCGACGAGCTGGACATCACGGTGGCCAAGGCCCTGCAATTTCGCGACATCATGCGCGACAACGCGCGCATGCGTGCCGAGCTGGACGAACACGCCCAGTTCGACAGCCTGGTGGGCGACAGCCCGGCGTTTCGCAAAGTGCTGCAAGCGGTGGACTCGGTGCGCGACAGCAGCGCTACCATCCTGCTGACCGGCGAGAGTGGCACCGGCAAGGAAATGGTCGCCCGTGCCATCCACAAGCATGGCAGCCGCGCTGACAAACCCTTCGTGGCGGTCAATTGTGCGGCGATCCCGGAAGGGTTGCTGGAAAGCGAAATGTTCGGCCATCGCAAAGGCGCGTTTACCGGCGCCGTGGCCGACCGGGTAGGGCGCTTCCAGCAGGCGGACAAGGGCACGCTGTTTCTCGATGAAGTGGGTGATATGCCCCTGGCGTTGCAGGCCAAGATCCTGCGTGCGTTGCAGGAACGGGTGATCGAACCGGTGGGCGATCCCCGTGAACGCAAAGTGGACGTGCGAGTGATCGCCGCCACCAACAAGAACCTGCTGGAGGCAGTCGCCAACAAGGAATTTCGCGAAGACCTGTACTACCGCCTCAACGTGTTCCCGATTCCCCTGCCGGCCTTGCGCGAACGGGTGGAAGACATCGCACCCCTGGCCCGTCACTTCGCCCAGACACTCAGCGCCACGGCCGGCAAACGTATCACTGGCTTCAGCCCAGAGGCGTTGCAGGCCATGGCGGCGTATCACTGGCCGGGCAACATCCGTGAGCTGCAGAACTGCGTGGAGCGCGCGACCATCGTGGCGGCGTCACCGGTGATCGAAGACATCGACTTGCCGGGTTACTTGTTTGCGTCCAAGCCGAGTGAAGGCGATGTGACGGCGATCCTCAGCGACGGGCCGGGTATTCCCCAAGACCTGGATGCGGCGCTGGCGGAGGTGGAGAAGGCCTACATACTCGCGGCGTTGCAGGAGAGCAACGGCGTGCAGGCAGCGGCGGCAGCGAAGATCGGGATATCGGAGCGCAGCTTCTGGTATCGCCTGAAGAAGCTGGGCATCCAGGTCGACAAGATCGTCCGCTGACCCCACTCGGATTAAAAATGTGGGAGGGGTGTGTCAGGTATGAAGACGCCCCCATACCGTGACCAACACCGTCGCGGCCATCAACCACGCTACGGCCGCCACAGCCAACGAAGCCTCCAACCGCATCCGATCCACCATCACATACAACGTCGCCAAATACACAAAATACGGAATGATCGACCACATCCCGAACAGGATCGTGGTCTTCAAGTCGTCCACCGAACGGCCTTTGCCGACGATGTAGTGGGCGATCAACGCAAAGGTCGGAAACAGCGGCACCAGGCCTGCGATGTAATAATTCTTGGTCTTGGCCAGCGCGGCCAGAATCAACACCACGGCCGCGCCCAGGGCGGCCTTCAATACCAGATCCATCAGTGGCTCAACCCGTATTTTTTGACTTTGTCGAACAGCGTGGTCTTGGCCATCCCCAGTTCCTGGCTGGCCTGGGTCAGGTTGCCGCCGCTGCGTTGCAAGGCATCATTGAGCAGGTTGCGCTCGAAAGCTTCCACCGCTTCGGTGAAGGCCAGGCCTTGGCTGCCGCTGCTGGAGCCGCTTTTCTTGAAGGCCGGCAGGCCCAAGGCGAAGCGTTCGGCGACATTGCGCAGTTCACGCACGTTGCCCGGCCAGTCGTGGCTCATCAGGCTCGACAGGGTCTGGTTGTCCAGCTCCGGAACACTGCGGTCAAAACGCAGCGACGACTGCTGCAGGAAGTGTTCGAACAGTTGCAGGATGTCTTCGCGGCGCTCGCGCAACGGTGGCAGTTCCAGCGTCACTACGTTGAGGCGATAGTACAAGTCGCTACGGAACTGATTGGCACGGCTCAGTTCATCAAGGTCCGACTTGGTGGCGGCGATCACCCGGCAATCCACGGCCACGCTCTGGTTCGAACCCAGGCGCTCCAGAGTGCGTTCCTGCAACACCCGTAACAGTTTGATCTGCAGGTTGATCGGCATGCTTTCCACTTCATCGAGGAACAACGTGCCTTCGTGGGCGTGTTCGATCTTGCCGATGCGACGCTTGCCGGCACCGGTAAAGGCGTTGGCTTCGTGGCCGAAAATCTCGCTTTCGAACAGGTTCTCCGGCAGGCCGCCGCAGTTCAGGGCGACGAACTGGTGGGCGTGGCGCCGGCTGAAATCATGCAGGCAGCGCGCAACCAGTTCCTTGCCGGTGCCGGTCTCGCCTTCGATCAGCACGTTGGCCGAGGTGTCGGCGACATTGGCGATCAGCTCGCGCAGGTTTTGCATGGCCGGCGAACGGCCGATAATGCGGCCTTCCAGCGAATCGCGCTCGGCCAATTGGCGGCGCAGCGACCAGACTTCCCGCGCCAGCCCACGCTGTTCCAGGGCGCGGCGCGCCACGTCGACCAGGCGTTCGGGGGAGAAGGGTTTTTCCATGAAGTCATAGGCGCCGTTGCGCATGGCGCCGACAGCCATGGAGATATCGCCATGCCCGGTGATCAGCACCACCGGCAGGCTTTTATCCAGGGCCTTGAGGCGGGTGAGCAACTCCAGGCCGTCAATGCCTGGCAAGCGGATGTCGCTGATCACGATGCCGGCGAAGTTCTCGCTGATGCGCTTCAACGCCTCTTCGGCGCTGCCCACGCCGACGCTGGGAATGTCTTCCAGGGCCAGCGCCTGCTGGCAGCCGAGCAGCACATGAGGATCGTCTTCGACGATCAGCACCGTGAGTTCGTCTTTAATGGCTTTAGCGTCTGTATTCATGTCGACTCAGCTTTTTGAGCGCCCGCCAACGGCAGGCACAAGACAAAGGCCGTTCCACCACTGGCCGGGTGCTCCACGGCAAGGTTGCCGCCGGTGGCCGCCGCGAGGCTGGCGGACAGCGTCAGGCCCAGGCCCAAGCCTTGCTCGCCGGGCTTGGTGGTGAAGAACGGTTCGAACAAATGCTTGCGCGCCTCGGGGTCGATGCCGTGGCCATTGTCGCGCACTTGCAGGCGGTATTTGCCCTCGCTGCTGCTGCCGTCCAGCCACAGTTCGGGAGCCGGTTGGGCTTGCATGGCGTCGAGGGCATTGCCGATCAGGTTGACCAGGATCTGCTCCAGGCGCGTCTGGTCGATTTGCAATTGGGCGTGGGAAAAGTCGCGGTGCAGGGTCAGTGGCAGGCTGTCCAGGCGTGCGCCGAGAACCTGGAACGCCGCGTCGACCGCTTTGGCCAGGCTGGCTTCGCCCTGGTCGTCGCCGCGCCGGGCGAAGGAACGCAGGCTGGCGGTGATGCGGCCCATGCGGTCGATCAGTTCGTTGATGGTCTTGAGGTTGGCGCTGGCGGTGTCCAGGGCGCCGCGCTCAAGAAAGCGCACGGTATTGCCGGACAAGGTGCGCAGCGCTGCCAGCGGCTGGTTCAATTCGTGGGCAATGCTGGTGGACATCTGGCCGATAGCGGCCAGTTTGCCGGCCTGAACCAGCTCATCCTGGGCGCGACGCAGCGTTTCTTCGGCCTGGCGTCGTTCGCGAATCTGGCCCTTGAGCCGTTCGTTGCTGGCGCGCAGGTCGGCGGTGCGTTCGGCAATTCGCCGTTCCAACTGGCTGTTGGCTTCCTGCAAGGCTTCACGGGCGGCGAGGCGGGTGGCGATGACCTTGCGCCGCTCATTCCAGGCGATCAGCAAAAATGCGACCAAGCCAAACGCAACGGCCACCAGAATGCCCTGGTTTATCGCGGCACGGCGCAGGTCGTTGAGCGGCGTGAGCAGGGTAAAATTCCACGGCGTGTCATTCAGCGGGCGGGTTTGCGCCAGGTAGCTGACTTCGTGCTCGTCGTTGACCACTTCACTGTTGGCCGGGAAGGTTAGTTTCTCGGTGCCTTCGTTGAGGCGCTCACGGGCCAGGGGTTCCAGCTCGTTCAACGTCGCCCAGTAATATTGCAGGCTGTGGGCCAGGCGTTCCTTGGTGTCATCGCTCAGCGGGCGCACGGCCTTGAGGCGGCGGGCCGGGTCGCTGGAAAGGATGATGATGCCGTTCTCGTCGCTCACAAAGGCTTCGAGGCGCGCGCGCTGCCAGCGCTCTTCGAGGGCTTCGAGGCGCACCTTGACCACGGCGACGCCGATAATCTTGCCGTGCTCTTCCAAGCCGTGCGCCAGGTAGTAGCCGGGTTCGCCATTGGTGCTGCCGATGCCGTAGAAACGGCCAGGCTGGCCACGTACGGCGTTCTGGAAATAGGCGCGGAAGGACAGGTCTTCACCCTGGTAACTGTCGGCATCGCGCCAGTTACTGGTGGCCAGCACGCGGCCAGTGGTGTCCATCACGTAGATGGCCCGACTGCGACTGCGTCGGTTCAGGCCTTCGAGGTAATCGTTGACGGTCTTGCGGGTTTCCTGGTTCGGGTCGGCCAGCAGCGTGGAGACGCTGGACTCCAGTTCCAGCAGGCTGGGCAGGTAGGTGTATTTGCTCAGTTCGCTTTCGACGGTGCGGGCATGCAACTCCAGCTGGCGTTCGCCGGTGTCGCTGAGGGTGCGGATGCCATAGTACTCACTGATCCAGAAGCCGATATAACCCAGGCCGATCATCAGGGCGATGATCAACGGCGGCAGGAACAGTTGGCGGATCAGACGTGGTTTCACGGCAAGTGATGGCGGTGCGGCGCGAAATTGGTTGGGGTCGCATTTCATCACAGATGCCTTGGGTCAACCAGAGCTGCCAGCCCGTGCGGGCCAATGTGGGAGGGGGCAAGCCCCCTGCCACATTGGCCCGGTTTCCACAGTCGGCGCTATGTAGTGCTTAGTGCTGCAGGATTTTCTCAAGGAAGTGCTGCGCGCGTTCGGAGCGGGCGCTGATGTCGCCGAAGAATTCTTCTTTCGGGCAGTCTTCGATGATCTTGCCGGCGTCCATGAAGATCACGCGGTCGGCCACTTTGCGGGCGAAGCCCATTTCGTGGGTCACGCACATCATGGTCATGCCTTCGTGGGCCAGTTGCACCATTACGTCGAGTACTTCGTTGACCATTTCCGGGTCGAGGGCCGAGGTTGGTTCGTCGAACAGCATGACGATCGGGTCCATGGCCAGGGCGCGGGCAATCGCCACGCGTTGTTGCTGACCGCCGGAGAGTTGGCCAGGGTGCTTGTGGGCGTGTGCCGACAAGCCGACGCGGTCGAGCAGTTGCAGGCCTTTCTTGGTGGCTTCTTCCTTGCTGCGGCCGAGCACCTTGATCTGCGCGATGGTCAGGTTCTCGGTGATGGTCAGGTGCGGGAACAGCTCGAAGTGCTGGAACACCATGCCCACGCGCGAACGCAGTTTCGGCAGGTTGGTCTTCGGGTCGGCGATGGAGGTGCCGTCGACCACGATGTCGCCCTTCTGGAACGGCTCCAGCGCGTTGACGCACTTGATCAGGGTGGATTTGCCCGAACCGGACGGCCCGCACACCACGATCACTTCGCCTTTTTTAACCTCAGTGCTGCAATCGGTCAGCACCTGGAAGTCGCCATACCACTTGTTGATGTTCTTGATAGAGATCATACGGCAAACCTTTTTTGCAGACGCTTGACCAGCAGCGAGGCGGAAAAGCTGATGATGAAGTAGACGACACCGGCAAAGATCAGGAACTCGTTGGAGCGGCCGATGATGTCGCCGTTGGAGCGGGCGGAGTTGAGGAAGTCCACCAGGCCCACGGTGTAGACCAGCGAGGTATCCTGGAACAGGATGATCGACTGTTGCAGCAGCAACGGGGTCATCTTGCGGAACGCCTGGGGCAGGATGATCAGGCGCATGGTCTGGCCATAGGTCATGCCCATTGCCTGTGCCGCCGCCATCTGGCCTTTGGGGATCGACTGCACGCCGGCCCGCACGATTTCGCAGAAGTACGCGGCTTCGAACATCATGAAGGCCACGACGCACGAGGTGAACGCACCGATCGGCGTGTCTTCGCCGGTGATCCAGCGCAACACGAACGGTACCGCCAGGTAGAACCAGGTGATTACCAGCAACAGCGGGATCGAGCGGAAGTAGTTCACATAAGCGCCGGCAACGCGCGACAGCAGTTTGCTGGACGACAGGCGCATCAGCGCCAGGACCGTACCCAGCGCAATGCCGCCGACCACGCCCATGACCATCAACTGCAAGGTCATGACCATGCCGTTCCACAGGCCTGGGATAGCAGGGATGATGCCGCTGAAATCGAAGTCCATTATTTACCCCCCACGGAGATCAGGCCGGGCACTGCGACTTTCTTCTCGACCAGGCGCATGAGCAGCATCAGGCTCATGTTCAGGGTGAAGTAGATCAACGTGGCCAGGGTGAAGGCTTCAAACAGGTTGGCCGAGAACTCGGCGGTCTGTTTGGTTTGCGCCAGCAGTTCCATCAGGCCGATCAAGGACGCCACGGAGGAGTTCTTGAAGACGTTGAGGAATTCCGAGGTGAGCGGCGGAATGATGATCCGGTAGGCCTGTGGCAGCAGCACGTTCCAGTAGATCTGTGGCAGCTTGAAGCCCATGGCGCGTGCGGCGGATTCCTGGCCGCGTGGCAGCGCCTGGATGCCGGTACGCACTTGCTCACACACACGGGCGGCGGTGAACAGGCCCAGGCACACGACAACGCTCAGGTAGGCCGAGGTGGTCGGGTTGAGGTCTTGTTTGTACCAGTCCTGCAGGTTCTGCGGCAGCATGTCAGGTACCAGGAAGTACCAGATGAACAGCTGAACCAGCAGCGGCACGTTACGAAACAGTTCCACGTAGCAGGTCGCGATGCCCGATACGATGCGGTTTGGCACGGTGCGCATGACGCCCAGAATGGACCCCAGCAGCAAGGCGATAATCCATGCCACGACAGCGATGGCGATGGTCCAGCCCAAGCCGGCGATGTACCAGTCGAGATAAGTCTCGCTGCCCACGCCAGTGGACTTGAAGAACACGCCCCAGTCCCAGTTGTAATTCATTAGGGTCTCCCCTCGAAGTCGATCGATGTACAAGCACCCGCTTGGGGAAGATCCTTTCCCGCCTGACGGAGAACGCCAGGCACACGCGATCGGCTCGAAAACCGCCAGGTCGAGTGTTCCAAAATAAAGCCAGCAGGTAGTAACAGACGCCTGAGGGAGGGTGGCTCCCTCAGGAGATAAGCTTAGTCAGGTATCAGATTTTTACGTCAGGCGCTGGCTTGTCGCTTGGGTTGGCGATCAGCTCCTTCACCTTGTCGCTCATCGGGAAGTTCAGGTTCAGGCCTTTTGGTGGGATCGGGCTCTCGAACCACTTGCTGTAGATCTTGTTGATTTCGCCTGATTTGTACAGGGCAACGATGGCGTCATCGACCGCTTTCTTGAAGGCTGGGTCGTCTTTACGCACCATGCACGCGTAGGCTTCGAAGGATTGCGGAGTACCAGTGATGACCCAGTCGCCCGGCTTCTTGGCCTTGGCTTCTTCACCGGCCAGCAGGGCGTCGTCCATCATGAAGGCAACGGCGCGGCCGCTTTCCAGCATCTGGAAGGATTCGCCGTGGTCTTTGGCGGAGATGACGTTCATGCCCATTTGCTTGTCGGCGTTCATCGCTTTGATGATGCGCTCGGACGTGGTGCCAGCGGTGGTCACGACGTTCTTGCCTTTCAGGTCAGCGAAGTCGGCGTAGCTCGGCTTGCCATCCTTGTCTTTCTTGACCAGCAGACGGGTGCCGATTTCGAAGATGTTGACGGTGAAATCAACTTGCTGGGCGCGTTCGGCGTTGTTGGTGGTGGAACCGCACTCGAGGTCCGCAGTGCCGTTCTGGATCAGCGGAATACGGGTTTGCGAAGTCACCAGGTTGTACTTGGCCTTCAGATCGGGTTTGTTCAGGTCTTTTTTCAGTTGTTCGACGACGGCCAACTGAATGTCGTGGGAGTAGCCCACGGGTTTGCCCGAACCATCCGCGATGTAGGAAAAGGGAATGGAGCTGTCGCGGTGAGCGAGAGTGATGGTGCCGGATTCGTTGATCTTCTTCAGCGTGCCGGTGAGTTCGGCGGCGAAAACTGGAGTGCTGATCAGAGCAGCAGCGATAGCTGCGCCCAGAATATGGGGAACGATGCGCATCAATACTTCCTCGACATTTGTTTTTTTTATGAAGCCGGCTAAACGGCTCTCTTGTACAGCGAATGCCCATGACGGCTCCTGAGGCGTCCCAGGCAATCGTCCAAGAGTGTAGAGCATGAGTCGTGCCAGGCTCGATATAAAAGGTTAACTACTTGTTTTGTAAGAAAATTAACTTTATATGACGACGTTCTTTCAAGCCTTGGATCCGGCAAACCGAATTGATGGCACTGCGGCGTTCGGAAAACCGAATGCGAAAAAAAGCCCCTGGGCCGTTCGGCGCAGGGGCTTTTGTAGTACTGGTCCGTCAGGCTGCTTCGATCTTGCTGCGGTTCTGCTCAACGGTGGACAGGTATCGCTGCACGTTGGCCTGTTCTTCCGGAGTAGTGAACAGACCCAGCTTGGTGCGACGCCACAGCACGTCCTGAGGCTGGGTTGCCCATTCCTCGGTGCACAGGTAATCAACCTCGCGGGTGTACAGGCCGCCACCCAAGTGGTCGCCCAGGTCGGCCAGCGATTGCACGCCTTCGAGCAGGCGCCAGGTGCGGCTGCCGTAGGTGGTGGACCAACGGCGCGCGATCTCGCTCGGTACCCAGTCGAACTTGCTGCGGATGGCGTCAGCCAAGGCTTCTGGCGTGGTCATGTCTTCGCCGCCGGGCAGGCTGGCGGTAGCAGTCCAGCTTGGGCGCATCTGGGTGAAGTAGGGGGCCAGTTGCGCCATCGCCGATTCAGCCAGCTTGCGATACGTGGTCAGCTTGCCGCCGAACACCGACAGGATCGGCGCCTCGCCCGTGCCGCCGGACAATGCCAGGGTGTAGTCGCGGGTGATGGCCGACGGGTTGTCCGATTCGTCATTGCACAGCGGACGCACGCCGGAGTAGGTGTGGACGATGTCGTCGCGGCTCAGCTGCTTCTTGAAGTGAGCGTTGACCACTTTCAGCATGTAGTCCGTTTCACCTTCGGTGATCGCAACTGCAGCCGGATCACCGGTGTATTCACGGTCGGTGGTGCCGATGATGGTCAGGTGGTTCAGGTACGGGATGGTGAAGACGATGCGCTGGTCTTCGTTCTGCAGGATGTGCGCGTGAGCGCCTTCGTACAGTTTCGGCACGATCAGGTGGCTGCCCTGGATCAGGCGGATGCCGTAAGGCGAATCCAGCTTCAGGTCGTCCTTGATGAACTTGGCGACCCATGGGCCGGCGGCGTTCACCAGTGCGCGAGCACGGATCGAGAACAGGCTGCCATCGGCGCGTTCCATGTTCATTTCCCACATGCCGTTGCTGCGGTGGGCGCTGATGCACCGGGTTTGCGTGTGGATGTGCGCGCCTTTTTCGCGGGCGGCCATGGCGTTCAGCACGACGAGACGGGCGTCATCCACCCAGCAGTCGGAATATTCGAAGCCTTTGGTGATTTCGCTTTTCAGCGGGCTGTCGGGGCCGAACTTGAGGCTTTTCGAACCGGCGAGCTTTTCGCGCTTGCCCAGGTTGTCATACAGGAACAGGCCGGCGCGGATCATCCACGCCGGGCGCAGGTGCGGGCGGTGCGGCAACACGAAGCGCATCTGCTTGACGATATGCGGGGCCTTGGCCAGCAATACTTCACGCTCGGCCAGGGCTTCGCGCACCAGGCGGAATTCGTAATGTTCGAGGTAGCGCAGGCCGCCGTGGATCAGCTTGCTGCTGGCGGACGAGGTGTGGCTGGCCAGGTCGTCCTTTTCGCAAAGGAATACCGACAAACCGCGACCGGCTGCGTCTGCTGCAATGCCGACGCCATTGATCCCGCCACCGATCACGGCAACGTCATAGACTTCGGCAAGCGGTGGAGCAGGCAAGGTGGAAGGGTTCATCGGCTGGCCTCGCGATTTTTTCGTCTTGGAATTCGAACATTAATGTTCATTTGCGAAAATGGTAGCTGATAAACGCGCGCACAGCCACCCGACTTCGATTGAAAAAACTCATCGAAGGGCGGGGAAAGAAAAATTTGCGAACAATTGCAGGTAATTGGAGTGCCTGTTCGATCGCTATCGCGGGCAAGCCCGGCTCCCACATTCGATCGCATTCCTATGTTGGAACTCGGTCAACTGTGGGAGCGGGCTTGCCCGCGAAGGCGGCGTACAGGCGGCTGAGATGTCGAAGCCTTAGACGACTTCCAGCCGAACCTTGTGCTCATTGAGCAACTGCACCAACGCCGGCACTGGCTGCTGATCCGTCACCAGGCAATCCACCAGGCTGATCGGCCCCAGGCGAATCATGGCGTTGCGCCCGAATTTGCTGGAGTCCGCCGCCAGGATCACTTGGCGTGCATTGGCGATGATCGCCTGGGAAACCCGTACTTCCTGATAGTCAAAGTCCAACAAGCTGCCGTCTTCATCGATACCGCTGATACCCACAAGTGCAAAGTCGACCTTGAACTGGTTGATGAAGTCGACACTCGCCTGGCCCACCACACCACCGTCACGCCGCACGTTACCGCCGGTCAGCAGCACATCAAAGTCGTCCTTGGCACTGAGCATGGTGGCGACGTTGAGGTTGTTGGTGATGATTTTCAGGTGATTGTGGTTGAGCAACGCACGGGCGATGGATTCGGTGGTGGTGCCGATATTGATGAACAGCGAGGCGTGATCGGGGATCTGCGCAGCGATGGCTTCGCCAATGCGCTGTTTCTCGTCGCGCATCTGGTCGGCGCGCATGGCGTAGGCGGTGTTCTCGACACTGGAGTCATAGGCCGCGCCGCCGTGGTAGCGGCGCAGCAGATTGGCGTCCGCCAGCTGGTTGATATCGCGGCGGATGGTTTGCGGGGTAACAACGAACAGCTGCGCCATTTCCTCGATGCTGACATAACCGCGTTCGCGGACCAGCTCGAGGATTTGTTGTTGGCGGGGAGGCAGATTCATGGGGCGTCCTTTGGGCTGCCATACAAAAGTGGCCCATGATGACGCAGGAATCCGCTCCCTGCCAGTTACAACCGGACGTTGGCTTATTCAGCGCCTTCGTGGGGCTCCCAGTCACGGGTGCGGCTGACCGCTTTTTGCCAGCCGGCGTAGAGCTTCTCTTTGGCCGCTTCGTCCAGTTGTGGTTCGAATTCGCGCTCGATCACCGCCTTGCCGCGCAATTCGTCCAGGCTGCCCCAGAAGCCGCACGCCAGGCCGGCCAGGTAGGCGGCGCCGAGTGCGGTGGTTTCACGCATTTGCGGGCGCTCGACCTGGGTGCCGAGGATGTCGGCCTGGAATTGCATCAGGAAGTTGTTGGCCACGGCGCCGCCGTCCACACGCAGGGCTTTGAGGCGTTCGCCGGAGTCCTGTTGCATGGCGTCGAGCACGTCACGGGTCTGGTAGGCAATCGACTCCAGGGCTGCACGAATAATGTGATCCACGCGTACGCCACGGGTCAGGCCGAACAGTGCGCCACGGGCGTACGGGTCCCAGTACGGGGCGCCCAGGCCGGTGAAGGCCGGCACCAGGTACACGCCGTTGCTGTCCTTGACCTTGCCGGCAAAGTATTCGGTGTCGTGGGCGTCGTTGATGATTTTCAGCTCATCACGCAGCCATTGCACGGTGGAACCACCGTTGAACACGGCGCCTTCCAAGGCGTAGGCCACTTCGCCACGCGGGCCACAAGCGATGGTGGTGAGCATGCCGTGCTTGGATTTCACGGCTTTGTCGCCGGTGTTCATCAGTAGGAAGCAGCCGGTGCCGTAGGTGTTCTTGGCTTGGCCGGCTTCGACGCACATCTGGCCGAACAGGGCAGCTTGCTGGTCACCGGCGATACCGCCGATGGCAATGCCGCTCTTGGTGCGGCCGTAGATTTCAGACGACGACTTAACTTCCGGCAACATCTCGCGTGGGATGTCGAGGATCTCCAGCATCTTCGCATCCCACTTCAGGGTGTGGATGTTGAAGAGCATGGTACGCGAGGCGTTGGTGTAGTCGGTGACGTGGGTCTTGCCGCCGGTAAATTTCCAGATCAGCCAGCTATCGACGGTGCCGAACAGCAGTTCGCCATTGCGCGCACGCTCGCGGCTGCCTTCGACGTTGTCGAGGATCCACTTGAGCTTGGTGCCGGAGAAATAAGGGTCGGTAACCAGGCCGGTGGTGTCGCTGATGTACTGCTCGTGGCCGTCGCGCTTGAGTTGCTGGCAGATTTCGGTGCTGCGGCGGCACTGCCAGACGATGGCGTTGTAGATCGGGCGGCCGGTGACTTTGTCCCACACCACGGTGGTTTCACGCTGGTTGGTGATACCAATGGCGGCGACCTGGTCATGGTGCAGGCCGGCCTGGGCCAGGGCTTCGACCATCACCGCGCTTTGGGTGGCGAAGATTTCCATCGGGTCATGCTCGACCCAGCCCGCTTGTGGGTAGTGCTGGGCGAACTCACGTTGGGCGGTGCAGACCACGTTGGCGTCACGATCAAAGATGATCGCCCGGGAACTGGTGGTGCCTTGGTCAAGGGCAATGATGTAGTTCTTATTCTGAATATCGGTCATGTCGAATGCCTTGGGAAATAAGAAAATCGGTAATCAGCCTGGGCTACAAAAGGGCAAGTGCCCAGGCTGGCGCTATCAGGAAATACGGGTCTTGCCGTTGACAGCCGTGTCAGGTGTTTCTTCATCTATAGCAGGTGCGGCGCTTGGCAGATGACGGGCAATCAGCCCGCGATAGGCAGCAGCACCGAGGCAGGCGCCGACGATCGGCGCGAAAATCGGCACCAGGAAGTAAGGAATATCACGGCCACCAGTGAAGGCCATTTCACCCCAGCCTGCGAAAAAGGTCATCAGCTTGGGCCCGAAATCCCGTGCCGGGTTCATCGCAAAGCCGGTCAACGGGCCCATGGCGCTGCCAATCACCGCGATCAGCAGGCCGATCAGCAGCGGGGCCAGCGGGCCGCGTGGCAAGCCGTTGTTGTCATCGGTGAGGGCCATGATCACGCCCATCAGGATTGCTGTAATGACCATTTCCACCAGGAATGCCTGAGCAGTGCTCAACAGCGCATGGGGGTAGGTGGAGAACACCGACGCCAATTCCAGGCTGGCCTGGGAACCGCGCACCATGTGGTGGGTTTGTTCGTAATCGAAAAACAGGTTGCTATAGAGCGTGTACACCAGGGCCGCCGAGCAAAAGGCGCCGGCGATCTGGGCGAGGATATAGAAGGGCAGTTTGCGCTTGTCGAAGTCAGCGAAGATACACAGGGCAATACTGACGGCGGGGTTGAGGTGGGCCCCGGATATCCCGGCGCTCAGGTAGATCGCCATGCTGACGCCGACCCCCCAGATGATACTGATCTCCCACAAGCCAAAGCTGGCACCCGCGACCTTGAGCGCAGCGACACATCCTGTACCGAAGAAGATCAGAAGCGCAGTCCCCAGGAATTCGGCCATGCATTGGCTCGAAAGTGAAGGCTGTTGAAGAGCAGTTGTCATGGAAAACCTCAGTTGTTGTTCTTGTCTGGCGCACAACCTCAACGGATTGTTGCGCGATTTTCACCGTGGCAAGGATCCCCATCCCGGTCGCGGCTTACTGCTTCAATACTGCGGGTCTATTCCTACAGTATTCGGAAACGAAAAAATATAGACAAGAATGACGGCTGTCAAAGGTCGAAAGTGAACTGTCAGTCACTTTCAAACTATTGGTCTGGTGAATGATCACGCTTGTCACAATGCGCGCGCACCTTAAGAGTGGGCGGGCTAGAGCGTTTTGTGTGGGCTTGGCCTAGAATTGGCCATCTGTTTGCCACGCCCGGAGACGTCATGACCCCCGCATTGGACCTGTTGAAAAAAGTTCGCGCCGAACATCGTATCCACAGTTATGAACACGACCCCAAGGCGGCGTCCTATGGGCTGGAGGCCGCGGAAAAATTGGGCCTCGACCCGGCGCAGGTGTTCAAGACCTTGTTGGCGAGCAGTGAGAAGGGCGAATTGTTGGTGGCGGTGGTGCCGGTCGTCGGAAGTCTGGACCTGAAGGCCCTGGCTCATGCGGCAGGCGTCAAGAAAGTCGAAATGGCCGACCCGGCAGCGGCGCAGCGTTCAACCGGTTACCTGTTGGGCGGCATCAGCCCGTTGGGGCAAAAGAAACGCCTGCGCACGTTTATTGATGCAACGGCGCAACCCTTTGCAACGATTTTTGTAAGTGCGGGGAGAAGGGGCTTGGAAGTTGAATTGCCGGCGGCTGTGCTGGCTGAACATACCCAGGCCAAATTCGCAGAAATTGGCCGGGCATGATCGGACGTTATACCGGGCTGTAGCGTCTCACGCCGGATTCGACTTGAGGGATCTGCGCGGCGGTACTGCCTGAGGCCTGGAACAGCACCAGGTGTTCGGCGGCCACACGGATCCCCACATCCGCGCCGACCTGATGGTCGGCATGGCTCGGGAAAATCGACTCCAATTGCGCGCCGGTCGGCAGTTGCAGGCGGTACAAGGTCGATGCGCCGAGAAAGGTCTTGCCGACGATCCGCGCTTTCAACGCGCTGTCCGGTGCGTAGACGATGTCATCCGGGCGCAGCAACACGTCCACCGCACCGCCGGTAGGCCAGGTGTAGGCGCGGTTGCCGCGCAATTCACCCAGTTCGGTACTGACCGATTCCGGCGAACTCAATTGGCCACGGATGAAGTAACCCTGGCCGATAAAGCTGGCGACATAGGGCGTCTGCGGTTCGTGATAGAGGTTGTAGGGTGTGTCCCACTGCTCCAGACGACCCTCCTTGAAAACCCCGACCTGGTCGCTGACTGCAAAGGCTTCTTCCTGGTCATGGGTCACCAGGATCGCACTGGTGCCGCGTGCCTTGAGGATGTCACGCACCTCATGGCTGAGCTTGCGGCGCAGCTCGCCGTCCAGGTTGGAGAAGGGTTCATCCAGCAACAACAGGGCCGGCTCCGGCGCCAACGCGCGGGCGAGCGCGACGCGTTGTTGCTGGCCGCCGGAAAGCTCGTGGGGAAAGCGCTTGCCCAGGTTCTTCAGGTTGACCAGCTCCAGCAACTCAGCCACCACGCGGTCTTTCTGCGGATGCTTGCGAATACCGAAGGCAATGTTGTCGGCCACGCTCAAATGAGGAAACAGTGCGTAGTCCTGGAACACCATCCCGATACGACGTTTCTCTGGTGCCAGTGTGAAACCGGCACTGGAGATCACTTCGCCCGCCAGGCTGATCTCGCCGTCGTGCACCGGCTCAAACCCGGCAATCGCACGTAACGTGGTGGTTTTGCCGCAACCCGAGGAGCCCAGCAGGCAGCCGATGTCGCCGGCGTTGAGGTGCAGGTTGAGGTTCTGTACCACCCGTTGATCTTGATAGCCGCATGCCAGGTTGCGCAGGTTCAGCAGTAATGAATGGCTCATGCGTGGTGGTACGACGGCGGGACGAGGAATTCGAGCAGGGCTTTTTGCGCATGCAGGCGGTTTTCAGCCTGGTCCCAGGCGACCGAGCGTGGGTCGTCGAGCAGGTCGGTGCTGATCTCTTCGCCACGGTGGGCCGGCAGGCAATGCATGAACAGCACGTCTGGCGCGGCCAGGTCGAGCAGGGCGCGGGTCACCTGGTACGGGGCGAACAGGGCCAGGCGCTTGGCGGTTTCCTCTTCCTGGCCCATGGAGGTCCAGACGTCGGTGCTCACCAGGTGCGCGCCGATCACCGCATCACGCGGGTCGCGCACCAGGGTCACGCGGTCGCCGGCCTGGGCCAGAAAGCGCGCGTCAGGCTCGTAGCCTTCCGGGCAGGCAACGCGCAGTTGGAAGTCGAACTGGATCGCCGCTTCTATATAGCTGTTGCACATGTTGTTGCCGTCGCCGATCCAGGCCACGGTCTTGCCCTGGATCGAGCCGCGGTGCTCAAGGAAGGTCTGCATGTCGGCCAGCAACTGGCACGGGTGCAGGTCGTCGGACAGGCCGTTGATCACCGGCACGCGGGAGTTCGCGGAAAATTCGGTCACGGTGCTGTGGGCAAAGGTACGGATCATCACGGCGTCGAGCATGCTCGACATCACCTTTGCACTGTCGGCGATCGGCTCGCCACGGCCCAGTTGGGTGTCACGCGAGGACAAGAAGATGGCTTGGCCACCCAATTGGATCATGCCGGCTTCGAATGACACGCGGGTGCGGGTCGACGACTTCTCAAAGATCATGCCGAGCACGCGGTTTTTCAAAGGCTCGAACAGTACGCCGCGGTTACGCAGGTCTTTAAGCTCAATGCCTCGACAGATCACGCTGACCAGCTCTTCGGGCGTGCAATCCATCAGGGAGAGAAAGTGCCTTGCGCTCATCATTAACTACCTTTTTGCAACAGACCGCAGATACTCAAAGCCTTGTTTATTGTGACAACGGGCGAGACCTGCGGCGAAAGCCGCACGGGGCGACGAAATAGGGGAAGGCGCGATCTTATAATTAAATGTCGCGTCTTACCAATAGGGCTACGGTTTTTAAGGGTGTTCAAGCAGGGCGCCGGGGCGCTTTTGAAGACTATTTCCAGACAGCAGCGAGCCATTTGTACACTGGCGCCGAGACCTTTTGCAACGTGCGGGGGCGGGCGCAGGCCAGGCTGCGTCGGTTTCAGAGGCGGTATGACGGGTTTTGAAACATTTGCTCACGCTTGTCCATGGCCTGGCCTGATGCAGGCCGATTCACGGGACGAACATTGGTGGCGCCCCCGTCGGTCTCGACCCATAGTGGGATCAAAGCCCCTATAAAAGAGACTGGCCATGACCAAGACTCTCCACCACCGTGCCTGCCACCTGTGTGAAGCCATTTGTGGCCTGACCCTGGAAACCACCCAAGCCGACGACGGCAGCCTGGCGATCACCTCGATCAAGGGCGATGCGTTGGATACGTTCAGCCGTGGGCACATCTGCCCCAAGGCCGTCGCGTTGCAGGATATCCAGAACGATCCCGACCGCTTGCACCAGCCCATGTTGCGGGTCGGTAGCGAATGGCAGCCGATTGCGTGGGAAGACGCCTTCGCGCTTGTAGCCGAGCGGTTGTCAGGCATACAGGCGCAGCATGGGCAGAATGCGGTGGCGGTGTACCAGGGCAACCCCAGCGTGCACAACTATGGGCTGATGACCCACAGCAACTACTTCCTGGGCCAGTTGAAGACGCGCAATCGGTTTTCCGCGACGTCTGTGGACCAGTTGCCCCATCACCTCACCAGTTACCTCATGTACGGCCACGGGCTGTTGCTGCCGATCCCGGACATCGATCACACCGACTTCATGCTGATCCTGGGGGGCAATCCGCTCGCGTCCAACGGCAGCATCATGACCGTGCCCGACGTGGAGAAGCGCCTCAAGGCGATCCAGGCGCGGGGCGGCAAAGTGGTGGTGATCGACCCACGGCGCAGTGAAACGGCGGCGATGGCCGACCAGCATCTGTTCGTGCGTCCAGGCGGTGATGCGGCGTTGTTGTTCGGCGTGCTCAACACCTTGTTCAGCGAGAGCCTGACCCGCGACAGCCATTTACCGATTGAAGGCCTTGAGGACGTACGGCGCGCTATCGCTGGGTTTACCGCCGAGACCATGAGCCGCCAATGTGCGGTGCCTGCCGAGCAGATCCGCCAGTTGGCGCGGGACTTTGCTGCAGCCGACAAGGCCGTGTGCTACGGGCGCATGGGCGTGTCGACCCAGGCATTCGGCACGCTGTGCCATTGGCTGGTGCAGTTGATCAACCTGGTGACTGGCAACCTGGACCGCGTCGGAGGCGCGTTGTGCACCACGCCGGCGGTGGATCTGGTGGCGTCGACCGGTGGAGGGCATTTCAATCGCTGGCAGAGTCGGGTTTCCGGGCGTCCGGAGTACGGTGGCGAGTTGCCTGTGTCGGCCCTGGCTGAGGAAATGCTCACCGAGGGTGAAGGACAAATCCGTGCATTGGTCACGGTCGCGGGTAATCCCGTGTTGTCGACGCCGAACGGCCGGCAATTGGAACAGGCCCTCGATAGGCTGGAGTTCATGGTCAGCATCGACCTCTACATCAACGAAACCACGCGCTATGCCGACCTGATCCTGCCGTCTACGTCGGCGCTGGAAAACGATCATTACGACACCACCTTCAATATGTTTGCGGTGCGTAACGTCACCCGCTTCAATCGGGCGATCTTGCCCAAGCCTGCGGGCGCGCTGCATGACTGGGAGATTTTTGTCGGCCTGGCCAAAGCCTTCGCTGCTTACAATGGTGTCGCGCTCAAGCCGACGATGCCCCCTGCGCAAATGATTGATTTCGGTCTGCGTGCGGGCGCCTATGGTGATGCATCCAGCCACAAGTTGTCCGTGGCCATGCTGGCGGATTATCCCCACGGCGTGGACTTAGGGCCGCTGCAACCCAACCTTTCAGCGCGTTTGAAAACCGCCGATGGCAAGGTGCAAGCGGCGCCGCCAGTGATCCTTGCCGACCTGGTGCGTTTTGCCGCGCAACCGGTGCCTATCGATGACGAACTGCTGCTGATCGGTCGTCGCCATGTGCGCAGTAATAATTCGTGGATGCATAACTATCACCGGCTGGTGAAGGGCAAGCCGCGCCATCAATTGCTGATGCATCCGGACGATCTGGCCAGTCGTCAATTGAGCGATGGCCAGCGGGTCCGTGTCAGCTCGCGCATCGGCATGATCGAAGTGGAAGTGGTGGCCAGCCTGGACATGATGCCCGGCGTGGTAAGTCTGCCCCATGGTTGGGGTCACGGACGGCCGGGAGTACAGATGACTATCGCCAGTGGGCAGCCAGGGGCGAGTGCCAATGATTTGACCGACGAACGGCAACTGGACGAGCTATCGGGCAATGCAGCGCTCAATGGCGTGCCGGTGCAGGTAGCAGCCGCCTGAGCACCAGGCTGGAATTTTGCGTTACAATGCGCCACCGTGCCGACCTGTGAGTCGCAAAGTTCCAGCCGAGGTGTTCCATGGATATCATCGAAACGATCAAAGAGCAGATTGCCAACAACACCATTCTGCTTTACATGAAGGGCGCGCCAAACGCTCCTCAGTGCGGTTTCTCCGCGAAGGCGTCCCAGGCCATCATGGCGTGCGGCGAAAAATTCGCTTACGTGGATATCCTGCAAAACCCTGAAATCCGCGCCAACCTGCCGAAGTACGCCAACTGGCCGACCTTCCCACAACTGTGGGTTGCCGGTGAGCTGGTCGGCGGAAGCGACATCATCACTGAAATGGCCGCAGACGGTTCGTTGCAGTCGTTGATCAAAGATGCAGCGGCAAAAGCGGCAGCCAAGACTGAAGCTTGATCCGGACGCAATAAAAAGCCCCGCTTCTCGTGAGAGAGCGGGGCTTTTTTGTACCTGCGAGCTGGGGGCTTATTCTTCGCCCATCTGCGATTGCAGGTAGTTTTCCAGGCTGACTTTGTCGATCAGGCCCAGTTGGGTCTCCAGCCAGTCGATGTGTTCTTCCTGGTCTTCGAGGATGTCTTCCAGCAGTTCGCGGCTGCCGAAGTCACCTTTGCTTTCGCAGTGAGCGATGGCGGCCTTGAGGTCGCTGTGGCTCTTGTGTTCGAACTTCAGGTCGCTGCTGATCATTTCCTGGGTGTGCTCGCCGATGTTCAGCTTGCCCAGGTCCTGTACGTTCGGCAGGCCTTCCAGGAACAGGATGCGCTTGATCAGCGCGTCCGCATCTTTCATGGCCTTGATGGATTCTTTGTATTCGCGCTTGCCCAGCTTTTCCAGGCCCCAATCGTCATACATGCGCGCATGCAGAAAGTACTGATTGATCGCGACCAGTTCATTGGCAAGGATTTTGTTGAGTTGCTGGATGACTGAGATGTCGCCTTTCATGACTGGGGTCCTGCCCTGTAATAGCTGTGTATAAGGCGGAGTTTGAGCGGCGAATTCCCTAGTGTCAAACCTAAGTTATTGAATAATAAATGAAAATTAATCGGAATAAGAATGTTTGTGTTCCGCGTCTTGACGCTAACTAATTGAATTGCGGGCATAAAAAAACCGGACACTAAGTCCGGTTCTTTAAAACACGCCCAATCAGGCGTGTGTAAATTCTGCTGAATAGGGGAGCGCGGCCTGGGCTGTCTGCAGCTGCGTCAGGGTTTCCCGTACCACTTGCTTGGCGAGGCAAGCGCATTTACCGCACTGGCTGGCAACGCCGGTGGTTTCACGCACTTCCTTGTAGCTGCAGCAACCTTCATAGATTGCTTCGCGGATTTGTCCGTCGGTGACGCCAGTACAGAGGCACACATACATAAGGGAGAACCGTCGCGGGTTTAAGGCTTAAGTGCGATGGATCTTAATGTTAACGAGAATGATTGTCAAAGTAGATTCGTAGGGTATTTGCTGGCACCGCGCCCGCACTGACGAACGGTTTTTTCAGTGTATGATGGTCGGTCTTCACGAAGCGTGACTGCGTCACAGGGCTGTCGCTTATTAACGGCAGACTCGAGGCCGGTCCTTTTACTTCAATCGTCACCTCTACATCAGGAGATACCCAATGAGCGTACTCGTCGGCAAACAAGCCCCGGATTTCGACGTCCCAGCCGTCCTCGGCAATGGCGAAATCGTAGACAGCTTCAAACTGTCTGAAGCCATCAAAGGCAAATACGGCCTGGTGTTCTTCTACCCGCTGGACTTCACCTTCGTCTGCCCTTCGGAGCTGATCGCTCTGGACCATCGCATGGACGATTTCAAGGCGCGCAACGTTGAAGTGGTAGCTGTTTCCATCGACTCCCATTTCACCCACAACGCCTGGCGCAACACCGCCATCAATGATGGCGGCATCGGCAAAGTCAAATACACCATGGCTGCCGACATGAAGCACGACATCGCCAAGGCCTACGACGTTGAGTCTGAAGGCGGCGTGGCCTTCCGTGGCGCTTTCCTGATCGACGACAAGGGCGTTGTCCGCTCCCAGATCATCAACGACCTGCCACTGGGTCGTAACATGGAAGAGCTGATCCGCCTGGTCGACGCCCTGCAATTCCACGAAGAACACGGCGAAGTCTGCCCTGCCAACTGGAAAAAAGGCGACAAAGGCATGAACGCTTCGCCAGAAGGCGTTGCGGCTTACCTGACCGAGAACGCTGGCAAGCTGTAAGCCAGGTTCGAGGTACAAAAAAACCGGCCTGAGAAGGCCGGTTTTTTTGTGGTAAGCCCGCACACCATAGTCGGCGGGCTCACCACAAAAGCGCTGTTAGTCGTTGAAGTCTTCCCAGCCGCCCATGTCTTTCCAGCGGTTGACGATGCCGCAGAACAGCTCGGCGGTTTTCTCTGTGTCGTAGCGAGCCGAGTGAGCCTCACGCCCGTCAAAGTCAATACCGGCGGCCTGGCAGGCTTTCGCCAACACGGTCTGGCCATACGCCAGGCCGGCGAGGGTGGCCGTGTCGAAGCTAGAGAACGGGTGGAACGGGTTGCGCTTCATGTCCAACCGCGCCACGGCGGCGTTCAGGAAACCCAGGTCGAAACTGCTGTTGTGGCCGACCAGGATCGCGCGTTTGCAGCCATTGGCCTTCAACGCCTTGCGCACACCACGGAAGATATCGGTCAGCGCCGCTTCTTCACTCACCGCCATGCGCAGTGGGTGATCAAGCTTGATGCCCGTGAATTCCAAAGCGGCGGCTTCGATATTCGCGCCTTCAAACGGTTCGACGCGGAAGAAGTGGGTGTGTTCCGGGAACACAAAACCCTGCTCGTCCATGCCGATGGTGGTTGCGGCGATTTCCAGCAATGCGTCGGTGGCGCAATTGAAACCACCGGTTTCTACGTCGATGACAACCGGCAGATAGCCGCGAAACCGCTCGGCCATCGGGTGACGCGAACCGCCACCACTGTGCTCGTGTTCGTCATCGTAATGGTCTTCACTCACTTGCTTTCCTCCAGCAGGCGCCAGCGCAGTGTTTCACCGGCGCGCAGCGGGATGACAGTCAGCTCGCCAAACGGCAGGCTGGCAGGGGCGGTCCAGTCTTCACGGACCAGGGTGATGCGGTCGGTATTCGCCGGCAGGCCGTAGAAACGCGGGCCGTTGAGGCTGGCGAAACCTTCGAGCTTGTCCAGGGCGTTACGCTGTTCGAACGCTTCGGCATACAACTCGATCGCTGCATAGGCGGTGTAGCAACCGGCACAGCCACACGCCGCTTCCTTGGCGTGCTGGGCATGAGGCGCGGAGTCGGTGCCGAGGAAGAACTTCGGATTGCCGCTGGTCGCTGCATCCAGCAAGGCCACCTGGTGGGTGTTGCGCTTGAGGATCGGCAGGCAATAGAAGTGCGGCCGAATCCCGCCCACCAGCATGTGGTTGCGGTTGTATAGCAAGTGATGCGCGGTGATCGTCGCGCCGACGTTGGCGGAGGCCTCGCTGACGAACTGCACGGCATCGGCGGTGGTGATGTGTTCGAACACCACCTTGAGGGTCGGGAACAGCTCGACCACACGGCGCATATGCTCGTCGATGAAGATCTTCTCGCGGTCGAAGACATCCACGTCGCCACGGGTGACTTCACCGTGGATCAACAGCGGCATGCCGACTTCGGCCATGGTTTCGATGGCCGGCAGGATCTTGTCGATACTGGTCACACCGGAATCGGAGTTGGTCGTCGCGCCGGCCGGGTACAGCTTGGCGGCGTGCACGAAACCGCTGGCCTTGGCCTCTCGAATCTCTTCGGGCTGGGTGCGGTCGGTGAGGTAGAGCACCATCAACGGTTCGAAGCGGCTGCCGGCCGGTCGTGCAGCGAGGATACGCTGGCGATAGGCATCGGCTTGCTCGGCATTACGCACCGGAGGTACCAGGTTAGGCATGATGATGGCGCGGCCAAACGTGCGCGCGACATCGGCCACGGTGTGGGGTAACGCAGCACCATCGCGAAGATGAATATGCCAGTCGTCGGGACGCAGCAGGGTCAGGCGGTCGGACATTGGGGATTCCAGGCGGGTCAATCTGGTGGGAATGCTACCGGAAAAGACGCTTTCAGGCACTCGCTATCAAGTTTTGCAGGATGCAACCGATAGCCTTGGGTATGCCTTATCGATGTATGACGCTTTGAAGTGTTGTAGAAACCAGTGGAGCCTCACGTGCGCCAGCAATATCTAGCCCTGCTCAGTGTGTTCGCCAGCCTGCCTGCGATGGCCCTCACGTTCCAGACACGTCTGGAGAATATTGAGTGGAAGGTGGAAGGCGACCAGTTCGAGTGCCGCTTGACCCAGCCAATCACCGATTTCGGTTCGGGTGAGTTCGTGCGCCGGGCCGGCGAGCAGGCGACATTTCGCCTGAAAGCCTACAATGGCTCGCTGGGAGCCGGTTCGGCCACGTTGCTGGCCGCCGCTGCGCCGTGGCAGCCGGGGCGAGGCGATATCAGCCTCGGCGCCGTGCGTGCCGGCAGTGGCGATGTACTGTTCAACAGCTCCCAGGCGCAGGCCGGGCGCTTGTTCAATGGCTTGCTGGAAGGGCGTAGCCCGACCGTGCGGCACTATGGGCGTGAGGGCGGCTATTCGGAAATCCGTCTGCTGCCGGTTAAATTCAACAAGGCCTACAACGATTACCAGCTGTGCACCGCCAAGCTGTTGCCGATGAATTATGACCAGGTCAAACAGACTGAAGTCGGTTTCCCGGGTGGCGGAATCGAGCTGGACGCGCTCGCCAAGAAGAAACTCGACGTGATTCTCGCGTTCATGAAAGCCGACCCCACCGTCAACCATATCGAGTTGAACGGTCATTCGGACAACAGCGGCAACCGACTCACCAACCGCGACGTCTCGCGCCGTCGCGGCCTGGCGGTCATGGACTACTTCAAGGCCAACGGGATTCCGGAATCGCAGATCACCCTGCGTTTCCACGGCGAAAGCTACCCATTGGCGCCCAACACCAATGCGGCCAACCGGGCACGTAACCGCCGCGTGAATATTCAGCTAGAGCGCGTGGCTGCCCCCGAGAAACCGGCCCCCACCGCCACCGGCCCAAGCAACCCCGCGCACACCTCCTAAGGTGCGACCATCGGTCGCCCGTTCGACATAATCTGTCGCTTTATCTTCATTTGCTGTCGCGCCCCTGTAAATTCGCGGTTTTGGTCGGTAGAATCGACGCCTTTCCGTACAACCCCGTGGAGTGATGGCATGGCCGACGTAAACAAGGTCGTTCTCGCGTATTCCGGCGGCCTGGACACTTCGGTGATCCTCAAGTGGCTGCAGGATACTTATAACTGTGAAGTGGTGACCTTCACCGCTGACCTGGGTCAGGGCGAAGAGGTCGAACCAGCACGTGCCAAGGCGCAAGCCATGGGCGTGAAAGAGATCTACATTGACGACCTGCGCGAAGAGTTTGTCCGCGATTTCGTTTTCCCGATGTTTCGCGCCAACACCGTCTACGAAGGCGAGTACCTGCTGGGTACCTCCATCGCACGTCCGCTGATCGCCAAACGCCTGATCGAAATCGCCAACGAAACCGGCGCCGACGCCATTTCCCATGGCGCTACCGGCAAGGGCAACGACCAGGTGCGTTTCGAACTGGGTGCCTACGCGCTCAAGCCTGGCGTGAAAGTGATTGCCCCTTGGCGTGAATGGGACCTGCTGTCCCGTGAAAAGTTGATGGATTACGCTGAGAAGCACGCAATCCCGATCGAGCGCCACGGCAAGAAGAAATCCCCGTACTCGATGGACGCCAACCTGCTGCACATCTCCTATGAAGGTGGCGTGCTGGAAGACACCTGGACCGAGCACGAAGAAGACATGTGGAAGTGGACCGTCTCCCCGGAGAACGCTCCCGACAAGCCGCAATACCTGGAACTGACCTACCGCAACGGCGACATCGTCGCGCTGGACGGCGTCGAAATGACTCCGGCCACCGTACTGGCGACCTTGAACCGTATCGGTGGCGAACACGGTATCGGCCGTCTCGACATCGTCGAGAACCGCTACGTGGGCATGAAGTCCCGCGGCTGCTACGAAACCCCAGGCGGCACCATCATGCTGCGCGCCCACCGCGCCATCGAGTCCATCACCCTGGACCGTGAAGTGGCTCACCTCAAAGACGAGCTGATGCCCAAGTACGCCAGCCTGATCTACACCGGCTACTGGTGGAGCCCTGAGCGTCTGATGCTGCAACAGATGATCGACGCTTCCCAGGTTCACGTGAACGGCGTTGTGCGCCTGAAGCTGTACAAGGGCAACGTGATCGTTACCGGTCGCAAGTCCGATGAATCGCTGTTCGACGCCAACATCGCTACCTTTGAAGAGGACGGCGGCGCTTACAACCAGGCGGACGCGGCAGGCTTTATCAAGTTGAACGCATTGCGCATGCGCATTGCGGCCAACAAAGGTCGCTCGCTGTTCTAAGTCTCAACGTGTTGTGAAGAATGGCCCCTTGCTAAAGGGGCCATTTTTTTTGCCTGTGATTCTGTGAAGACTTTTATGTTTATAACGATTAAACAGCCGTGGATGTTTTTCCTCAAAACCTTTACCAAAAATTGGGTTTGAATGAATTATTGTTCAAATGTTGTAGGGGGAATGAATTTTTTACATCTGTGTAGGAACTGGTCTTACAGATAATTCACTCATACAAGTGCGGAGAAGAGACAAAACATTGAATGGTCTGTAGGAATTAAGGATGTAAGTGAATATGTTAAATGGAACTAAAGCAGACGCCTCATTCTGGCCGTTTCCCCCTGCGGCGGGCGAGAGACAAGGGGCATTTCCTGAGAGTCATGTGCGGCACGTTTACCCAGCCCCCTATAAGCCACGGATATTTCACTCAAAGTATGTAGGCCCCCGGAAAGTTCTGAAAGGATCCATAAAACCTGATCCCTCCGAGAGGGCGTTTTTTTGTAGGGCAATTCCTTTATCGCTGTGGGGTGGGTCTCTGCTTGCTGTTGCTTGGGGGGTAACGCTATGCCAACTAGGAAACGACTAGGCTATTGTGCTTGCTCTAAATAATTCGAACAGCGAAATTGGACTTTCTCATGAATAAAGTGCTGATCGTGGACGATCATCCCGTCATTCGTCTTGCTGTGCGTATGCTAATGGAACGTCATGGTTATGAGGTCGTTGCCGAGACCGATAACGGTGTCGATGCGTTGCAACTTGCGCGGGAGCATATGCCGGACATAGTGATACTGGACATCGGTATTCCCAAACTTGACGGCCTGGAAGTTATTTGCCGGTTGTCTTCCACCAAGCAGGCTGTGCCATTCAAGGTGCTGGTCCTCACATCTCAGGCCCCTGGTCACTTTTCCATGCGTTGCATGCAGGCGGGAGCGGCAGGCTACGTATGCAAGCAACAGGACCTGACCGAGTTGCTGAGTGCTATCAAGGCGGTCCTGTCGGGCTACAGCTATTTCCCGAACCAGGCGCTCAACTCGGTACGCTCCACCATGGGCAATGCCAGCGAGGCCGATATGGTCGAGCGCCTCTCCGGGCGAGAAATGATGGTATTGCAGCAGCTGGCGCGGGGCAGGACCAACAAGGAGATTGCCGACGGCATGTTTCTCAGCAACAAGACCGTCAGCACCTACAAGACGCGTTTGCTGCTCAAGCTCAATGCGCGTTCACTGGTGGACCTGATCGAGCTGGCCCAGCGTAACGGCTTGGTATAGAGGAGGGCATAGCACAGCGTATTGTCCGGGGCACCGGCAGAAAAAAGCCTCCGCGAAGGAGGCTTCCGGCTGTCGATTGCTCGATCAGAGGTCGAAGTCGTAATCGGCCAGCTGTTTTTGCAAGCGTCGTTCTTCCAGGAGATTATCGATAGTGCGGCGTTTGCTTAAATTGGTCTTGGCGACCTCTGCCACAGGCGCCTCTGCCCCATCGTCGTCCGACTCAACGAGGTCGTCTTCCACTTCCAGTTGCTCTTTGCCAGTGCTCATAAGGTTCACTCCGGGCTAAGACTGCCGTTGGCGCTCCTTATAACGATAATCCATGATCCGGTAAAAAAGATTTTTTCAATCGATTGATCGAGAAAATCAATGATCTGTCAATCGTCGGACGTCTTGTCCTTGTATTCGCACAGGTCTTCGATGCGACAGCTGCCGCAGCGCGGCTTGCGGGCCTGACAAACGTAGCGGCCATGAAGGATCAGCCAGTGGTGGGAATCCAGCAGATAGGGCTTGGGCACGAACTTCATCAGCTGCTTTTCCACCTCCACCACGTTCTTGCCACGGGCGATGCCGGTTCGATTGCTGACCCGGAAGATATGGGTGTCCACCGCCATGGTCAGTTGCCGGAACGCGGTGTTGAGCACCACGTTGGCGGTTTTGCGCCCGACGCCTGGCAGGGCTTCCAAGGCTTCGCGGGTTTGCGGTACTTCACTGCCGTGCAGTTCCACCAGCAGGCGGCAAGTTTCAATGACGTTCTTGGCCTTGCTGTTGTACAGGCCAATGGTCTTGATGTATTCCGACAACCCATCCACACCCAATGCATGGATTGCTTCGGGAGTATTCGCCACAGGGTACAGCTTGGCTGTGGCCTTGTTCACGCCGACGTCCGTGGATTGAGCCGACAGGATCACCGCAATCAACAACTCGAACGGCGTGGTGTAGGCCAGTTCGGTCTTGGGTTCTGGATTGTCTTCGTGGAGCCTGCGGAAAATTTCCAGGCGTTTTGCGGCGTTCATGGGGTGGGGTTTCCCTGGCAGTCGATCGGCGGGATTGTAGCAATACAGGTTTTGCGGGTCAGGTGTTGCCGTGGGTATCCACTTGACGCTGCGCCTCTTCTAAGTTGTGTTGCGCCTCGGCCAGTTGTTGCGGGCTGGCGTTTAAGTCATGAGCTTTCTTCAATTCCACGCGGCGCATTGCCAGCTGGATTTTCGCGCGCTTGAGGTCGGCAGTATTCGAAGTCGTACCTACTGCCTTCGGTGCGGTGCCCAGTTCCAGCGCGGTCAGCGCTTGTTCTGCCGCTTCGAACTGCTGCTGCAAGACGATCAACTGCGACTGTTGATCAAAGGTTGGTGGGTGGCCGAAGGCCTTCAAGGATTTATGCAGTTGTGCGCGACTCATGGCGACCGTGATTTTGGCTTTCTTGATCGCTGCGTCCTGTGCTGTACCGACCTGCACAGGCAAATCCGGTACTGAGCGTTTTGCCCGAGCCAGGCGTTCAGCGAGCTTCTGCGCTTCTTCCCGTTGCAGCCGTGCATTGCGTTGTTCATAACGGCGTCTTGCCCGGTCGCGCTTGAGAGCTCGTCCTTGCCGTTGCTGATCGTTGGTGGCCAGGCCACCCACAATCGGTAATACGGTGGCGGTCGGACGCATTTCAATGCAGTCAACGGGGCAGGGCGCGACGCAGAGGTCGCAACCGGTGCACTCATCGACGATGACCGTGTGCATCAGCTTGGCTGCGCCGACAATGGCATCCACCGGGCAGGCCTGGATGCACTTGGTGCAACCAATGCACTCGGCCTCGCGGATATAGGCGATCTGGGCCGGAGCTTCCCCTCGGCTGATATCCAATTCCAGCACCGGCACGCGCAACAATTGCGCAAGACCCGCAATGGTTTCCTGTCCCCCGGGCGGGCACTTGTTGATCGCTTCGCCTTGAGCAATACCCTCAGCGTAAGGTTTGCAGCCTGGGTGCCCGCATTTGCCGCATTGGGTCTGCGGCAGCAGCGCGTCGATACGTTGAATGAGATTCATGGGGTGATCATGGGCATGCCGGTTAAGCAAACTGGGCTGGGGTGGTTGCGCTTTCTTGTGGTGAGCGGGCTTGCCCCGCGCTGGGGCGCGAAGCGGCCCCATCATTGCCACCACGGTTTTTACAGATAGAACCGGGTGCCTGGTTTTAGGGCCGCTTCGCAGCCTCGGGCGGGGCAAGCCCGCTCACCACAAATACTAACTTTGCAGGCTACTTGATCCGTTGGCCCGGCTTCGCACCACTGTCAGGACTGAGCAGGTAGATCTCTTCCCCACCCGGGCCGGCCGCCATCACCATGCCCTCGGACATGCCGAACTTCATTTTCCGAGGTTTGAGGTTGGCGATCATCATGGTCAGGCGACCATCCAGCTTGGATGGGTCCGGATAAGCGCTCTTGATGCCGGAGAACACGTTGCGTTGCTCGCCACCGAGGTCCAGGGTCAGGCGCAGCAGCTTGTCGGCACCTTCTACGGCTTCGGCCTTGACGATCAGCGCGACACGCAGGTCTACGGCAGCGAAAGCATCAAAGTCGATTTGCGCAGAGATCGGATCTTTGGCCAACTCACCATTGCCCGCGGGCGCAGCCGAACCGGTATCGGTCTGGCTGGCGACCAGGTCTTCTTTCGAAGCGTCGGTCATCGCCTGGACTTTGACCGGGTCGATACGGGTCATCAGCGGCTTGAACTCGTTCAACTGATGGTTGCTGAGCAGCGTGGTGTGATCGTTCCAGGTCAGCGGCGCCACGTTGAGGAACGCCTCGGCGTCGGCGGCCAACAACGGCAGCACCGGCTTGAGGAATATCACCAGTTGGTGGAACAGATTGACGCCCGTGGCGCAGATCGCCTGCACTTCCGCCTGCTTGCCTTCCTGTTTGTTCAGCGACCACGGTGCCTTGTCGGCGATCCAGGCGTTGGCACGGTCGGCCAGGCCCATGATTTCGCGCATGGCACGGGCAAAGTCGCGGGCTTCATAGGCATCGGCGATGCTTGGCGCAGCGGCCAGGAAGGCGTCGGTCAGTTCCGGAGCGGCGTTCTCGGCCACCAGCAGGCCAGCGTTGCCCTTGTGGATAAACCCGGCACAACGGCTGGCAATGTTGACGACCTTGCCGACCAGGTCCGAGTTGACCTTCTGTACGAAGTCTTCCAGGTTCAGGTCCAGGTCATCGACGCCACGGCCCAGTTTGGAGGCGTAGTAGTAGCGCAGGTATTCCGGCGACAGGTGGTCCAGGTAGGTGCGCGCCTTGATAAAGGTGCCACGGGACTTGGACATCTTCTGGCCGTTGACCGTCAGGTAGCCGTGCACCGCGATGGCGGTCGGCTTGCGATAGCCCGAACCTTCAAGCATTGCCGGCCAGAACAGCGCGTGGAAGTTGACGATGTCCTTGCCGATGAAGTGGTACAGCTCGGCAGTGGATTCCTTACTCCAGAACGCGTCGAAGTCCAGATCCGGCGTGCGGTCGCACAGGCTCTTGAAGCTGGCCATGTAGCCGATCGGCGCGTCCAGCCACACGTAGAAGTACTTGCCCGGCTCGCCCGGGATTTCGAAGCCGAAGTACGGCGCATCGCGGGAGATGTCCCACTGCTGCAGGCCGCTGTCGAGCCATTCGGAGAGTTTGTTGGCCACGGCGTCCTGCAAGGTGCCGCTTCGGGTCCAGGTTTGCAGCATCTGCTGGAAATCCGGGAGCTTGAAGAAGAAATGCTGGGAATCCTTGAGCACCGGGGTGGCGCCAGAGATTGCCGACTTAGGGTTCTTCAGCTCGGTGGGCGCGTAGGTCGCACCGCATTTCTCGCAGTTGTCGCCGTATTGGTCTTCAGTGCCGCATTTCGGGCAGGTGCCCTTGATGAAGCGGTCGGCCAGGAACATTTTCTTTTCCGGGTCGAAATACTGGGTCACCGAACGCTGGTCGATATGCCCGGCTTCTTTCAAACGCAGATAGATCTGGCTCGACAGCTCGCGGTTTTCTTCGGAGTGGGTCGAGTGGAAGTTGTCGAAATCCACCAGGAACTCGGCAAAGTCGGCGCTGTGTTCAGCCTGCACGTTGGCGATCAGTTGTTCCGGGGTGATCCCTTCCTTTTCGGCGCGCAACATGATGGCCGAACCGTGGGCGTCGTCCGCGCAGACATAAATGCATTGGTTGCCACGATGCTTCTGAAAGCGCACCCACATATCGGTCTGGATGTACTCAAGCATATGGCCAAGATGGATGGAACCATTGGCATAGGGCAGGGCGCTGGTGACGAGGATCTTGCGTGGCTCGGACATGGGGCTCGGCTACTTGATGAAACGGAGGTCGGCCACTATAAAGCGCCGGGAAATATATTTCACCCCGTGGCGCTGTTTCAGAATCTTCCGAACCTGCGAAAGCATGCCGTAACGCCGCTGGAACGGTTAGGATAGCCGCCTGTTTCAGTCAGTCTTTTTCGGGAGTAGCCCATGAGCGCCGTCAATCGCGCAGCGGTGGAAGCCGTGCTTCGCCAGTACACCGACCCTTATTTGAACCAGGACCCGGTCAGTGCCGGCTGTGTGCGTGCCATCGACGTCCAGGGCGACCAAGTGTCGGTCCAGTTGGAACTGGGTTATGCCGCCGGTCTGTTCAAGAGCGGTTGGGCGCAGATGCTGCAGATGGCCATCGAGGGCTTGGACGGCGTGCGTTCGGCCAAGGTCGACATCCAGTGTGTGATTGCCGCGCACAAGGCCCAGGCGCAAATCCCAGGGCTGGCCAACGTCAAGAACGTGGTGGCTGTGGCCTCCGGCAAGGGCGGCGTGGGCAAGTCCACCACGGCGGCCAACCTGGCCCTGGCCTTGGCCCGCGAAGGCGCACGCGTGGGCATCCTTGATGCGGATATCTACGGCCCGAGCCAAGGCGTGATGTTTGGCATCGCCGAGGGCACACGGCCTAAGGTCAAGGATCAGAAGTGGTTCGTGCCGATCGAGTCCCTGGGTGTGGAAGTGATGTCGATGGCCTTCCTTACCGATGACAACACGCCGATGGTCTGGCGCGGGCCGATGGTCTCCGGCGCCTTGCTGCAACTGGTCACCCAGACCGCCTGGGGCGACCTGGACTACCTGGTGATCGACATGCCTCCAGGCACCGGTGATATCCAGCTGACCCTGGCGCAGAAAGTCCCGGTGGCTGGCTCGGTGATCGTCACCACGCCCCAGGACCTGGCATTGCTCGACGCGAGAAAAGGCGTGGAAATGTTCCGCAAGGTCAATATCCCGGTGCTGGGCGTCGTGGAGAACATGGCCGTGCACATCTGCTCCAACTGCGGCCACGCCGAGCATCTGTTCGGCGAAGGCGGTGGCGAGAAGCTTGCCACCCAGTACGGGGTGGAACTGCTGGCTTCATTGCCACTGTCGATGGTGATTCGTGAACAGGCGGACGGTGGCAAGCCGACTGTTGCGGCGGACCCTGATGGCCAGATAGCCATGGTGTATCAGGAGCTGGCCCGCCATGTGGGCGCGCGTATCGTGCTGCAGGAAGCCGCTGCGCCGGCGATGCCGACCATCACCGTCAGCGACGACTGAGGGCATTGAAGGGAAAAAGCCTCGACGGTGTCGGGGCTTTTTCATGGCTGGACGGTGGTCAAGGCGGGTTTATTTCTCATTTACGCAATTGGTCGTGTAAGCATTTGCTTACTTTTTCGTAAGCGTTTGGTTTTTTTGCCCGCCAAGTACGTCCCGGTTCATCGAGAGTGTTTTCTATCCTGTTGAAAAATAACAATTAATTATTATCTGCTGAGCATGAAAGCGTGTCGGTCGCAGGAATGGATCCCGTTGAACTTCCTTCGGAACTCTCTAACATCAGCCCTGTGTCCACGGATTGACACAGCCATCAAGGAACGATGGTTTAGGGAACGTCGCAGGATGCGATTCATCAGGATGATGAAAAGGAATACAGGGACTAGGGAAAAAATGTGGGCGGGTCATACCGCCCCTTTTTTTTGCCTGTAGGAAAGTGAAACCTGCTTTCCAGAAACGCAAAAAGGCCCGCAAGGGGCCTTTTGGGAGGCGACGCTATCAGCGCTCGAGGTCTGCAATCTTACCTTTTTTGCCATCCCACTCCGCTGCATCCGGCATCGGGTCTTTGCGTTCAGTGATATTCGGCCAGATTTCCGCCAACTCGACGTTCAACTGAATGAACTGCTCCATACCTGCCGGGACTTCGTCCTCGGAGAAAATAGCGACGGCCGGGCATTCAGGTTCACACAGGGCGCAATCAATGCACTCGTCCGGGTGGATGACCAGGAAGTTCGGGCCTTCGTAGAAGCAGTCCACCGGACATACTTCCACGCAGTCGGTGTACTTGCACTTGATGCAGTTGTCGGTAACGACGAAGGTCATTTCTAATTCTCTCCTCAGGCGGCGGCGGCGAAACCCTTTGTGGCAGGGCTCGCGAGGTTCGGGAGCGATAGTCTGCAGGCCAGGCTAATAGCCTGCAGCATCCCAAACCGCGCGAGAGTCTACCAGCTTGCTGGCCTCAGCGTTATATCCGAGTCTTCAGTGCATATAACATTTCGAGCGCTTTTCGCGGCGTCAAGTCATCCAGGTCAAGCTTTGCCAACTCATCCAGCACCGGGTGGGGCAGGCTAGCGAACATGTCGCTCTGATGCGGCGCCGCCGGTTTGCTGGAGGCTTTGGCAGGGCTGGCGACCACGGTCTCATGGGGCAGCGCCGTGGTTTCCAGGCGGCTGAGGTGTTCGCGGGCGCGGGTGATTACGTCATTCGGCACGCCCGCCAGTTGGGCCACGGCCAGGCCGTAACTCTGGCTGGCTGGCCCCGGCAGCACGTGGTGCAGGAACACGATGCGCTCGTTGTGCTCAGTAGCGTTCAGGTGCACGTTGGCCACCAGTGGTTCGCTTTCCGGCAGCACGGTCAGCTCGAAATAGTGCGTGGCAAACAGCGTGTAGGCACGCAGATGCGCCAGGCGTTCGGCTGCCGCCCAGGCCAGGGACAGGCCGTCGAAGGTGCTGGTGCCGCGGCCCACTTCGTCCATCAGCACCAGGCTGCGTTCGGTGGCGTTATGCAGGATGTTGGCGGTTTCGCTCATCTCCACCATAAAGGTCGAACGGCCACCGGCCAGGTCGTCGCTGGAGCCGATCCGGGTGAAAATGCGGTCCACCAGGGACAGCTCGCAACTGGCCGCCGGCACAAAGCTGCCGATATGCGCCAACAGCACGATCAATGCCGTCTGGCGCATGTAGGTGGATTTACCGCCCATGTTCGGACCGGTGATCACCAGCATGCGGGTATCGTCGTCCAGCGACAGGTCGTTGGCGACGAACGGCGTGGTCAACACTTGCTCTACGACCGGGTGGCGACCTTGCACGATGCGCATGCACGGCTCGCTGACAAAGCGCGGGCAGTTCAGGTCAAGGTTCAGCGCGCGCTCGGCCAGGTTGCTCAGCACATCCAGCTCGGCCAGGGCGGCGGCGGTGTCCTGCAGCGGTGCCAATTGGCTGATCAGGTCTTCCAGCAGGTTCTCGTAGAGCATCTTTTCCCGAGCCAGGGCACGACTCTTGGCCGACAGTGCCTTGTCTTCGAACTCTTTCAGCTCTGGGGTGATAAACCGCTCGGCGCCTTTCAGTGTCTGGCGACGTTGATAGTCGATGGGCGCCGACTCGGCCTGCTTGCTCGGCAATTCGATGAAATAGCCGTGCACGCGGTTGTAGCCGACTTTCAGGTTGGCCAGGCCGGTACGGGCTTTTTCGCGGGCTTCCAGGTCAATCAGGAACTGCCCGGCGTTTTCGCTCAGGGCTTGCAGCTCGTCCAGCTCGCTGTCGTAACCGGTCTTCAGAACGCCGCCGTCACGGATGATTGCTGGCGGGTTGTCGATGATGGCTTTTTCCAGCAACGCCGCCAGCTCCGGGTAAGTACCGGCGGTGACCGCGAGCTGTTGCAGGTGCGGCGTGTCCAGTTCGGTCATCGCCGCTTGCAATTGTGGCAAGGCACCGAGGGCGTCACGCAGGCGCGCCAAGTCACGCGGACGCGCGTTACGCAGGCCGATCCGCGCCAGGATGCGCTCGATATCGCCGATTTCCTTCAACTGTGGCTGCAGCTTTTCAAAGCGATAGCCGTCCAGCAGGCAAGTAATAGAAGTCTGACGCGCCTGCAGCACACTCAGGTCGCGTAGCGGACGATTCAACCAACGCGTCAGCAAGCGGCTGCCCATAGCGGTCTGGCAACGGTCGACCACCGATTGCAGAGTGTTGTCACGCCCGCCGGCCAGGTTGGTGTCCAGCTCCAGGTTGCGACGGCTCGCGCCATCGAGTACCACGGTGTCGTCCAGACGCTCATGACGCAGGCTGCGCAAATGCGGCAGGGCGGTGCGCTGGGTTTCCTTGGCGTAACCCAGCAAGCAACCGGCGGCACCGATGGCCAGGGTCAGGGTTTCACAACCGAAGCCTTTAAGGTCTTGTACTGAGAACTGCTGGCACAGACTTTTCAGCGCCGAGTCACGCTCGAAATCCCACGGCGCACGGCGCTTGGCCCCACGGCGTTTTTCCGCCGGCAGATCCTTCGGCCAATCATCCGGGATCAACAACTCCACCGGATTGATGCGCTCCAGCTCCGCCAGCAGGTTCTCCCAGCCCTTGATCTCCAGCACCGTGAAGTTGCCACTGGTGATATCCAGCACCGACAGCCCGAACAGGCGCTCATCGCCCAACACCGCCGCGATCAGGTTATCGCGACGCTCATCCAGCAGCGCCTCATCACTCACCGTCCCCGGCGTAATAATGCGCACCACCTGACGTTCTACCGGCCCCTTGCTGGTGGCCGGGTCGCCGATCTGCTCACAGATCACCACCGACTCGCCCAGCTTCACCAGCTTGACCAGGTAACCTTCCAATGAATGGTAAGGAATCCCACACATCGGAATCGACTGCCCCGCCGACTGCCCACGCGCCGTCAGGGTGATATCCAGCAGCTTGGCGGCCTTCTTCGCGTCTTCGTAGAAGATCTCGTAGAAGTCGCCCATGCGGTAGAACATCAACTGATCAGGGTGCTGGTTCTTGAGGCGCCAGTACTGCTGCATCATTGGGGTGTGGGAGGACAGGTCTGAAGTGGTTTTACTCATTGGGTCGTAGGCAAATTCGTTGAAAGGAGTGGAGCAAAGGTGGGGCATTCCGCCCTGCGATTTTGCGATGGGCGCAAGGTTAACACGCGAGGTCTGCGGTTCGCAGTCCACATCACCACACTTAAAAGGGCCCAAGAAATGCATCGGTTATGCATAAATAATGCAAATTAGCATTTGCCAACCCCGAAATCTCCCGTCACTATCCCCGTTATGCAAAAACGCAACGTTTCTATCGTCTTACGCGAACTGCTGGACCGCGACCGGATCTCCCCCACGGAGCTTCACCGGCGTACCGGCGTGCCTCAATCCACGCTGTCCCGGATCCTCAGCGGCAAGATCGTTGATCCGTCGGACAAGCACATTTCCCGCATCGCCGAGTACTTCCGCGTGAGCACCGACCAACTGCGCGGGCGCGTGGCGGTGGGCGTTTCGCGGGAGGACGGGCGCGACCCGATGCATTCGGAACTCAAGGACATAAGCCTGTGGGACGACGACACGCCCGTTAATGATGACGAGGTGTCGATCCCCTTTCTGCGCGAGGTTGAATTGGCTGCTGGATCAGGAAGATTCGTCATCGAGGAAAGCGAGAAAGCCAGCCTGCGGTTCGGCAAGCGCAGCCTGCGGCATAACGGTGTGCAGTTCGACCAGGCCAAGTGCGTGACGGTACGCGGCAACAGCATGTTGCCGGTGCTGCGCGATGGCGCGACGGTCGGGGTGAATGCGGGCAAAAGTGGCATTGGTGACATCGTCGATGGTGACTTGTATGCCATCAACCACAACGGCCAATTGCGGGTGAAACAGCTCTACCGCCTGCCTTCCGGGATTCGCCTGCGCAGTTTCAATCGCGATGAGCACCCGGATGAGGACTACAGCTTCCAGGATATCCAGGATGAGCAGATCAGCATCCTGGGTCATGTGTTCTGGTGGGGTATGTACGCCCGTTAACCTTCTTCTGTAAGACAAAGCCCGCCAACGAGCGGGCTTTTTTTCGCCTGGAAAAAACCACCAAACCCGCTGTCCACAAGGACGTAAATGCGTTTGTGCATTTGCGCGCTGAAAATAAATGCATTTGTGCATTGACTGTATATGCATACATGCATATTCTTCATCTCAAGCCAGCCAACAAGGTCTGGTGGAGGCGGCAAGGATGCTGCCAGTCAACACAAGGAAGTCACGCAGCACCGGCAAGGACGCCATCCGAGCGATGGCAAGGATGCCAGCAACACCGGCAAGGATGCCGACGCTCTTTAGTTTCACCGCTTAACAAACAGGCAGCGATGAACCGGCCTTAACGGTTCAAAGGGTTGGCAACTGACCCGGGTGTGCAGCGTAAAGCACCAAAAGCAGTTATCCGGCAGACAGGGATCGTGGTCGGAAAAACATCGAGGAAAGATCCGTACCGCGCCAGTAGCGCCGAAAGATCGAGTTTGGACCGCATTACTGAAAAGCCTGGGCAACCGGGCTTTTTGGAATGCCTACCTACACATGGATTTACCCAAGAGCCGGCCCCATGCCGGTAGTGCTCAGCCAGGAGGCGTGACATGACAAACGAGCAGCAAGCGTTAGCGGAAATGCCTATCTGGCTGGTAATCGTACTGGCGCTGATCGGCGGTGTATCCGGCGAAATGTGGCGCGCCGATAAGGAGGGCGCCCGTGGTTGGTCGCTGATCCGGCGCCTGGCCCTGCGGTCCGGGGCGTGCATGGTCTGCGGGGTATCGGCATTGATGCTGTGCTACGCCGCCGGCATGTCGATCTGGACTGCGGGCGCCATTGGTTGCCTGACCGCCATGGCCGGCGCGGACGTGGCCATCGGCCTTTATGAACGCTGGGCGGCCAAGCGCATCGGGGTCAACCAGGCCTCGAACTCTCGCCCGGATCAGCAGTAAGCGCTGCAAGGATGCAAGCAGATGACACTTCTCGAAAAACCTTCCCAACTGCCCATGGCAATCGGGGACGCGCTGAAGCGCGCGTTCCCACAACTACGGGTCGGTAATCACCATGACTTCTCCGACACGGGCGACAAAACCGGCATTTTGATCAGCGTGGAGCGCAATGGCCCGGGCGTTCGCTCCCTTGCCGGGCGCAAGGCGCATGTCTTGTCGGTTTCACTCAAGGCCACGGTCGTCAGTGGCTCGACGCCCTTTGACGCCTGCGACCTGGCCAGCCGACTGATGGATTTGGCCCTGGATAACCGCTGGGGCTTGCCGCCCGAGCAATGCGACTTGCCCACTGCGCTTGTCGCGGCCCCTTCCGTGCTCAGCAGTGCGGAAACGGACTATGACAGTTGGATTGTATCCTTCACCCAGAACTTCTACCTCGGACTGTCTTTGCTCAAAGATCCCGCAGGCATGCCGCCGTCTAAGGACCTGTGTGTAGGTGGGTGTGAGAGGGCGGCGAATGTAACGCCGCTTCCTACTCAATCACACGGAAAAGGTGGTTCAGTAAAAGGAATTTGCAGATGTTGAAAGAATTCAGATGCGGTAACTGCAAAAGACTTCTCGCCCGTACGGGTGGGTTTACAGAGCTCCAGATCAAATGTTCCCGATGTGGGACGCTGAATCATGTGAAGGCCGCGAGCCTCGAGCAATCGCCCATGAGCGCCATACGCCCAATATAGAGGCCTGAACTTAAATCAGCTCAGTAACGGAGTTTAAAATGGAAAACGCAAATTCAGCGTCTCAAACCTTGCAAGATCTTTGGACTCAAGTACAACCGGTGGATAACACCGGCATGCTTAGGCGCGTGGTTTTTGCGGACGGCAAGTTTTATGCGGCTGGTGGCAACGGTCTTCCCACAACCACTCAGGTTGTCAGCGGAGGCGCGACTGGTACAGCGTGGACCAAGCTTAAGGACGTCGTCACCTCTGATAGCGGAAAGGTCCTCAACGACCTGTACTGGAACGGTCTTGGGACACAGCTTCAAGCCCTTTCTCAATCCGGCAATGTGGTCTACGGCAGCACAGCACGCCCTGAAAGGGCTTGGACAGACATTACGGCAACTGTTCGCGCGTCCGGAGACTTGCAAGGCGTTGTGTATTATCAACCAATTAACGGCAGCAACACGACCTGGATACTGGTTGGGTCTAACGGTAAAGTCTTTTCCCGTTATGGCGATTGGTCAGGCCAGGTGGAGCGCACTACGACCTTCACTTCTGGCGAGACTGTGTACTGCGTCAACGTCATTGGCGTTTTTGTGTTGGTTGCGGGATCGAATGGGAAGCTGCTTAGCGCTGTGAAGATGGCGACGAATGATTCGCAATCATTCGCGACCAGAACCAGCACCTTCGGCACTAGCACCATCCTTTCCATGAAGCTTTGCAACGGGAAAATGTTTATCGTTGGTGCGGATGGCAAGATGGCATATTCATCCGATGGGCTTACCTGGACTGCTGTAGGAGATACCAGTTTCGGTGGAACCATCATCCGCGATATTGCTTACGGTAATGGCAAGTATGTAGCTGTCGGCGACGGCGGCAAGACAGCCGTTTCCGAGGATGGGATCGGCTGGGTTCAGCAAGCCAACACTTTCGCAGGAGCCGATATCCGGAGCGTCGCCTACGGCAACGGCAATTTTGTAGCTGTTGGTGCAAGCGGCAAGATTGCTTACTGGACTCCATGATCTTCTATCTCCTTGCGTAATAGAGCCCAGCCGTCGCGCTGGGCTTTTTCATTTCTGATTCAGGCTCGCCACAGCCAGGGTGGCCCTTCGGGGGATGCCTGGACGCTGATAAGCCGGTAGTGCAGCGCTACGGAAAAAAACCGGAAGCCCGTGCGCTCTGTTCACACCAGACTTCCAGAGTGGCGCGAGACTGGATTGGCGAGATCGATGCATTGGGGCGTCGACGCTGGGCTGATCTTTGGCTGACTGCGGGAAAGACCGCGCACCTATTCAGGGCCTCGACATGATCGGGGCCTTTTCGTTTTCGGCTCCACCACACCCATTGCTCCGAGCTGGGAGTGCTGCTGGGGCCGTTCCAATTCAAGTCATGCCCCACGGAGTCGAGCGCATGGAGTATTTACAGCGCCTGCTCGACAAGATCGACAGGTTCGAATTGTTGATTGCGGGCCTCGTTGGGGCGGTGATCGCCAGTTGGTGGCACAAGGACGACCTGGCGAATTGGCGTACCTGGGTGATCTTCTTAATCACTGGGGGCGCGAGTTCGTTGCACCTGGCTGGAATGGTCAGTGCCTATCGCAGTTCCAACACGGACGTTGGTTTGTCTACCTAGGGGGGCTTTCAAGGTGACTGTGGTGTTGATAACGCAGCCTCAATTGATTCAAATCATGCCAGGCGCTCGCCGTATGGCGGGCCTTTTTTCAACCGCGCTGAATGCGACTTTTGTTCGGTACGAAATCAACAGCGTACTGCGCGCTGCTGCTTTTCTCGCGCAGATCGGCCACGAGTCCGGCGAACTGCGCTACGTGCGCGAACTCGGCAGCGATACTTATTTGAGCAAGTACGACACCGGCACCCTGGCCGCACGCCTGGGCAACACCCCTGAAGCGGACGGCGACGGCCAGAAGTACAGGGGCCGGGGGCTGATCCAGATCACCGGTCGCCGCAACTACCTGGCCTGCAGCGAGGTGCTGTTCGGCGATGATCGCTTGCTGCGACAACCCGAATTACTGGAGCAACCGCAATGGGCTTGTGAATCCGCCGCCTGGTTCTGGCAAAGCAATGGCTTGAATGAACTCGCCGACAAGGACCAGTTCACCACCATCACCCGGCGTATCAACGGCGGGCTCAATGGCCTGGAGGACCGTTTGCAGTTGTGGGCGCGGGCCAAGGCGGTGCTATGCGTTTCCTAGGTGTGCTTGGCGTATGCGTGCTGTTGGCTGTTGTCTGGCAGGTGCAGGCGTGGCGGTACGGGGCGCAGATTGAACACTTGTCAGCAATACAGACCCAGGCAGCCCTGCAGCAACAGCAGGCCGAACAAGACAAGCGGCTGGCCCTTGAGCAACAGCTCAGTGCCATCGACCAACAACATGCCCGGGAGTTGAGCGATGCCCAACGTACTCAAGCAGCTTTGCGTGACCGCATTGCCACTGCTGATGTGCGGCTGTCAGTCCTTCTCGACGCTTCCAGTGGTTGCCCAATGCCGGCCGCCACCGCCGCCGGCAGCGTGGTTCATGCAGCCCCGCGAGCCCGACTTGACCCAGCGCATGCTCAGCGAATTATCCGCATCACCGACGACGGCGACAGCGCCCTGATTGCCTTGCGTGCCTGCCAGGCGTATGTGCGAGCCGTCGCCCGTTAGTGTCTTGAGACAGTCCGTCACTTGCGTGTGAGATTGTCTCCTGTAGGGTAGGCGAACCCCCGCCCACGACTGGAGACAACCGTGAAGGAAATCACTCAACTGGCTGCCGAACTGGGCCGCCGCCTGCAGGTGCTCAACGCCCATGTCACCACGGCCGAGTCCTGCACCGGCGGCGGTATCGCGGAGGCCATTACGCGAATTCCGGGCAGCTCAGCCTGGTTCGAGGCGGGCTATGTCACCTATTCCAATCGGCAGAAGACCCGGCAATTGAATGTGCCGGAGACATTGTTTGCAAAAGTCGGGGCCGTCAGCCAGGAAGTGGTGGAGGCAATGGTCCGTGGCGCCCAGGAAAAAAGCCTGGCGCGGTTTGCTGTCGCCGTCAGTGGTGTGGCAGGGCCGGACGGTGGTTCGCCGGACAAACCGGTGGGTACGGTATGGCTGGCCTTTGGCGTGGGCGATGAGCTGACGGCTGAGCTGCAGCACTTCCCTGGCAACCGCGACGAGGTCCGCCGACAAACGGTAAAGGCCGCGCTAGAGGGCTTGTTGCGACGAGCTGCAGCAGAAATAGAAAATCAGGGGTAGGCGATCTCCGATCTTTGTGGAACAATACTGTCTACTTATACAGGTGTTGGCCGCCCCGGCCTTATTGATTACGTGAGGACTTTAATGGACGACAACAAGAAGAAAGCCTTGGCTGCGGCCCTGGGTCAGATCGAACGTCAATTCGGCAAGGGTGCCGTAATGCGTATGGGCGATCACGACCGTCAGGCGATCCCGGCTATTTCCACGGGCTCTCTGGGTCTGGACATCGCGCTCGGCATTGGCGGCCTGCCAAAAGGCCGTATCGTTGAAATCTACGGTCCTGAATCTTCCGGTAAAACCACCCTGACCCTGTCGGTGATTGCCCAGGCGCAGAAAATGGGCGCCACCTGTGCGTTCGTCGACGCCGAGCACGCCCTGGACCCTGAGTACGCCGGCAAATTGGGCGTCAACGTTGACGACCTGCTGGTTTCTCAGCCGGACACCGGTGAGCAAGCCCTGGAAATCACCGACATGCTGGTGCGCTCCAACGCCATCGACGTGATCGTGGTCGACTCCGTGGCCGCCCTGGTGCCCAAGGCTGAAATCGAAGGCGAAATGGGTGACATGCACGTGGGCCTGCAAGCCCGTCTGATGTCCCAGGCGCTGCGTAAAATCACCGGTAACATCAAGAACGCCAACTGCCTGGTGATCTTTATCAACCAGATCCGTATGAAGATCGGCGTGATGTTCGGCAGCCCGGAAACCACCACCGGTGGTAACGCGCTGAAGTTCTACGCTTCGGTCCGTTTGGACATCCGCCGTACCGGCGCGGTGAAAGAAGGTGATGAGGTTGTAGGTAGTGAAACCCGCGTTAAAGTCGTGAAGAACAAAGTGGCCCCGCCTTTCCGCCAGGCCGAGTTCCAGATTCTCTACGGCAAGGGCATCTACCTGAACGGCGAGATGATCGACCTGGGTGTGCTGCACGGTTTCGTCGAGAAATCCGGTGCATGGTATGCCTACAACGGCAGCAAGATCGGCCAAGGCAAGGCCAACTCGGCCAAGTTCCTGGCAGACAACCCGGATATCGCTGCCACGCTTGAAAAGCAGATCCGCGACAAGCTGCTGACTGCCGCTCCAGACGTGAAAGCTGCCGCCAATCGCGAGCCGGTTGAAGAAGTGGAAGAAGCTGACACCGACATCTGAAGCACACGATGACAGTTGTACTGGATACACTCGTCGCCGTTCGGCGCACTGCAATGGACCTGCTCGCTCGCCGCGAGCATGGTCGAGTCGAGCTGACGCGTAAATTGCGTCAGCGCGGCGCAGAGCCCGAGATGATCGAAACCGCCCTCGACCGCCTGACGGAAGAGGGGCTGCTTTCCGAAGCCCGATACCTCGAAAGTTTTATCTCCTACCGAGCCCGCTCCGGCTACGGCCCGGCGCGTATTCGCGAAGAGCTGAGCCAGCGTGGCCTGCAACGCGCTGATATCGATCATGCCCTGCGCGAGTGCGGGATCAGTTGGCAGGCGCAGTTGGAGGACACCTGGCGGCGCAAGTTCTCTGGTCATCTTCCGATTGATGCCAGGGAACGAGCGAAGCAGGGACGATTCCTCAGCTACCGCGGGTTTTCGATGGAGATGATCAGCCGCTTGTTGAGCGGCCGGGACATCGATGATTGAGCTTCTGAACAAACAAAAGACCCACTATGAAAATAGTGGGTCTTTTTTTTTGCCCTCAAAAAATCACGCCGGCTCCGGCGCCACTCGCTGCTGCGCCTTGCCCTGGGCCTGTGCCCAGTTCTCCGGCAAATTGATGTAATCCACCAACTCCCGCAACCGGCCCTGGTCGCGCCCGTTGAAGTTGAACACCAACCGCGTCAAATGGCTGAACCTCGGCTCATCATGTTCCTCGCCGGTATACGCGAGCTGTCGGAACTCTCCACTCAGTCGCAGGCTGGCGAACTCGCCTTGCAAATGGGCCAATGCCTGTTCACTGAGCGGGTGATTCATGCGCACCACAAACTCGCGCTTCAGCCAGCGGGTGGAGTGGAAGTTGGCATAAAACTGGTTGATCTCGTCCACAGCCTCTTCGGCGCTGTAAACCAGTCGTATGAGCTTGAGGTCGGTGGGCAGAATGTAGCGGTTGGCTTCCAACTGGTTGCGGATGAAGTCCAGGGCGCCTTGCCAGAATCCGCCGCCTGGCGCGTCCAGCAGCACCACCGGGACCAGCGGGCTCTTGCCGGTCTGAATCAGCGTCAGCACTTCCAGTGCTTCATCCAGGGTACCGAAACCGCCTGGGCACAACACCAGGGCATCGGCTTCCTTGACGAAGAACAACTTGCGGGTAAAGAAGAAGTGGAAGGACAGCAGATTCTCTGTCCCATCGATGGTTGGGTTGGCATGCTGTTCAAACGGCAGGGTGATATTGAACCCCAGGCTGTGTTCCAGACCCGCGCCTTCGTGGGCGGCGGCCATGATGCCGCCACCGCCGCCGGTGATCACCATCAGGTCCGAACGCGCCAGTGCCGCGCCGACTTCACGGGCCAGTGCATACAGGGGGCTTTCCACCGGGGTGCGTGCCGAGCCGAACACCGTCACCTTGCGGCGACCCTTGAACTGTTCGAGCACGCGGAAGGCATTGTCCAGTTCGCGGATGGCTTGCAGGGTGATCTTGGCGTTCCAGCGGTTGCGGTCGTCCTGGGCCATGCGCAGCACGGTGAGGATCATGTCGCGATACAGGGGGATATTCGGGCTGTTGGGGGCGATCAGCTGGAGTTGTGCGTCGACCTGCTGGGTGAGGTCGGTGCCGTGTTCTTCGAAATGTCGGAGCAGGCGGTCATTCGGTTCGTAAGGCATTCAACTTCTCCTTCTTGCAGGGCACCTTCGCCGGAGGCTACGACACTGCTTGTGTCGCTGTTTGCCGCGGGGGGCAACCTTCTTTTGCCCTGAAAATGTTACAGAACAGCATGAAAAACACTGTGGATGAATGGGCGGGATGACTTGATCATGGGCCGGAAAACCCTTGGCTGGCAACCACTTATTGGTCGCTCAGTACGGAGTCTAGCTGTCTGGGAGGCGTTGAAGCGGGGGAGTACGCGCCACCGGACGGCAGCGCGCGAAGGTCAAGCCGTTACTTTTTCTTTTTTGTCGGTGCCGGGCAATCCGCTTCCACGAACTTTACCGAGGCCACAGGGCGGTTGGTCTTGTTCTCGGTGATTTCGTAACGCATCACCGCGCCTTTGGCCATCAGCTCACGGTAACCCTTGTTCAGGCATACGCTCTGGCCGAGTTGGAAATACACCGCCTTGGGATTAGCGCGCATCTGTTCGGCGCGGTCGGGCAAGACGCTCAGGTGATCGATCAGTTGCATGCCTTCAACGGTGTAGGCCACTTCCAGGGTCTTTTCGTCGATTTCCCGGGGCAGGTCTTTGTTGCTCTCAGCCGCGACGCTTTGCAGCTTCCGGTTCATTTGGGCCTCCAGCAGCGAGGCCGCCTGGGCGCACACGGGCAATACCAGCGCGAGGGCGACGGATGGGGCGACAAGGCGCAGCATGGAACGCAGCATGAAACTCTCCTGATTCGGTTACTGGTGCATAGACCAGCCACTGCGCTGTGCGTTCAGTGGCGCGCAATTATAGGTGAGCCCTTGCCACTACAGCCAGGCGTATCGCTGGTAAACTGCCGCCACCTCAGCCGTCCACGAGTTTTCACCGTGTCGATTTACCCGTCCCACCGGCGCATCCGATGAGCCACGCCGTGTACCGCCTGCGCACCCAGCGCCTGGCCCGTGCCGTCCGTCCGTTCCTCAATCGTGGTTCGCGTGCCGAGCGCTGCCCCGGCTGCCGTGTCATTCCTGAGTACTGCTTGTGTGCCTGGCGACCAAAAGTCGCCGCCACCTCAGCGATGTGCCTGCTGATGCATGACGTGGAGCCCATGAAACCCAGCAATACCGGGTGGCTGATCGCCGATGTGATTGATGACACCACGGCGTTCGCCTGGTCGCGCACCGAAGTCGATCCTGAACTGCTGACCTTGCTGGCCGACCCGCAGTGGCAACCCTATATCGTGTTCCCCGGCGAATTCGTCGCGCCGCAGCGTGTTGTCAGCGAAGTGAAGGTGGAGGAGGGCAAGCGCCCACTGTTCATCCTGCTGGATGGCACCTGGAGTGAAGCGCGCAAGATGTTCCGCAAAAGCCCCTACCTGGAGCATTTGCCGGTGCTCAGCCTGGCGCCCGAGCAGCTATCGCGCTACAAACTGCGTCGTTCCAAACGCGATGATCATTTTTGCACCGCCGAGGTCGCCGCGCTGTGTCTGGAACTGGCCGATGATCGGGTGGCCAGTGAAGTCCTGGATGCCTACCTGGATGTCTTCAGTACTCATTACCTGGCCGCCAAGTTCCAGATGCCTCTGGATCCGGCGGACACAGTTCATGCGCGTCTTGCTCCCTATATTCCGAAGGTGTAACCAGACGACGTTTGCATGATGGCACCACGAACCCGCAACCCGCTAAAATGCCCACGGGCGTAGCGCTTGACCCTCCAGGCTACGCTGGGCATGCTGGGCGCCGATCAGGGCACCCCTAAAAAACAGGATCATTTAATCAATGGCCACATACGAAATCCTGATAGCCGATGACCACCCGTTGTTTCGCAGTGCGCTGCACCAGGCCGTGACCTTGGGCCTTGGGCCGGACGTCCGCCTGGTCGAAGTGGCCAGTATTGCCGAGCTGGAAGCCCGCCTCACCGAAAAATCCGACTGGGACCTGGTGCTGCTCGACCTGAACATGCCCGGTGCCTACGGTTTCTCAGGTTTGGTGTTGTTGCGCGGTCAATACCCGCAGATTCCCGTGGTGATGGTCTCTGCCCAGGAAGAAGCCGACGTGGTGGTGCGCTCCAAGGAGTTTGGCGCCAGCGGTTTCATTCCCAAGTCCAGTGCGATGGAAGATATCCAGAAGGCTGTACGCACCGTGCTGGATGGGGATGTGTCCTGGCCGCCGCAAGCGTTTGAAGAAATCAACGTGTCCGACGAAGCCAAGGCCGCCCGTGATGGTCTTGCCAGCCTGACACCGCAGCAGTTCCGGGTGCTGACCATGGTCTGCGAAGGCTTGTTGAACAAACAGATTGCCTACGAGTTGAGCGTGTCGGAAGCGACGATCAAGGCCCACGTTACGGCGATCTTCCGCAAGCTGGGCGTGCGTACGCGCACCCAGGCGGCGCTGCTCTTGCAACAACTTGAGTCAATTTCGCAGCATTAAGCGGCTACCGATTCACGCTTTTTTGACTTTGCGTGATCTAGTTTTCCCACTCCTTTTAGTTCAGTTGCCAACGTCTATGTCGCCTTTCAAGGGTCAAACCGGTATCAAACGTATCTTCAATGCTGGGGGTTATTCGCTGGATGGCCTGCGCGCGGCGTTCACTGGCGAGGCAGCGTTCCGCCAGTTGGTGCTGCTTAACGTGATCCTGATCCCGTTGAGCTTTTTCCTGAATGTCAGCCGGGTCGAGCGTGCTTTGCTGATCGCGGTCTGCCTGCTGGCGTTGATCGTCGAATTGCTTAACTCGGCAGTGGAAGCGGCGATCGACCGCATCTCCCTGGACCGCCACCCGCTGTCGAAAAACGCCAAGGACATGGGCAGCGCTGCGCAGTTCGTCGCACTGACCATGATCACCCTGGTCTGGGCCGTGATCCTGATCTAACCCTCAGGCAATGCTCGGCAGCACGATCTCGTCGCTGCGCTGAACCCCGGCGGTGAAGGCGCGGCATAGTTCCAGGAACTCGCGCATTGCCGAGGTCTGGTACTTCTGTTTATGCCAGATGAAGTAGAACTGCCGGGCCAGGTCCAGGTCCGGGGTTTCCACCGGCACCAGGCTGCCACGCCGGAATGCGTCGCGTAGCGCCAGCCGCGAAATGCAGCCAATCCCCAATCCTGACTCCACCGCGCGTTTGATCGCCTCAGTGTGCTCCAGCTCAAGGCGGATATTCAGCGCGCTACGGTGATGGCGCATGGCTTGGTCAAAGGTCAGGCGAGTACCTGAGCCCTGTTCTCGCAGGATCCACGCCTCTTGGGTCAACTCGTCCATGGTTGCCATGCCTCGTTTGGCCAGGTGATGCTGCGGCGCGCAAAACACCACCAGTTCATCCTCCACCCAGGTTTGCACCTCGATATCCGGGTGGCTGCAGTCGCCTTCGATTAGACCCAGGTCAATTTCGTAGTGCGCCACCTGGTGCACGATATGCGCAGTGTTCTGCACATGCAGCTTCACCTGGCTCTCGGGGTGTTGCTGCATGAAGCTGCCGATCAACAGGGTCGCCAGGTAATTACCAATGGTGAGGGTGGCGCCCACCGCCAGGGAACCGAAGCCGGACTTGCCGTTGAGCAGGTCCTCGATCTCCTTGGCCTGGTCGAGCAGCGCAACCGCCTGGGGCAATAGCTGATGACCGAGGGCGTTGAGGCTCAGGCGTTTGCCCGCGCGGTCGAATAATTGGCAGCTGGATTGGCGCTCCAGCTCGGTGATCGAGGTGCTGGCGGCGGATTGAGATAAGGCCAGAAGGCCAGCAGCGCGCGAGACGCTTTCCTGCTGGGCGACGGCGACGAAGACTTGCAGTTGACGGAGAGTAAATCGCATATCGATATAACCGATAACCCTTATCTTAATAATCCAGTTAACAGATATTGTCGCCGCCATTAGAATGCTGTGCAATTGCGCATCCCATCTTTGGCGCAGACCCATTTCCAGGAGTCCCCCGTACATGAGCAACATGAACCACGAGCGTGTCCTCAGTGTTCATCACTGGAACGACACTCTGTTCAGCTTCAAGTGCACCCGCGATCCGGGCCTGCGCTTCGAGAACGGTCAGTTCGTGATGATCGGCCTGCAACAGCCCAACGGCCGCCCGCTCATGCGCGCTTACTCCATTGCCAGCCCGAACTGGGAAGAGCATCTGGAGTTTTTCAGCATCAAGGTCCCGGATGGCCCGCTGACTTCCCAATTGCAGCACTTGAAGGAAGGCGACGAGATCATCATCAGCAAAAAACCGACAGGCACCTTGGTGCTTGACGATTTGAAGCCGGGCAAACACCTGTACCTGCTCAGCACCGGTACTGGCCTGGCTCCGTTCATGAGCGTAATCCAGGACCCGGAAACCTACGAGCGCTTTGAAAAAGTGATCCTGTGCCACGGCGTGCGTTACGTCAACGAAGTCGCCTACCGCGAATTCATCACCGAGCACCTGCCGCAGAACGAATTCTTCGGCGAGGCCCTGCGTGACAAGTTGATCTACTACCCGACCGTGACCCGTGAGCCTTTCGAAAACGAAGGTCGCCTGACCGACCTGATGCGCAGCGGCAAGCTGTTCAGCGACATCGGCCTGCCGCCGATCAACCCCGAGGATGACCGCGCCATGCTGTGCGGCAGCCCAAGCATGCTGGACGAAACCAGCGAAGTGTTGAATAGCTTCGGCCTGAAAGTTTCCCCACGGATGCGTGAGCCGGGTGATTACTTGATCGAGCGTGCGTTCGTCGAGAAGTAATGCTGGGTCAGTAACAACACAGATCTAAAAAATGTGGGAGCGGGCTTGCTCGCGAAAGCGGAGTGTCAGTCGACAGAGTTATTGACTGATACACCGCTTTCGCGAGCAAGCCCGCTCCCACATTTTGTTTCCGGTTTATTCAGTGAGCTGGGAGTACTTCCAGTACACAAATCATCCCAGGCTCGGGATAGTGCCAACGCACATCCACATCCCAGAACTGCGCGCCATATTCCCGCTCTGGCCCCGGCGTCTGATACGCCGGCCGTGGATCCTGTGCCAGGCACTGATCAATCAGTTCCACCAGTGGCTCGCCCAGGCGCTGAGCGTGGCCTTGTGCCTGCTGCAGCGCTGTCTTGAGCCATTGCACCGGAATCAGCTGTGGCGCGACGCTGGCGATGTCGTTGGTCGCCGTGTCGACTACGTCGGCATACGGCACATACGGCTTGATATCCAGCACCGGCGTGCCATCGAGCAGATCAATCCCGGAAATCCACAGCCGTCCTGGCTCCACTTTTTCCAGCTTGACCACTGACTGGCCGATGCCGTTGGGTCGGTGGGTGGCGCGGGTGGCAAACACGCCCATGGACGTGTTGCCACCCAGGCGCGGCGGGCGCACTTTCAGGCGTGGCTTGTCTTCCAGCGCCTGGTGGAACAGGAACAGCAACCACACGTGGCTGACCTGCTCCAGGCCTTGTACGGCTTCGCCACCGTCGAACGGCGCCACCAGTTCCAGCACGCCACGGGCGGCAGGTGCCAACTGAGGTTGGCGTGGGATGGCGAACTTCTCCTTGAAGCAGGAGCGCACGAAGCCGACGGGCGAGACGTTGTAACTCATGGCTTACGCACGAACTCGCAGCGTCAGGCCCTTGAGGAAGTTGCGCAGCAACTGGTCGCCGCACGGGCGATAGTTGGTGTGGCCGAACTTGCGGAACAGCGCGCTCAGCTCAGGCTTGGACACCGGGAACTCGGCGGCCTTGAGGATGGCGTGCATGTCATCTTCCTTCAGTTCGAAGGCCACGCGCAGCTTCTTGAGGATGATGTTGTTGGTCACCGGGGTCTCGATCGGCTGCGGCGGACGGCTTTCGTCCTTACCGCGCTTGAAGATCACCAAGCCGTCGAGGAAGTGCGCCATGACGTCATCCGGGCAGAACACGAAGCCTTCTTCCTCATCTTTCTTGAGGTAGGTCAGCAGGTCGTCCTTGGTTACGTCCATGCCGCCGAGCTTGATGATCTCGACCATCTTGTTGTCACTGATGTCGAGCATGTAGCGCACGCTGCGCAGTACGTCATTGTGAATCATGGTGGGCAATCCTGGTATTCAACTGAGGACACCGCGCAAAAGAGGCGGTGTCGGGAAAAAGGGCGGCGGCTTAGAACTTTTCTTTGCCGGACAGGTAACGCCATTGGCCAACCGGCACCTTGCCGATGGACACGCCGCCGATGCGGATACGACGAATGGCAATGACTTTGAGGCCAACCGCTTCACAGAACAGCGCGATCACGCCTGGCTGCGGGTTTTTCATCGCAAAACGCAGGCGGTTTTCGTTCTGCCAGCTGGCTTTGACCGCCGGCAGCTCTTTGCCTTTGTAGGTCAGGCCGTGGTTAAGGCGATTGAGGCCGTGGGCAACCATGTCGCCTTCGACTTCCACCACGTATTCCTGCTCGATCTTGGCAGCATCGGCGGTCAACTTGCGCAGAATCTTCCAGTCCTGGGTAAACACCAGCAGGCCGCTGGCCTTGGCTTGCAGGTCGGCGCTGGCGGTCAGGCGCAGGAAGTGGCCCTTGAGCGGGCGCTTGCCGAAGCGGTGTTCTTCCGAGAGGGTATCGGCGCTGATCGACACCATGGCCGTTTCGGCATCCACGCCGGCGGGGGCGTGCAGCAGGATGGTCACCGGCTCGGGCGCGGTGGCCTTGGCGTCCGGGTCGAGTTCGACCTTCTGGGTGGTGACCTTGAACTGCGGTTCGTCGATCACTTCACCGTCCACCGAGACCCAGCCGCCTTCGATAAACAGCTCAGCCTCCCGACGGGAGCAACCGACCAGTTCGATTAGGCGTTTGGAGAGGCGTATGGGGTCAGTCATGACAAGGGCCGTAGCAAAAGGGGGCGGCTATTGTACCTGTGTGGGCGCGGTTAATCCCGGCCCCATTTCAGTGCTGTGGCTTTTTGTGGGATCCGACAAGCCAGCTCCCACAGAAGAGCGCAAACGCATGTGCAGCAACGGATACGGTTGGCCCAGCCCATCGTGCTCCGTACGTCCGATCACCTCGAAGCCTTGCTTGAGGTAAAAGCCGAGTGCCTGGGGATTCTGCTCGTTCACTTCCAGCTCGTCGGCGTGCAAATGCTCGACCGCATAACGCAGCAGTTGCCGGCCAAGGCCCTGGCCCCGGTGCTGCGGGTCGATAAACAGCATCTCGACCTTGCCAGCGGCGACACCGGCAAACCCGGTGATGCGTTGGTGCGGGTCTTTGGTGCAAATCAGCATCACCGTGTCCAGGTAATGAGTCAGCACCAGGTTGCGCAGCCGTTCGATATAGCTGTCCGGCAAAAAATCGTGGGTGGCCCGCACCGAGGACTCCCAGATTTCAGTCAGTTTTTGATAATCGCTGGTTTTAGGTGTGTGGATAACCGAATGCCGACGCATGCCCGCTGCCCCTGCCGATGATTGGCGATGAGCAAACGATAGACCTAAAAAAGCCCCACATCTTGATCAAATGCAGGGCTTTTTGGTGTGTTGCCGATCAGTCGCGCTTTTCAGCCCACAGGTCGTATTCGTCGGCATCGGTCACGGTGCACCAGACCTTGTCGCCTGGCTTCAAACCGCTGGCATCGTCGATAAACACGTTACCGTCGATTTCCGGCGCATCGAAGAAGCAACGGCCGACCGCGCCTTGCTCGTCGACTTCGTCGATCAGCACTTCGATTTCCTTGCCGATGCGCAGTTGCAGGCGCGCCGAGCTGATGGCCTGCTGGTGCGCCATGAAACGCTCCCAGCGGTCTTGCTTGACGTCGTCCGGCACCACGGCCAGGTCCAGCAGGTTGGCTGGGGCACCTTCCACCGGCGAATACTGGAAGCAGCCGACGCGGTCCAGTTGGGCTTCGGTCAACCAGTCCAGCAGGTACTGGAAGTCTTCTTCGGTTTCGCCGGGGAAGCCGACGATGAAGGTCGAACGGATGATCAGCTCCGGGCAGATTTCACGCCAGTTCTTGATACGCGCCAGGGTCTTGTCTTCGAAGGCCGGGCGTTTCATGGCCTTGAGCACTTTCGGGCTGGCGTGCTGGAACGGGATGTCCAAGTACGGCAGGATCTTGCCGGCGGCCATCAGCGGGATCAGCTCGTCCACGTGCGGGTACGGGTAGACGTAGTGCAGGCGTACCCACACACCCAGGCTGCTCAAGGCTTCGCAGAGTTCGGTCATGCGGGTTTTCACCGGCGCGCCGTTCCAGAAACCCGTGCGGTATTTCACGTCGACGCCGTAGGCGCTGGTGTCCTGGGAGATCACCAGCAACTCTTTGACGCCGGACTTGACCAGGCGCTGGGCCTCGTCGAGTACGTCACCGACCGGGCGGCTGACCAACTTGCCGCGCATCGACGGGATGATGCAAAAGCTGCAGCTGTGGTTGCAGCCTTCGGAAATCTTCAGGTACGCGTAGTGGCGCGGGGTCAGCTTGATGCCTTGCGGTGGCACCAGGTCGATCAGCGGGTTGTGGTCCTGGCGCGGCGGTACCACTTCGTGCACGGCGTTGACCACCTGCTCGTATTGCTGCGGACCGGTCACCGCCAGCACGCTCGGGTGCACGTTGCGGATATTGCCTTCTTCCACGCCCATGCAGCCGGTCACGATGACCTTGCCGTTTTCCTTGATCGCTTCGCCGATCACTTCCAGGGATTCCGCCTTGGCCGAATCGATGAAGCCGCAGGTGTTGACCACCACCACGTCGGCGTCCTGATACGTGGACACAACGTCATAGCCTTCCATACGCAGTTGCGTGAGGATGCGCTCGGAGTCGACCAGAGCCTTCGGGCAACCCAGGGAAACAAAGCCAACCTTGGGGTTGGCTTTTGCGATGGTGGTGGACATGTCTAACCTCGGTATTGAATGACGCCGCCAGTCGGGCACGACAAGGCTGCGGACGGGCGCTTGGTGCGCCTCTGATCAAAAAGTGCGCAATTCTAGCGACGGGCAGCGCACTTGACCAGCTTTATGCAGGGAAATGCGACGAGTGCTGCGCTATGCTTCGCGCCGTTGCGCGAAGGTAAAGTCCTAAGGTCAACAAAACGTCTGTTACGAGAAGTAAAACAGCGCATGCTAGGGTCAGCTTAGACGCGTTGTTAATAAAGACCGCAGGTCAAAGGGCAGGAGTGGTTGATGGGTCACGCGAGTAGTCAGGCAGCAGGTGCCGAGCATTCAAACGCCAAGCCGATCGGCATGCTGGTGGCAGCGGTCGGGGTGGTTTACGGCGATATCGGGACCAGCCCGCTCTACACCCTTAAAGAGGTGTTCAACGGCGGTTATGGGGTTCAGGTCAATCATGACGGCGTGCTGGGGATCCTGGCGCTGATCTTCTGGTCGCTGATCTGGGTGGTGTCGATCAAGTACATGTTGTTCGTGCTGCGTGCCGACAACCAGGGCGAGGGCGGCATCATGGCGCTCACGGCACTGGCACGACGGGCGGCGGGGGAGCGCAAGAAGTTGCGTAGCTTCCTGGTGGTGTGTGGCCTTTGCGGCGCGGCGCTGTTCTACGGCGACAGCATGATCACCCCGGCGATTTCCGTGTTGTCTGCGGTCGAAGGCCTGGAACTGGCCTTCGACGGCCTTGAAAAATGGGTCGTGCCCATCGCCTTGGTGGTGCTGGTGGCGCTGTTCCTGATCCAGAAACATGGCACCGACCACATCGGCAAGCTTTTCGGGCCGGTGATGGTGACCTGGTTCCTGGTACTGGGCGGCCTGGGTGTGTATGGCATCACCCTGCACCCTGAAGTGCTCAGTGCGATGAACCCGATGTGGGCGGTGCGCTTCTTTGAGGCGCATCCCGGCATTGGCGTGGCCATCCTCGGCGCGGTGGTGCTGGCACTGACCGGCGCCGAAGCACTGTATGCCGACATGGGTCACTTCGGCCGCAAACCCATCGCCCGCGCCTGGTTCATGCTGGTGCTGCCGGCGCTGGTGCTCAATTATTTCGGCCAGGGCGCCATGCTGCTCGGTGACCCGGAAGCCGCGCGCAACCCGTTTTACCTGCTGGCGCCGAGCTGGGCGCTGATCCCGCTTGTGGTGTTGTCTACCCTGGCCACGGTGATTGCCTCCCAGGCAGTGATTTCCGGTGCGTTCTCGTTGACACGCCAGGCGATCCAGCTGGGCTACATCCCGCGCATGCACATTCAGCACACTTCAAGCGCCGAGCAGGGCCAGATCTACATCGGCGCGGTGAACTGGTCGCTGATGGTTGGCGTAATCCTGCTGGTGCTGGGCTTTGAGTCGTCCAACGCACTGGCATCGGCCTACGGCGTGGCGGTGACGGGCACCATGTTGATGACCACCATCCTGGTGTCGGCGGTGATGCTGCTGCTATGGAAATGGCCGCCGATTCTGGCTGTTCCTGTCCTGGTTTGCTGCCTGTTGGTGGACGGTCTTTACTTCGCCGCCAACGTGCCGAAGATCATCCAGGGCGGTGCCTTCCCGGTACTGGCGGGGATCGTGCTGTTCGTGCTGATGACCACGTGGAAGCGCGGCAAGCAATTGCTGGTGGAACGCCTCGACGAAGGTGGCCTGCCGCTGCCGATCTTCATCAGCAGTATCCGCGTTCAGCCGCCTCATCGCGTGCAGGGCACCGCCGTGTTCCTCACCGCGCGCCCGGACGCCGTGCCCCACGCGCTGTTGCACAACCTGCTACACAACCAGGTATTGCATGAGCAAGTGGTGTTGCTGACGGTGGTCTACGAGGACATTCCCCGCGTACCGGCCGCACGGCGGTTCGAGGTGGATGCCTACGGCGAAGGCTTTTTCCGAGTGATCCTGCACTTCGGTTTCACCGATGAGCCGGATGTGCCGGAGGCGCTGAAGTTGTGCCATCTGGATGACCTGGACTTCAGCCCGATGCGCACCACCTACTTCCTCAGCCGCGAAACGGTCATCGCCTCGCGGATCAAGGGCATGGCCCGTTGGCGCGAAGCTTTGTTCGCCTTTATGTTGAAGAACGCCAACGGCAACCTGCGCTTCTTCAAACTCCCGGTAAACCGGGTGATCGAACTGGGCACTCAGGTCGAAATGTAAGCTGTTGCAATACGGGGGCCGGCAATCGGTCCCCGCTTTTCCTTCTGAACCCTGTGCAATCCAGCGTTGTCGACTAGGCTCTAAGCACTGTTTGAATAGTGCCCACAGAACCAGAAGAGGTGCGCCATGAGTCAGCTGCTCGAACCCTATACCCTCCGTCAATTGACCCTGCTCAACCGCATCGCCGTGTCGCCCATGTGCCAATACTCAAGCGACGACGGCTTGGCCAATGACTGGCACCTGGTGCACCTTGGCAGCCGTGCCGTCGGTGGCGCCGGGCTGATTTTCACCGAAGCCACCGCTGTGACTGCCGATGGCCGCATCACCGCCCAGGACCTGGGCCTGTGGAACGACGCACAAATCGAACCGCTGCAACGTATTACTCGTTTTATCGCGGCCCAAGGCGCGGTGGCCGGCATTCAACTGGCCCACGCCGGGCGCAAGGCCAGCACTCACCGGCCTTGGATCGGCAAGCACGGCAGCGTCAAACCGGAGGATGGCGGCTGGACGCCGGTAGGGCCATCGCCGATTGCCTTCGACCCTCAGCACACCCAGCCCAAGCCGTTGGACGAAGGGCAGATCCAACAAGTGATCGCCGACTTCGTGGCCGCCGCCAAGCGTGCGTTGACCGCAGGCTTCGAAGTAGTGGAAATCCACGCGGCCCATGGTTACCTGTTGCATCAATTTCTCTCACCGATCAGCAACCAGCGTCAGGACCAGTACGGTGGCTCGTTCGAAAACCGCATCCGTCTGGTGCTGCAAGTGACCCAGGCCGTGCGTGATGTCTGGCCCCAGGAGTTGCCGCTGTTTGTGCGGGTGTCGGCCACCGATTGGGTGGAAGACGGCTGGAACCCCGATGAAACCGTGGAGCTGGCGCGTCGCCTGAAGGACCTGGGGGTGGACCTGATCGACGTTTCCTCCGGTGGCACCGCCGCCAACGCCGAGATCCCCACCGGCCCCGGTTACCAGACGCGCTTCGCCGAGCGCGTGCGCAAAGAGTCGGGCATGGCCACCGGCACCGTTGGCATGATCACCGAGCCGGCCCAGGCTGAGCACATCTTGCGCACCTGCCAGGCCGATATCATCTTCCTGGCCCGTGAGCTGTTGCGTGATCCGTATTGGCCGCTGCATGCCGACGATGACCTGGGCGGACGCAAGGCCATCTGGCCAGCTCAGTATCAGCGCGCCACGCACCGGGACCAGCCGATTCATGAGTCGGACCTGCGTGACTGAGCCTGGCTGAGCGGCCGACGAAACCCACCCTGACCCGGTGGGTTTTTTCTTGCTCGCGTTTGACGCAAGCCTGATCCTGGGTCGCCTAAAAGCAGGAGGCCATCATGCTGGTGGAACGTGCGTTAACTGACAATCGCACGCTCCATAACCAAACGCTGCGGATGCGCCAACTGACGTTCCTGCACGTCAGCCATGCGGCGCGCGGCTTGGGGCTGGGAGGGCGCTTGTTCGCGCTGGCCCGTGAGCACGGCCGCCAAACCGGAGCGGATGCGTTGTACATCTCGGCCACGGAATCGCGCAATACCGTGGACTTTTACCTACGCCAAGGCTGCCGGTTGCTGCAGCAACCTGATCCAGAACTGTTTGCACAAGAGCCCCATGACATTCATCTCTACCGACCGTTAGGTGAGAAAGGACTGTAGGTCTTTGTTACCGGAGCAAATATTTAAGTGATTACTCTAAAAAAGTCCCACGCTGAGCAATAAGGTTTCTACGCTTAGGGTAAGCCTGATTTCTGGCCCAGGAAGTCAGTTGGTTTGCCCACTGAGGCATTGCGCTTCGTGGTAGGCGGTTCGGGGCAACGGGAGTATTTGATGGATATCAGGAGAAGCAGTCCATGGCCAAGTCCTATGGTGTAGCGGGGGTGGTGGTGTCGTTTCTGGCCCGCAGGGTGTTTTTGCGTGGCCGAAGGCTGAGTTCGGATGAACTGGAATTACTGGCGCAGTACCGCGCCCTGACCGAGAACGATCAGGTGGCGATGCGCTATTTGATTGGGGCGATGAAGAGTGTGTCGCGGTTCTGAGCACCTGTAGGCGCTGGCTTGCCAGCGATGCAGGCACTGCGGTGTGCCTGCATCGCTGGTAATCCAGCTCCTACAGGGGGCGATCAGGTGTACTTACGCTGGTCCGGAGCCGGCGGGAAGTACTGGTACAACCAGGTTTCACTCAAGGTGCGGTCCTGGGTGCGGATGAACAGGCGCAGCTCCACCGGCTCCACGCTGTCGCTGGTCGGGTACCAGTCAAACAGGATGCGGTAGCCCTTGATGTTATCCAGTACCAGCACGCTGAAATCCTTGACCTGGCCGTGGGAGCAAGTCACCACTGGCTCGATCCCGGTGCCCTGTGGAAGGCGATCCAGGCCGCCGCCCTTGAAGTCCACGGCAAAACGGCGCGCCCACACGGGTGGGTAGTGCTCGCCCGGTGCCCAGCCCTCGGTAAAGCCACCCATGCCTGAACGGGTCGCGTCCACTTGGGCTAGCGGTGTGCTCACCGGTGGCAGGGCGCTCCAGTACAGCTTGTAGCCGTAGTTGAGCGAGTCGCCGGCCGCCACGGGTTTTTTCGGGGTCCAGAAGGCCACGATGTTATCCAGGGTCTCACCGGTTGTAGGAATTTCCAGCAAGTCGATAGAGCCCTCGCCCCACGCAGTGGTTGGTTCCACCCACAGGCTCGGGCGCTTGCTGTACCAGTCCACGGTGTCCTGATAGCTGGCGAACTCATGGTCGGTCTGCACCAAGCCGAAGCCTTTCGGGTCTTTATCGGCGAACGCGTTGAATTGCAGCTTGGCCGGGTTGTTCAGCGGGCGGCAGATCCACTCGCCGTTGCCGCGCCACATGGCCAGGCGGTCCGAATCATGGATCTGTGGGTGGATGGTGTCGCACATACGGCGTTCGTGGGTGCCGCAGCTGAACATGCTGGTCATCGGTGCGATGCCCAGTTGTTCGATAGTGGTACGCGCGTTGATGTGTGCGTCGATCGCCATCACCACCTGGTTGGCCTGGCAGTCGATATCGAAGCGGTAGGCACCGGTGGCGCTCGGGGAGTCGAGCAGGGCGTAGACCACGAAGCGGGTGGCGTTCTTGTCCGGGGTTTCAAACCAGAACTGCGTGAAGTCGGGGAACTCCTCGCGCTTTTTCGCGTAGGTGTCGATGGCCAGGCCACGGGCCGAGAGGCCGTACTGCCCGGTGCTGTCCACTGCGCGGAAGTAGCTGGCGCCGAGGAATGACAGTACGTCATGGCGGTCCAGCTCCGGCGCCTTGAACAGCTTGAAGCCGGAAAAACCCAGGTCACCGGTCAATTGCTTGGTATCGACCGTGGTCTTTTCATAGTTGAACAGCGATGGGCGGAAATGCACTTCGCGCGCTTCGCGGGTCTTGGGGTCGACACTATGCATGCGCACCGGCGTCTTGAAGCCCATGCCGACGTGGAAGAACTGCACGTCCAATTGACCATTCAATTCCTTCCACAGCGAATGGTTACCGTCGTAGCCGATGGCGTTGAAATTCTGCGGGGTCATGGTCCCCAGTGTCGGCGGCAGCACCTGTTTGGTGTCCTTGTAAGCGGTCCCGGCGAGTTGTTTGGCCTGGGCCTTGAGCGATTCGAAATCGAACGCCACGGCCTTGCCATCAGCGGCACGGTTCCCGGCCCAGGCCTGGGCGGCGAGCAGGCCGCTGGCCGACAAACCGGTGTAAGCCGCAATGGCCATGGACGCTTTGAGCAAATTCCTGCGGTGCATAGAGACAACCTGTCGTGAGCAAATCCCGCGCCGTTCCTGGCACGTAGCGGATCAGAAATTACGGTTCGGACATGCCTTCGGCCAAACGCAACGGACATTAAACAGACGCCGGATAGCTTAAGCGGTTCGATGACGTAGGAAAATTGATTGATAGCGGGATGATGGCGTTGCAAGTGCGACAAGACATTTCAAGGTCCGCCAGCCTGTAGTGAGCGGGCTTGCCCCGCGCTGGGCTGCGAAGCAGCCCTAACCGGACCGCCGCATGCCTTCAGGTATTTCGCGGCGCCGGGTTTTGGGGCCGCTTTGCAGCCCAGCGCGGGGCAAGCCCGCTCACTACAAGTCCTCAGTTCAGCTCACTTCAGCGACTGCGCGATACGCCTCATCAATCGCCGCATGCGCATACGCACTCCACGCCGCGTCCGAGTTGGCGATGCTCACATGCCCCACCGGCTTTTTCGCCAGGTTCATCCACGCCTCGCTCTGGTCCGCATCGTCGAACAAGCTGTTGGAGAAGCTCGCATAACCGTGTGACCAGCGGTTGACAGTGATCGCCAGAATGTCGGTCTCATGGTTAAACCCGCCCGGCCCGAGCATGCGTTGCAACTGGTCACGCAACTGCGCTTCCAGTTGCTCGAACGTCTGCCCATAGAGCTTGCCCCGCCCGGCGCGGGCCTGGTCGCGGGCGTTCATGCCGCTGTTGGGGCTGGTGGGTACATAGACCATGTGCAAGCCGATCGGCTGCGCCGGGTCGCGCGGGTGGTCGTAGCCGCCCATGCTTACCGGATAGTCCAGTTTGATGCGGCTGTAAGGTTGGGTCGCCGCGTAGATTTCATGCACGCCCAACTTCTGGAACGACTGCCAATTGCGGATCACCACCTTGGTGTACACCAGCGGGTACTTCACGTTCTGGCTGAGCGCTTGGGCCTGGGGCGCCGGCAAATCCTTCAACAGGTACGGGATCATCATGTTGTAGCAGGCCAGGATGCAGCGTTTGCCGCGCACCTGTGCGAGTTGTCCGCCACGGCTATAGCCGATATGCACGCTGTTGCCAACGTTACGCACGCTGACCGCCGTGCTGTTCAAGCGCAGCCGTACGGCTGCCTTGGGCTGGTCGAGCTTGGCGTAGTCGAACGCCGCCAGCACGATATCGTCCATGGTGTGCCCTGGTGCCACGCCCGGGATCAGGCTGCGCACCAGCAACCGCGCGACCGAGGCATTGCCATCCGGGAAGTGGTAGATGTAGGGCTCTTCCATTTCGGCTGCCGCTTCTTCGCTGATCGGCGCCAGGTTCATCCCGGCAAAGCCTGGGAAACCCACGCTATAAGCGTCAGCAGCAGCTACGGCATCAATGCTCAACGCCATGAAGTCATTGGTGCGGCTCTGGAAGTATTTCACCGCGCCTTCCGATAATCCTACGTTCTTGAGCAGGAAATCGCGGTAGCTGGTAGCCGCCAGGTAGTCGGCCTTTTCTTCGGCCGTCTTGCCCGGCAGGTAATCCTTGGGCGCGGTGTGCAGTTCGATCAGGGCCAGGCGGTCTGCCGCTGGCAAGGGGAAGTCATTGATGAAGTCGCGGATGGCGCGGGCATTCAACTGGTCCGGTGCAATATCGTCGGCCACCATCGGTGTCGGGTCACCGGTCACCAGTTTGTCTTCGCCGAAGTTTTCCTTGTCGAAGAACACCCCGCGCGACAGCCCAAGGCCTGGGTAGAACTGGCGGTCGAAGGCGGTTTCGAAGCGCTTGATGTTCACCCCGAGCTTTTTCAACAGCCCGTTCACTTCCTTGCTGTACAGGTGATTGGGCGACTGGAATGCTTCGCTACCGCCGTAGCCGATGATCATGCGGCCACCGGCCTGGAATTCATTGCGCTTGGCGTGGCCGCCGAAGTCGTCGTGGTTTTCCAGGATCAGGATCTTCGCCTTGGGGTGCTTCTCGCGGTAGAACCACGCCGCCGACAAACCACTCAAGCCGCCGCCCACGACCACCAAGTCGTAGTCCTCAGTGATTGGCAGTGTGTCGGTGTCGAACACCTTCTTTTCCCAGCCCATCTGGTGCGCCACTTCGAACGAGCCGGCATGGCTGCCGCGCAGGCCGGTGAGGGCGGGTGGGTAGTAACGGCCATCGGGGGCGGCTTGCAGGATTTGCAGTGGGGTCATGCCGGCGGCGATGGTGACAGCGACGCCGTTGAGGAAGTCGCGGCGGGTGATATCCATGGGGGATCCTGAAAATTATTGTTATAGGTTCCCGGCATCCAGTGAGGATGCCGGGTTAAATCGTCAGTGCTTGAACATCACATGGCGCACGGTGGTGTAGTCCTCCAGCCCGTACATGGACATATCCTTGCCATAGCCGGACAATTTCTGACCGCCGTGGGGCATTTCGCTGACGAGCATGAAGTGGGTGTTCACCCAGGTGCAGCCGTATTGCAAGCGTGCGGCCAAGCGGTGGGCGCGTCCTACATCGGCGGTCCACACGGATGACGCCAAGCCGTAGTCCGAATCATTGGCCCAGCCCAGCACCTGCGCTTCATCGGTGAATTGGGTCACTGATACCACCGGCCCGAACACTTCGCGGCGCACGATCTCATCGTCCTGCTGCGCGTCAGCCAGCACGGTCGGTTCAAAGAAGAAGCCATTGCCTTCCACTGCCTTGCCGCCGGTGACCAGGCGAATGTGCGGCTGCGCCACGGCGCGCTCGACGAAGCCCGCGACACGGTCGCGATGCTGCGCGGTAATCAATGGGCCCAGCTCGGTGGCCGGGTCATCCTGCAAGCCGTACTTGATACTGGCGACCGCCGCGCCGAGCTTCTCGACAAACTTGTCGTAGATCTGCGCTTGCGCATAAATCCGGCAGGCCGCCGTGCAATCCTGACCGGCGTTGTAGAAACCAAAGGTACGAATGCCTTCCACGGCGGCGTCGATGTCTGCATCGTTGAAGATGATCACCGGCGCCTTGCCACCCAACTCCATGTGCATGCGCTTCACGCTGTCGGCGGTGCTGGAGATGATGTTTGCGCCCGTGGCGATGGAACCGGTCAACGACACCATGCGCACTTTCGGGTGGTTCACCAGCGGGCTGCCGACGGTTGGCCCACGGCCGAACACCAGGTTGAGCACACCGGCCGGGAAGATTTCAGCGGCCAGTTCGACCATGCGTAGCGCGGTCAACGGGGTTTGCTCCGACGGCTTGAGCACCACGGTATTACCGGCGGCGAGGGCCGGAGCGATTTTCCAGGCGACCATCATCAGCGGATAGTTCCACGGTGCGATGGAAGCAATCACACCCACCGGATCGCGGCGGATCATCGAGGTATGGCCGGGCAGGTATTCGCCGCCGGCCGAGCCGCTCATGCAACGGCTGGCGCCGGCAAAGAAGCGGAATACGTCGGCAATCGCCGGAATTTCATCGTTCAGGGCGGCGCTGTAGGGCTTGCCGCAATTGTCCGATTCCAGCTTGGCCAGCTCTTCGCCGTGGGCTTCGATCACGTCCGCCAGTTTCAACAGCAGCAGCGAGCGGTCCTTGGGCGCGGTTTGCGACCAGCTTTCGAAGGCCGCATCGGCTGCGCGCACGGCGGCGTCGACCTGGGCTTCGCTGGCTTCGTTGATTTCCACCAACACGCGCCCGAGCGCCGGGTTGAATACCGCCTGGGCCGGGCCTTCGCCCTCGACCAGTTGGCCATTGATCAGCAGTTTGGTTTGCATCGCCATGTCCTCTTCAAACAATTATTTACCGCCACTCCCGGCCACGCTTTCACCGCCGCGCGTCAGGTAATAGGCACCGAGAATCGGGAACATCGTTACCAGCATCACCAGCATCGCGACCACGTTGGTCACCGGCACATCCCGTGGGCGGCTCAGTTGGTTGAGCAGCCACAACGGCAAGGTGCGTTCGTGGCCGGCGGTGAAGGTGGTGACGATGATTTCGTCGAACGACAGCGCAAAGGCGAGCATGCCGCCGGCCAGCAGCGCCGAGCCCAGGTTGGGCATGATGATGTAGCGGAAGGTCTGCCAGCCGTCGGCGCCCAGGTCCATCGAGGCTTCGATCAAACTGTGGGAGGTACGGCGCAGGCGGGCGATGACGTTGTTGTAGACGATCACCACGCAGAAGGTCGCGTGGCCGACGATGATGGTGAACATCCCCGGCTCGATCCCGAGCGTCTTGAAAGTCGCCAGCAACGCGATACCGGTGATGATCCCCGGCAGCGCAATCGGCAGGATCAACATCAACGACACGCCTTGCTTGCCAAAGAACTCACGGCGATACAGCGCCGCCGAGGCCAGCGTGCCGAGCACCATGGCGATCAGCGTGGCGATGGCCGCGATCTGCAATGACAGCTTGATCGCTTCCAACACATCCGGCCGGGCGAAGGCCACGCTGAACCACTTCAACGTGAAGCCCTGGGGCGGAAAGCTGAACGCGGCTTCTTCGGTGTTGAAGGCGTAGAGGAAGATGATCAGGATCGGGAAGTGCAAAAACACCAGCCCACCCCAGGCGGCGATCTTCAAGCCTATTGATGACTGCATTTGAGGTGAAGAGTCAGAGTGCATCGAAGGCCCCCAGGCGTTTGACGATGGACAGGTAAACCGCGATCAGCACGATCGGCACCAAGGTGAACGCCGCCGCCATGGGCATGTTGCCGATGGCGCCTTGCTGGGCGTAGACCATGCCGCCGACGAAGTAACCCGGTGGCCCTACAAGCTGCGGCACGATGAAGTCGCCCAGCGTCAGCGAGAAGGTGAAGATGGAGCCGGCGGCAATCCCCGGAATCGACAGTGGCAATATCACCTGCATGAACGTCTGGCGCGGCTTGGCGCCAAGATCCGCCGAGGCTTGCAGCAACGACGGCGGCAAACGCTCCAGGGACGCCTGGATCGGCAGGATCATGAACGGCAGCCAGATGTAGACGAACACCATGAAGCGCCCCAGGTGCGAGGTGCTCAAGGTGCTGCCGCCCACGCCGGGAATGCCCAGCACGAACTGCAACACCGGCTCCAAACCCAGGTGCTGCACGAACCACTGCGCCACGCCGCCTTTGGCCAGCAGCAAGGTCCAGGCGTAGGCCTTGACGATGTAACTGGCCCACATCGGCATCATCACCGCGATGTAGAAGAACGCCTTGGTTTTGCCCGTGGTGTAGCGCGCCATGTAGTAGGCAATCGGGAAGGCCACGACGGCGCTGGCGATCGACACCACAATCGCCATGCTCAGGGTGCGCACAATGATGTCGAAGTTCGACGGCTGGAACAGCGCGGCGAAGTTGGCCAGGGTCAGGTCCGGCGTGACCGCCATGGTGAAGTCGTCGAAGGTATAGAACCCTTGCCACAGCAGGGTCAGCAACGAACCGAGGTAGATCGCGCCGAACCAGATCAGCGGCGGCACCAGCAGCATCGCCAGGTAGAGGTTGGGCTTGCGGTACAGCAGGTTGGAGAACCTGCGCATCGGCGGATGGGAAAGGGCCAGGCTCATGTCACACCTCGCCTGCGCTGTCGGTCAGCGGGGTCATGGCTTCCCGTGCCCAGCGAGCGGTGATGGACTGGCCGACCTGATGGCCGCTGCTGATGTCCAGCCATTGGTTGTTGGCCTGGCTGATGTTCAGCGCCTGGCCGTTTTCCAGTTTCAGTTCATAGCGGGTGGCGCTGCCCTGGTATTGGATATCGTGGAGCAGACCGCTGATTTCCACTTCGCCAGCGCCCAACGGGCCCTCGGCAAAGCGCACGTGTTCCGGGCGGATCGAGAACGGCTGCGCGTTGCCGCTGAGGCGCTGGGCCAGCTCGCCGCGAATCACGTTGGAAGTGCCGACGAACTCGGCGACGAACGACGTGGCGGGTTTCATATAGAGGTTGCGCGGGGTGTCGACCTGCTCGATGCGGCCTTTGTTGAACACGGCTACGCGGTCGGACATCGACAGCGCTTCGGTCTGGTCGTGGGTCACGAAGATAAAGGTGATACCCAGCTGGCGTTGCAGCTTTTTCAGCTCGCTTTGCATCTGCTCGCGCAGCTTGAGGTCGAGGGCGCCCAGGGGTTCATCCAGCAGCAATACCCGTGGACGATTGACCAAGGCGCGGGCCAGGGCGACCCGTTGACGTTGGCCGCCGGACAGTTGCACCGGTTTGCGGTCGCCGTAGCCGCCGAGGGCGACCATGGCCAGCGCCTCTTCTGCACGGTTCAGGCGTTCGGCCTTGCCCACACCCTTGACCTTGAGGCCGTAGGCCACGTTGTCGCGCACATTCATATGGGGGAACAGCGCGTAATCCTGGAACACAGTGTTCACATCACGCTGATACGGCGGCAAGCCGGCGGCTTCCTCGCCATGGATGCGGATCGAGCCTGCGCTCGGCTGCTCGAACCCGGCGATCAGGCGCAGGCAGGTGGTCTTGCCCGAGCCGGAAGGGCCGAGCATGGAAAAGAACTCGCCGTCCTGGATATCGATGGAAACCCGGTCAACGGCTTTCACTTCGCCGAACTGACGGGAAACGTGGGTGAATTGGACTGCAAGCGTCATGGTGCGGTGCTCCAAAAAGGCGCGGGTCGTCGCAGCGGCCCGGCCTGGACTTCTGAAAAAACGAGGATGCATGTGTGCTGCGCTGAAACGGTGAAAATCGGGCTTTTGTGGTGAGCGGGCTTGCCCCGCGCAGGGCAAGCCTGCTCACCACAAGAAGCAGTCTCTGCAGGGACCCTTAGCGGCCGCCCATGATCGCAATGTAATCCTGGGTCCAGCGGCTGTACGGCACGAACTTACCGCCTTCAGCCTGCGGGGTTTTCCAGAAAGCGATCTTTTCGAACTGGTCGAAACCATTGGTCTTGCAACCCTCGGCGCCGAGCAGTTCGCTTTCCTTGCAGGCCGCAGGCACGGCAGGCAGCGAACCGAACCAGGCGGCAACGTCGCCCTGGACCTTCGGCTGCAGCGACCAGTCCATCCACTTGTAGGCGCAGTTCGGGTGCTTGGCCTCGGTGTGCAACATGGTGGTGTCGGCCCAGCCGGTGGCGCCTTCCTTCGGAATGGTCGAGGCAATCGGCTGTTTCTCGTTCTGCAGGCCGTTGACCTGATACGGCCAGGCGCTGGAGGCCACCACACCTTCATTCTTGAAGTCACTCATTTGCACGGTGGTGTCGTGCCAGTAGCGGTGGATCAGCGGCTGTTGCGCACGCAGCAGTTCGAGCACGGCCTTGTACTGGGTTTCGGTCAGTTCATAGGGGTTCTGGATGCCCAGTTCCGGCTTGGTCGACTTGAGGTACAGCGCCGCATCGGCAATGTAGATCGGGCCGTCATACGCCTGCACACGGCCTTTGTTCGGCTTGCCGTCCGGCAGGTTCTGCGCGTCGAACAGCACGTTCCAGCTGGTGGGCGCGGTCTTGAACACGTTGGTGTTGTACATCAACACGTTCGGGCCCCACTGGTACGGGGTGCCGTAGGTTTGCTGGCCGACCACATACCATGGCGCATCTTTCAGGCGCGGGTCGATGTTCTTCCAATTGGGGATCAGTGCGGTGTTGATTGGCTGCACCCGCTTGCCCACGATCAACCGCAGCGACGCATCGCCCGATGCGGTGACCAGGTCATACCCGCCCTTGGCCATCAGGCTGACCATTTCGTCAGAGGTGGCGGCGGTTTTCACGTTGACCTTGCAGCCGGTTTCCTTCTCGAAACCGGTGACCCAGTCGTAGGCCTTGTCGCTTTCGCCACGTTCGATATAACCAGGCCAGGCGACGATATCCAACTGGCCTTCACCGGCACCCACCGCCTTGAGCGGTTCGGCGGCCTGGAGGCTGGCGCTGGCCAGCAGCGCGGTGGTCAGGGCACTGAGCAGTGCGGTCTTGTGCGCAGACATGGGGGTTCCCTCTTCTTTAATTATGGTCGGGGCAGTTGTTCAAACCGGTGACGCATGAGCTTAGTTGTTGTTTTAAAGATGCTGGCCGTGTCGCGCCATGATGTGGCGCACCACGCTGTAGTCCTGCAGCGAATCGCTGGACAGATCCTTCCCATACCCCGAACGCTTCAAGCCGCCATGGGGCATTTCGCTGACCAGCATGAAATGACTGTTGATCCAGGTGCAGCCGTATTGCAGGCGCGCCGCGACCTGCATGGCCTTGTCCAGGTTCTGGGTCCACACCGAGGAGGCCAGGCCGTATTCGGAGTCGTTGGCCCAGTCCACTGCCTGTTCCAGCTCGTCGAAGCGGGTCACGGTGACCACCGGGCCGAATACTTCGCGCTGCACGATTTCATCGTTTTGCTTACAGCCGGCGAGCAAGGTGGGTTGGTAATAGAAGCCCGCGCCGGAATGCACGGCGGCGCCGGTGATGCGTTCGATATGCGGCTGGCCGAGGGCGCGCTCTACAAAACTGGCGACGCGGTCGCGCTGGCGCGTGCTGATCAGCGGGCCGAGTTCATTGTCGGCATCGCGTTTACCGGCAAAACGCAGGCTGCTGACCGCCGCGCCCAGTTCGGCGACGAGTTTGTCGTGGATACCGGCCTGGGCATAGATGCGGCACGCGGCGGTGCAATCCTGGCCAGCGTTGTAATAGCCGTAGGCGCGCACGCCTTCGACCACAGCTTGCAGGTCGGCGTCGTTGCACACGATCACCGGGGCCTTGCCGCCCAGTTCCAGATGCGTGCGTTTTAGGGTTTTGGAGGCGGCTTGCAGAATCTTCTGCCCGGTGACGATATCGCCGGTCAACGAGACCATGCGCACCTTGGGATGGCTGACCAAGTGACTGCCGACGCCTTCGCCGCCGCCACACAGAATGTTGATCACACCACGTGGCAGCAGCTCTTTAAGCACGGGGGCCAGGGCCAGGATCGACAGCGGCGTATGTTCCGACGGCTTGAACACCAAGGTATTACCGGCAGCCAGGGCGGGGGCGATCTTCCACGCGGCCATCATCAGCGGGTAGTTCCACGGCGCAATCGAAGCGACTACGCCGATCGGATCGCGACGCACCATGCTGGTGTAGCCCGGCAGGTATTCACCGCTCAACTGCCCGGTCTGGCAACGCACAGCCCCGGCGAAGAAGCGGAACACATCCACGGTGGCACTCAAATCATCCTGACGCGCCAGATGCAAGGGCTTACCGCAGTTCAGGGATTCCAGACGGGCCAGGTAGTCGGCTTGTTTTTCGATGGCGTCGGCAATGCCCAACAGGATGTTCGAGCGCTGCTGCGGCGTGGTGCGTGACCAGCCGGCAAAGGCGCGGTGGGCGGCGAGGATCGCGGTTTCGACCTGCTCGGTACTGGCTTCGGCGATTTGGGTGAGCACTTCACCGGTGGCCGGGTTGAGGATCGGCTCGGCAAAACCCTGGCCCTGGACCAGTTCGCCGTCGATCAGCAACGCAGTGAGCAGCGGGGTGGGCGCGCCGGACATTTTTCGCGATCTCTTTTCTTGTGTGGCCATGGGCGTTCTCTTACAAGGCGCCTGACCTTCTCTTAGGGGATGAACAGAGACTAGAGGTCAGGCGCGAGGTCAACAAATACTAAATACTGAATGCAGCATTCGATTAAATAGATGGCTTGCGCGGGTGGGGCTGTTCACGGGCGACGGTGAGGAACGGGTCGACCAGCGCAGGCCGTGCGGTGCCTCGGCGCCAGGCCAGGCCCACGTCGAGGGTCTGGCTGAGGTCGGCAATCGGGCGCGCTTCAATGATGTCGCCTTCAAGTGACCAGGGCCGGTAGGTCATGTCCGGCTGGATCGACACGCCGAGGCCCGCCGCCACCAGGCTTCGCACGGCTTCGGTGGACGCGGTGCGCAAGGTCACACGGGGTTGCAGGCCTGCGCCGGTCCACATGCGCTGGGCGTTGTGGCCCATTTCGTCGACGTTCAGCTGGATCAGCGGCTCACGTGCCACATCGGCCAAGTTAATGCTGTCGTGTTCCAGCAGTGGATGTTGTGCCGGTAGCCACAAGCGGTGCGGGGAGTGGGTGAGGACTTCGGTCTGCAAGGCGTGGCGGTCTTCGAGGTTGGAGAGGATCAGCACGCCCACATCGATTTCACCGCTGACCAGCAAATGTTCGATATACGGGCGTTCATCCTCCATCACGCGGATTTCCACATTGGGGTAGGCGCGCTGGAATCGCGTCAACAAATCCGCGAGGTAATAGCCAGCCACCAGGCTGGTCACGCCGATGATCAACTGCCCGGCGACTTGGTCGGTGCTCTGTTGCAGGCTGCGCTTGGCGTTGTCGACGGTGGCCAGGATCAGATGCGCCTGGCGCAGAAATTGATGGCCCTGATGGGTCAGGGTCATGCCCTTGGCGTGACGGTTGAACAGGTTGACGCCGATTTCCTGCTCCAGTTGCTGGATCGCCAGGGTCAGGGTGGACTGGGAAATGAACGCTGTCTGCGCGGCAGCGGAGATCGAACCGGTTTCGGCCACGGCGATAAAATGCCGGATTTGACGCAAGGTCATCATGCTGGAATTACCAGTGGGGTGTTTTTATAGATTTGTTCGAGTGTATATCGATTTAAGTGAAGGGCGACCGCGTTACATCTGGAAGCACTCTAGATCGAGGCTTTTTGGCACTTAGTTTTACGCTGGGAGCCTATTGGTCCTATGAACCCTAGTGTCTGGAGGCTACGAATGAATACCCGTGGATTGCTCGATCAGTTGCTCAAGTCTGGCCAGGACATGTTGCAAAACAAGGCTGGCGGCCAGCGTAAACAGGACGACAAGGGCGCATTGGGCGGTTTGCTCGGCGGTGGTGGCCTTGGCAGCCTGCTCGGTGGCGCAGGCGGCGGCGCCCTGGCGGCCGGCGCCATGGGGCTGCTGCTGGGCAACAAAAAAGCCCGCAAGTTCGGCGGCAAGGCCCTGACCTATGGCGGTTTGGCGGCGTTGGGCGTCATTGCCTACAAAGCCTATGGCAACTGGCAGGCGCAACAGGCCAATGCCCCGAAAGGAGAGCCGCAGACCATTGACCGCCTGCCACCGGCCCAGGTTGAGCTACACAGCCAAGGCATCCTCAAGGCGCTGGTCGCTGCCGCCAAGGCCGACGGCCATGTGGATGAGCGCGAGCGCGAATTGATCGAAGGCGAATTCACCAAGCTGGACAACGACCGCGAACTGCAAAGCTGGCTGCACGCTGAGCTCAACAAACCCCTCGATCCAGCCGACGTGGCGCGAGCTGCCGGCACGCCGGAAATGGCCGCCGAGATGTACATCGCCAGCGTGATGCTGGTGGACGAGGAAAACTTCATGGAGAAGGCTTACCTCGACGAACTGGCGCGGCAACTGAAACTGGAGCCGGGGTTGAAGCTGGAACTGGAAAAACAGGTACGCCAAGCCTCGCTCTGACCCCATGGCTTTATTGAGAGCACCCCGGATGCCGTAAAGGCCCGGGGTGTTTTTGCATTCTGTGAGTGCTACATCAAAACCCGTTGATAAATGAGGGCTTCTGCTCAGCTATACTCCCTCGCATTTGATCGGCCCTTCGAGGAATTACTGTGAAGAACTGGACCTTGCGCCAACGGATCTTGGCAAGCTTTGCGGTCATTATCGCCATCATGCTGTTAATGGTTGTGGTCTCCTATTCACGGTTGCTGAAGATCGAAACCAGCGAAGTTGCGGTGCGCGATGATGCGGTGCCGGGTGTCTACCTCAGCTCCATGATTCGTAGCGCGTGGGTCGACAGCTACCTGCAGACCCTCGAATTGCTGGGCCTGCGTGAAAACAAGCAGTTGAGCGACGCCGACCGTGCGGAGTTCAAGTCCTTTGAAGCACGCATCTTGCAGCAGATGGATAACTACGAAAAAACCATCGCCGGCGGTGACGATCGGTCCGAGTTCGACAAGTTCGAAACCCTGCACCAGGCCTACAACAAGAGCCTGTCCACGGTGCTCGACAGCCTGCAACGCGGTGACCTGGCTGCCGCACGCAAAGAGTTCGACACCCAGTTGACGCCGACCTGGACCGCAGGCCGCATGAAGCTCAACGACATCATCACCGAGAACAAAAACGTCGCCGACCGTGCGACCAACGCGATCGATGATGCGGTATCCGCAGCGAAAATCAGCATGTTTGTGTCGTTGGTCGTCGCCATCCTCGCCGCCGGCCTGTGTGGCCTGCTGCTGATGCGCGCGATCATGGCGCCGATGCAGCGCATCGTCGACATCCTCGAAACCATGCGCGACGGCGACCTGAGCAAGCGCTTGAACCTGGAGCGCAAGGACGAGTTCGGCGCCGTCGAAACCGGCTTCAACGACATGATGACCGAGCTGACCGCCCTGGTGTCCCAGGCCCAGCGTTCGTCGGTGCAGGTCACTACATCGGTGACTGAGATTGCCGCCACGTCCAAGCAGCAGCAAGCCACCGCCACTGAAACGGCTGCGACTACCACCGAAATCGGTGCCACCTCCCGCGAAATCGCGGCCACGTCCAAGGATCTGGTGCGCACCATGACCGAAGTGTCCACCGCCGCCGACCAGGCTTCGGTTGCCGCCGGTTCCGGCCAGCAAGGCCTGGCGCGCATGGAAGAAACCATGCACTCGGTGATGGGCGCGGCCGATCTGGTCAACGCCAAGCTGGCGATCCTCAATGAGAAGGCCGGCAACATCAACCAAGTGGTGGTGACCATCGTCAAGGTCGCTGACCAGACCAACCTGTTGTCGCTTAACGCGGCGATCGAGGCCGAGAAAGCCGGGGAATACGGGCGCGGTTTTGCTGTTGTTGCCACCGAAGTGCGTCGCTTGGCCGACCAGACTGCCGTGGCCACCTACGACATCGAGCAGATGGTGCGCGAGATCCAGTCGGCGGTGTCCGCTGGCGTGATGGGCATGGACAAGTTCTCCGAAGAAGTGCGTCGCGGCATGTTTGAAGTGCAGCAAGTGGGCGAGCAGTTGTCGCAGATCATCCATCAGGTACAGGCCCTGGCGCCGCGGGTGTTGATGGTCAACGAAGGCATGCAGGCCCAGGCCACCGGTGCCGAGCAGATCAACCACGCCTTGGTGCAACTGGGCGATGCCAGCAGCCAGACCGTCGAGTCCCTGCGCCAGGCCAGCTTTGCCATTGATGAGCTGAGCCAGGTGGCGGTCGGTCTGCGCAGCGGCGTGTCGCGTTTCAAAGTCTGATGAGCGACCTCGCGGCTAAACGCGGTGCCGTCCCGGCAGCGAAAAAGGCGTTGTTCCTGGTGTTCCACATCGGCAACGAACGTTACGCCCTCAAGGCCACGGAAGTGGCCGAGGTGCTGCCGCGCCTGCCTTTGAAACCCATCGCCCATGCACCGCTGTGGGTGGCGGGCATCTTTGCCCACCGTGGCACGCTGGTGCCGGTGATCGACCTTAGCGCCTTGACCTTTGGCACCGCCGCCCAGGCGCGCACCAGCACGCGGCTGGTGCTGGTCAATTACCAGCCTGAGCCCTGGACCGAGGCACGCTGGCTCGGACTGATCCTGGAGCAGGCCACCGACACGTTGCGTTGCGATCCGGCGGAGTTTCAGCCCTACGGCCTCGACAACCGCCAGGCGCCGTACCTGGGGCCGGTGCGCGAAGACGCGTTGGGCTTGATGCAATGGATCGGCGTGAATGACCTGCTCACCGATGAGGTGCGCACCGTACTGTTTTCTGCCGAGCTGAGCCTATGAGCAGCGATCCGCGTTTCTTTGCCTTCCTTAAAGAGCGCATCGGCCTGGATGTCGCCTCGGTGGGTGAAGCCATCATCGAACGCGCGGTGCGCCAGCGCAGCCAGGCCGTCAATGCGCAAACGGCCGGCGAGTACTGGCAGCACCTGCAAAGTTCCGAGGATGAGCAGCAGGCGCTGATCGAAGCGGTGATCGTCCCGGAAACCTGGTTCTTCCGTTACCCCGAATCGTTCGCGACCCTGGCCCGCTTGGCCAAGGCGCGGCTGATCGAAATCAAGCAGATGCGCGCACTGCGCATCCTCAGCCTGCCGTGCTCCACCGGTGAAGAACCTTATTCGATTGCCATGGCCTTACTGGATGCCGGCTTGGCGCCGCATCAGTTCAAGGTGCTGGGCCTGGATGTCAGCCCGCTGTCGGTGGAGCGTGCGCGGCGCGGGGTGTATGGCAAGAACTCGTTTCGCGGTGGCGATATCGCCTTTCGCGATCGCCATTTCACCGAATACGGCGATGGTTACCACATTGCCGACCGTGTGCGCGAACAGGTGCGCCTGCAAGTGGGCAACCTGCTCGATCCGGGCTTGCTGGCCAATGAAGCGAGCTACGACTTTGTGTTCTGCCGCAACCTGCTGATCTACTTCGACCAGCCTACGCAGAAGCAAGTGTTCGACGTGCTCAAGGGCCTGACCCACGTGGACGGCGTGCTGTTTATCGGCCCGGCCGAGGGCAGCCTGTTGGGGCGCCATGGCATGCGTTCAATTGGGGTGCCGCAGTCGTTTGCGTACAGTCGGCATGCCGAGCCGGTCAAGCCTGAGCCCGTGTTTGTGCCGATCGCCGCGCCGATCCCGCAACGCAGTGCGGCGCCGATTCCGAGTAAGCCACGGCCGTTCAGCACGGCCAGCGCCCAGGTGGTGCCGATCAAGGCGCCGCACACCGATGCGGGCGACTTGCTCAGTCGCATCGCCACCCTGGCCAATGAAGGCAAGAGTGCCGAAGCCCGCGCCGCGTGCGAACAGTATTTGAGCAACCACCCGCCGGCCGCCCAGGTGTTCTACTGGCTCGGGCTGTTGAGTGATGTGGCCGGCAGCGCCCTGGAAGCCCAGGGTTATTATCGAAAAGCCTTGTACCTGGAACCCCAGCACCCGCAGGCCTTGATGCACCTGGCCGCGTTGCTCGAATCCCAGGGCGACAGTGCGGGAGCGCGCCGCTTGCAGGCGCGGGCTGCCCGTAGCGAGCGAGCTGACAGTGAGTCCAAACGATGAGTAACACCGAGGCGCTCGACACCGCAGGCCTGGACTTGACCCTGGCCGACACCCAAGCCATCGACGACTGCTGGAACCGCATCGGCATTCATGGCGACAAATCCTGCCCGCTGCTGGCGGACCATATCCATTGCCGCAACTGCTCGGTGTACTCGGCAGCGGCCACGCGGTTGCTGGACCGCTACGCCTTGCAGCAGGATGTGCATCGCCCGCATGCCACTGTCGAGCTGGGCGAAGATGTGGTCACCCGTTCTTTGCTGATGTTCCGTCTCGGTGAAGAATGGTTGGGCATTGCCACCCGTTGCCTGGTGGAAGTCGCGCCGTTGCAACCGATCCATTCCCTGCCGCACCAACGCTCGCGCGCCTTGCTCGGCGTGGCCAATGTGCGGGGTGCGCTAGTGGCGTGCCTTTCGCTGGTGGAACTGCTCGGCCTGGATGTCACCAGCACCGGCGCCAGCGGCGGCCGCATCATGCCGCGCATGTTGATCATCGCCGCACAGGATGGCCCGGTGGTGGTGCCGGTGGATGAAGTCGACGGGATCCACGCCATCGATGAGCGCACCTTGAAGGCGGCTTCGGCCTCCGGCACCCAGGCCAGCGCGCGCTACACCCAAGGCGTGTTGCAGTGGAAAGGCCGCAGCTTGCGGTGGCTGGACGAGACGCAATTGTTGTCCGCCGTGACCCGGAGCCTCACATGACCCCCGACCAGATGCGCGATGCCTCGCTGCTGGAACTGTTCAGCCTGGAAGCCGATGCGCAGACCCAGGTCCTCAGCGCGGGCCTGCTGGCCCTGGAACGCAACCCGACCCAGGCCGATCAGCTTGAAGCCTGTATGCGCGCCGCTCACTCGCTCAAGGGCGCGGCACGTATCGTCGGGGTAGACGCCGGGGTCAGCGTCTCCCATGTGATGGAAGATTGCCTGGTCAGCGCCCAGGAAAGCCGCCTGTACCTGCAACCCGAACATATTGATGCGTTGCTGCAAGGCACCGACCTGCTGATGCGCATCGCTACGCCCGGCAATAACGTGGGGCCGGCGGATATCGAAGCCTATGTGGCGTTGATGGAACGCCTGCTGGATCCGTCCCAGGCGCCGGTCAAGCCTGCGTCGCCGCCAGAACCGGCGGCTGTCGTTGAAGAGCTGCCGCCGGAGCCCGAGCCCGCGCCGCCAGTGGCTGCTGAGCCGCTGCGTCAGAACAAACGCATGACCGAAGGCGGCGAACGTGTGCTGCGGGTAACCGCGGAGCGTCTGAACAGCCTGCTCGACCTGTCGAGCAAATCCCTGGTGGAAACCCAGCGGCTCAAACCCTACTTGGCCAGCTTGCAGCGCCTCAAGCGCATTCAAAGCCAGAGCGTGCGTGCCCTGGATACGCTGGACGGACAACTCAAGACCCAAAGTCTGAACCTGGAAGCCCAGGAAGCACTGGCAGACACCCGCCGCCTGCTCAGCGAAGCCCAGGCCCTGCTGGCGGAAAAAACCGCCGAGCTGGACGAGTTCGGCTGGCAGGCCGGGCAGCGCGCCCAGGTGCTGTATGACACGGCGCTGGCTTGTCGCATGCGCCCGTTTGCCGATGTTCTGGCCGGGCAGGTGCGCATGGTGCGCGACCTTGGCCGCAGCCTCGGCAAGCAGGTGCGCCTGGAGATTGAGGGCGAAAAGACCCAGGTCGACCGCGACGTGCTGGAAAAACTTGAAGCGCCGCTCACCCATTTGTTGCGCAATGCCGTCGACCACGGCATCGAAATGCCCGAGCAACGCCTGCTCGCCGGCAAGCCGGCTGAAGGCCTGATCCGCCTGCGCGCGTCCCACCAGGCCGGTTTGTTGGTGCTGGAATTGAGCGATGACGGTAATGGCGTCGACCTGGAACGCCTGCGCGGCACCATCGTCGACCGGCATCTGTCGCCGCTGGAAACCGCTCTGCGCCTGAGCGAAGAGGAGTTGCTGACGTTCCTGTTCCTGCCAGGGTTCAGCCTGCGCGACAAGGTCACCGAAGTGTCCGGGCGTGGTGTCGGCCTGGATGCGGTGCAGCATATGGTGCGCCAACTGCGCGGCGCGGTGGTGCTGGAGCAGGCGGCGGGGCAGGGCAGTCGTTTCCACCTGGAAGTGCCATTGACCTTGTCGGTGGTGCGCAGCCTGGTGGTGGAGGTTGGCGAGGAAGCCTATGCGTTCCCGCTGGCTCATATCGAACGCATGTGCGACCTGGCGCCGGATGACATTGTGCAGCTGGAAGGTCGCCAGCATTTCTGGCACGAGGGCCGGCATGTCGGCCTGGTCGCCGCCAGCCAGTTGTTGCAGCGCCCGGCGGGGCAGGCCCCGTCCGAAACCTTGAAAGTGGTGGTGATCCGCGAGCGCGATGCGGTGTACGGGATTGCCGTGGAGCGCTTTATCGGCGAGCGTACGCTGGTGGTGTTGCCGCTGGATGATCGCCTGGGCAAGGTCCAGGATATTTCCGCCGGTGCCTTGCTGGATGACGGCTCGGTGGTGTTGATCGTCGACGTGGAAGACATGCTGCGTTCGGTGGACAAACTGCTCAACACCGGTCGCCTGGAACGTATCGCGCGGCGCAGCCAGCAGGCCACCGAAGCGCCGCGTAAACGGGTGCTGGTGGTGGATGACTCGCTGACCGTGCGTGAGCTGCAACGCAAATTGTTACTCAATCGTGGTTATGAAGTGGCGGTGGCGGTCGATGGCATGGACGGCTGGAACGCCTTGCGCTCCGAAGACTTTGACCTGTTGATCACTGATATTGATATGCCTCGTATGGACGGTATTGAATTGGTCACACTCTTGCGCCGTGACAGTCGCCTGCAATCGTTGCCGGTGATGGTGGTGTCCTACAAGGATCGCGAAGAAGACCGTCGTCGTGGACTGGACGCCGGCGCCGACTATTATTTAGCCAAAGCCAGTTTTCATGATGACGCCCTGCTGGACGCCGTGGTGGAACTGATCGGAGGCGCGCGGGCATGAGGATTGCGATCGTCAATGACATGCCCCTGGCGGTGGAGGCCTTGCGCCGCGCCTTGAGCTTCGAGCCCGCGCATCAAGTTGTCTGGGTGGCCGCCAATGGGCTGGAAGCAGTACAGCGCTGCGCTGAGCTGACGCCGGACCTGATCCTGATGGACCTGATCATGCCGGTGATGGACGGCGTGGAAGCCACCCGCCAGATCATGGCCGAGACCCCATGCGCCATCGTTATCGTCACGGTCGACCGCCAGGCCAACGTCAGTCGGGTATTTGAAGCCATGGGCCATGGTGCCCTGGACGTGGTGGACACTCCGACCCTGGGCGTGGGCAATCCCAAGGATGCGGCGGCGCCGCTGCTGCGCAAGATCCTCAATATCGGCTGGCTGATCGGCCAGCGCGGCAGCCGCGTACGCGCTGAAACCGTTGCGCCGCGAATTACCGGGAAACGCCAGAGCCTGGTGGCAATCGGTTCATCGGCGGGTGGCCCGGCTGCCCTGGAAATCCTGCTCAAAGGCTTGCCCCGGGACTTTCCCGCCGCCATTGTGCTGGTGCAGCATGTGGACCAAGTGTTCGCTGCCGGCATGGCCGAATGGCTGAGCAGCGCCTCCGGCCTGCCGGTGCGCCTGGCCCGTGAAGGCGAACCCCCGCAAAGTGGCGTGGTGCTGCTGGCTGGCACCAACCACCACATTCGATTGCTGAAAAATGGCACGCTAGCCTATACCGCAGAACCGGTAAACGAGATCTACCGACCTTCGATCGACGTGTTTTTCGAAAGCGTGGCCAGCCACTGGAATGGCGATGCCGTCGGCGTACTGCTGACCGGTATGGGGCGCGATGGGGCCCAGGGCCTCAAGTTACTGCGTGAACAAGGTTATTTGACCATCGCCCAGGATCAGCAAAGCTCGGCGGTGTATGGCATGCCCAAAGCGGCGGCGGCGATTGATGCTGCTGTTGAAATTCGCCCACTGGATAGAATTGCGCCCCGATTGCTGGAGGTCTTTGCAAAATGAACAGGACTTCCCGCGGTGCTGGCTAGCAGGTAGTAATTCAGGTGACTGCACATGAATGATTTACAGATCGACGACATCAAGACCGACGAAAATGCTGCCATGGTGTTGCTGGTCGACGACCAGGCCATGATCGGTGAAGCCGTGCGGCGTGGCCTGGCTCATGAAGAAAACATCGATTTTCACTTCTGCGCCGATCCGCACCAGGCGATTGCCCAGGCGATCCGCATCAAGCCGACCGTGATCCTGCAGGATCTGGTGATGCCGGGCCTCGACGGCCTGACGCTGGTGCGCGAATACCGCAATCACCCGGCCACCGCGAATATCCCGATTATCGTGCTGTCCACCAAGGAAGATCCGCTGATCAAGAGCGCGGCTTTTTCTGCCGGGGCCAATGATTATCTGGTCAAGCTGCCGGACAACATCGAGTTGGTGGCGCGCATTCGCTATCACTCGCGGTCCTACATGACCCTGTTGCAGCGGGATGCGGCTTACCGTGCGTTGCGGGTCAGCCAGCAGCAGTTGCTGGACACCAATCTGGTATTGCAGCGGCTGATGAACTCCGATGGCCTGACCGGGCTGTCTAATCGTCGTCACTTTGATGAATACCTGGAGCTGGAGTGGCGTAGGGCCATGCGTGATCAGACTCAGTTGTCGTTATTGATGATTGATGTGGATTTCTTCAAGACCTATAACGATAGTTTTGGGCACGTTGAAGGGGATGAGGCGTTGCGCAAGGTGGCGGCGACCATTCGTGAGGCGAGCAGTCGGCCTTCGGATTTGCCGGCGCGCTATGGGGGGGAGGAGTTTGCCCTGGTGCTGCCTAATACCTCGCCGGGCGGGGCGCGGTTGGTGGCTGAGAAGCTGCGCATGGCGGTGGCTGCTCTGAAGATTCCGCATAACGCGCCGACTGAGGGGGCGAGCCTGACTATCAGTATCGGGCTGTCGACCATGACGCCGCAGCAGGGGACGGATTGTCGTCAATTGATCATGGCGGCGGATAAGGGGTTGTATACGGCTAAGCATAATGGGCGGAATCAGGTGGGGATTGAGTAGGGATTAGCGCTGCTGAGTACATATCCATTATTTAGGTTATGGCGGCTTATGGTTCCGCCCTTACGGCGGCTCACTTTTGGAAGGACCCAAAAGTAAGCAAAAGGTCCTCGCCCCAACACTCGGCACCTCGCCTAGGCTCGGTGTGCCCTCACTCCGGCTTGAATCCGTGGGCCGCCGCGATGGGCCATCCTTGGCCCAGCGCGGCTAACCCGGCGTCCTGCCGGGTTACCCACGGATTCAAGCCTGCGTTCGGCCAGCGTGTTTGACGGGGCGCCTAAGATCAAGATCAAGAGCGACTCGCTTCGCATCGTAGATACGCGGTCCTTGTAGGAGCCGGCTTGCCGGCGAAAAACGTGAGACCGCCGCGTTTGCTTTCGCCTTTGCTTTACACCACTCAAGCCGGCTGTCAGGCCGCTGTGCTCTTGCTTTTGATTTTGATCTTAGGCGCCCCGTCAAACACGCTGGCCGGAATTCGGCAGGGATTTGGGGGGTAAACCGGCAGGGATGCCGGTTTAGCCGCCCCGCGCCATGGATGGCGCGTGGCGGCGGCCCCCCAAATCACTGTCGGATTACGGGCACACCGAGCCTAGGCGAGGTGCCGAGTGTTGGGGCAAGAGCGTTTTGCTTACTTTTGCGCTCTATCAAAAGTGAGCCGCTGTAAGAGCGGAACCAATAGCAGCCGTGACCGCAGGAATGGATATGTACTCCGATGATCCAGCCCCACGCCTTTTCGCCCAGCGGACTGCCGCTCCCCCCCATTTCCCGTTATACTCGCCGGCTTTCAAAAGTTCGCCAACGAGTGCTGCCCGCCATGGAAATCAACCCGATCCTTAACACCATCAAGGACCTGTCCGAGCGCTCCGAAACTATTCGGGGGTATCTTTGACTACGATCAAAAGCATGAGCGTCTGACCGAAGTCAATCGCGAGCTTGAAGATCCTGCTGTCTGGAACAAACCTGAATACGCCCAGGAACTGGGCCGCGAGCGCGCTGCGCTGGCGCAGATCGTCGATACCCTCGACGAACTGAACACCGGTCTGGCCGATTGCCGCGACCTGCTGGACATGGCCGTCGAAGAAAACGACGAAGGCGCAGTGGGCGATGTCGTCGCCGAGCTGGCCCGTCTCGAGGAAAACCTCGCCAAACTCGAATTCCGTCGCATGTTCAGCCACGAGATGGACCCGAACAACGCCTACCTGGATATCCAGGCCGGTTCCGGCGGCACCGAGGCCCAGGACTGGGCAAACATCCTGCTGCGCATGTACCTGCGCTGGGCCGACAAGCGCGGTTTCGAAGCGACCATCATGGAGCTGTCCGCCGGTGAAGTCGCCGGTATCAAGGGCGCGACCGTGCACATCAAGGGCGAATACGCTTTTGGCTGGCTGCGCACCGAGATCGGCGTACACCGCCTGGTACGCAAGAGCCCGTTTGACTCCGGCAACCGTCGCCACACCTCGTTCTCCGCCGTTTTCGTCTCGCCAGAGATCGACGACAAGGTGGAAATCGAGATCAACCCGGCCGACCTGCGCATCGACACCTACCGCTCCTCCGGTGCCGGTGGTCAGCACGTAAACACCACCGACTCGGCCGTACGTATCACCCACGTACCGACCAACACCGTGGTCAGCTGCCAGAACGAACGTTCCCAGCACGCCAACAAGGACACCGCCATGAAAATGCTGCGGGCCAAGTTGTACGAGCAGGAAATGCAGAAACGCAACGCCGCGTCCCAAGCGCTGGAAGACACCAAGTCGGATATCGGCTGGGGTCACCAGATCCGCTCTTATGTGCTCGATGCGTCGCGGATCAAGGATCTGCGCACTAACATCGAACGCAGTGACTGTGACAAGGTACTCGACGGCGATATCGACGAATACCTGGAAGCCAGCCTGAAATCCGGCCTGTAATACGCTGACAAACCGCGATCCCTGTAGGAGCCGGCTTGCCGGCGATCCCCGGCCTGAGCCTGGGACAACGAACCCGATGGAATATTTAAAGACATGAGCGACCAACAACTCGACCAGGCCCTGCAACAGGAAGAAAACTCCCTGATCGCCCTGCGCAAGGAAAAGCTTGCTGCCGAGCGCGCCAAGGGCAATGCCTTCCCCAACGACTTCCGCCGCGAAAACTACTGCGATGCCTTGCAGAAGCAGTACGCGGACAAGACCAAGGAAGAGCTGGCAGAGGCTGCGATCCCGGTCAAGGTGGCAGGTCGCATCATGCTCAACCGTGGCTCGTTCATGGTGATCCAGGACATGACCGGTCGCATCCAGGTCTACGTCAACCGCAAGACCTTGCCGGAAGAAACCCTGGCCTCGGTGAAAACCTGGGATATGGGCGACATCATCGCCGCCGAAGGCACCCTGGCCCGTTCCGGCAAGGGCGACCTGTATGTGGAAATGACCAACGTGCGCCTGCTGACCAAGTCGCTGCGCCCGCTGCCGGACAAGCACCACGGCCTGACCGACACCGAACAACGCTACCGCCAGCGCTACGTTGACCTGATCGTCAACGAAGAAGTGCGCCACACCTTCCGTGTGCGCTCGCAAGTGATCGCGCACATCCGTACCTTCCTGATGCAGCGTGACTTCCTGGAAGTGGAAACCCCGATGCTGCAGACCATCCCCGGTGGTGCCGCAGCCAAGCCGTTCGAAACCCACCACAACGCGCTGGACATGGAAATGTTCCTGCGTATCGCGCCGGAGCTGTACCTCAAGCGTCTTGTTGTTGGCGGCTTCGAAAAAGTGTTCGAGATCAACCGCAACTTCCGTAACGAAGGCGTTTCGACCCGTCACAACCCAGAATTCACCATGTTGGAGTTCTATCAGGCCTACGCCGACTACGAAGACAACATGGACCTGACCGAAGAACTGTTCCGCGAACTGGCGCAGTTGGTCCTGGGCAGCACCGACGTGCCGTACGGCGACAAGGTGTTCCACTTCGGCGAGCCGTTCGTGCGTCTGTCGGTGTTCGACTCGATCCTCAAGTACAACCCTGAGCTGACCGCCGACGACCTGAACGATATCGACAAGGCCCGTGCCATCGCCAAGAAAGCCGGCGCGAAGGTGCTGGGCTTCGAAGGCCTGGGCAAATTGCAGGTGATGATTTTCGAAGAGCTGGTCGAGCACAAGCTGGAACAGCCGCACTTCATTACCCAGTACCCGTTCGAAGTGTCGCCGCTGGCCCGTCGCAACGATGACAACCCGAACGTCACCGACCGTTTCGAGCTGTTCATCGGTGGCCGCGAAATCGCCAATGCCTACTCCGAGCTTAACGACGCGGAAGACCAGGCCGAGCGCTTCATGGCCCAGGTGGCCGACAAGGACGCCGGTGACGACGAAGCCATGCACTACGACGCTGACTTCGTCCGCGCCCTGGAGTACGGCATGCCGCCGACGGCCGGTGAAGGGATCGGCATTGACCGTCTGGTGATGCTGTTGACCAACTCGCCGTCGATCCGCGACGTGATCTTGTTCCCGCACATGCGGCCACAATCGTAACCGAAGCGAAATCCGAAGCCGCCTTTTATAAGGCGGCTTTTTTATGGGGCGTTATTAAGCGTCAAGCAAACAGCGCCAGGTTTTGATCTATTCAAGGATGTGAGTCGTGAACCGCGTAACCGCTCAAGAAGGCGCCGCCGGCATTGCCGCTGCCGTGGCTGAAAGCGTCCAGTATCAGGGCCGCAAGGCCAGTCGTCGGGGTAGCGAGCAACGCAGACAAGACATTCTCGATGCAGCCATGCGCATTGTGGTGCGTGATGGCGTGCGTGCTGTGCGCCATCGGGCGGTGGCCGCGGAGGCAGGGGTGCCGTTGTCGGCCACCACCTACTATTTCAAGGACATTGATGACCTGCTCACCGACACCTTCGCCCAATACGTCGAGCGCAGCGCTGCGTTTATGGGCAAGCTGTGGGTGCGCAACGAAGGCCTGCTGCGCGAGATGGTCGCCTATGGCGATGGCAGCCCGCAGTCACGTTCGCAACTGGCCGATGACATTGCGCGGCTGACCGCCGATTACGTCTTGCGCCAGTTGACCAACCGTCGTGAGCACCTGATGGCCGAGCAGGCGTTCCGCCAGGAAGCCTTGCTCAACCCGCGTCTGGCCGAGTTGGTACGTTCCCACCAGCAGATTCTGTTGCAGGGCACCGGGCAGTTTTTCCAGGTGCTGGGCTCCCGCGAGCCGCAACAGGATGCCAAAGTGTTGACGGCGATAATCAGTCGGATGGAATATCAGGGCCTGCTGGGCGGCGCAGAGCCTCTGACCGGTGAAGAGATGCTTGAGATCCTCAAGCGTTACATGCATTTGGTGTTGGCCTCGGTCTGACACCGGGGGATGTCCAATGAAAACCTGGCGTGTGGTTGTAATCGCCTTGTCGCTCCTGCTGCTGAGTGGTTGCCTGGTGACCTTCAAGGACCCGCTGCCGGCCCATGACGCCGCGCCGCAGGCACTGCTGGGCCAATGGTCGAGCAAAAACGCCTGGGGCGAGCCGCTCAACCTGCACATCACCGCCGTTGGTGAGCACCGGTACAAAGCCGTGAGCTACCCTACAGCCAAGCCCGGCCAGCGTGACGAGTATCTGTTCAGCGTTTCGCGCCATGGCAGCCGCTGGTACTTGTCGGCGCCGCTGCCGGCCAAACTAGGCGGGAACTTCATCCTGGCGGGTTTCGAAATCAACGAAAAGCATGAATTGGTGGTCTACAACCTCGACCTGGAGCAGATCCATCAAGCCATGGACCAAAAGGCGTTGCACGGCAGTACCGTGGAAACCGTCGAAGGTGCTGGCGTGTTGGTGGACAGCCCCTTGGACCAGGTGTTTGCCTACCTGGATGACCCGGCCAACGCCGATGTATTCGTGGAAGCCGTGCGCTACCAGCGTGCGGGCAAATAACGTTTAAAGAGGAAGCACCGGGTGGACGATTACCAGCAGACGATACGCACCTTGTCTGATCGCATTGTGCTGGCGCAAACACCGATTCGCGTCCTCGACGCCGTGAAGTGGGACGAGAACATTCGTCAGGGATTTCTCAAGGCAAAGGGCAAGGAAATGCCGGCGGTGAGCCGCGACTACTACCTCAACCGGCCGCTGGCGTTCGATTCCAGCGCGGTGAAGCTGGAGTTCCAGAACATTGAGCGCGACATCACCCGTCGCCTCGGCCAGTTCAGCCCGGTGGGGCAGATCATGCGCCGCATGTGCAAGGAATACCGCATGGTGGTGCGCATGCTCGAAGCGCGCGGCACCGAGGATTTCGGCCTGATTTCCCAGGAGCTCTACGGCGCTGCGTCCGATGCGTTCCACGCCGGCGACCCGACCCTGGCTGACTTGGGGCTGATGCTTTCGGACTACCTGAATAACATCGATGGCCGTGGCGACTTGAAGGATGAGGCCAAGACCCTTACCGCCAAGGACGCCGTTGCCCTGCTGCAAACTCGCCTGAACAAGGTGTTCGGCGAGGCCGAAGAAACCATCCGCGTGTTCGAGTCCGACGGTATCGTCGCAGACGCTGCGGCGGGTGCCGACTACATCAAGATCCGCGCCGACGCGATGTTCAACGACCGCGACGTGCGCGCCCTGGAAGTGCATGAAGGCCTGGTGCATGTCGGCACCACTCTCAATGGCCAGAACCAGCCGATCTGCACCTTCCTGTCCAAAGGCCCGCCCTCGTCCACCGTGACCCAGGAAGGCCTGGCGATCCTGATGGAAATCATCACCTTCGCCTCCTACCCGAGCCGCCTGCGCAAGCTGACCAACCGCACCCGCGCCATCCATATGGTGGAAGAGGGCGCCGACTTCCTGCAGGTGTTCGAGTTCTTCCGCGAACAAGGCTTTGAGATGGCCGAAAGCTACGGCAATGCCAGTCGCGTATTCCGTGGCTCGGTGCCGACCGGTCTGCCGTTTACCAAGGACCTGTCCTACCTCAAGGGCTTTATCATGGTCTACAACTACATCCAACTCGCTGTGCGCAAAGGCAAGCTGGAACAAGTGCCGCTGCTGTTCTGCGGCAAGACCACCCTGGAAGACATGCGTACCCTGCGCCAACTGGTCGACGAAGGCCTGGTGGTGCCGCCCAAGTACCTGCCCGAGCAGTTCCGCGACATGAACGCACTGGCGGCGTGGATGTGTTTCTCCAACTTCCTCAACCACTTAAGCCTGGATCGGATCGAGGCGGATTACTCGAATATCCTTTGACGAAACCGGATCGACCTGTGGGAGCGGGCTTGCTCGCGAAAGCGGTACATCAGATATACATAAGTTGACTGATACACGGCTTTCGCGAGCAAGCCCGCTCCCACATTTGAATCTCTGAAAGATTTAAAATTTCGAATAATAGCGAGGCTTCAACGGATGAGAATCCTCGGCATTCTGTGCCTGCTACTCACATTGAACGGCTGCAGCTCACTGCTGTTCTACCCCGAGCCCGGCCTGCCATTCACGCCGGAAAAAGCCCACCTGCAATATCGCGACGTCACCTTGACCACCGCCGATGGCGTGAAGCTCCACGCCTGGTGGTTGCCGGCCAAGCCTGGTGTGCCGCTCAAGGGCACGGTGCTGCATTTGCACGGTAACGGCGGCAACCTGGCCTGGCACCTGGGCGGCAGTTGGTGGTTGCCCGAGCAGGGCTACCAAGTGCTGCTGCTGGACTATCGCGGCTACGGCTTATCGGAAGGCAAACCCTCGCTGCCCGCGATCTATCAGGATGTGGACGCGGCGTTCAGTTGGATCGACAAGGCGCCTGAAACCCAGGGCCAGCCGCTGATAGTCCTCGGTCAAAGCCTGGGCGGGGCGTTGGCGGTGCATTACCTGGCTGCCCATCCGGAGCGCCAATCCCAGCTCAAGGCCCTGGTGCTGGACGGTGTGCCCGCCAGTTATCGTGACGTAGGACAATTTGCCTTGAGCACTTCCTGGTTAACATGGCCGTTTCAGGTGCCTCTGTCCTGGCTGGTGCCGGACGGCGACAGCGCAATATATGCCATGCCGAAACTGATTGGCGTGCCGAAGCTGTTGTTCCACAGCCTGGACGACCCGATCGTGCCAATGGCCAATGGTATCCGCCTGTACCAGGCCGCACCGCCACCACGGGTGTTGCAGTTGACCCGGGGCGGGCATGTGCAGACCTTTGCCGACAAGACCTGGCAAACCGTAATGCTGCGCTATCTGGACGACCCGCAACACTTCAACGGCTTGCGCCGCCTGGGCGAGATTCCGAACTACCCCATTCCTAAAGTTGATTCATCAGAGAGCCCGCAATGAGCGAAGAACGCAACATGATCCCGCTGATCCTCACCGGCATCGGCACCATCATCGGCACCGTCGGTTGCCTGTGGTTCTACGGTTACCTGCACTTCGCCAAGCCGGAAGATGCTCTGTTGCTCAGCGATTTCACTATGCTCAAGACGGTGCCAGGCGAGGAGTACAAGATCTCCCTGACGCCGGCCGCGCAAGTGGCGCAATGCGTGGATGGCGTGCTGGTGATGTTCGATACCGAGCAGAAAGGCCTCAGCGGTGTGCTGGTGAACAACAAGAAGCAGGCCGTGCGTTGCATGGGGCAGGAAACCCCGCAATTGCAGCAGTGAATGCTGTTGTTGCCGGTGTGGGAAAATACCCTTTTTCGTACCGATTCATGATTTAGCGTGTGTCAGGCGCTCGGCCGGCCGGAACCAGCCTCGCGTGCTCACCACAGACCATGGACTGATTGGCAATGCTGATCAGTCCATTTTTCATTAGTCTGGAGTGAGCCTATATGGCAGGTATAAACGGAGTATCGGGTGTAGGCAACATGGGCAGTGGCGGAAATGTCGGCGGGGGTGCCCCATCGAACCAAGGCCTCGATCAGCAGATCCAAGACCTCCAACGTAAAATCAAAGATATGCAGTCACAAGGTGCTAAAGGTGGTCAGGGCAGCCAGGGCGGAGGTGAGCTAGACGAACTGATGAAACTACTGGAAAAGCTGCTTAAACAAAAAAATGATCAAGGTGTGCAGGGCGATCAAGGCGCACAGCATGGCCAAGGTGGCGCCCAGGGCCAGATCCAAATGCCGGAGACACAGGGCTCCGGCAAGGTCGGCGGTTGAGCGGCACCTCTCAAAAATCGCCCTTTTCAGGGCGTTTTTTTCGTGCTGAATCAGCTAGTCAGCCTGTAACGACGTGGAGGGCGTAATACCGGGGGCCGCATGTCATGCAACTGAAATGGAAATATCTGGAACCGGTTCGACTTAAATGCCACATAAAATGTGGAAACCTACAAAGATTGGGTCGAGGATGAAAATACATATTCCTGTATTGGAAAACATGTTGGCCATGGCAAGGCAGCATGTAGCGCTGGAACAGGATGCTGCTCGCAGGTACAAGCGCGATCAACAAATGGATGAAAAGGCGGGCGCGAAAATTGAAATGCCCGCCGTAGACACGAATCGCACCATTCAGTTTGATGAGCCGAAAAAAAACCCACCGTGAGGTGGGTTTTCTTATCCAGTGCCAATCAATCAGTTAGCAACGGAAGACCGTGGCTTGACAGGCTGGTTGTCGTTGGAAATGGTCACTTCCACGCGGCGGTTCATGGCACGACCCGAGACGCTGCCGTTGTCGGCAACCGGGTATTCCTTGCCGTAACCCTGGGTCACGATGCGCGAGATGTCCACGCCTTGTTGAGCCAGTGCGCGTTGTACCGAAGCGGCACGACGCTCGGACAGGCTCTGGTTGTACGAGTCGGAACCGGTGCTGTCGGTGTAGCCTTCGACGATCACTTTACGGTCCGGGTTGTCGCGCAGGAACTGAGCCAGTTTGGTGATGTTCACCAGACCGCTGGATTTCAGGTCGGACTTGTTAGTGGCGAACAGCACGTCACCGAACGTTACCAGGGTACCGCGATCGGTCTGCTTGGCATTCAGGCTGTCTTGCAGTTGCTTGATTTGTGCATCACGGGCGTCCAGCAGGGCGCGGGCACGTTCGTCGCCGGCATTTTTCAGCTTGGCTTCGGATTCGCGCAGCACGATGGTGTCTTTGGCCACTTCAACGCGCTGGTTGGTCAGGTAAGCCAACTGGTCGACTTTCTTCTCGTCTTCCTTGTCGCGGTAGGCCTTGTCAGCCTTGTCCAGCCATTCGCTGGCGTCCTTGGTTTCCAGTGCCGCCAGCTTGGTGGCTTGCGGGTTGGTCTGCAGGGCCGAGAAGTTGGTCCGTGCGTTTTCCAGGTTCGCGTTAGGCGGGGTGGAACAGGCCGCCAGGGCAACGCTCATCGCCAGCAGGGCAGGGATCATCAATTGTTTACGCATAGTCGTGTCGTCCTTTCAATTCGATATCAGGTGCGTTGCAGTCACAGGAAGCGTCTTACTTCTGCTGGATAGCAGCAGGACGCATGCCTTCCTTACGCAGCTCTTCAACGGCTTTCTGGGAGTCCTTCACAGCCTGTTGGGCCTTGGCGGCCTGAGCCTTGCGTTCCGCGACGCGAGCGTCCCACTCGGCTTGTTCAGCCAACTGGCGAGCTTTGTCGTAGTTCTTGTCGTGCATGGCAATTTCGGCTTCTTTTAGCTTGTCCTGGGCCGACTTCATTTCCACAGCCGCGTACTCAGTACCGCCGGCGCTGACAGCGCTGTTCACGGCGGACTGGGTGACCGCGTACTGCTCGGTCGGAGGGTTGCCGGCACAGCCCGCCAGAACGAAGCTGGTGCCGATTGCCAGCGCGGCCAATTTGAGCCCGCGCAGGTGGTTAAACGAGGATTTGGCAGTGCTGGTCTTCATCGTCTTCAACTCCATTGGATAACTCCTGAAATACATCAAAATCCATCTCACTGGTCTGCGGCGGCGGGCCTGGCACTGATGCACAAATTGCCCTTTAAAACGACCGTTCCAAGTGATGGCTTACTGGCTGTGACCGGAGGCTTTTTTCAAAAGTTCAGAGAAGATGGCGATTTGCCTAAAAAAATATCTGACTGAACGGTCAGCGTAAAAACGTTGGAACTTCTGCGTTGCGCAGTGGTACTCCGGGCCCTTAAGGAGCCCGGAATAAAGGGGGGTGGTGGGGTTTTGTCAGTGTTTCTGTTCGTCGCCGCTGGCGGACAGATCATGCAGGTAGCGGCGCGACAGCGTCAGAAAGCGTGGGGTGGGGCCGACGTCCTCGTACAGCGGATCGCCTTCTTCATCGGTGGCAATCACCTGCTGGCCCTTGATGTAGGGGAAGCTGGCTTCCAGCTCTTCCAGGGCGGCGCCGATCAACTCACCGAGCAATTCTTCGGGGTGGCGTTTGGGGTACATCTCGGTGATGGCCGCCAGCCGCGCGGCGGATTCCATATCCAGGTGGATGGCGTACTCGGTCTTGGTCAAGCGACCCTTGGCGTTCTCTTCCCAATGCTGGGCCAGTTCTCGAATTTTCATGGCAACCTCAATGAAGCCCGCTTTTAGCAGGCGGTGATGAGTGTCCAGTCGCCTGCGCGGATAAACGCGACGACTTAACCTTGAGACTAGCTGCAACTCACAAGGTTTAAAGTCTTGTCATAAATCGATGCTGGCGGCACTCTGGCAAACCTGCGCGTCCCGGATTTCTGGCTGGAGATTGGCTGATGAGTGATATCGATGCACGCTTGCGTGAGGATGTTCACCTGCTGGGTGAGCTGTTGGGCAACACCATTCGAGAGCAGTACGGCGATGATTTCCTCGACAAGATCGAGCAGATCCGCAAAGGCGCCAAGGCTGACCGGCGCGGAGCCGGCGATGAACTGAGCACCAGCCTGAACCAGTTGCAGGAAAACGAACTATTGCCGGTGGCCCGCGCCTTCAATCAGTTCCTGAATCTGGCCAACATTGCCGAGCAGTACCAACTGATCCACCGGCGTGATGAGTCGCAGCCGGCACCGTTCGAATCCCGCGTATTGCCCGAGTTGCTGGCGCGCCTGCAAAGCGAAGGCCACAGCAACGAATCCCTGGCCCGCCAGTTGGGGCGCCTGGAGATCGAACTGGTCCTCACCGCCCACCCCACCGAAGTGGCGCGCCGTACCCTGATCCAGAAATACGATGCCATCGCCGCCCAACTGGCGGCCCAGGATCACCGCGACCTCACCAGCGCAGAGCGCGAGCAGATCCGCCAACGCTTGCAACGCTTGATCGCCGAAGCCTGGCACACCGAAGAAATCCGCCGCACTCGACCTACGCCCGTGGACGAAGCCAAATGGGGCTTTGCGGTGATCGAGCATTCGCTGTGGCACGCGATCCCCAACTATCTGCGCAAGGCTGACCAGGCGCTGCACGCCGCCACCGGTTTGCGCTTGCCCCTGGAGGCCGCACCGATCCGCTTTGCGTCGTGGATGGGCGGCGACCGTGACGGCAACCCGAACGTCACGGCACCGGTCACCCGCGAAGTGCTGCTGTTGGCGCGCTGGATGGCCGCCGATTTGTACCTGCGCGATATCGATCACCTGGCCTCTGAGCTGTCGATGCAACAAGCCAGCCCGGCGTTGCAGGCCAAGGTCGGTGATAGCGTCGAGCCTTATCGCGCTTTGCTCAAGCAACTGCGCGAACGCCTGCGCGCCACGCGCCAATGGGCGCACACCGCGTTGAGCAGCAGCACCCCGGCGCCGGCCGAGGTGTTGCAGAACAACCGCGACCTGCTGGAGCCGCTGGAGTTGTGCTACCAGTCACTGCACGAATGCGGCATGGGCGTGATCGCGGATGGGCCTTTGCTCGATTGCCTGCGTCGGGCGGTGACCTTCGGGCTGTTCCTGGTGCGGTTGGACGTGCGTCAGGATTCCAGTCGCCATTCGGCCGCCATGACCGAAATCACCGACTACCTCGGCCTGGGCCGTTACGAGGACTGGAACGAAGAGATGCGTATCAGCTTCCTGATGAAGGAGCTGGCCAACCGTCGACCGCTGTTGCCGGGCTATTTCAAACCGTCGGCGGACACTGCCGAGGTACTCAACACCTGTAAGGAAGTCGCCGCCGCACCGGCTGCATCGTTGGGCTCGTATGTCATCTCCATGGCCGGCGCTGCCTCGGACGTTTTGGCCGTGCAATTGCTGCTTAAAGAATCGGGCGTGCAACGGCCGATGCGCGTGGTGCCATTATTCGAAACACTGGCTGACCTGGATAACGCCGGCCCGGTGATCGAGCAATTGTTGTTGCTGCCGGGCTATCGCGCGCGTTTGCAGGGGCCGCAGGAAGTGATGATCGGCTACTCGGACTCGGCCAAGGACGCCGGCACCACCGCCGCCGCCTGGGCGCAGTACCGGGCGCAGGAGCGCCTGGTGGATATCTGCTGTGAGCAACAAGTGGAACTGCTGTTGTTCCACGGTCGCGGTGGCACCGTGGGCCGTGGCGGTGGCCCGGCTCACGCGGCGATCCTGTCGCAACCGCCGGGCTCGGTGGCGGGGCGGTTTCGCACCACCGAACAGGGCGAGATGATCCGCTTCAAGTTCGGCCTGCCGGATATCGCCGAGCAGAACCTCAACCTTTACCTGGCTGCCGTGTTGGAGGCGACGCTGTTGCCACCGCCGCCGCCGGAGCCAGCCTGGCGCCATTTGATGGATGAATTGGCGGCAGACGGTGTCAGCGCTTACCGCGCTGTGGTGCGGGAAAATCCGCAGTTCGTCGAGTATTTCCGTCAGTCCACGCCGGAACAGGAGCTGGGTCGCTTGCCCCTGGGCAGTCGCCCGGCCAAACGCCGTGCGGGCGGGATTGAAAGCCTGCGCGCGATCCCGTGGATCTTCGGCTGGACCCAGACCCGCCTGATGCTGCCGGCCTGGCTGGGTTGGGAAGCAGCGTTGAGCAAGGCCCTGGAGCGCGGCGAAGGCGAGTTGCTGGGGCAGATGCGTGAACAGTGGCCATTTTTCCGCACCCGTATCGATATGCTGGAAATGGTGCTGGCCAAGGCGGATGCCGATATCGCCCGCCTGTATGACGAGCGGCTGGTGCAGCCGGACCTGCTGCCATTGGGTGCGCATCTGCGCGACCTATTGTCGCAGGCGTGCAACGTGGTGCTTGGCCTGACCGGGCAGTCGCAACTGCTGGCCCATAGCCCGGACACCCTGGAGTTCATCCGCCTGCGCAACACCTACCTTGACCCCTTGCACCTGCTACAGGCCGAGTTGCTGGCGCGCTCCCGTCAGCAGGAAGCGGCGCAGGACAGCCCTCTGGAACAGGCGCTGCTGGTCTCCGTGGCCGGTATTGCCGCCGGTTTGCGTAACACTGGCTAGGGTTTTTTGCGTGTTCTCAATAGCTTGCAGGTAAACCACGGCGGCCGCCCTGAAACGGGCGGCCGGTGTTTATGGGGCCGGGTTGCACTCAGGCACACCCTACCTATGACGCATGCCCTGTGCGGGTTCCTGCGACTTTTGGCGGCTTGTGTGGTTAAGGCCTGCTGTGTATCTTGATCAGCCTTTGGCCGTTTGGGCGGCCCGAATTCTATTTTTACGCGATTGGCCCCCTGCGGCGAATCCGAGCGTCATCTCTATAAAAAATTGAGGAGCACATCAATGCGCGTCATTCTGCTGGGAGCTCCCGGGGCCGGTAAAGGTACTCAGGCAAAGTTCATCACTGAAAAATTCGGCATTCCACAAATCTCCACCGGCGATATGCTGCGTGCGGCCGTCAAGGCTGGCACCGAGCTGGGCCTGATCGCCAAGAGCGTGATGGACAGCGGTGGCCTGGTGTCCGATGACTTGATCATCAACCTGGTCAAGGAACGCATCAGCCAGGAAGACTGCAAGAACGGTTTCCTGTTCGACGGCTTCCCACGCACCATTCCCCAGGCTGAAGCCCTGGTGAAGGCCGGCGTTGAGCTGGATGCGGTGGTTGAAATCGCGGTGGAAGATGAAGAGATCGTCCAGCGCATTGCCGGTCGTCGCGTTCACGAAGCCTCGGGCCGCGTGTACCACACTGTCTACAACCCGCCTAAAGTGGAAGGCAAGGACGATGTGACCGGCGAAGACCTGGTGCAGCGTAAAGACGACACCGAAGAAACCGTGCGTCATCGCCTGTCGGTCTACCATTCCCAGACCAAGCCGCTGGTGGACTTCTACCAGAAGCTGTCCGCTGCCCAGGGCAAGCCGAAGTACAGCCACATTCCTGGCGTCGGCTCGGTTGAAGCGATCACTGCCAAAGTGCTGCAAGCACTGAGCTGATCCCTCGACTGGCTTCACGGATAACGGCCCGCTTGCGGGCCGTTGTTGTTTATACTGGCGCACTTTTTTTCGACTTGGACACCCACACCGATGAGCACCCTGCTGGCCCTGGACACCGCGACTGAAGCTTGCTCCGTTGCCCTGCTGCATGATGGCAAGGTAACGAGCCACTACGAGGTGATCCCGCGTCTGCATGCGCAGAAGCTGTTGCCGATGATCAAGCAACTGTTGGAAGACGCCGGCACTACGCTGGCTGCGGTGGATGCCATCGCCTTCGGCCGTGGTCCGGGTGCGTTTACCGGTGTGCGTATTGCCATCGGTGTGGTGCAGGGCCTGGCATTTGCGCTGGAACGCCCGGTATTGCCGGTGTCCAACCTGGCCGTTCTGGCCCAGCGTGCCTTGCGTGAACATGGCGTTCATCAGGTTGCGGCGGCTATCGATGCGCGCATGGATGAAGTGTATTGGGGCTGCTACCGCGAAACGGCAGGCGAGATGCGCCTAGTAGGTGTGGAAACTGTGCAGCCGCCTGAATCATCCGTATTGCCGGGTGATGCCAGCGGTGACTGGTTCGGTGCCGGCACCGGTTGGGGTTATGGTGAGCGCATCGCTGTGCCATTGGTTGGGAGAGACGCGGCGATGTTGCCCCACGCTGAAGATCTATTGGCCTTGGCGCGGTTTGCTTTTGAACGTGGGGAAGCGATCCCTGCGGATCAGTCAGCACCTGTTTACCTGCGCGATAAAGTGGCGCAAACCAAGGCCGAGCGCGGGATTATTTGACGTCAAAAATGATGGCAATATGGGGCTAAATTCACCAATCGTCAGAATTTGCCCCCCGTTTTAAACCTTTTTCAAATTATGTGTTCTAGTTATCACCAGAGCATTTGCGCACTACGGACAGTGCTGCCAAAATGCCATTACCGATAGCGAGTTCGCGCCCATGCGTATTGATGGCTTTTCCTCACAGTCCTACCCAATCAAGCGCAAGCCACGTAAGGCAAACGTTACGGTAGACGAGTCCGTCGAGGATTCGCCAGACTTCATCGAGGTCCAGTCCGACGCACAGTCCAACGCTCAAGCCCGTATCAGTGGTCTTCCCGCCCGTCAGCAAGACATGGTCTTCCCGCGCTCCATGAGCAAAAGCGTCGCCACCGCCCTGGCCAGCTACCTGACCACCGCCGGTTTTGTCGAATGGGATATGGAAGTGCTGGGCCTCGATATCCACATCTGATGCGCCTCCCTTACTACGTCGGTTGCCCGTCCTGGAGTGAAAACGCCTGGCGCGAGTACCTGTACCCCGCCGATGCCCGTTCCAGCGACTATCTCGCGCTCTACTCCCAGGTCTTCAACGCCGTTGAGGGCAACACCACGTTCTATGCACGACCCTCGGCCGCCACGGTGCAACGCTGGGCTGAAATCATGCCCGACGATTTTCGTTTCACGGCCAAGTTTCCCGGTGATATCAGCCACAGTGGCAACCTGATTGAGCAACTGCCGGCTGCGGAAAGCTTTGTGGGCTTGATGAGTCCCCTGGGAGCGCGCGTATCCCCGCTATGGTTGCAACTGCCCGCGACGTTCACACCGCAGCGTCTGGGGGAGTTGGCAGGCTTCATTGATGGCCTTGAGCGGCCCATGGCGGTGGAAGTGCGTCATTCGGAATTCTTCGCCAAAGGCGACGCCGAGCGCTTGCTTAACCGCTTGTTACGGGACCGGGGCGTGGAGCGCATCTGCCTGGACCCGCGCGCGTTGTTCAGTTGCACGTCCACGTCAGCCGCCGTGCTGCACGCCCAATCGAAAAAGCCCAAGGTGCCAACCCGGCCGGCGGCCCTGACGCAGTTTCCCCAAGTGCGTTTTATCGGTCATCCCGAACTGGAAGCCAACGACCCATTCCTGGTGCCGTGGGTGGAAAAAGTTGCCGGGTGGATCGAAGAAGGCCGCACCCCCTACCTGTTCCTGCACACCTCGGATAATCGCCTCGCGGCACAACTGGCCCTGCGTTTCCACGACCAGTTGATGGCGCGCCTGCCGGGTCTGCCGCCGCTGCCGACCTTGGATCGTGCTCCCGCCGTGGAGCAACTGGGGTTACTCTAGGGCTCCTTTTCCCGCCAGGAGCCCGACATGGATGCCCAAACCCTTCGCGCCGAAACCTTCAAGGCCTTGCACGAACGTGACCGCGCGTTCGTGATGCCCAACCCTTGGGATGCAGGCTCTGCCGTGATGCTGGCCAGCCTGGGGTTTGAAGCCCTCGCAACCACCAGTGCGGGCTACGCGTTCAGCCTGGCGCGCCCGGATGCGGAAGGGGCGTTGTCCCTGGAAGACACCTTGATCAACGCCGGCATGATTGCCAATGCCACGGCGTTGCCGGTGGCGGCGGACCTGGAAAACGGCTTCAGCGACACTCCCGAAGGCTGCGCCCAGACCATCCTGCGTGCCGCCGCCACCGGCATTGTCGGCGGCTCCATTGAAGACGCCACAGGCATTGCCGCTGACCCTATCTATCCTTTCGACCTGTCCGTCGAGCGTGTAGAGGCCGCGGTGGCTGCCGCGCGCAGCCTGCCATTCCCGTTCACCCTGACGGCCCGTGCGGAAAACCTCCTGCATGGTCGCCTGGATTTGCCCGACACCATCCGCCGCCTGCAAGCCTACGCCGAAGCCGGTGCCGACGTGCTGTATGCGCCGGCCCTGCGCAGTGCCGAGGAAGTGCTGGCGGTGGTCAAGGCGGTGGCGCCCAAGCCGGTGAACGTGTTGATGTCCGGCGGCTTGAACCTCAGCGTCGCGCAACTCAGCGCGATGGGTGTGCGGCGGATCAGCGTCGGCTCGGCTCTGGCGTTGGCTGCCTATGGCGAGTTCTATCGTGCGGCCCAGGAAGTGTACGAACTGGGCACGTTCACCTTTACCGAACGCAAGATGCCATTTAGCCAGGCCAACCAGTTCTTCAAGGGCTAAGGGGTGCGTTTTTTCAAGTTGATGGGTGTGCTGCTGATCCTGGCCGGCGCCTTTGCCGTTGGCGTCTGGCGTGGTTGGGTGCCGCTGCCGGCCGATTGGAACCCGTGGGCCCCGCTGGATGTGCGCGCCAGCCCGAACCTATTGACCCGCTACAAGCTGGGTCGCCTGCAGGATGACCCGGCGTTGTGCGACCAAGTGCTGGAAACCTCGGGCCTGCGCGTCAGCCATCAAGCCGATACGCGCGCTGATGCGGCGTGTCCGCTGCGCAACACCTTGCGCGTTCAGGGTGCCGCGGTTGGCCTGAGCAGCAGTTTTCTCGCCAGTTGCCCGCTGGCGGTGGCGTTCGCCCTGTTCGAGCGCCACAGCCTGCAGCCGGCGGCCCAAGCGGTGTTCGGCCAGGCGGTGACGCGGGTCGATCATCTGGGCAGCTTTGCCTGCCGCAATATGTACAACCGCGCCGAAGGGCGACTCAGCCAGCATGCGTCGGCCAATGCATTGGACATCGCCGGTTTTCGCCTGGCGGACGGGCGCAGTATCAGCGTGCTCAAGGATTGGCCGGGGGAGGACGATAAGGCGTGGTTCCTGCGTCAGGTCCGCGACAGTGCCTGCGATGATTTCAACGTGGTGCTGAGCCCGGATTACAACGCCGCGCACCGCAACCATTTCCATCTGGATATGGGGCGTTGGTGGGTGTGTCGCTGAGCATCAGGCGGCCAGGCGCAGGTTCTGGGTGACCAGCGGGCGCGCCCAGTAGTAGTCGAAGTCGAGCGCTTTTTGCTGCGCGACCAGCTCTTCGGTCGGGTACGGCGTGGCGGCTGGCGGCAGCAGGTCCAGTTCGAATTCGGCGATGGGCAGGTGCAGTGGGCGTGGCTCCGGCGCCGGGCCTGGCTCTGGCAATGGTTCGCCGGCGGTGAGCACAATCGGGCGGACCCAACCGCTTTCGAAGTTCTGCTGGCGCTGCTGGGCGACGATTTCTTCTTGCGGGAACGGCGTGGCGGCCGGTGGCAACAGCTCGGTTTCGAACTCGGCAATTGGCAGGAACAGCGGTTCTGGTGGGACGATTTCGGTGTCTTTCACGTCGCACTCACGCTGGGTGAGTATCTGCGATAACAGGTCGGCGCCGGCGCTGGGCTCTACCGCGGGGTCCGCCGACGCCTGCACTGCCTGCACTGCCAGCGCGTCCGGCGTATCGCCGAGCTGTTCGGCCAACGCACGGGCGAAGAAGTCCTGCCACACATGACTCACCCCAGCCAGCGCTTGAGTGTTGCGCAGGCCGTAGTGGTTGTGGGTCGGCAGTACACCGATGGTTAGGGGAAGAATGTCTGACATTTTTCTCGGTCGACGCTCAGCTCTGGCAAAATACCTGACTGTTGTTTTTATCGGCCGCTGTTTGCCGATCCTTAATATTTTTGAGCGTAGTAATTGATGAGCGAACAACCAGCGGCCAGCCGCATCCAGGTCGAGGCCTTGGGCGAGGGTTTCCAGGGCCGCGCCGAGCAGTGGGCGTCACTGCTCGATTTGCCGATGCATGTAGCCGATGCAGACTTTTCCCTGCAAGTGGGGGCGCACGGCCTACAGCTGCAACAGCTCGGGCCTGATGCGCCAGGGCCGGTGCGGGTGGATTTTGTCGAAGGCGGTGCGGCACATCGTCGACTGTACGGTGGTGGCAGCGGGCAGATGATCGCCAAGGCCGTGGGCATCGCCCAAGGCGTGCGCCCCAGGGTGCTGGATGCCACGGCCGGCCTGGGCAAGGACGCCTTCGTGCTGGCCAGCCTGGGCTGCGAGATGAGCCTGATCGAGCGCCAGCCGCTGATCGGCGCCTTGCTCGAAGACGGTCTGGCACGTGGCGCGGATGATTTTGAGGTGGCCCCCATCGTGGCGCGCATGCAGTTGCTCAAGGGCAACTCCATCGACGTGATGCGCAACTGGGAAGGTGAACCGCCCCAAGTGATCTACCTCGACCCGATGTTCCCGCACCGTGAGAAAACCGCCTTGGTGAAGAAGGAAATGCGCCTGTTCCGGCCACTGGTGGGGGATGATCCAGACGCACCGGCGCTGTTGGCCGCCGCCCTGGCCCTGGCCAGTCACCGTGTGGTAGTCAAGCGCCCGCGCAAGGCGCCGTGCATCGAAGGGCCCAAGCCGAGTCATGCGCTGGATGGCAAATCCAGTCGCTATGACATCTACCCAAAGAAGGCGCTCAAGCCTTGATCATCAAGGCCTGTAGGCCCGCATAAACAACCCCACCACCTCCTGCACATGTTCTTCGGCGGCTCCTTCACTCAGTTGACCGCCGCAGCCATACAGCAAGCAGAAATTCGCCGTGCCCTTGAGCAGGCAGAAGAAATGCTCGGCCGCCGTAAAGGGCTTGTCGATGCTCAGCGCGCCGCTCTGGTCGATCTTGCCGAGCAGACGCTCCATGCCCTGCAGCATGCGCATGGGACCGGCCTCGAAGAAGATCTGCGAGAGTTTCACGTCCTGATTGCCGGTGGTCATCATCAGGCGATGCAGGTTGACCGACTCCTCACTGTTGATCAGGCGATGGAACCCCCGCGCGATATTCAGCAACACAGTCTCCACGGGCATGCCCGCAGGCAACTCGAAGTACATCACCGGCAGTTGTTCTTCGCACTTGGCCACCACCGCGGCGGTGAACAAGGTCTCTTTATCGTTGAAGTGGCTGTACACGGTCAGTTTCGACACGCCGGCCTCAAGGGCCACGGCATCCATGCTGGTACTGGCGTAGCCATTGCTCAAAAACAGGATTTTCGCTGCTTCGAGGATCGCCTGGCGTTTTGCCATGTCCTTGGGGCGCCCGGGGCTATTGGTGTTTACGGGATTGTCGGACATTTTCACCTTTAATACTGGACTGGTGAGTTTGGTATTAATAACATACCCGCCAGTATAATTATTCTTAGCTCCATTTGCGAAAGGTCCTACAGCATGCGCAGTTCTTTCCTGCCCTTTGCGTTGCCTGTCAGTCTGGTCTTCCTGTTGGCCGGATGCGGCCATGAAGAAGCGGCCCAGACCACCATCCGTCCGGCCATGGTGGTGCAGCCACAGCCTTCTGCACAGTCGATGGACAGCTACCCCGGTGAAGTGCGCGCCCGTTATGAACCGGACCTGGCCTTTCGCATCGGTGGCAAAGTCAGCAAGCGGTTGGTGGAAGAGGGCGAGCGGGTCAAGGCCAACCAAGCGCTGGCCGAACTCGACCCGCAAGATGTGCGCCTGCAACTGGAAGCCACCCGTGCCCAAGTCGCCGCCGCCGAGGCCAATCTGAGCCTGGTGCGCGCCGAGCGTGACCGCTACAAGACCCTGATGGACCGTCAGATGGTCAGCCGCTCCCAGTATGACAATTCCGAAAATCTCTATCGATCCGGTGAGGCCCGTCTCAAGCAGATCAAGGCCGAGTTCGATGTGGCCAGCAACCAGGCCGGCTATGCGGTGCTGCGTGCGCCACAGGATGGCGTGGTGGCCAAGCGTGCGGTGGAAGTCGGGCAGGTGGTGTCCGCCGGCCAGACCGTGTTCACCCTGGCTACCGATGGCGAGCGCGAAGTGCTGATCAGCCTGCCGGAACAGGGTTTTGGCCGTTTCAAGATCGGCCAGCCCGTATCGGTCGAACTGTGGAGCCAGCCCGACCAGCGCTTCAGTGGTCGCATTCGTGAACTGTCGCCGGCCGCCGATCCAAAGTCGCGTACGTTTGCTGCCCGCGTGGCATTCACTGGGGGCAAGGTCCCAGCCGAACTGGGCCAGAGCGCACGTGTATTCATACAGGTCGACGGCGATATTCCGCTCTCGGTCCCACTGTCGGCTCTAAGCGCAGAGAACGGAGCGTCTTACGTCTGGCGTGTACAGCCCGACAACACCCTCAAGCGCACACCGGTACGCATCGGTGCCTTCGGTGAAAAAAACGTTCCGGTACTGGAAGGTTTGAGCCCTACGGATTGGGTCATTGCTGCCGGTGTACATGTGCTCCACGAGGGCCAGCAGGTGCGCCCGGTGGATCGCTCCAACCGTGTGGTGAATCTGGCGATCAAGGAGTAGTCCCCGATGGGTTTCAATCTTTCCGAATGGGCGTTGCGTAATCGTCAGATCGTCCTGTTCCTGATGATTCTGCTGGCAGTGGTTGGCACTTTGTCCTACTCCAAACTGGGACAAAGTGAAGACCCGCCGTTCACCTTCAAGGCCATGGTGATCAAGACCAACTGGCCTGGCGCCACGGCCCAGGAAGTCTCGCGGCAAGTCACCGAGCGCATCGAGAAAAAACTCATGGAAACCGGTGAGTACGAGCGCATCGTCTCGTTCTCGCGTCCCGGTGAATCCCAGGTCACCTTTATCGCCCGTGACTCCATGCATTCGGCGCAGATTCCTGAGCTGTGGTATCAGGTGCGCAAGAAGATCAGCGATATCCGCCAGACTTTGCCACCGGATATCCAGGGTCCGTTCTTCAACGATGAATTCGGCACCACCTTCGGCAATATCTACGCCTTGACCGGTGATGGTTTTGACTACGCGGTGCTCAAGGACTACGCCGACCGCATCCAGATTCAACTGCAGCGCGTGGCGGATGTGGGCAAAGTCGAGTTGCTGGGCCTGCAGGACGAGAAGATCTGGATCGAACTGTCCAACCTCAAGCTGGCGACCCTCGGTTTGCCTCTGGCAGCGGTACAGCAGGCGTTGCAGGAGCAGAACGCAGTCTCCACTGCCGGGTTCTTCGAAACCCCGAGCGAACGCGTGCAACTGCGCGTATCGGGTAACTTCAAGACCGTGGAAGAGATCCGCAACTTTCCGATTCGCGTGGGCGACCGTACCTTCCGTATCGGCGACGTAGCCGACATACACCGTGGCTTCAACGACCCGCCGGCACCGCGTATGCGTTACATGGGTGAAGACGCGATCGGCCTGGCCGTGGCCATGCGTGACGGTGGCGACATCCTGGTACTGGGCAAAGCCCTGGAAGGAGAATTCGCACGCCTGCAGAAGAACCTTCCAGCCGGTATGGAACTGCGCAAGGTGTCAGACCAACCGGCGGCGGTGAAAACCAGTGTCGGCGAATTCGTGCAGGTACTGGCCGAAGCCTTGGCCATCGTGTTACTGGTGAGTTTCTTCTCCCTTGGCGTGCGTACCGGCATGGTGGTGGCCCTGGCGATTCCGCTGGTGCTGGCGATGACCTTTGCCGCCATGTATTACCTCGGTATTGGTCTGCACAAGATTTCCCTCGGCGCCTTGGTGCTGGCGCTGGGTTTGCTGGTGGACGACGCAATCATCGCTGTGGAAATGATGGCGATCAAAATGGAGCAGGGTTACGACCGGCTCAAGGCCGCCAGCTTTGCCTGGACCAGCACCGCATTCCCGATGCTCACCGGTACGCTGATCACCGCAGCAGGCTTCCTGCCGATTGCCACCGCGCAATCGAGTACCGGCGAATACACCCGTTCGATTTTCCAGGTAGTGACCATTGCGTTGCTCGCCTCCTGGGTGGCTGCAGTGGTGTTCGTGCCCTACCTGGGGGAAAAACTCCTGCCGGACCTGGCGAAGATTCATGCAGCCAAGCACGGCACCGATGGTCCGGATCCCTACGGCACACCTTTCTATCAGCGCGTAAGACGCTTGGTGGAGTGGTGCGTGCGTCGGCGCAAAACCGTGATTGTCCTGACCCTGCTGCTGTTTATCGGCTCGGTGGCGCTGTTCCGTTTTGTGCCGCAACAGTTCTTCCCGGCTTCCGGCCGCCTGGAGCTGATGGTCGACCTGAAGCTGGCCGAAGGGGCGTCCTTGAGCAACACCGCTGACCAGGTTAAACGCCTGGAAGCCTTGCTCAAGCAGCACGCGGGCATCGACAACTACGTGGCCTATGTCGGTACCGGTTCGCCGCGTTTCTACCTGCCGCTGGACCAACAACTGCCGGCCGCCAGCTTTGCCCAGTTTGTCGTGCTGGCCAAAACCATCGAGGAGCGCGAAAGCCTGCGCACCTGGCTGATCGAAACGCTCAACGAACAATTCCCTGACCTGCGCTCACGGGTTACGCGCCTGGAGAACGGCCCGCCTGTGGGCTATCCGGTGCAGTTTCGCGTGACCGGCGAACATATCGAAGAAGTCCGCGCCCTGGCTCGGAAAGTCGCTGCAAAGGTTCGCGAAAATACCCACGTGGTCAACGTGCACCTGGACTGGGAAGAACCGAGCAAGATCGTCTACCTCAATATCGATCAGGACCGCGCCCGTGCCCTCGGCGTGAGCACGGCCAACCTGTCGAAATTCCTGCAGAGCTCGTTGACCGGTTCCAGCGTCAGCCAGTACCGCGAGGACAATGAGTTGATCGAAATCCTCCTGCGCGGCACCGTGCATGAACGCACCGAGCTGTCGTTGCTGCCAAGCCTGGCGGTGCCTACCGACAACGGCAAAAGCGTGGCGCTGTCGCAGATCGCCACCCTGGAGTACGGCTTCGAAGAAGGCATCATCTGGCACCGCAACCGCCTGCCAACGGTGACCGTGCGCGCCGATATCTACGGCAAGGAACAACCGGCGACCCTGGTCCAGCAAATCCTGCCGACCCTGGAAGGCGTACGCGCCGAGCTGCCGGATGGTTACTTGCTGGACGTCGGCGGCACGGTCGAAGATTCCGCCCGTGGGCAGAACTCGGTAAAAGCCGGCGTGCCGTTGTTCATCGTGGTGGTGCTGACGTTGCTGATGCTGCAACTGCGCAGCTTCTCACGCACGGCGATGGTGTTTCTGACGGCGCCGCTGGGCCTGATCGGCGTGACGCTGTTCCTGCTGGTATTCCGCCAGCCCTTCGGGTTTGTGGCCATGCTCGGCACCATCGCCTTGTCGGGGATGATCATGCGCAACTCGGTGATCCTGGTGGACCAGATCGAACAGGACATCAAGGCGGGCCTGGCGCCGTGGCAGGCGATTATCGAAGCCACCGTCCGACGCTTCCGCCCGATTGTGCTGACAGCCCTCGCGGCGGTGCTGGCGATGATCCCGCTGTCGCGCAGTGTGTTCTTCGGGCCGATGGCGGTGGCGATCATGGGCGGGTTGATTGTGGCGACGGCGTTGACGTTGTTGTTCCTGCCGGCACTTTATGCTGCGTGGTTCCGGGTGAAGAAGGACGTTGTCTGATCACGCTGGCTGCCCGGCCAGGCAGCGCCCCGCGTTGAACTGGCCGGCTATGTCGGTCATGTACTGGTTCCGCCGGCGTCGGATTTACATACCGATGCAATCTCCATCGATGCCGGCGGAACGCTCCTGACTTTCACCCCACTCAGAAATGCCTGATGGACAGGCACACACGTTCGTACTCTGCCCGTGGGCAAACGAGCGTTTTCTATGAGTTAAGGGAGTGTCCTATGTCGATTCTTACTGCTTTGGTTAATTTCAAATTGTCGCTATTGGAAGCGTTGGTGGGTACCCAGTCATCTCGACCAGGTATTGAGTCCGCGAAGCCGCAAAAGCCGGCTTGTGGCAACTGGGGTCAGCACCACCGTCCCCATACAAACCGCTACCCGGGATACAACCATTCTCAACCCGCCAAATCGGTTCGCAGAAAGCCACACCCGCACGACGTCGCTGAGCATCAATTGCCCAGCAGGCCTGTGTTTTCGTTGTTTTCATTGAATCGTTGAGAACGTAAGACCGCTGCGCCCAGGCCAATGACCGGCGACCTGGGCGCAGTGCAATGGGAGGCGTTACAGCGCGCCAAATACCTTTTTCGCCAAACTGGTGGCTGCCGCCGCCGGGTTCTCACGAATGGTTTCTTCCTGCTTCGCAATCATCTTGAACAACCCGTCCAGCGCCTGCTCGGTCACGTAGTTCTCGACGTTGGCGCTCTTGGCGTCCACAGCGCCAAAGGCCGCGGCCTTGCCGGCCAGGGCGTTGTATTGCTGGGCGACGCCGACCTTGTCGGTCGCGGCTTTGACGATTGGCAAGAACTTGGCGCGGATCTGTTCGCGGCTGCTTTTGTTCAGGTACTGGGTGGCCGAGTCCTGGCCACCACTGAGGATGCCCTTGGCGTCAGTCACGCTCATGTTCTTCACGGCGTTGACCAGGATCGGCTGGGCCTGGGTCACGGCGGTTTCGGCGGCCTTGTTCATGCTGGTTTCCAACTGGGTCACCTGGTCACCCATGCCGAACATTTTCAGTTTGTCGGCGACTTTGCCCAACTTGCCAGGCAGACCGATCTTCACTTCCGGGTTGTTGCTGAAACCACCCGGTACGCCCAGTTGCTTCACGGCGATCTGCGCGCCTTGGGTCAGGGCGTCCTTGAGGCCGCCACTGGCGTCGCCCTGCGACAGGCTGCTCAAGTCCAGGGCCATGGCGTTGGCACCGAACAGCAGGCCGGCACACAGGGCAGTAAAACGAAGGGAGTTACGGAGCATGGGCGCTTCCTTTTTAATCTGGCTTAAGTTCTGGAGACTATCAGTGGGTAACAGCATCAACCCGCAGGCGCAGGGGTTGCGTGTCTTGGCCATTGAGCTGCACAGCGTGCCGTTCGGTGGTGATAAACAGTAGCTTGCCATCCACTTCGATGCGAGCGCTCACCGAATAAGTGTGGCCAGGTTTGATTTGCGCCGGGTCATAGCTCAGGTGAAACGGCAGCGGCACCTGGCCTTTGACCGGACCTTTCTGCTCAGCCAGGGTCACGGCCGGAGCATCCATCAGCGACACGTCTTGCAGGCTGACGCTCAAGGTCGCGGTGGGCGGCAGGGCGATGCGTTGCAGGTAGAACACTTCGCCGTCGAGGCTGGCTTTGGGGGCAGGGCTCATGGATTGGCAAGCTCCGAGCAGAGCGGTCAGGCCCAGGAGGATGATCTTTTTCATGGTGTTGCTCCTTTTCAACGGCGCCGGAATCCATCCGGCGCCTCTTTAAATCTAGCGGGTTTGTTCAGGTGCAGTGGCGTCGGGTTCGACAGGTGCTTCGGCGGCGTCATCCACGCGATGCAACGCCACTTGGCGGATCGACAGGCGAATCTCCGCCGGCAGCACGCGTTTCGCCGCGCCTTCGGCCAGTTCCCCGAGCAGGTCGTGATAACTCAGTTTGCCGGCCTCGTCGCGACGCAGCACATCTTGCTCCAGCAAGGTCTGGATGAAATGTCGGAAAAGGCTCTTGTCGAAGAATTCCGGGGCGTTGAGGCCATGCAGGATCGACAGGCGCTGGGCCATGATCGTGCACAGGTCTTCCAGTTCTTCGGCGCTGATGCTGTTCTGGCCGCTGTTGAGCAGCAGCGAAATCGCCATGTAGAAGCGTTGCAGGGTCTGGGCAATGCTCTTGGACAGCAAGGTCAACAGCACAAAGTGCCGCGAACTCGGCGCCGGACGCAGGTAGACATTGTTTTCGAAACGCAGTAGGCCCTGTTCGACAAAGGCCTCCAGCCATTGGTCGATTACCGTGTCCAGCTCTTCCAGCGACCAACGAATGAACAGTTCCGATTGCAGGTACGGGTACAGCGCGTGGGTGTAACGCAGGATCTGGTCGCGGCTCATCCGTGAACTGCTCTGGAAGAAGCTCGCCAGCAGCGCCGGCAGGGCAAAGATATGCAAAACGTTGTTGCGGTAATAGGTCATCAGGACGGCATTCTGCTCGTCCAAGTACAGAATCTTGCCCAGGGCATCACTCTGCTCCGACAGCAGGTCCATGTCCTTCACATGCTTGATCAGCGCCAGGCCATCGCCTTCGGGCAAGGTGGTGTGAGGCGAGTAGGGCACGCGGCGCAGCAACGCCAGGTACAGGTCCAATTGGCGCGCCATGGCTTGTTCGTCCAAGGCCAGGCGGGTGGTGGACAGCAATGCCAGGGCCACGAGGTTTACCGGGTTGACCGCAGCGGCTTCGTTCAAGTGGCGTGCCACCTGTTCGCCGAGGCGGTTGGTGGTTTCGTTGAGCCAGGCCGGCTTGTAGTTCGGACCCAGTTCCTGGGCACGCCAGTCCGGTTGCTCGCTGTCGAGGAATTCGGCCAGTTTGATCGGCTCACCGAAGTTGACCGCGACCTGGCCAAAGCGCTGCTTGAGCGCGCCGACCACTTTGAAAATATCGAAGATCGACTCTTTTTTCTTGCTCGCGCCGCGCAACTCGCCCAGGTAGGTGCGGCCTTCGAGTACGCGCTCATAGCCGATATACACCGGCACAAACACAATCGGCATGCGTGAGGAGCGCAAGAAGCTGCGTAGGGTGATCGCCAGCATCCCGGTCTTCGGCTGCAACATGCGTCCGGTACGCGAACGTCCGCCTTCGACGAAGTACTCCACCGGAAAGCCCTTGGTGAACAAGGTGTGCAGGTACTCGTTGAACACTGAGGTGTACAGCGGGTTGCCCTTGAAGGTGCGGCGCATGAAAAACGCACCGCCACGGCGCAGCAGGCTGCCAATCACCGGCATGTTCAGGTTGATTCCGGCGGCGATGTGCGGCGGGGTCAGGCCATTCTTGAACAACAGGTAGGACAGCAACAGGTAGTCGATGTGGCTGCGGTGACAAGGCACGTAGATCACCTCGTAACCCTGGGCAACCTTTTGCACACCTTCGATGTTATTGACCTTGATGCCGTCGTAGATCTTGTTCCAGAACCAGCTCAGTACCACTTCGAGGAAGCGGATCGCCGTGTAGGTGTAGTCCGAGGCGATCTCGTTGCCGTAGCGCAGGGCCTGGGCCTTGGCTTTCTCCGGGCTGATCCTCTCCCGTTCGGCCTCATCGGCAATGGCCTGGCGCACCAGCGGCATGTTGACCAGGCCCTTCACCAGGTTGCGGCGGTGGGACAAATCGGGACCGATCACCGCCGTCTTCAGGTTACGAAAGTGCACGCGCAGGATGCGTTGAGCCATGCGCACGGTACGTTCGTGGCCTTTATTGTGCTCGATCAATTCACGCAGGTTGATAGGCGCAGAGAATTGCACACGCGTCTTGCGACCGAGGATCAGAATGCTCAACAGCCGGCGCAGACGCCCGGTGACTGCCCAACTGTCGGCAAACAACAGCTTCCACGGGCTGGATTCGCTCTCGGGGGATTGGCCCCAGAACACGCTGACCGGAATGATTTGTGCATTCTCTTCGGCGTGTTCGGTGAGGGTGTTGACCAGACGCGTCAGTGTGGGCGGCGCGCCGCGCTTGTCCTGGCGGCCGAGCCAGTCCGGTTCCGGTGTGAGGTAGAAGAACGCCGCCGGTTCCATCAAGGGGCCTACCGATACCGGCAGCACCGGGCGCGGCAGGCCAGCTTTGGTGCACTCGGCGTCGACCACGGCCAATTCGGTGAGGGAGGGCGATTGCAGGACGTAGAACACCGGCCGGCTGCGGTCCAGGTTAAGGGTCAGGGACGACTGGTTGATCGTCTCCGAGCGGACCCAGAGGTACAACAGTCGGCGCAATGTGCCGAACACTAGACGGCGGAACGGGGAACGGGTCATAGGCGTGCTGCTTCAAGTGGAAAAAACCGAGCAGGCGCTCGGGCGGGTAGTGTGCCGTATTCGCCGAAAATCGGCAAAAAAGCAGCGATGTAAACTTGAGTTGATCGTTTTTGAGCCTGTCTTATACTCGGCAGTTCAATGCGAGCGACTCAACAATAAAAATGCATGTGGGAGTAAGACAGATGGCAACGCGTGAAACCGGCAATGTGAAGTGGTTCAACGATGCAAAGGGATATGGCTTTATCCAGCGCGAAGACGGCAAGGATGTGTTTGTGCACTACCGTGCCATTCGCGGTGAGGGCCACCGCTCTCTGGCTGAGGGCCAGCAAGTGGAATACGCCGTGGTGACCGGCGAGAAGGGGTTGCAGGCGGAGGATGTGGTCGGTCTATAAAGACCCAGGCTTGGTAACCCAATCAACTGTGGGAGCTGGCTTGCCTGCGATAGCATCACTGTGGTCTTACTGATAGACCGAGGTGTCTGCATCGCGGGCAAGCCAGCGCCCACATTGATTGGGTTTGCAGGTTTAGCTCAGGCGGTTTTCCAGGTGATCTGTTCTTCACCGTCTTCGCTGATGCGAATCCAGGTGTCAGCGCTTTCCTCACCTTCTTCCTCAACCCAAGTCCCCGGCGCGCAACGCACTTCCACGTTCAGCGCAGCAAACGCCGCGCGGGCGCAGGCGATGTCGTCGTCCCATGGGGTCTGGTCGCTTTCCAGGTACAGGCTGTTCCATTTGCCGACGGCTTTGGGCAGCCAAGTGATGGGCACATTGCCGGCTTTGCATTTGTAGGTCTGGCCTTTCTGGACCCAGTCGGAGCACGGGCCCAGGGCGGCGCCCAGCCAGGCGGCGATGGCCTTGTGGTCGACGTCGGCGTCCTTCAGGTAAATCTCGATATCGGGTTGGCGCATGGATGTTCCTCGTTGCGGGATTCGAAAATCCATTCGCGGATACTGGAAAGTCAGTTATTGAAGCACGAAATAGTCGTAGCGCATCGACACAGTGACCACCAGCGGCTCAGCCGCCTCAATCACCTGTGCGCGACGCTCGGCGCTGGCACGCCAGCCGTGTGGGGTCATGGCCAGCAGGTTGGCGCGGTCCTGGGGCTCGGCGAGGCTCAGGGTGAATTCCAGCGTCTCGCTGTGCGCCAGGCTCATGCCATCCGGCACCAGGGCCAGGTGCTTGTCGTCGGTGTACTCGCGCACTTCGTCGTACAGGCGTTCGCGCAGTTCCATCAGGTGACCGCTGGTCGGGCCGACCTTCATTAACCCACCGCCGGGGCTGAGCAGGCGCTTGGCCTCTTCCCAGTCCAATGGGCTGAACACGCTGGCGAGAAACTGGCAGCTGCCTGACGCCAACGGCACACGGGCCATGCTCGCGATCAGCCAGGTCAGCGCTGGGGTGCGCTTGCAGGCACGCTTGACTGCTTCCTTGGAGATATCCAGCGCGTAGCCATCGGCGTGGGGCAGGGCGTCGGCGATCTGCGCGGTGTAGTAACCCTCGCCACAGCCGATGTCGACCCAGCGCGCCGGGGCACGTTCTGCGGCCAGTTCGGCCAGGCGCTTGGCCACTGGGGCGTAGTGCCCGGCGTTGAGGAAGTCGCGGCGCGCCTCCACCATCGCCAAGTTATCGCCCGGGTCGCGGCTGTTCTTGTGCTGCACCGGCAACAGGTTCAAGTAACCCTGGCGTGCGCGGTCGAAACGATGTCCGGCCGGGCACGCCACGCCATTGTCCACCGCGGTGAGCGGGGCGCTGCAAAGAGGGCACGCGAGCATCAGGCGAGCAACTTGATCAGGGTCTGGTAGTAGATTTCGGTCAGCACATCGAGGTCACTGGCGAGGATGCGCTCGTTGACCTGGTGGATTGTCGCGTTGACCGGGCCCAACTCGACCACTTGCGTACCCAACGTGGCGATGAAACGCCCATCAGAAGTACCGCCGCTGGTGGACGCCTGGGTTTCGCGACCGGTGATCGCCTTGATGCTGGCTGAGACCGCATCCAGCAACGCGCCCGGTTCGGTGAGGAACGGCAGGCCCGACAGCGCCCACTCCACGTGCCAGTCCAGCCCGTGTTTGTCGAGGATCGCCGCAACGCGCTGCTGCAGGCCTTCGACGGTGGACTCGGTGGAGAAGCGGAAGTTGAACACTGCCGTCAGGTCACCCGGAATCACGTTGGTCGCGCCGGTACCGGAGTTGAGGTTGGAGATTTGGAAACTGGTGGGCGGGAAGAAGGTGTTGCCGTCGTCCCAGTGCTCAGCGGCTAATTCGGCCAGGGCCGGCGCAGCCAGGTGGATCGGATTCTTCGCCAGGTGCGGGTAGGCCACGTGGCCTTGTACGCCGCGCACGGTCAGGGTGGCGCCGAGGGAACCGCGACGGCCGTTCTTGACCACATCGCCCACCAGCGTAGTGCTCGATGGTTCGCCGACGATGCACCAGTCCAGGCGCTCCTTGCGTGCGGCCAGGCGTTCGATCACGGCTTTGGTGCCATGGTGCGCCGGGCCTTCTTCATCGCTGGTGATCAGGAAGGCCACCGAACCCTTGTGGTCCGGGTAGTCGGCGACAAAACGCTCCGACGCCACCAGCATCGCGGCCAGGCTGCCTTTCATGTCTGCTGCGCCACGCCCGCAAAGCATGCCGTTTTCATCGATCAACGCGTCGAACGGGTCGTTTTGCCAGGCCTGCACCGGGCCGGTCGGCACCACGTCGGTATGACCGGCGAAGCACAGCACCGGGCCTTCGTGCTTGCCATGGGTGGCCCAGAAGTTGTCCACGTCTTCGATGCGCATCGGCTCAAGCGCAAAACCGGCGTCGCCCAGACGCTGCATCATCAGCTTCTGGCAATCGGCATCGATTGGCGTGACCGACGGGCGACGGATCAGGTCGATGGCGAGTTGAAGGGTCGGCGAAAGGTCGGCGTGGGCCGTCATGGGGGAACTCCGGAAAGCATGTAATGGGCGCAGGGCGAATGTGGACTTGAAACGGCGCAGATTCAGTGTGGGAGCTGGCTTGCCTGCGATAGCATCGCCGCGGTGTACCAGCCAGACCGCAGCGCCTGTATCGCAGGCAAGCCAGCTCCCACATTAGAGCAGGGCTGGGCCAAGACTCACAAAACGGCCGTTATCTTATAGCAAAACGGCGGCCAGAGGCCGCCGTTTAGTGCATTGCGCAAGTTTTTACGCCGCTGGCACGGGTTCCGGCGCCGCCGCAGGTTTCGGCAGCGAAGACAGGAACGCCATGATCAGTGCCGCCACATACGGCAGCGACTGCACCAACAACATCACCACCCAGAAGCGGATGTCATTGCTCGGCAGGCCCTGCACCAGGTAAATCCCCAGCGCCGCGCCCCACAACAGCAGCATGATGAACATTTCTTCGCGGGCTTCGGAAATCGCCACCCAGAAGCCGTGGTTATCCGCGTTTTTCGGTGTGCGGAAGAACGGAATGCTGGTGGTGAAGAAGCCATACAACACCGCCTTGGCGATGGTGTGCGACAACGCCAGGCCGGCCAGGGCCGCGCAGAACGCATCCTTCAAGTTCACGCCTACCGCGCGACGGTAGAGGAAGATGATCTTGCCCACCTTGAACACAAACAACGCCAACGGCGGGATCGCGAAAATCAGCAGCGGCGGGTCAACCCGCGTCGGCACGATGATCATCGCCGCCGACCACAACAACGCGCCGACGGTGAAGAAGATGTTCATGCCATCCGCCACCCACGGCAACCAGCCCGCGAGGAAGTGGTAACGCTGGCCACGGGTCAACTCGGTGTCCTTGCCGCGCAAGAGGCTTGCGGTGTGACGCTTGATGATCTGGATCGCGCCGTAAGCCCAGCGGAAACGCTGTTTCTTGAAGTCGATAAAGGTATCCGGCATCAAGCCTTTGCCGTAGCTGTCGTGGTAATACGCCGCCGACAGGCCTTTCTCGAATACGCGTAGGCCCAGTTCGGCGTCTTCGCAGATGCACCAGTCGGCCCAGCCCAGTTCCTCAAGCACCGAGCGTCGGGTCATGGTCATGGTGCCGTGCTGGATAATCGCGTCACGGTCGTTGCGGGTGACCATGCCGATATGGAAGAAGCCCTTGTATTCCGCGTAGCAGAGCTTCTTGAAGGTGCTTTCGTTCTGGTCGCGGTAATCCTGCGGCGACTGCACTACGGCGATTTTCGGGTCGGCGAAGTGCGGGACCATGTGCTTGAGCCAGTTCGGCGATACGCAGTAGTCGGAGTCGATCACCGCGATCACTTCGGCGTCCTTGGCGGTGTGCGGGATCAGGTAGTTCAGCGCACCCCCCTTGAAACCGGCCAGGGGCGCGACATGGAAGAACTTGAAGCGCGGGCCGAGGGTTTCGCAGTAGTCGCGCACCGGCTCCCACACCGCTGGGTCCTTGGTGTTGTTGTCGATGATCAGGACTTCGTAGTCCGGGTAATCGAGGGCGGCCAGGGCGTCGAGGGTCTGTTTGACCATCTCCGGCGGCTCGTTGTAGCACGGCACGTGGATCGACACTTTCGGGCGGTAGTCCGAATCCCCCTCGACCGGCAGGAATTCACGCCGACGCTTGTGGGTCCACACCGCTTCCGCCAGTTCGTGGGCTTCGGTCAGCAACACGATAAACACGCCCAGGGCGCCGAGGGCGAGAAGGATGCCCACGGTGACACTGAACCAGGTGCTGTATTGCTGGCTGTAGTCATAGCCGATCCATACCAGCACCGAACCGCAGAGGAACGCGATAAAGGTCAGGAAGGTACGACCACGCTGGCGCAGGGCCGAGCCGTCGATCATCAGCAGGGTCAGGGACAGCAGCGCGAGCACCACCGAACCGATGGCCAGCACGCGCCATTGCGGGATCGCGACCACCGGCCCTTCAAAGTTGAATTTCTGCTGGCGTGCGGCGTTGTACACACCCCAGTAAGCGCCCGCCGAGCCTTCGTCGCTGACTTTCCACGGCTGATCGAAGGCCTCGATCACGAAGTAGTTGAAGCCCTGGCGATTCAGCTTGTTCACCAGCGTCCGCAAATAGATCGCCTGGTCGGCCGGGGAGGTTTCATTGCCCCCGCGCATGCGGCCGTTGCTCGGCCAGCCCACTTCCGACAGCAACAGCGGTTTTTTCGGGAACAGTTTCTTCAGGTCGCGGGCGCGGTCGAGTACGTACTGGCCGGCCTTGTCCATCGGGATGTATTCCCAGAACGGCAGGATGTGCGCGGCGATCAGGTCGACGTGCTTGGCCAACTGCGGGTTCTTTTCCCAGATATGCCATTGCTCGGACGTGGTCACCGGTACTTTCACGGCGGCGCGCACCCGGTCCAGCAGCACGATCAGCGCTTCAGGGGTGATTTCTTCACGGAACAGCGCTTCGTTACCGACCACGACCCGCACGACACTGCGCGAGCTGTTGGCTATTTCGATGGCGCGCTGGATTTCTCGCTCGTTGCGCTCAAGGTCCGGGCTGATCCAGATCCCCAGGGTCACACGCAGGCCGAACTCTTCCGCCAGCTTGGGGATATCCCCCAGGGTGCCGTCGACCGAGTAGGTACGGATGTTGTCCGTCAGCTTGCTCATGATCTCGAGGTCGCGACGCATCTGGTCGTCGGTCGGGTACTGGTCTTTCTGCGGGTACTGGCCTTGCTGGAACGGCGAGTAGGAAAAACCGGAGATCTGTTCAGGCCAGTTGGGGGTGGTGACGGGGCGGTTGATCAGCGCCCAGAAACCGGTGAACAGCGCGGCGATTGCCAGCACGATCACCAGGTTGAGTCCAAATTTACGCGATGCCATGGCTATTTCGGGTTCCAAAGGGTGTGGAACGAAAAGAGGTGTCGGCCTACGCCGAACGGCGCGCATCCTACACCGGCCCTTCCCTGACCGTACAGCAAGCAGAGAAAAACCGGACATTAGTCCGCGAAAGACCATCTAAGTTCTTTACTTGTAGCTTGTCGCTTCGAACTTGTCGCTGCGTAGTCCATAATGCGCGCCGGTTTTTGGGGTAATGGTCATGAGTACAGAAGATCCGCGGTTTGCAGGCGTCGCCCGCTTGTATGGCATTGAAGGCCTGGAACGCTTGAAAGCGGCCCATGTGGCGATCGTCGGCGTCGGCGGCGTGGGCTCCTGGGCGGCGGAAGCCGTGGCCCGTTGCGGGGTGGGCGAGATTTCGCTGTTTGACCTGGACGATGTCTGCGTCAGCAACAGCAACCGCCAGTTGCACGCGCTGGACAGCACCGTGGGCAAGCCCAAGGTCGAGGTGATGGCTGAGCGCCTGCGCGGCATCAACCCGGATTGCACGGTGCATGCGGTGGCGGACTTCGTGACCCGCGACACCATGGCCGAATACATCACGCCGGACATCGACTGTGTGATTGACTGCATCGACGCGGTGAATGCCAAGGCCGCGCTGATTGCCTGGTGCAAGCGCCGCAAGATCCAGATCATCACCACCGGCGGCGCTGGTGGGCAGATTGACCCGACGTTGATCCAAGTCTGCGACTTGAACCGCACCTTCAATGACCCGTTGGCGTCGAAAGTGCGCTCGACCCTGCGCCGCGACTACAACTTCTCCCGCACCGTGACCCGTCATTACAGCGTGCCGTGTGTGTTTTCCACCGAACAGCTGCGCTATCCCAAGCCGGACGGCAGCATTTGTTTGCAGAAGAGTTTTGTCGGGGATGGCGTGAAGCTGGACTGCGCGGGCGGCTTTGGTGCGGTGATGATGGTGACGGCCACCTTTGGCATGGTCGCGGCGACCAAGGCGGTGGACAAGATTGTGGCCGGGGTGCGCAGGCCTTCCGAGCGGGTCAAACCCGCCTAGATCTCACTGCTGAACATAGATCCAAATGTGGGAGCGGGCTTGCTCGCGAATGCGGTGATTCAGTCAATGATGTATCTACTGACACTGCGCTTTCGCGAGCAAGCCCGCTCCCACATTTAGTTTTGTGTAAGGCTTAATGCCCGCATACGCTGCAGCACAGCGTTCAGGCCATTGCTGCGCGACGGTGACAGTTGGCGGGAAAGCCCCAGTTGCGCGAACCAATCCGGCAAGTCCACCGCCTGCAACTCAGCCGTCGACAACCCATTGACCCGCGCCAGCAGTAACGCCACCAACCCTCGAATCATCCGTGCATCGCTGCTCGCAACAAACTGCCAGTGGCCATCCTCCAAACGCCCCACCAGCCACACCAGGCTTTCACAGCCCTGCACCAGGTTGGCGTCGACCTTGTCCTCATCCGCCAATGGCGGCAGACGCTCGCCCCATTGCATCAGCATCCGCGCGCGCTGCTCCCAACTGCCGACGGCCTGGAAGGCGTCAAGCGCGGCAACGGCCTCTACCGGCAAGCTCATCGCAGCATATCCAGGGACTGGTCCAGCGCTTCGAAGAAGCGTTCCAGGTCATCGGAATCGTTATACAGCGCCAGGGACACGCGAATGGCTCCCGACAGGTGCATCGCCTTGAGCAGGGGCATCGCGCAGTGATGGCCGGCGCGCACGGCAATACCTTGCTCGGTGAGCAAGTGCGCAAGGTCGGCGTTATGCACGCCCTCCACGACAAAACTCACCAGAGCGACCTGCGGTGATCCGAGTACGCGCACGCCATTGCGCGCGTTGAGTCCGCGCAACAAGTAGTCATGCAGCGCCGCTTCGTGGGCAACGACGGCCTGCTGGTCCAGCGAACTCAGGTAATCCAGGCTGGCGCCCAGGCCAATCACGCTGGCAATCGGCGGTGTACCGGCCTCAAAACCCAGCGGCGCAGGGCGGAAGCTGGCGCTGTGGTAGTCGGCCTGCTGCACCATCTCGCCGCCAAACTGCCAGTGGCGCAGGTGGTGCAGGGCTTCGTTGCGACCAAGCAGCACGCCAACGCCATCCGGGCCATACAGCTTGTGGCTGGAAAACACATAGAAGTCGCAACCCAGGGCCTGCACGTCGTGACGACCATGGACGATACCCTGGGCGCCGTCGATCACGGTCAACGCGCCGTGTGGCTGAGCGAGTGCCAGCAAGGCTTCCAGCGGCTGCCAGGCGCCGAGCACGTTGGACAGCTGGCTCACTGCCAATAACCGTGTACGCGGACCGATCAGCTCGGCAGCGGCAGCCAGGTCGATCACGCCGTCATCGCCCAGTGGCAGTACCACCAGGTTCAGTGCGCGGCGCTTGGCCAATTGCTGCCAGGGCAGCAGGTTGGCGTGGTGTTCCAGGGCGCTGATGACAATCTCATCGCCCGCATTGAATAAGTGCTCAAGGCCATAGGCCAGGAGGTTCAGCGCTGAAGTTGCGCCGTGGGTGAACACGATCTGCCCGCTGTCGCCTGCATTCAACCACTGCGCGACCTTGCTGCGGCTGTCTTCAAACGCCTGGGTCGCATGGGCGCCTGGCAAATGCTGGGCCCGGTGCACATTGGCTGCGCCGTTGGCGTAGTAATGGCTGATGGCATCCAACAAAGCCTGGGGTTTTTGCGTGGTGGCGGCGTTGTCCAGGTAGGTCTGGTCTTGCCGTTGCAGGGTGGCGATGGCCGGAAAGTCGGCGCGCCAGGGGGAGGGCACTAGCATGGTGTTCAAGACTCGTATAAGCGAGCCCCAGGGTCGGGGCCCGCTAGTGGCATCGAGTGGCTGCTTAGTTGTGAGCGTGCAGCGCTTCGTTCAGTTCGATGGCCGATTTGTGGGTTTTGCACTCCACGGCACCGGTCTCGGAGTTACGGCGGAACAGCAGGTCCGGCTGGCCGGCCAGCTCACGCGCCTTGACCACCTTGACCAACTGGTTCTGCTCGTCCAGCAACGCAACCTTGGTGCCGGCGGTGACGTACAGTCCCGACTCCACAGTGTTGCGGTCGCCCAACGGGATACCGATACCGGCGTTGGCGCCGATCAGGCAGCCTTCGCCGACCTTGATCACGATGTTGCCGCCGCCCGACAGGGTGCCCATGGTGGAGCAACCGCCGCCCAGGTCCGAGCCCTTGCCGACGAATACGCCCGCCGATACACGGCCTTCGATCATGCCCGGGCCTTCGGTGCCGGCGTTGAAGTTGACGAAGCCTTCGTGCATCACAGTGGTGCCTTCGCCCACGTAGGCGCCCAGGCGGATGCGTGCTGCGTCAGCGATACGCACGCCGCTCGGCACCACGTAGTCGGTCATTTTCGGGAACTTGTCCACCGAGAACACTTCCAGCAGCTCGCCACGCAGGCGGGCTTCCAGTTGGCGCTCGGCCAGTTCGTTGATGTCGATCGCGCCCTGGCTGGTCCAGGCCACGTTTGGCAGTTGCGGGAACACACCGGCCAGGCTCAGGCCGTGGGGCTTGACCAGGCGGTGGGACAGCAGGTGCAGCTTGAGGTAGGCCTCAGGCGTAGAGGTCAGTGCGGCGTCTTCGGCCAGCAGGGTGGCGACCAGCGGTGTGTGGCTTTCGGCCAGGCGGTTGAGCAGCGCGGCTTGGGTGGCGTCGACATTCTTGAGCGCATCAGCCAGTTGCAGCGCTTGGCTGATGGTGAAGGTGATCGCCTGGTTGCCTTCGGTGTAGCCGAGGATCGGCGCGATGGCGTTGATGATTTCTGCCGACGGGTTGAGCAGCGGTTGTGCGTAAAACACTTCCAGCCAAGCACCTTGGCGGTTCTGAGTGCCGACGCCGAAGCCCAGGCTGAACAGGGAATTGGACATGCTGTTACCTCTACAAAAATGGAAAGGGCTGGCCTACTTGAGGGCCGCCGAATAACTATCTGGCTTGAAGCCAATCAGGGTTCTGTCACCGAGATCCAGCACCGGGCGCTTGATCATCGAAGGTTGTGCGAGCATCAATTCAATGGCTTTCGACTGATCGAGATCGGCTTTGCGTTCGTCTTCGAGTTTGCGAAAGGTGGTGCCCGCACGGTTCAAAACCACCTGCCAACCGTGCTCGTCGCACCATTGGGTCAAGTGTTCGCGGTCGATACCGGCCGTTTTGTAGTCGTGAAACTCATAGTTGACGCCGTGCTCATCGAGCCAGGTGCGCGCCTTTTTCATGGTGTCGCAGGCTTTGATGCCGAAAAGGTGCAACGTTTTGCTTGAAGCGGTCAAGGAATTGCCCCCCTTTGGACCAAGTAGAAACGAAAGGTCACGGATTATGCCACGACCAGCGCGTTTGGGTGCCGCTCGTCAGCGCTGTGCGACTTTTGTGCAAAAGCCAGCGAATAACATAGCCGGGTAATATGGCACTTCAACGGCCAGTTGTTGCCTGATGTGTGTCGTTGCAAGTCGATTGTCCGGGAAAACCGCGTTATGCAAACCGCCTACACCGTTCTTATCCTGCTGATGCTGGTCAGCGTTTCGCGTCTGGTCGGGCGTGTCATTCCTCTGCCGTTGCCCTTGGTACAGATTGCCGCCGGTGCCTTGCTGGCCTGGCCGACGCTGGGGCTGCATGTGGCGCTGGACCCGGAGTTGTTCCTGTTTCTGTTCTTGCCGCCGTTGCTGTTCTCCGATGGCTGGCGTATGCCCAAGCGAGAGTTGTGGCGCCTGCGCGGGCCGATCCTGACACTGGCCGTGGGCTTGGTGCTGTTTACCGTGGTGGGCGCCGGTTACTTCATCCATTGGATTTTGCCGACGATCCCGCTGCCGGTGGCCTTCGCCCTGGCGGCCGTGTTGTCGCCGACGGATGCCGTGGCGGTGTCGGCCATTTCCCAGAATCGCTTGCCCACGCCGCTGATGCACATGCTCCAGGGCGAGGCCTTGATGAATGATGCCTCGGGCCTGGTGACCTTCAAGTTCGCCCTGGCGGCGGCGTTGACCGGGGTGTTTTCCCTGGCGGATGCCAGCCTCACCTTCGTCTTGGTGGCTGTCGGTGGTCTGGCGGTCGGCGTGGCCCTGAGTTGGCTGGTCGGCCGGTTGCGCGCGTGGATGATCGCTCGGGGCTGGGACGACCCGGCAACTCACGTGGTGTTCATGTTGCTGCTGCCGTTTGCGGCCTATGTGCTGGCCGAACGGCTGGGGGCTTCGGGCATTTTGTCGGCGGTGGCGGCGGGCATGATGCAGAGCTGGCTCGACCTGCTGCCGCGCCAGACCAGCACGCGGCTGCTCAATCGCAGCGTGTGGTCGTTGCTGGAGTTCGCCTTCAATGGGTTGATCTTCCTACTGCTGGGCCTGCAACTGCCGGACATCATCAAGGCGGTGGTCAGCCATGAGCCGACTCTGTGGCCGACCCTGTTTTATCGCTGCCTGGATGTGGTCGCGATCTTCCTGGTGCTGGTGGTGCTGCGCTTTATCTGGGTGCAGAGCATCTGGCGGCTGTCGGGATTGTTGCGCAGGCTACGTGGGAAAAGCGAACTGACGCTGGTACCGACCGCCCGGTCCTGCTGGCTGTTGACGGTCGGTGGGGTGCGCGGTGCGGTGACGCTGGCGGGTGTGATGTCGGTGCCGTTGCTGCTGGCGCCAGGCCAGGATTTTCCCGAACGTGACTTGCTGATCTTCATCGCGGCGGGCGTGATTCTGTTGTCGCTGATTGCCGCCTGTATCGCCTTGCCGCTGTTGTTGCGCGGTATCGAAAAGAGTCCCGACGAAAAGCGCCACAACGAGGTGCGCGAAGCCTGGAAGAAAACCGCCGTGGCCGCGATCCATGCTCTGGAAACCGAAGAGCCCGGTGAGGCCGGGACCCAGGATGCCGCCCAGTCGGCATTGGCCGCTGAGCTCAAGGCACGATTGATGTCGGAATATCGCCATCAATTGGAGGTGTTCAACGACTCGACCGAAGCCCAAATGCTGGCGCAGCAGTTGGACCAGTTGGAGCGCAAGCTTCGGCTCAAAGCCCTGCGTGCGCAACGCCTTGAGTTGTACAGTCTGAGTCGGCATCACGAAATCGCGGACGATGTATTGCGGGAGGTATTGGCGGAGCTTGATATGAGTGAGGCGAACCTGGGATTGAAAAAGTAGCGTTTTCGCCCTTATTGGGTCTGGGGTAGGTTTTTTTTGCCCAGGCAATGTCCCCCGCACTGAGTGTCGAGCCTCTTGAGTGAAACTCGTTGCTAGTGGTCAAGGCGGGGTTGATGGAGTAATGCATGATCGAGTCTGGATCGTAGGGCAAAAAATCGTAGGACCCGCTGCGCGGTAGCGGTAGAAAGTTGGTTTGCTGATAGGTTTGTGGGTAGTTCATGTCAAGAACTGACTGATTCCATTGGATATTGGCATCGGGATGTTGATGCGCGTGGTGTGCGCCCAGCATGTGCCCGAACTCATGCAGCACGGTTTGGTTGAATGACGGCAACGTATGATCTATCGGCAGGCTCATCGTTGGGGCTCCATACAAAGCACGTTGAGCGTCGTTACCTATCCGTGAGGAGCCGCCCGTGTCGCCTACTATGTTCTGCGTAATTCTAACGTCGCCCTCGTCGCCCGATACGAACTCGAATGTGAGGTTGATATGGGTTGACCACTCGCTGGCGGCGTTTTTGACTGCCAGCACATAGGGGTCATCCATCGGGTAATCGTACATCGCGATCTTGATGGTGCTGTTTTGCGGCCAGTATTTAGCGGGTTCACCCACATTGCGTCGACGTCTGGAAAGGCGTTCGGGTTGATCGACGCCGTCGTTCGAGCGATCAGTGGGGGGAGGGGAGCAGGGGGTAAAAACGGTGGCTGAGATCATGGCGTTTTCCCGTTGGAGTCAGTGACGAAACTGTCATTTGATTCGTCCTGAACGTAGGGAAAGTTCCAGCATTGAGTGTAGGCGATTGTTACCTTGGCCCGTGATATCTGTCAGATACCACGGGCTTTAGCGTTTTAGCGGCGGCTAATGAACGCCCGGATCCGCTCAGCCGCTTCCACACACTCCGCCAACGGCGCAACCAACGCCATGCGCACACGGCCGGCGCCAGGGTTGAAGCCATCCACCTCCCGCGACAGGTACGAGCCCGGCACGACGGTCACATGTTCTTCCACGAACAGGTCGCGGCAGAACGCAGCGTCGTCGCCATTCACATTCGGCCACAAATAGAAGCCGCCATCTGGGCTCTCTACGTCCAGTACCGGCTTGAGAATCGCCAGTACTGCGTCGAATTTCTCGCGATACAAGTCACGATTGGCCAGCACGTGGGCTTCGTCCTGCCAGGCCGCAATGCTGGCCAGTTGTGTTTGTACCGGCATCGCGCAGCCATGGTAGGTGCGGTACAGCAGGAAGGCCTTGAGGATGTCCGCGTCGCCGGCCACAAAACCAGAACGCAGGCCCGGCAGGTTGGAGCGCTTGGACAGGCTGTGGAACACCACGCAGCGCTTGAAGTCCTGGCGGCCCAGGTCGACGCACGCGCTCAACAGGCCAGGCGGCGGGGTGTGTTCGTCGAAGTACAGTTCGCTGTAGCACTCGTCGGCGGCGATGACGAAGTCGTATTCGTCGGCCAGGGCGATGAGTTTTTTCAGGGTGTCGACCGGGATCAGCGCGCCGGTTGGGTTGCCGGGCGAGCACAGGAACAGGATCTGGCAGCGCTTCCAGATGTCCGGCGTCACGGCGTCGAAGTCCGGGTTGAAGCCATTGGCGTCCAGGCATGGCAGATAGTGCGGCTTGGCCCCGGCCAGGAACGCGGCGCCTTCGTAGATCTGGTAGAACGGGTTCGGGCTGACCACCAGTGCGTCGTCGCCACGGTTGACTACGGTCTGGGTGAAGGCGAACAGCGCTTCACGGGTGCCGTTGACCGGCAAGATGTTGCGCGCCGGGTCGAGCCAGCCCTTGGGCACGTTGAAGCGACGCTCGCACCAGGCACCGATGGCTTCGCGCAGGGCCGGAATGCCCAGGGTGGTCGGGTACACGGCCATTTGGTCGAGGTTGTTGCTCAATGCTTCAGCCACGAAGGTAGGCGATTTATGTTTCGGTTCGCCGATGGACAGCGCGATCGGGCGCTTGTCCGGGTTAGGCGTGACGCTGCCCAGCAGGGCGCGCAGTTTCTCGAACGGGTAGGGCTGGAGCTGGTTCAGGGCGTTGTTCATGTAAGCCTCAGTCACGGTGTACACAGACCCTGTGGGAGCTGGCTTGCCTGCGATGGCATCGCCGCGGTGTACCTGCCGGGCCGTGGTGCCCGCATCGCAGGCAAGCCAGCTCCCACAGGGGTTGTGTTTACACAGTTAAATAATCAAATGGTCAGGCGCGTGAGTTCGACGCCGGGTTCCTGGGTCACGCTTAGCTGCTGGACGATGGCTTCCTGCAGGCGCAGGCACAGTTCCGGGTCGGACAACGGTTGGTTGTAGGCATCGGTAATGAAGAACACGTCTTCCACGCGTTCGCCGAGGGTCGCAATCTTGGCGTTCTGCAATGACAGGTCGAACTCCAGGAAAATCCCGCCGATGCGTGCCAGCAGGCCCGGACGATCCGGAGCACTGAGTTCCAGCACCGTCACCGGGCGCTGGGCGTCATTGGAAATGGTCACCTGTGGCGCAAACGCAAAGTGCTTGAGTTGGCGCGGTACCCGACGCTGGATGATGGTCGGGTAGTCGTCAGGGTTGCGCAGGGCCTCGGTCAGGCCTTCGCGGATCTTTTTCACCCGTGCCGGGTTGTCGCCAATCGAGTCGCCATCGGTGTCGAGCACGATATAGGTGTCGAGGGTGAACTGGCTGCTGGAGGTGATGACGCGGGCGTCATGGATGTTCAGGTTGAGCTGGTCCATGGCCGCCACGGTCACGGCGAAGAAGTCGTGCTGGTCCGGCGCGTAGATGAAGATCTGCGTGCCGCCTTCGAATTCGCGCTGGGTGGTTTCCTTGATCAGCACCAGCGGGCCGCCATCGGCGGGCTGTTGCAGGATTGCGTCAGTGTGCCAGGCGACATCGCCGGCGGTGTGGCGCAGGAAGTAATCGTCACCCAACTGCGACCACAACTGTTCCACGTCGTCCGGATCGTTGCCACCGCGCACCAGAATGTCCAAGGCCGCGCTTTGGGTGCGGCGGATCTGCTCTTCGCGGTCCACCGGGTTCTCCAGGCCGCGGCGCAAGGCGCGCTTGGTCTCGGTGTAGAGCTGGCGCAACAGGCTGGCGCGCCAGGAGTTCCACAGTGTCGGGTTGGTAGCGTTGATGTCGGAGACGGTCAGCACGTACAGATAGTCGAGGCGGGTTTCATCGCTGACGATCTGCGCAAAGTCGTGGATCACCTGCGGGTCGGACAAGTCCTTGCGCTGGGCGGTGGTCGACATCACCAGATGGTTCTGCACCAGCCAGACGATCAGGCGGCTGTCCCAAACGGGCAACTGATGACGCTGGCAGAAGGCTTCGGCGTCAACCGCACCCACCTCGGAGTGGTCGCCATGCCGGCCCTTGCCGATGTCGTGGTACAGGCCGGCCAGGTAGATGAGCTCGGGCTTGGGCAGTTTGGCCATGAGTTTGCTGGCCAGCGGGAATTTCTCTGACACTTGCGTGTACTGAAGCTTACGCAGGTGCTTGATCAGGTTCAGGGTGTGCGCGTCCACGGTATAGATGTGGAACAGGTCGTGTTGCATCTGACCGACGATAAAGCCGAACTCCGGCAGATAGCGCCCGAGGATGCCGTAACGGTTCATGCGCCGCAGGTTGCGGTGGATGCCGATCTTGCACTTGAACAGCTCGATGAACAGGCTGGTGTTGCGGATATCGTTGCGGAAATCGTCGTCGATCAGGTGACGGTTCTCCCGCAGCAGGCGGATGGTGTCGGCGCGCACGCCTTTGATTTCCGGCTGCTGGGCCATCAGCACGAAGATTTCCAGCATGGCGAACGGCGTGCGGCGGAACACGTTGTCGTTGCGCGCCTCGATATAGCCGTCATGCAACTGGAAGCGCGCGTTGATCGGCTGCGGCGGCGCTTCGTCTTCGGGGGCCAGGATCACCTCTTCGAAATGCTGGATGATCAGGTCGCTGAGCTGGGCAATGCTCATGACCACCCGGTAGTACTGCTGCATGAAGCTTTCGATGCTGGTCTTCGCGTCCTCGCCTTCAAAACCCAGCAGGGTGGCGATGGAGCGTTGGTGGTCGAACAACAGGCGGTCTTCGGAGCGCCCGGCGAGCATGTGCAGGGCGTAGCGCACTTTCCACAGGAATTCCTGGGACGAGGCCAGCAAGGCGTTTTCGCTCTCCACCAGGAAACCCTCGCCGGCCAGGGCGCGCAGGTTCAGGGTGCCGTACTGGCGACGGGCAACCCACAAAATCGTCTGGATGTCGCGCAGCCCGCCGGGCGAGCCTTTGACGTTGGGTTCCAGGTTGTATTCGGTGTCGTTGTACTTGTGGTGCCGGGCCTTTTGCTCGGCACGCTTGGCCAGGAAGAAGTCCTTGCTCGGCCACATGTGCGCGGTGCTGGTGACTTCGAGCATGCGCTGGCGCAGGCGCTCGGGGCCAGCGATGGTGCGGCTTTCCATCAGGTTGGTGATGACGGTGAGGTCGGCGCGGGCCTCTTCGGCGCATTCGTCGACCGAGCGCACGCTTTGGCCGACTTCCAGGCCGATGTCCCACAGCAGCGTCAGAAAACGCTCGATGGAATCGCGAAAGATCTCATGATCTGCACTGTCCAGCAGGATCAGCAGGTCGATGTCGGAATAGGGGTGCAACTCGCCACGCCCGTAGCCGCCGACCGCCACCAGGGCAATGTCGGCGTCTTCGCTCCAACTGAACTGTTCCCAGGCCTTTTGCAGGATGTTATCGACGAACCAGGCGCGGTCCTCGATCAGCCGGCGGATGTCCCGGCCACTGCGAAAGCGCTCGTCGAGCACCTCACGGGCCTGGCGGATAGCCTTCTTGAACGCGGCAATTGGGCTCGCTTTCAGGGCCAGTTCGGCCTGGAACTGGCCACGGTCGAAGAGTTCGGGATCCACCTGGGGCATCGATCGGCTTTCCTTTCTATCTAACAGTCAGTCACAACACAGTGGGGGAAAACCTGGGTGATCCTTACGCGGAAACGCGGGGGATCGTGTCGTCCGCACGCAGGGTGAAGATCTCGTAGCCGGTTTCGGTGACCAGCAGGGTGTGCTCCCACTGGGCCGAGAGCTTGCGATCCTTGGTGATAGCGGTCCAGCCGTCGCCCAGCACCTTGGTGTCGGCCTTGCCCTGGTTGATCATCGGCTCGATGGTGAAGGTCATGCCCGCCTTGAGTTCCATGCCGGTGCCTGCGCGGCCGTAGTGCAGGATCTGCGGCTCTTCGTGGAATACGGTACCGATACCGTGGCCGCAGAATTCGCGCACCACCGAGAAACCATTCTTTTCAGCGTGCTTCTGGATCACTTCACCGATGTCGCCCAGGCGGCAGCCGGGTTTCACGATCTCGATGGCCTTGTACATGCATTCCTGGGTGACTTGGGACAGGCGCTCGGCCCAGACCGGCACATTGCCGACGTGGAACATGCGGCTGGTGTCGCCGAAGTAGCGGTCCTTGATCACGGTAACGTCGATGTTCAGGGTGTCGCCGTCCTTCAACGGTTTGTCACCTGGAATCCCGTGGCAGACCACGTGGTTGACCGAAGTGCAGATCGACTTGGGGAAGCCTTTGTAGTTCAGCGGGGCAGGGATGGCACCTTGCACATTGACTATATAGTCGTGGCAGATCTGGTTCAGGGTTTCGGTGGTGACGCCGGGCTTGACGTGTTCGGCAATCATTTCCAGCACGTCGGCAGCCAGTTTGCCGGCGATGCGCATGCCAGCGATGTCTTCGGCGGTTTTCAAGCTAACGGTCATACAGGCTCTCTCTAGCGCGATGCGCTGAAATCAATACGGTTTACGGGCGTGCGACAAAAGGTTGCAAGATTCGCACAAGCCACAGAAAACGCGATTCTAACAGACGATGGCCTCAAATCATGAGCCTCTGATGATCGCTTCTCTCTATAAGGTAGGGCTATATCAGGTCTATTCAAGGGGTTACACGAAAGCGCGCTGCGGCAAGTGTGATTGCGTATTCCGTTTTTGCCGATGCTGTGGTATAAAATGCGCCGCTTTCCGGGGATGCCCCGCAGAGCTTAAATCCACACACGTGTCGACACGATGACCTGGGTGCCGGAGGCCTTGATGCCGCTGGTTGGTCATTGGGATACGTGGAGGCCAAACCCGACTTATTAAGGAACTATCATGTCCCAAGTCAATATGCGCGATATGCTGAAGGCCGGTGTGCACTTCGGTCACCAGACCCGTTACTGGAACCCGAAAATGGGTAAATACATTTTCGGCGCGCGTAACAAGATCCACATCATCAACCTTGAAAAAACCCTGCCAATGTTCAACGAAGCTCTGACTTTCGTAGAGCGCCTGGCCCAGGGCAAAAACAAGATTCTGTTCGTCGGCACCAAGCGTTCCGCTGGCAAGATCGTTGCTGAAGAAGCAGCACGTTGCGGTTCGCCGTACGTCGATCATCGCTGGTTGGGCGGCATGCTGACCAACTTCAAAACCATCCGTGCTTCCATCAAGCGTCTGCGTGACCTTGAAGTACAAGCCGAAGACGGTACTTTCGCCAAGCTGACCAAGAAAGAAGCGCTGATGCGCTCCCGTGACCTGGAAAAGCTCGATCGTTCCCTGGGTGGTATCAAGGACATGGGCGGTCTGCCTGACGCACTGTTCGTTATCGACGTTGATCACGAGCGCATCGCGATCACCGAAGCCAACAAGCTGGGCATCCCGGTTATCGGCGTAGTCGATACCAACAGCAGCCCGGAAGGCGTTGACTACATCATCCCAGGCAACGATGACGCAATCCGCGCTATCCAGCTGTACATGGGTTCGATGGCTGACGCTGTAATCCGTGGTCGCAACCACGTTGCTGGTGGTACCGAGCAGTTCGTTGAAGAAGCTCCGGTAGCTGCCGCTGAGTAATTGACGCCCTGGCGTTGACTCAGTAAGCAAAAAGGGGGCTTGGCCCCCTTTTTGCCACCTCGAAAACCGTTTGTCGGCAGCGTAGCTACATCTATTTGTAACGTGCAGCGGCCTACAACGGAAATTCGGGAAGAATTGATCGCCCGTTTGATCGGGTGGAATGGTTGAAAACCTATCCAAGAGGATTTTGAAATGGCAGAGATTACTGCAGCGTTGGTTAAAGAACTGCGTGAGCGTACTGGCGAAGGCATGATGGATTGCAAAAAGGCCTTGACCAAGGCCGGCGGCGACATCGAAAAAGCCATCGACGACATGCGTGCCTCGGGCGCCATCAAGGCCGCCAAGAAAGCCGGCAACGTCGCTGCTGAAGGCGCTATCGCTCTGGTTGAAGACGGTAAAGCTGCCGTTCTGCTGGAAGTGAACTCGCAGACCGACTTCCTGGCCCTGCAAGACGACTTCAAGGCATTCGTTGCTGCCAGCGTCAAGAAAGCATTCGACGAGAAGCTGACTACCGTTGAGCCTCTGATCGAAGCGCAAGAAGCTGATCGCCTGGTACTGGTCGGCAAGGTTGGCGAAAACGTCAACATCCGTCGCCTGACTCGCGTTGAAGGTGATGTGGTTGGTGGTTACCTGCACGGCAACAAGATCGGTGTAGCGGTTGTTCTGAAAGGCGGCGACGTTGAGCTGGCCAAAGACATCGCTATGCACGTTGCTGCAAGCAACCCTGAATTCCTGCTGCCTTCGGAAGTTTCCGAAGAAGCCATCGAGCGCGAAAAAGCTGTGTTCCTGAGCCTGAACGCCGACAAGATCGCCGGCAAGCCAGAAAACATCGTTGAAAACATGATCAAAGGCCGTATCAGCAAGTTCCTGGCTGAAGCGAGCCTGGTTGAGCAGGCGTTCGTCAAGAACCCTGAAGTCAAGGTTGGCGAACTGGCCAAGAAAGCCGGTGCTGAAATCGTTTCCTTCACTTACTACAAAGTAGGCGAAGGCATCGAGAAGCCGGTCGACAACTTCGCTGAAGAAGTTGCTGCCCAGCTGGCTGCCGCCAAGCAATAAGACAGTTTTCAACTGTCGCCCAAAAGAGGCTGCCCGCTCACGCGCGCAGCCTCTTTTCAAATGGGAAGGCCGATTTTAATTGGCTTCCTTTCGGAACTGGCTTACAAAGCCGTGTTCCGATGGCGCTGTAGCAGCGTCCAGCTAGAGTGAACGCAAGCCGTAAAACGGCTCGCCAAGATTTTTTAAAAAATACGCCGCAGGAGAGATTCGCAATGGCTCAGCAGGGCAGTGGTTATCAGGCTCGCTATAAACGCATTCTACTCAAGCTTAGCGGCGAGGCCCTGATGGGCTCGGAAGAGTTCGGGATCGATCCCAAAGTACTCGACCGCATGGCGCTGGAAGTCGGCCAACTGGTCGGCATCGGCGTACAGGTCGGCCTGGTAATCGGTGGCGGCAACCTGTTCCGCGGTGCGGCGCTGAGTGCTGCTGGTATGGACCGTGTTACCGGCGACCACATGGGCATGCTGGCCACTGTGATGAATGCTCTGGCAATGCGTGACGCCCTGGAACGTGCCAACATCTCGGCTATCGTGATGTCGGCTATTTCCATGGTTGGCGTGACCGATCACTATGATCGCCGCAAAGCCATGCGCCACCTGAACGCCAAGGAAGTGGTGATCTTCGCCGCCGGCACGGGCAACCCGTTCTTCACCACCGACTCCGCAGCCTGCCTGCGCGCCATCGAAATCGATGCTGACGTTGTGCTGAAGGCAACCAAGGTGGATGGTGTATACACTGCCGATCCATTCAAAGACCCGCATGCCGAGAAGTTCGATCATCTGACCTACGATGAAGTGCTGGATCGCAAGCTGGGCGTGATGGACCTGACGGCTATTTGCCTGTGCCGCGACCACAAGATGCCGCTGCGCGTATTTAACATGAACAAGCCCGGCGCCCTGCTGAATATCGTACACGGCGGCGCAGAAGGGACTCTGATCGAGGAAGGCCAACAATGATCAACGAAATCAAGAAAGACGCCCAGGCGCGTATGCAGAAATCCCTGGAATCTCTGAGCCACGCATTCGGCCAGATCCGTACCGGCAAGGCGCACCCAAGCATCCTGGGCAGCGTGATGGTGCCTTACTACGGTTCCGATACTCCGATCAGCAGCGTCGCCAATATCACTGTTAAAGACTCGCGCACCCTGCAAGTCGTCGCGTTCGAGCGCAACATGCTGGGTGCTGTCGACAAGGCCATCCAGAGCGCCGGTTTGAACCTCAACCCGACCAATCTGGGTGAGTTGCTGCTGATCTCCATGCCGGCCCTGACCGAAGAAACCCGCAAGGGCTTCACCAAGCAGGCGCGCAGCGCAGCCGAAGACGCCCGTGTTGCTGTGCGCAACATCCGTCGTGATGCCTTGGGTGACTTGAAGAAACTGGTCAAGGACAAGGAAATCAGCGAAGACGAAGAGCGTCGTGCCACCGCTGATATCGAAAAGCTGACCAAGGATGCCGAGGCCCAAATCACCAAGGCCACCGAAGAAAAAGAAAAGGACCTGATGGCCGTATAAGGGGTCAGGACGCCTTCATGGAAAAGACCAAGCAGACTGTACCCTCTGTGGTGCCGCGCCATGTCGCGATCATCATGGATGGGAATAATCGCTGGGCGAAGAAGCGCTTTATGCCGGGTGTTGCCGGGCATAAAGCGGGTGTCGATGCGGTTCGGGCTGTGATCGAGGTGTGCGCCGAGGCCAAGGTCGAGGTGTTGACCTTGTTCGCCTTCTCCAGTGAGAACTGGCAGCGGCCCGCCGAAGAAGTCAGCGCCTTGATGGACCTGTTCTTCAAGGCCTTGCGTCGTGAAGCCAAGCGCCTCAACGACAACAACATCAGCCTGCGCATCATCGGCGATCGCTCGCGCTTTCATCCCGAACTGCAAGCCGCGATGCGCGAAGCCGAGGCCATTACGGCCGGGGCCAATCGATTTGTGCTGCAGATCGCTGCCAACTACGGTGGCCAGTGGGATATCGCCCAGGCTGCACAGCGTCTGGCGCGTGAAGTGCAGGCCGGTCATCTTCGGCCCGACGACATCACCCCTGAACTGTTGCAAACCTGCCTGGTGACCGGCGACCTGCCGCTGCCAGACTTGTGCATCCGTACCGGTGGTGAGCACCGCATCAGCAATTTCTTGCTGTGGCAGCTGGCGTACACCGAGCTGTACTTCTCCGACCTGTTCTGGCCGGACTTCAAACACGATGCCATGCGTAACGCGCTGGCCGATTTCGCTTCCCGTCAGCGTCGCTTCGGTAAAACGAGCGAGCAGATCGAAGCTGGAGCCCGGGTTTAAATGCTTAAACAACGAATCATCACAGCACTGATCCTGTTGCCGATCGCCTTGTGTGGGTTTTTCCTGCTCGACGGTTCCGCCTTTGCGCTGTTTATCGGCCTGGTGGTCACTCTGGGTGCCTGGGAATGGGCGCGCCTGGCGGGTTTCAGCGCGCAATTGCCGCGCGTTGTGTATGCCGCTGTCGTAGCTGCCTTGGCGTTCCTCCTGTACATCCTGCCGGATATAGCGCCCTGGGTGTTGGGGGCGGCGGTGCTGTGGTGGGCGCTGGCGACATTCCTGGTGTTGACCTATCCGGGCACCAGCAGCAAGTGGTCCAGTGTGGCCTGCAAGCTGGTGATCGGGTTGTTGATCCTGCTACCGGCCTGGCAAGGGCTGGTGGAGATCAAGCGTTATCCAATGGGTAACTGGCTGATCCTGGCGGTTATGGTGCTGGTCTGGGGCGCGGATATCGGCGCCTACTTTTCCGGTCGGGCCTTCGGCAAGCGCAAGCTGGCGCCGGCGGTCAGTCCAGGCAAGAGCTGGGAGGGCGTGTATGGCGGCCTGGCGTTGACCCTGGTGATCACGCTGGTCGTCGGTGTAGTGCGTGACTGGTCGGTGAAGGAAATTTTCCTGGCACTGCTGGCCACCGCCATTGTCGTGTTCATCTCGGTTGTAGGTGATCTCACTGAAAGCATGTTCAAGCGTCAGGCCGGGATCAAGGACAGCAGCAACCTGCTGCCGGGTCATGGCGGTGTGCTGGACCGTATCGACAGCCTGACCGCAGCCATCCCGATCTTCGCCGTACTGTTGTGGATGACCGCTTCGTGAGCCGCCTGCAGCAAGTCACCGTGCTCGGTGCAACCGGCTCGGTGGGGTTGAGCTCCCTGGACGTGATAGCTCGTCATCCAGATCGCTACCAGGTCTTTGCCCTGACCGGTTTTACCCGGCTGAGCGAACTGCTGGCCTTGTGCGTGCGTCACGCGCCGCGCTTCGCCGTGGTGCCTGAGGCCGCTGCTGCTCGGGGCCTGCAGGATGATCTGCAGGCCGCCGGGCTTGCCACTCAAGTGCTGGTGGGGGAGGAGGGGCTGTGCCAGGTCTCGGCCGATGCTGAAGTGGATACCGTGGTCGCCGCTATCGTCGGCGCTGCGGGCCTGCGTCCAACTTTGGCTGCCGTGGATGCTGGCAAGAAGATCCTGCTGGCCAATAAAGAAGCATTGGTCATGTCTGGTGCGCTCTTCATGCAGGCGGTACGCAAAAGCGGGGCCGTGCTGCTGCCACTCGATAGCGAGCACAACGCAATCTTCCAGTGCATGCCTGGCGACTATGCTCGCGGCTTGAGCCAGGTGGGCGTACGCCGGATCCTGCTGACCGCCTCTGGTGGTCCGTTCCGACAAACCCCGCTGGCTGAGTTGGAGCATGTGTCGCCCGACCAGGCGTGCGCTCATCCGAACTGGTCCATGGGGCGCAAGATCTCCGTGGATTCGGCGAGCATGATGAACAAAGGCCTGGAGCTGATCGAAGCGTGCTGGTTGTTCGATGCGCGCCCGGATCAGGTCGAGGTGGTGATTCACCCACAAAGTGTGATTCATTCTCTCGTTGATTACGTGGACGGCTCGGTCCTGGCGCAGTTGGGCAACCCTGATATGCGCACGCCGATTGCCAATGCCCTGGCCTGGCCAGAGCGGATCGACTCGGGCGTAGCGCCTTTGGACCTGTTTGCCGTGGCCCGTCTGGACTTCGAGGCGCCGGACGAGGAGCGCTTCCCCTGCCTGCGACTGGCGCGGCAAGCGGCTGAAGCGGGTAACAGTGCACCGGCAATGCTGAATGCGGCCAACGAAGTGGCTGTGGCAGCGTTTCTCGAACGGCGCATCCGCTTTCCGCAGATCGCGAGTATTATCGAGGACGTCCTGGCGCTTGAGCCTATCGTGGCGGTGAATGATCTGGCGGCAGTGTTCGAGGCGGATACCAAGGCCCGAGCCTTGGCAGAACAATGGTTGAGCCGCAACGCGCGTTAGCCTGATCTTCAGGCACTGGATTGGAATGCGGAGAAATTAGATGAGTGCGCTTTACATGATTGTCGGCACCCTGGTTGCTCTGGGTGTGCTGGTTACCTTCCACGAATTCGGCCACTTCTGGGTGGCGCGTCGTTGCGGCGTCAAGGTACTGCGTTTTTCTGTCGGTTTCGGCATGCCGCTGGTGCGCTGGCACGACCGTCGTGGCACCGAGTTCGTGATTGCGGCCATCCCGCTGGGTGGCTACGTCAAGATGCTCGACGAGCGCGAAGGTGAAGTGCCTGCAGATCAGTTGGACCAATCTTTCAACCGCAAGACCGTTCGTCAGCGCATTGCTATCGTCGCCGCCGGCCCGATCGCCAACTTCCTCTTGGCGATGGTGTTCTTCTGGGTCTTGGCCATGCTGGGCAGCCAGCAGGTGCGTCCGGTCATCGGTGCGGTCGAGTCAGACAGTATTGCCGCCAAGGCTGGATTGGTTGCCGGGCAGGAAATTGTATCTATTGATGGCGAACCCACCACGGGATGGGGTGCGGTCAATTTGCAGTTGGTGCGTCGCCTCGGTGAAAGCGGCATCGTCAATGTGGTGGTGCGCGAGCAGGATTCCACCAGCGAAACTCCGCGTGAGCTGGCCCTTGACCACTGGCTCAAGGGCGCTGATGAGCCTGATCCGATCAAGTCCTTGGGCATACGTCCGTGGCGCCCGGCCTTGCCGCCGGTCCTCGCTGAGCTCGACCCGAAAGGTCCGGCCCAGGCTGCCGGCCTGAAGACCGGTGATCGCCTGTTGGCCCTTGATGGGCAGGCGCTGGGCGACTGGCAGCAGGTGGTCGATCTGGTTCGTGTACGTCCTGATACTAAGATTGTGCTGAAAGTTGAGCGCGACGGTGCTCAAATCGACGTCCCGGTGACCTTGTCGGTCCGTGGGGAAGCCAAGGCCGCTGGGGGTTACCTCGGTGCCGGGGTCAAGGCTGTCGACTGGCCACCATCGATGGTGCGCGAGGTGAGCTACGGGCCTTTGGCTGCGATTGGCGAAGGTGCAAAACGCACTTGGACCATGAGTGTGCTGACCCTCGAATCCCTCAAGAAAATGTTGTTCGGCGAGCTCTCGGTAAAAAACTTGAGTGGACCGATAACCATTGCTAAAGTGGCGGGCGCTTCTGCCCAGTCGGGTGTCGCGGATTTCCTGAATTTCCTGGCTTATCTGAGTATTAGCCTGGGTGTTCTGAATTTGCTGCCCATTCCTGTATTGGATGGGGGGCATCTGTTGTTTTATCTGGTCGAGTGGGTGCGTGGTCGCCCCTTGTCGGATCGGGTGCAGGGTTGGGGGATACAGATCGGTATCAGTTTGGTGGTCGGGGTGATGTTGTTAGCTCTGGTCAACGATCTGGGTCGACTGTAACGCTTCGCTGAATTGCGAATCTGCCGCATTTTGCGGCAGTTTGTTTATTGCCAGTTGGAATAAGAAAGGACTTCATGAAACGTCTGCTGCTAACTGCGGTTCTCACCGTATTGATGATCGCCGAAGTTCACGCCGAGTCCTTCACCATCTCCGATATTCGCGTCAATGGCCTCCAGCGGGTTTCCGCGGGTAGCGTCTTTGGTGCCTTACCGTTGAACGTCGGTGAACAGGCTGATGACCGTCGCCTGGTGGAATCCACTCGTGCGCTGTTCAAAACCGGTTTCTTTCAAGACATCCAACTGGGTCGCGAAGGCAACGTCCTGGTCATCACCGTGGTCGAGCGACCTTCCGTCGCCAGTATCGAGATCGAAGGCAACAAGGCGATCTCTACTGAAGACCTGATGAAAGGTCTGAAACAATCCGGTCTGGCCGAAGGCGAGATCTTCCAGCGCGCCACCCTTGAAGGTGTGCGTAACGAACTGCAACGCCAGTACGTTGCCCAGGGTCGCTACTCCGCCACCGTGGAAACGGAAGTGGTGCCGCAACCGCGTAACCGTGTCGGCCTCAAGGTCAACATCAACGAAGGCACCGTGGCGGCGATTCAGCACATCAACGTGGTGGGTAACACCAAGTTCGCTGATGAAGACCTGATCGACCTGTTCGAACTCAAGACCACCAACTGGTTGTCGTTCTTCAAGAACGATGACAAGTATGCCCGTGAAAAGCTGTCCGGTGACCTGGAGCGCCTGCGTTCCTACTACCTGGACCGTGGCTATATCAACATGGATATCGCTTCGACCCAGGTGTCCATCACCCCGGACAAGAAGCACGTCTACATCACCGTCAACGTCAACGAAGGCGAGAAGTACAAGGTTCGTGACGTAAAACTGAGCGGCGACCTGAAAGTACCTGAAGACCAGGTCAAGGCGCTGCTGCTGGTGCAGAAGGACCAAGTGTTCTCGCGCAAGCTGATGACCACTACTTCCGAACTGATCACCCGTCGCCTGGGTAACGAAGGCTACACCTTCGCCAACGTCAACGGCGTGCCGACGCCCCATGATGATGACCACACCGTGGACATCACCTTCGTGGTCGATCCAGGCAAGCGTGCTTACGTAAACCGTATCAACTTCCGCGGCAACACCAAGTCTGCGGACGAAGTGCTGCGTCGCGAAATGCGTCAGATGGAAGGTGGCTGGGCGTCGACTTACCTGATCGACCAGTCCAAGACCCGTCTCGAGCGCCTGGGCTTCTTCAAGGAAGTCAACGTCGAAACCCCGGCCGTACCGGGTGTGGATGACCAGGTTGACGTGAACTACGCCGTGGAAGAACAAGCGTCGGGCTCGATCACCGCCAGCGTCGGCTTCGCACAGAGTGCCGGTTTGATCCTCGGTGGTTCGATTACCCAGAACAACTTTCTGGGTACCGGTAACCGTGTATCTATTGGCCTGACCCGAAGCGAATACCAAAGCCGATACAACTTCGGTTACACCGACCCCTACTGGACTGCTGATGGTGTGAGCCTGGGCTACAACGCCTTCTACCGCACCACCGACTACAAAGACCTCGACGTTGACGTTGCAAGCTATGCGATCGACAGCCTCGGCGCCGGTGTGAACATCGGTTACCCGATCAGCGAGACTTCGCGTCTGACGTTCGGCCTGACTGCACAACAGGATGAGATCAAGACCGGTGTGTACACCGTGGATGAGATCTTCGACTTTACCCGTCGCGAAGGTGACAAGTTCCTGAACTTCAAGGCGTCTGCCGGCTGGTCCGAGTCGACCCTGAACAAAGGTGTACTGGCAACCCGTGGTCATTCCCAGAGCCTGACCCTGGAAACCACCACGCCGGGCAGCGACCTGTCGTTCTTCAAGCTCGACTACCGTGGCCAGTTGTTCACGCCGTTGAGCGATAACTACACCATGCGCCTGCACACTGAACTGGGTTATGGCGATGGTTATGGTTCCACCAATGGTCTACCGTTCTACGAGAACTACTATGCGGGTGGCTTCAACTCCGTACGTGGTTTCAAAGACAGCACCTTGGGCCCGCGTGGTACGCCAAGCCGTGGTGTCGGCATCACCGGTAACCAGGGCACTGTGGCGGATTCGGACAACGACCCGCTGCCGTTCGGTGGTAACGTGTTGATCCAAGGTGGTGCGGAGATCCTGTTCCCACTGCCGTTCGTGAAAGATCAGCGTTCCCTGCGGACTTCGGTCTTCTGGGACGTGGGTAACGTGTTCGACTCCAAGTGCGAGCAGATCCGTAACCCGAGCGGTGTGAAGTCCAACACCCAGTGCAACGATGTGAGCCTGAGCAACCTGGCAAGCTCCGTGGGTGTGGGTGTGACTTGGGTGACTGCGCTTGGCCCATTGAGCTTTGCTCTGGCCATGCCGATCAAGAAACCGGATAACGCTGAAACCCAGATTTTCCAATTCTCCCTCGGCCAGACGTTCTAAGCGTCTGACCCAAGATAACGACAACGGATTCTGTAGGAGTGCATCGTGCGTAAGTTGACTCAATTGGTGCTGCTGGCAACCGTGCTGGTAGCGACCCCGGCCTTCGCCGAAATGAAAATCGCCGTCCTGAACTATCAGATGGCCCTGCTGGAATCCGATGCGGCCAAGAAGTACGCCGTGGATGCCGAGAAGAAGTTCGGTCCGCAACTGACCAAGCTCAAGACCCTGGAAAGCAGCGCCAAGGGCATCCAGGATCGCCTGGTAGCCGGTGGTGACAAGATGCAGCAAGGTGAGCGCGAGCGCCTGGAGCTTGAATTCAAGCAAAAGGCCCGTGATTACCAGTTCCAGTCCAAGGAGCTGAACGAAGCCAAGGCTGTAGCTGACCGTGAAATGCTGAAGCAACTGAAGCCGAAACTCGACAGCGCTGTGGAAGAAGTCATCAAGAAAGGTGCCTTTGACCTGGTGTTCGAGCGTGGCGCTGTGATCGACGTCAAGCCTCAATACGACATCACCCGTCAGGTGATCGAGCGCATGAACCAGCTGAAGTAAGCCATGACCGCGACTATCAAACTCGGCGAGTTGGCCGAGTTCCTGGGGGCCACCTTGCGTGGCTCCCCGGAGAAAGAAATCACTGGGCTAGCCACCTTGCAGGAGGCTGGCCCAGCTCAGTTGAGCTTCCTCGCAAACCCCCAATACCGTAAATACCTGGTCGACAGCCAAGCTGCAGCCGTGTTGCTGAAAGCCGCTGACGCCGAAGGGTTTGCCGGGGATGCGCTGGTGGTGCCTGACCCGTACCTCGCTTATGCGCGGGTGTCGCATCTGTTTGATCCGAAACCCAAGGCCGCTGCCGGTATTCATCCGTCTGCAGTCATTGCCGATGATGCCCAGGTTGATCCTGCGGCCAGTATCGGCGCCTTTGCGGTGATCGAGAGCGGTGCACGCATCGCGGCCGGTGTCACAGTCGGTGCCCACTGCTTTATCGGCGCACGCTGTGAAATCGGCGCCGGCGGTTGGCTGGCACCTCGCGTGACCCTTTACCACGATGTGCGTATCGGTGAGCGTGTGGTCATCCAGTCGGGTGCCGTGATTGGCGGTGAAGGCTTCGGCTTTGCCAACGCCAAGGGCATCTGGAACAAGATCGCCCAGGTTGGCGGCGTACTGATCGGCGACGACGTGGAAATTGGCGTGAACACGGCTGTTGATCGCGGGGCCCTGGCCGATACGGTGATCGGCAACGGTGTGAAACTCGACAACCAGATCCAGATCGCCCACAACGTGCAGATTGGTGATCACACCGCCATGGCGGCCTGCGTGGGTATCTCCGGCAGCACCAAGATCGGCAAGCATTGCATGCTCGCCGGTGGCGTAGGGCTGGTGGGGCATATCGATATTTGCGACAACGTCTTCATTACCGGCATGACCATGGTCACCCACTCGATCACCGAGCCAGGCGCCTATTCTTCCGGTACCGCCATGCAGCCTGCGGCTGAATGGCGCAAGAGTGCAGCACGGTTGAGGCAGCTCGACGACATGGCTCGACGTCTCAAACAGCTGGAAAAGCGTGTTGGGGACGTGACCCCTGGCGGTAATGCTTCATCAGAAGGCTGATACCATTTCCATATCAAGTGTGCACAGCCGCTAGACTGCCTCCTTGATTTGCTAGCGGGGCGTGCTTTTAGTTCGCCCGCCCCCAATCTTTATTACAGGCTTCCCCCCGAAATGATGGACATCAACGAGATTCGCGAATACCTGCCTCACCGTTACCCGTTCCTGTTGGTGGACCGCGTAGTGGACCTCAACATCGAGGAAAAGCGCATTCGTGCCTACAAGAATGTCAGCATCAACGAACCGTTCTTCAACGGTCACTTTCCTGCGCATCCAATCATGCCGGGCGTGTTGATCATCGAAGCGATGGCCCAGGCTGCCGGTATCCTTGGTTTCAAAATGCTCGACCTCAAGCCTGCCGACGGCACGCTTTACTATTTCGTGGGCTCCGACAAGTTGCGTTTCCGCAACCCGGTTACCCCGGGTGACCAGTTGATCCTGGAAGCCAAGTTCATCAGCTGCAAGCGCCAGATCTGGAAGTTCGAATGCCAGGCCTCGGTGGACGGCAAGCCGGTGTGCTCCGCCGAGATCATCTGTGCGGAACGCAAACTATGAGTTTGATTGACCCTCGCGCAATCATCGATCCGTCGGCCGTTCTGGCCGCCGACGTTGAGGTCGGCCCCTGGTCGATCATCGGCGCAGGTGTGGAAATCGGCGAGGGGACTGTCATCGGGCCGCACGTGATCCTCAAAGGTCCGACCCGCATTGGCAAACACAATCGCATCTACCAGTTTTCCTCGGTAGGTGAAGACACCCCGGACATGAAGTACAAGGGTGAAGAGACTCGTCTGGTAATCGGTGATCACAACATCATCCGAGAAGGCGTGACTATTCACCGTGGCACCGTGCAGGATCGTGCCGAGACCACCCTGGGTGATCACAACCTGGTCATGGCTTACGCGCACATCGGCCACGACAGTGTCATCGGCAACCACTGCATCCTGGTCAACAACACTGCATTGGCCGGACATGTGCACGTTGATGATTGGGCGATCCTGTCCGGCTTCACGCTGGTGCATCAGTACTGCCATATCGGTGCCCACAGCTTTTCCGGCATGGGCACTGCCATTGGCAAAGATGTTCCAGCGTTCGTCACGGTATTCGGCAACCCGGCGGAAGCGCGCAGCATGAACTTCGAAGGCATGCGCCGTCGCGGTTTCAGCGAAGACGCCATCCATGCCCTGCGCCGTGCCTACAAGGTGGTTTACCGCCAAGGGCTCACGGTTGACCAGGCATTGAGCCAACTGGCCGAGCCGGCAGCGCTGTTCCCGGAAGTCGCGGTGTTCCGTGACTCGATCCAGGCGTCGACTCGCGGCATCACCCGCTAATCATGGCTAATCTGCGTATCGCGCTGGTGGCCGGGGAAGCTTCCGGCGACATTCTGGGCGCAGGTCTCATGCGGGCCCTCAAGGTCCAGCATCCAGCGGTTGAGTTCATCGGTGTCGGCGGTCCGTTGATGCAGGCTGAAGGGCTCACGTCCTACTTCCCCATGGAGCGTCTGTCGGTCATGGGGCTGGTCGAGGTGCTGGGTCGCCTGCGCGAGCTGTTGGCCCGCCGTAAGCTGCTGATCCAGACTCTGATCGAAGAAAAGCCCGACGTATTTATTGGTATCGACGCGCCGGACTTCACCCTCAATATCGAACTCAAGTTGCGTCAGGCCGGCATCAAGACCGTGCATTACGTCAGCCCGTCTGTGTGGGCGTGGCGGCAGAAGCGCGTGCTGAAGATCCGTGAAGGCTGCGATCTGATGCTGACACTGCTGCCGTTCGAGGCCAGGTTCTACGAAGAGAAGGGCGTGCCGGTGCGGTTTGTCGGGCATACCCTGGCCGACGCGATTCCGTTGCAGGCTGACCGCACGGCCGCGCGTGCCGAATTGGGCTTGCCTGACGGCCCGTTGGTCGCGCTGATGCCCGGTAGTCGTGGCGGCGAAGTCGGTCGCCTGGCCTCTGTATTCTTTGACGCTGCCGAGCGTTTGCAAGCCTTGAAGCCAGGCGTACGTTTCGTACTGCCTTGTGCCAGTCCGCAACGTCGGGCACAAATCGAAACACTGCTGGAAGGCCGCAACCTGCCGTTGACCTTGCTCGACGGCCAATCGCACCTGGCCCTGGCGGCCTGTGATGCGGTGCTGATCGCCTCGGGCACCGCGACCCTGGAGGCCTTGCTGTACAAGCGCCCGATGGTGGTGGCCTACCGTTTGGCGCCGTTGACCTTCTGGATTCTCAAGCGCATGGTCAAAAGCCCTTACATCTCCCTGCCCAATCTGCTGGCTCAACGCCTGCTGGTACCGGAGTTGTTGCAGGACGATGCGACGCCTGAGGCCCTTGCGCAAACCCTACTACCCTTGATCGACGGCGGCGAAGAACAGACCCGCGGTTTCGACGACATCCATCGCATATTGCGTCGTGATGCCTCGAACCAGGCGGCAGACGCCGTGTTGACCTTGATCGGCCAGAAACAGGAAACCTTATGACGACGCAAATGGGCCTGGATTTCAGCCTGGTTGCCGAAGCCCACGAACTGGTCGCCGGTGTCGACGAAGTCGGGCGTGGACCTTTGTGCGGTGCCGTGGTTACGGCGGCGGTGATCCTCGATCCGAACCGCCCGATCCTCGGCCTCAATGACTCGAAGAAACTCACCGAGGCGCGCCGCGAAAAGCTCTACGACGAGATCATCGAAAAAGCCCTGAGCTGGTCTATCGCCCGGGCTGAAGTCGAAGAAATCGACAAACTGAACATTCTCCACGCCACCATGCTCGCGATGCAGCGTGCGGTTGAAGGCCTGCACATCACCCCTAAAATGGCGATGATCGACGGTAACCGTTGCCCCAAGCTGGCCATGCCTTCTGAGGCGGTGGTGAAGGGTGATAGCAAGGTGCCTGCCATCGCAGCCGCCTCGATCCTCGCCAAAGTCAGTCGTGATCGTGAAATGGCCGCGTTCGAATTGATCTATCCCGGCTATGGCATTGGCGGGCATAAAGGTTATCCGACGCCCGTTCATCTGGAAGTCCTGGCTCGGCTTGGCCCGACGCCGATCCACCGCCGCTCCTTCGCCCCAGTTCGCCAGGCTTACGAGTTGCGCGAGAGCCTCAACGAGGCGTAGTCGCAAGGCTGATGTTTTGCTCAAGGCCCGGTACAATCCGGGCCTTGTTGTTTTCCACGTATAAGAGATCACTATGCCGGCTTCATTCGTTCACCTACGCCTGCACACTGAATACTCCCTGGTCGACGGCCTGGTACGGATCAAACCGCTGGTCAAAACCCTGGTGGGCATGAACATGCCTGCGGTCGCGGTGACCGATCAGAACAACATGTGTTCCCTGGTCAAGTTCTACAAGAACGCCATGGGCGCCGGCATCAAGCCGATCTGCGGTGCCGACCTGTGGCTGTCCAACAAAGACCCGGATAACCCCCTGAGCCGCATCAGCCTGCTGGCGATGAACGGCGTGGGTTATCGCAACCTCACCGAACTGATTTCCCGTGGTTTCATCGACGGCCAGCGTAATGGCTCGATCATCATCGAGCGCGAATGGGTCGCCGAGGCCAGCGAAGGCCTGATCATGCTGTCGGCCGCCAAAGAGGGCGAGATCGGTATCGCGCTGCTGGGTGGCAATCCTCAAGAAGCCGAAGTACTGGCCAAGGAGTGGATGCAGGTCTTCCCGGATCGTTTCTACCTGGAAGTCCAGCGTACCAACCGCCCCAACGATGAAGAACACCTGCACGCCGCCGTGGCTCTGGCCGATAAGCTGGGCGCGCCGTTGGTGGCGACCAACGATGTGCGCTTCATCAAGAAGGAAGACTTCGAAGCCCACGAAACCCGCGTGTGCATCGGCGAAGGCCGTGCCCTGGATGACCCGCGTCGCTCGAAGAACTACAGCGAAGAGCAGTACCTCAAAAGCGCCGACGAAATGGCCGAGCTGTTCAGCGACCTGCCCGAGGCCCTGGAAAACTCCGTCGAAATCGCCAAGCGCTGCAATATCGAAGTGAAGCTGGGCAAGCACTTCCTGCCCAACTTCCCGATTCCCGATGGCATGACCATCGATGAATATTTCCGCAAGGTGTCCTTCGACGGGCTGGAAGAGCGCCTCAGCGTTCTGCTGCCCAAGGACACCACCGAAGATTACGATGCCAAACGCCAGGTCTACGTCGATCGGCTGAATTTCGAGCTGGATATCATCATCCAGATGGGGTTCCCCGGTTACTTCCTGATCGTAATGGACTTTATCCAGTGGGCCAAAAGCAACGGCGTGCCGGTAGGTCCAGGCCGGGGGTCGGGTGCCGGCTCGCTGGTGGCCTATGTGCAGAAGATTACCGACCTCGACCCGCTGGAATATGACCTGCTGTTCGAACGGTTCCTGAACCCGGAACGGGTTTCCATGCCCGACTTCGACGTCGACTTCTGCATGGACGGCCGTGACCGCGTGATCGAATACGTGGCCGAGAAATATGGCCGCAACGCGGTGAGCCAGATCATCACCTTCGGTTCCATGGCGGCGAAGGCTGTAATCCGTGACGTGGCCCGGGTGCAGGGCAAGTCCTACGGCCTGGCGGACCGTCTGTCGAAGATGATCCCGTTCGAAGTCGGCATGACCCTGGAAAAAGCCTACGAGCAGGAAGAAATCCTGCGCGACTTCATCAAGGTCGATGAAGAAGCCGCCGAAATCTGGGATATGGCCCGCAAACTCGAAGGCGTGGTGCGTAACGTCGGTAAGCACGCCGGTGGTGTGGTTATTGCTCCTACAAAACTCACCGACTTTTCGCCGATCTACTGCGACGAAGAAGGCGACGGCCTGGTAACCCAGTTCGACAAGGACGACGTGGAGGCTGCCGGCCTGGTGAAGTTCGACTTCCTCGGGCTGCGAACCCTGACGATCATCGACTGGGCGCTCAAGACCATCAACCGCGACCGCGCCAAGGTCAACGAAGCGCCGTTGGATATCGCGTTTATCCCGCTGGACGACAAACCGACTTACACCTTGTTGCAAAAAGCCGAAACCACGGCGGTGTTCCAGCTTGAGTCGCGCGGCATGAAAGAGCTGATCAAAAAGCTCAAGCCCGACTGCCTGGAAGACTTGATCGCACTGGTGGCCCTGTTCCGTCCGGGCCCGCTGCAATCGGGCATGGTGGACGACTTCATCAACCGTAAGCACGGCCGCGCCGAGCTGGCGTACCCGCACTCCGATTACCAGTATGAAGGCCTCAAACCAGTACTGGCGCCGACCTATGGCATCATCCTGTATCAGGAACAGGTGATGCAGATCGCCCAGGTGATGGCCGGCTACACCCTCGGCGGCGCGGACATGCTGCGTCGCGCCATGGGTAAGAAAAAGCCCGAAGAAATGGCCAAGCAGCGTGGCGGTTTCATTGAAGGTTGCGCCACCAACAATATCGACGCGGACCTGGCCGGTAACATCTTCGATCTGGTGGAAAAGTTCGCCGGTTATGGTTTCAACAAATCCCACTCGGCCGCCTACGGCCTAGTGTCGTACCAGACTGCCTGGCTGAAAGCCCACTACCCGGCGCCGTTCATGGCCGCGGTACTCTCGGCGGATATGCACAACACCGACAAGGTCGTAACCTTGATCGAGGAAGTGCGCACCATGAAGCTGCGCCTTGACGCGCCGGACGTGAACGCCTCGGAGTTCAAGTTCACGGTGAACGACGAAGGCCGCATCATTTATGGCCTGGGCGCGATCAAAGGCGTAGGCGAAAGCCCGGTGGAAGCTATCGTCGAAGCGCGTCAGAGTGGGCCGTTCGCCGACCTGTTCGACTTCTGTGCGCGGGTTGACCTCAAACGCATTAACAAGCGTACCCTCGATGGCCTGATCCGCAGCGGCGCACTCGACCGTCTCGGCCCGTATTTCCATGATGAGCCCAAGGCTTACCAGGCGAATATCGACCGCAACCGTGCGGTGCTGCTCACCGCCATGGAAGAAGCGATCAAGGCCGCCGAACAGACCGCGCGCACCCATGACAGCGGCCATGCCGACCTGTTTGGCGGGTTGTTCGTCGAAGAAGATGCGGATGTGTACGCCAACCACCGCAAGGCCAAGGAGCTGACCCTCAAGGAACGTCTCAAGGGTGAGAAAGACACCTTGGGCCTGTACCTTACCGGTCACCCGATTGACGAATACGAAGGTGAAATCCGCCGTTTCGCCCGTCAGCGCATCATCGACCTGAAGCCTGCGCGGGATACCCAGACCGTCGCCGGCATGATCATCGCCTTGCGGGTGATGAAGAATAAAAAGGGCGACAAGATGGGCTTCATCACCCTTGACGACCGTTCAGGGCGCATCGAAGCCTCACTGTTTGCCGACGCCTTCCACTCCGCACAGTCGCTGTTGCAGACCGATGCCATGGTGGTGGTGGAAGGGGAGGTCAGCAACGATGACTTCTCCGGTGGCCTGCGCCTGCGGATTAAGCGGGTGATGAGCATGGAAGACGCGCGCACCAATCTGGCCGAAAGCCTGCGCTTGAAGGTAAAAACCGAAGCGCTCAAGGGTGATCAGCTACGCTGGTTGGGCGATCTGCTCAAACGCCACCGCGGCGCATGCCCGGTGACCATGGAGTACACCGGCAGTGACGCCAAGGCCATGTTGCAGTTTGGCGAGACTTGGCGGATTGATCCGGCTGATGGCTTGATTCAAGCTTTGCGTGACCAGTTCGGGCGAGACAACGTCTTCCTCCAATACCGTTGACGGTCAGGGCACCTGATCTCGACTGAACATTTAATCTCGACCTAAACGCGCCTCTCCCTTAAGGTAGGGCGCGAATAGACAACCGGCTGGCCAGGCACTCCCTGGCCGTCGACCCAAGACGGACGCTTATGAACCCGAATTTTCTTGATTTCGAACAGCCGATCGCTGACCTGCAAGCCAAGATCGAAGAACTGCGCCTGGTCGGCAATGACAATTCGCTGAATATCGGCGATGAAATCGCTCGCCTGCAAGACAAGAGCAGCACGCTCACCGAAGACATCTTCGGCAAGCTGACCAGCTGGCAGATCGCGCGCCTGGCCCGCCACCCGCGCCGTCCGTATACCCTGGACTACATTCAGCACATTTTCACCGAGTTCGACGAGTTGCATGGTGATCGCCACTTCTCCGACGACGCGGCCATCGTGGGCGGTATCGCTCGCCTGGACGACCAGCCGGTGATGGTGATCGGTCACCAGAAAGGCCGTGAAGTGCGCGAGAAAGTCCGTCGCAACTTCGGCATGCCGCGTCCAGAGGGCTACCGCAAGGCGTGCCGCCTGATGGAAATGGCCGAACGCTTCAAGATGCCGATCCTGACCTTCATCGACACCCCGGGCGCCTACCCAGGTATCGACGCTGAAGAGCGCAACCAGAGCGAGGCTATCGCCTGGAATCTGCGCGTCATGGCCCGCCTGAAAACCCCGATCATCGCCACCGTGATTGGTGAAGGTGGTTCCGGCGGCGCACTGGCTATTGGTGTCTGCGACCAGTTGAACATGCTGCAGTATTCGACCTACGCGGTGATTTCGCCGGAAGGTTGCGCCTCGATCCTGTGGAAAACCGCCGAAAAGGCGCCGGACGCTGCCGAAGCCATGGGCATTACCGCCGATCGCCTCAAAGGCCTGGGTATCGTGGACAAAGTCATCGCCGAGCCGCTGGGCGGCGCCCACCGCGACCCGGCTGCTGCTGCCGCGACTATCCGCGCTGAACTGGGTTCGCAACTGGCGATGCTCAAGAAGCTGGACAACGAAGCGCTGCTAGCCCGTCGTTATGAGCGCTTGATGAGCTACGGTCTCTAAGTACGACGCAATACCTGGCTTTTGTGGGAGCTGGCTTGCCTGCGATAGCATCAACGCGGTATCACTGATATACCGAGTTGCTTGCATCGCCGGCAAGCCGGCTCCTACAAAGGTGTGATTCGGTTCGGACGGTAATGCAATGAAACCTTTCAAACCGAATCTGCCTGCCAAGCTGTTGCATACCCTGGCTCCCTGGCGCAATGCCCCAGCCTGGCACATCGCATTCTCGGGTGGGCTTGATTCCACCGTCCTGCTGCATCTCCTGGCCAACCTGGCCAATATCGACACCCTGCCGCCCCTCAGCGCTGTCCATGTTCATCATGGCCTGCAAGCCGCCGCCGACGCCTGGCCGGCCCATTGCCAATCGATTTGCGACCACCTGGGGGTCCCCCTGCGCGTGATGCGCGTCCAGGTACACCCCGGTGCCAGCCTCGAGCGTGCCGCCCGTGAAGCGCGTTACCAAGCATTCATCCAAGTGACCGGGGCAGGGGAGGTGCTGCTGACAGGCCAGCATCGCGATGATCAGGCTGAAACCTTGTTATTCCGACTCTTGCGCGGGGCTGGTGTGCGCGGGCTGGCGGCAATGCCAGTACAGCGCCCGCTGGCGGCTGGCTGCCTTGTGCGGCCCTTGTTGGATGTCTCGCGTGCAGAGCTGGAAGCCTATGCCGAGGCGCATCAGCTCAAATGGATCGAAGATCCTTCCAATGCGGACTCGCGATTCTCCCGTAATTACCTGCGCCATCGCGTGCTTCCCGTCCTGACGGAACGTTGGCCGCAGGCTACCGCAAACCTGGCGCGCACCGCCGAGCACCTGAGTGAAGCCCAGGACTTGCTGGATGAGCTGGCGCAGATGGACCTGCGAGCCGCCAATCAATCTTCGCCGTTTTCATGGCTGCATTTACCGTCCTTGGCCCTTGCACCTTTGCGCGAGCTTACCGACGCTCGCCAGCGCAACGCCCTACGCCACTGGCTAACCCCTCTGACCCGTCTACCCGACAGCGACCACTGGGCCAGTTGGCATTCCCTACGTGACGCCAAGGGCGACGCGCAGCCCCTGTGGCGCCTGGCGGACGGTGATCTGCACCGCAGCGGCGAGCGTATCTGGTGGCTGCCCTCCACTTGGTCGGATTTTTCCGACGCGTCGGTGAGCTGGCCCGATCCGCAAAACCCACTAGAGTTACCCGGCAATGGTCAGGTGCAGCTGACGGGCAGGGTGCCTGGAGGTCCATTGACGATCCGCTACCGCCAAGGCGGCGAAATCCTCGCAGTGCCAGGCCGCGGTCGGCGTGACTTGAAGCGCCTGCTTAACGAAAGTGGCTTGCCGGGCTTCGTCCGTGGCAGATTGCCGCTGCTGTACCAAGGCGAGCAATTGCTGGGCGCGCCCAGCCTTGTGGGACTCTGGCCGGCACCGAGCGATGAGTGGCAATTACATTGGATGCCACAGACCTGCGATCAAGGTTTGAGCTGATAGCGCCTTTCCGGTAGACTACGCTCCCTTCTTGATACAACTTCTGTGGATTCTCTTGAATTGCAGCAGTTGCCGATTACCAAGCAGTCTTTGCTGGGCGATTCCAAAAAATGTGTAGCGATCAACGTACCGGTGTTTCATTGCTGGTCTGTCACCACGCGGCGGTTTTTTTGAAAGGTGCACTGTGATTAATGCAGGTGATCGGGGGCTTCGGCCTTCCTTCGCTTTCCCCGGCGGCTCGGACCGCTTTAACGCAGACTTCTAGGGTTTTTCATGACGCGCTACATATTCGTCACGGGCGGTGTTGTTTCTTCATTGGGGAAAGGCATCGCATCGGCTTCATTGGCGGCCATCCTGGAGGCGCGGGGACTTAAGGTCACCATGCTCAAGCTGGACCCGTACATCAACGTTGACCCGGGCACCATGAGCCCGTTCCAGCACGGTGAAGTGTTCGTCACCCACGATGGCGCCGAGACCGACCTGGACTTGGGCCACTACGAGCGGTTCATCCGCACGACCATGACCCAGAACAACAACTTCACCACCGGCCGTGTCTACGAGCACGTGCTGCGCAAGGAGCGCCGTGGTGACTACCTGGGTGCAACCATCCAGGTGATCCCGCACATCACCGACGAAATCAAGCGCCGCATCATCAAGGGTGCAGGCGATGCCGACGTGGCAATGGTCGAGATCGGCGGCACCGTCGGTGACATCGAGTCCCAACCGTTCCTCGAAGCCATCCGCCAGCTGCGTTTCGAAGTCGGCGCCAAGCGCGCGATGCTGATGCACCTGACCTTGGTGCCGTACATCGCCACCGCCGGCGAGACCAAAACCAAGCCTACCCAGCACTCGGTCAAGGAACTGCGTTCCATCGGCCTGCAGCCGGACGTACTGGTTTGCCGCTCCGATCACCCGATCGACATTTCCTCGCGTCGCAAGATTGCGCAATTCACCAACGTTGAAGAACGTGCGGTAATCGCGCTGGAAGACGCCGACACCATCTACAAGATCCCGGGCATCCTGCACTCGCAAGGCCTGGACGATTTTGTGGTCGAGCGTTTCGGCCTGCAATGCAACGGCGCGGACCTGTCCGAGTGGGAAGCCGTGGTCGACGCCAAGCTCAACCCTGAGCACGAAGTCACCATCGCCATGGTCGGCAAGTACATGGAACTGCTGGACGCGTACAAGTCGCTGATCGAAGCGATGAGCCACGCCGGTATCAGCAACCGCACCAAGGTCAACCTGCGCTACATCGATTCCGAAGACATTGAGAACCAAGGCACTGCCTTGCTCGAAGGTGTGGACGCGATCCTCGTTCCCGGCGGTTTCGGCCTGCGTGGCGTGGAAGGCAAGATCACCGCAGTTCAATATGCTCGCGAGAACAAGGTGCCGTACCTGGGTATCTGCCTGGGCATGCAAGTGGCCGTCATCGAGTTCGCCCGTAACGTGCTGGGCTGGAAAGACGCCAACTCCACCGAGTTCGACAGCAAGAGCGGCCACCCGGTCGTGGGCCTGATCACCGAGTGGGAAGATGCCACTGGCGCGGTCGAAACCCGTACCGAAGCGTCCGACCTGGGCGGCACCATGCGCCTCGGCGCGCAGGACTGCCTGCTGGAACCGGGCTCGCTGGTTCACGACTGCTACGGCAAGGACGTGATCGTCGAGCGTCACCGTCACCGCTACGAAGTGAACAACAACCTGCTGCCGCAAATCAAAGAAGCTGGCCTGAAAATCTCCGGTCGCTCCGGTGATGGCGCGCTGGTTGAAGTGGTCGAGGCGCCGGATCATCCGTGGTTCGTGGCGTGCCAGTTCCACCCTGAGTTCACCTCGACACCGCGTGACGGTCACCCGTTGTTCAGCGGTTTCGTCAAGGCCGCACTGACGCAACACCAGAAGAAGGCGTAACCCTGATGGCCCAGAAGATCATTCGCGTCGGCGACATCGAGATTGCCAACGACAAGCCCATGGTGCTGTTCGGCGGCATGAACGTGCTGGAAAGCCGCGACATGGCGATGCAGGTCTGTGAAGAGTACGTCAAGGTGACCGAGAAACTCGGTATCCCTTACGTGTTCAAGGCCAGCTTCGACAAGGCCAACCGTTCGTCCGTGACCTCCTATCGCGGCCCGGGCCTTGAGGAAGGCATGCGGATCTTCCAGGACATCAAGCAAGCCTTCGGCGTGCCGATCATCACCGACGTCCACGAGCCTGAACAGGCCGCCGTGGTCGCCGAGGTGTGCGACATCATCCAGTTGCCGGCCTTCCTGTCGCGCCAGACCGACCTGGTCGTCGCGATGGCCAAGACTGGCGCTGTGATCAATATCAAGAAAGCCCAGTTCCTCGCGCCCCAGGAGATGAAACACATCCTGAACAAGTGCGTGGAAGCGGGTAACGACCAGTTGATCCTCTGCGAGCGCGGTTCTAGCTTCGGCTACAACAACCTCGTGGTGGACATGCTCGGTTTCGGCATCATGAAACAGTTCGAATACCCGGTGTTCTTCGACGTGACCCACGCGCTGCAAATGCCTGGTGGTCGCGCCGATTCCGCTGGCGGGCGTCGTGCCCAGGTGCTGGACCTGGCCAAGGCCGGCATCAGCCAGTCCCTGGCGGGCCTGTTCCTGGAAGCCCACCCGGATCCGGACAACGCCAAGTGCGACGGCCCATGCGCCCTGCGCCTGGACAAGCTGGAGCCATTCCTGGCCCAGCTCAAGCAGTTGGACGAACTGGTCAAGAGTTTTCCGACGGTAGAGACCGCGTAAGCTTCGTTTCTCCGGTAGAATTTCCCACGCTTTACGCTCAGGCCTGCGGGCCTGAGCCTTGTCGTCTGCAAGCCTGCCTCGTTGTTCCACCCTTGCGGTCGGTCAAAAGATTTCCTTCAGCTGCGTCGTTTTCGTCAACTTTGGAGTGTTTACAACAATGGCAAAAATCGTCGACATCAAAGGTCGTGAAGTTCTCGACTCCCGTGGCAACCCCACCGTCGAAGCCGACGTGCTTCTCGATAACGGCATCATCGGCAGCGCCTGCGCGCCGTCCGGTGCTTCCACCGGTTCGCGCGAAGCGCTGGAACTGCGTGATGGCGACAAGAGCCGTTACCTGGGCAAGGGTGTACTCAAGGCGGTAGCCAACATCAACGGCCCGATCCGTGACCTGTTGCTGGGCAAGGACCCGCTGGACCAGAAAGCCCTGGACCACGCGATGATCAAGCTCGACGGCACCGAAAACAAAGGCAGCCTGGGCGCCAACGCCATCCTCGCCGTGTCCCTGGCCGCTGCCAAGGCTGCTGCCCAGGACCAGGACCTGCCGCTGTACGCGCACATTGCCAACCTGAACGGCACGCCGGGTGTTTACTCGATGCCGGTGCCGATGATGAACATCATCAACGGTGGCGAGCATGCCGATAACAACGTCGACATCCAGGAATTTATGGTGCAGCCGGTGGGCGCCAAGTCCTTCTCCGAAGGCCTGCGCATGGGCACCGAGATTTTCCATCACCTCAAAGCGGTACTGAAGGCCCGTGGCCTGAGCACTGCGGTGGGTGACGAAGGTGGTTTCGCACCGAACCTGGCGTCCAACGAAGATGCACTGAAAGTGATCTCCGAAGCTGTGGCCAACGCTGGCTACAAGCTCGGCACCGACGTGACCCTGGCCCTGGACTGTGCGGCCAGCGAGTTCTACGAAGACGGTAAATACAACCTGTCCGGCGAAGGCCAGGTGTTCAACTCCGAAGGTTTTGCTGACTACCTGAAGGGCCTGACCCAGCGCTACCCGATCATCTCGATCGAAGACGGCCTGGACGAGTCCGACTGGGATGGCTGGAAAATCCTTACCGACAAGATCGGCGAGAAAATCCAACTGGTGGGCGACGACTTGTTCGTGACCAACACCAAGATCCTGAAAGAAGGCATCGATAAAAAGATCGCCAACTCGATCCTGATCAAGTTCAACCAGATCGGCACCCTGACCGAAACCCTGGAAGCCATCCAGATGGCCAAGGCTGCGGGCTACACCGCCGTGATCTCCCACCGCTCCGGTGAAACCGAAGACTCGACCATTGCCGACCTGGCCGTGGGCACCTCGGCGGGCCAGATCAAGACCGGTTCCCTGTGCCGTTCCGACCGCGTTTCCAAGTACAACCAATTGCTGCGTATCGAAGAGCAACTGGCGGGCAAGGCCAAGTACAACGGTCGCGGCGAGTTTCGCGGCTGATCGCTACTTGATGGTAAGGCATGGTAAAAAGTCAGCGGATTGCGTCGGAAAACTCACGACAGTGTGGATTTCGACGCTAATCTGATGGCTATCAAGCACAAGCCTGGTTCTTCCAGGCTTCGTGCTATCAGTTGTTTCAAAAGTTTTGCATGGCTGTCTTTTTTCACTGGATACCCGATATTCGATGCGCAGTCCCAATTGGTTGTTCCTCGTCTTGCTCTTGTTGCTGGCTGGCCTGCAGTACCGCCTATGGGTGGGTAATGGCAGCTTTGCGCAGGTAAAAGACCTGACCGAGCAAATTGCTGCACAGCACGCCGAAAACGAGATCCTGCTGGAGCGTAACCGCGTCCTCGATGCCGAAGTGCTTGAGCTGAAAAAAGGTACGGAGACCGTGGAAGAGCGGGCTCGTCATGAACTGGGCATGGTCAAGGAGGGCGAAACCCTCTACCAGTTGGCCCAATGAACCACCGCTTGCCGGCCTTCTGGGCCGTGATTCCTGCCGCGGGCGTCGGTGCCCGGATGGCCGCGGACCGTCCCAAGCAATATTTGCAACTGGGCGGGCGCACTATTCTCGAACACAGCCTCGGCTGTTTTCTTGACCATCCATCGCTCAAGGGCTTGGTGGTCAGCCTTGCTCCTGATGATCCTTATTGGCCGACGCTGGCGTGTGCGAATGATCCGCGTATCCAGCGTGCGGACGGCGATTCGGAGCGCTCGGGCTCGGTGCTCAACGCGCTGTTGCACCTGAATGCCCTGGGCGCCGGCGATGAGGATTGGGTGTTGGTACACGATGCGGCGCGGCCGAACCTGAGCCGCGATGACCTCGACAAACTGCTGGCTGAGCTGGCTGACGACCCGGTCGGCGGCCTGCTGGCCGTGCCGGCCCGCGATACGCTCAAGCGCGTCGACAAACACGGCCGTGTGGTAGAGACCGTCGACCGCAGCCTGATCTGGCAAGCCTACACGCCGCAGATGTTCCGCCTCGGAGCCCTGCACCGCGCGTTGGCCGACAGCTTGGTGGCGGATGCGGTGATTACCGATGAAGCCTCGGCGATGGAATGGTCGGGTCAGGCGCCGCGCCTGATTGAAGGGCGTTCGGACAATATCAAAGTCACCCGGGCGGAAGATCTCGAGTGGTTGCGCTTGCGGTGGGTTAACCGACAGTAGTCAGTTGCACCGAGTCGACCCCTTCGCAGGCAAGCCAGCTCCCACATTTGACCGCGTTTATCCTGTAGGAACGCGATCAAATGTGGGAGCTGGCTTGCCTGCGAAGAGGCCGGGACAAACAGCCATTAATTACCGGCTGTACTCCGGCCGCTCAGCCAACCCTTCCTTCAAAAAATCCACCAACTTGCGCACCTTCGGCGACAAATGCCGCTGCTGCGGATACAACGCCCACACCGCCGTATTCGGTGGCTGATGCGCCTCCAGCAACGACACCAGCGCACCACTGTGCAAATGCTCCAGCACGTAATAATCCGGCAACTGGCACAACCCCACACCTTGCAACGCTGCGTCCAGCACCGCTTGCCCACTATTGCAGCGCCAGTTTCCCTGAACTCGCTGAGAAAATTCGCGCCCATCCTGGGCCAGTTGCCAGATATCCGAACTGCCAATCAAGCAGTTATGCCGACTCAACTCCGACAAGCTATGTGGCCGACCATACCGCGCCAGGTAGGACGGTGACGCGCACAAGTACATGCGCCTCGGTGCCAGTCGGCTGGCGACCATGCGCGAATCCTGCAATCGCCCCAGGCGGATCGCCAGGTCGAGGCCTTCGTGCACCAGGTCCAACTGGCGGTTGCTCAGCTCAATATCCACGCGCAACTGCGGATAGAGCGCCATGAAGCGGGTGACCAGCGGCACGATAAAGCGCTCGCCGTACGCCACTGCACAGGTCATGCGCAACATGCCCTTGGGTTCGCTGGTGAGGTCGCCCACTGCGCGCAAGGCTTCTTCGCGACCGTCCTGCAGGCGTTGGCAATGTTGCAGGAACGTCTGGCCCGCTTCGGTCAGGGTCACCTTGCGCGTACTGCGGTACAGCAGCCGTGTTTGCAGGCGTTCTTCCAGGCGCGCCACTTGGCGGCTGATGTGGGACGACGACACTCCCAGGCGTTCCGCCGCTGCCGTGAACTGGCTGCATTCGGCGACCGCGACAAACTCGTCGATGCCTTCCCAGCGGTTTTCCAGCATGTGATTATCCCTGTACAGCAATAAAGTTTTGCTTTTGCCCGGATTATTCATCAGTCAGCCATGTTTTACACTCACCGTCTCAATTTTTAACCGCCTGGAGAAACCCGGATGATCAAGTCCCGCGCTGCCGTAGCTTTCGAAGCCAAAAAGCCCCTTGAGATCGTCGAAGTGGATGTCGCCATGCCGAAGGCTGGCGAAGTGCTGTTGCGGGTGGTCGCCTCCGGTGTCTGCCATACCGACGCCTACACCCTGTCGGGCGCTGACCCGGAAGGCATCTTCCCGTCGATCCTCGGTCATGAAGGTGGTGCGGTGGTTGAGGCGATTGGCGAGGGCGTGACGTCGGTAGCGGTGGGTGATCACGTGATCCCGCTGTACACCCCGGAATGCGGCAAGTGTAAATTCTGCCTGTCGGGCAAGACCAACCTGTGCCAGGCCATCCGTTCCACTCAGGGCAAAGGCCTGATGCCGGACGGCACCACGCGTTTCTCCTACAAAGGCCAGCCGATTTTCCACTACATGGGCACCTCGACTTTTTCCGAGTACACCGTGCTGCCGGAAATTTCCGTAGCCAAGATTCCTAAAGAAGCCCCGCTGGAAAAAGTCTGCCTGCTGGGCTGTGGCGTCACCACCGGCATCGGCGCGGTGATCAATACTGCCAAGGTCAAGCCGGGCGACACCGTGGCCATTTTCGGCCTCGGCGGTATCGGCCTGTCGGCGGTGATCGGTGCGGTCAAGGCTAAGGCCGGGCGTATCATTGCCATCGATATCAACCCGGCCAAGTTCGAAATCGCCAAGCAACTGGGCGCCACCGACTGCATCAACCCGAAAGACTACGATCGCCCGATCCAGGACGTGATCGTCGACCTCACCGACGGCGGCGTGGACTTCTCTTTCGAATGCATCGGCAACGTGCAACTGATGCGCGCCGCCCTTGAGTGCTGCCACAAAGGTTGGGGCGAGTCGGTGATCATCGGCGTTGCCGGTGCCGGCCAGGAAATCGCCACCCGTCCGTTCCAGTTGGTGACCGGTCGCGTCTGGCGCGGTTCGGCCTTTGGCGGCGTGCGCGGCCGCAGCGAATTGCCAAGCTATGTGGAAATGGCCCAGACCGGGGAGATCCCGCTGGACACCTTCATCACCCACACCATGGGCCTGGAAGACATCAACAAAGCGTTTGACCTGATGCATGAAGGCAAGAGCATTCGTACCGTCATCCACTTCTGAGGTCGACCATGAGTCTGGAAAACCTGTCGTGCCAGAAAAGCTTCGGCGGCTGGCATAAACGCTACAAGCATCATTCCGATGTGCTCGGTTGCGACATGACGTTCGCCGTCTACCTGCCGCCGCAAGCGGAAGAGGGCGGCAAGTTGCCGGTGCTGTACTGGCTGTCCGGCCTGACCTGCACCGACGAGAACTTCATGCAGAAGGCCGGCGCCCAGCGCATGGCTGCCGAGCTGGGCTTGATCATCGTCGCGCCGGACACCAGCCCGCGTGGGCCGGGTGTGCCGGGCGATCCAGACAACGCCTGGGATTTCGGCCTCGGCGCCGGCTTCTACCTGAATGCCACCCAGGAACCCTGGGCCAAGCACTATCGGATGCATGACTACGTGGTGCAGGAATTGCCGGCATTGGTTGAAGCGCATTTCCCGGCTTCGGACAAACGCGGCATCAGCGGCCACTCCATGGGCGGCCACGGGGCGCTGGTGTGTGCCTTGCGCAACCCCGGGCGATACCTGTCGGTGTCGGCGTTTTCGCCGATCAACAATCCGATGGATTGCCCGTGGGGCCAGAAAGCCTTCTCGCGTTATTTGGGTGAAGAGCGCTCGAAATGGCGCGAATGGGATGCCTGCGTGTTGATCAGCGAGGCCTCGCAAAAGCTGCCGCTGCTGGTGGACCAGGGCGATCGCGACGATTTCCTCGCTGTGCAACTCAAGCCCGAAGCCCTGCAGCAAGCGGCCAAGGCGGCCAACCATCCGTTGGAACTGCGCCTGCAACCCGGCTACGACCACAGCTACTTCTTTATCGCCAGCTTCATCGAAGACCATTTGCGACACCATGGCCGTGCTTTGCTCGGTTAATGTGAGGCAAAAGTAGGTAGAATCACGCCCTGAATTAAATCGGGGCGTTTTTTTATGCGTATTGGCCACGGCTACGATGTGCACCGTTTCGCCGAAGGCGATTTCATCACCCTGGGCGGCGTGCGCATTGCACACCACCATGGGTTGCTAGCTCATTCCGACGGCGACGTTGTGTTGCATGCCTTGAGCGATGCCTTGCTCGGCGCGGCGGCGTTGGGCGATATCGGCAAGCACTTTCCGGACACCGACCCGACCTTCAAGGGCGCGGACAGCCGTGTACTGCTGCGCCATGTGGTTGGCCTGATCCACGCCAAAGGCTGGAAGGTCGGCAACGTCGACAACACCATCGTGGCCCAGGCGCCGAAGATGTCCCCCCATATCGAGTCGATGCGCGCGCTGATTGCCGCGGATCTGCAAATTGAACTGGATCAAGTGAACGTGAAAGCCACTACTACCGAAAAGCTCGGCTTTACCGGTCGTGAAGAGGGCATCGCCGTGCACTCCGTCGCCTTGTTGCTGCGCGCATGAATGACGTGCAACTGTTGGGTCCACGGGCCTATGGCGAAGCTCTGGGCAGCGCGGTACTGAAAGCGACGGCCGAAGACTTCCAGGTTGATGAAGTGCTGGATATCCCGCTGACCGGCGAGGGTGAGCACCTGTGGTTGTGGGTTGAGAAGCGCGGCCTCAATACAGAAGAAGCCGCGCGGCGCATCGCCAAGGCGGCGGGCGTGCCACTGCGCACGGTCAGCTACGCCGGGCTCAAGGATCGCCAGGCGTTGACCCGCCAATGGTTCAGCGTGCAACTGCCCGGCAAGGCCGATCCGGACATGAGCGCGGCGGAGAACGACACGCTCAAGGTCCTCAAGACCGCCCGCCACAAGCGCAAGCTGCAACGCGGTGCGCACTCAGCGAATGGTTTCACCTTGCGCCTGACCCAGTTGGCCGGTGACACCGCCGCCATCGACGCGCGGTTGCAACTGATTGCACAACACGGCATTCCCAACTACTTCGGCGCGCAGCGTTTTGGCCACAACGGCGGCAACGTGGTCGACGCCCGTGAGTGGGCCGCGCGCAAGGCGTTGCCGGAACAGCGCAACGTGCGATCGCGGTTGCTGTCCACGGCGCGCAGCTTCCTGTTCAACAAAGTGTTGGCGGCGCGTGTGGCCGACGGTTCATGGCAGCGCGCCCAGGTTGGCGACTTGCTGGCCTTTACCGACAGCCGCAGTTTTTTCCCGGCGGGGGAGGCTGAATGCAGCGACCCACGCTTGGCGATCCTGGACCTGCACCCGACCGGACCACAGTGGGGCGAAGGTGATTCGCCTGCCACGGGGGCAACTTTTGAGCTTGAACAGGCGGTCGCCGCCGGTGAAGCCGACTTGCGTGATTGGCTGGTGAATGCCGGCATGAGCCAGGAACGTCGCATTCTGCGACTGCCCATTGGCGGTTTGACGTGGCATTATCCCTCGCTGGACATTCTGCAATTGGAATTCGTCCTGCCGGCCGGATGCTTCGCCACTGTCTTGGTGCGCGAGCTTGTTGATCTGGTGCCGGTGGGGCAGACGGACAACCCATGCGTATTCTGATATCAAACGATGACGGTGCCACCGCACCCGGTCTTGCCGCGCTCTATGCTGCGCTGGAAGATTACGCCGAGTGCGTGGTGGTTGCCCCCGACCAGGACAAGAGCGGCGCCAGCAGTTCGCTGACGCTCGACCGTCCGCTGCACCCGCAAGTCCTGGCCAATGGCTTTATCAGCGTGAACGGCACCCCCACCGACTGCGTCCACCTGGCGATCAACAGCCTGCTGGATCATGAGCCGGACCTGGTGGTGTCGGGTATCAACCTCGGCGCCAACCTGGGCGACGACGTGCTGTATTCCGGCACCGTGGCGGCGGCGCTTGAAGGTCGCTTCCTGGGGCGTACGGCGTTCGCCTTTTCGTTTGCTTCGCGCCAGCTGGATAACTTGCCGACTGCTGCGTATTTCGCGCGCAAGCTGGTCGAGGCCCATGGTTCCCTGAGCCTGCCGCCGCGCACGGTGCTCAACGTCAATATTCCCAACTTGCCCCTCGACCATATTCGCGGCATCCAACTCACGCGCCTGGGGCATCGTGCCCGCGCGGCGGCGCCGTTGAAGGTGGTCGACCCGCGTGGCAAGGAAGGCTATTGGATTGCGGCAGCGGGTGATGCGGAAGATGGCGGTGAGGGCACGGACTTTCATGCCGTGATGCAAGGCTATGTGTCGATTACCCCGTTGCAATTTGATCGCACCTTCAGTGATGCCTTCAGTGGTCTCGATGGCTGGCTGGAGGGGCTGCGCTGATGGGCCGTGAACAAGACGACTTGCTGCGCCGGGGGATCGGGATGACGTCCCAGCGTACCCGCGAACGCTTGATCCAGCGCTTGTACGAAGAGGGGTTGTCCAACGCTCAGGTGCTGGAAGTGATCCGGCGCACGCCTCGGCATCTGTTTGTCGATGAAGCCCTGGCCCACCGAGCCTACGAAGACACCGCGCTGCCCATCGGCCATAACCAGACCATCTCCCAGCCGTATATGGTGGCGCGCATGAGCGAGCTGCTGCTGGCGGCGGGGCCTTTGGACAAAGTGCTGGAGATCGGCACCGGCTCCGGCTACCAGACCGCCGTGCTGGCGCAACTGGTGGAGCGGGTGTTCTCGGTCGAGCGCATCAAGGTGCTGCAAGACCGTGCCAAGGAGCGCCTGGTCGAATTGAACCTGCGCAACGTGGTGTTTCGCTGGGGCGATGGCTGGGAAGGCTGGCCGGCGCTGGCGCCTTACAACGGCATTATCGTCACCGCCGTGGCCACCGATGTGCCCCAGGCGTTGCTCGATCAACTTGCTCCAGGCGGACGGCTGGTCATCCCGGTGGGCTCCGGTGAAGTGCAACAATTGATGCTCATTATCCGTGAGGAAGAAGGGTTTTCCCGGCATGTACTGGGCGCTGTGCGTTTCGTGCCGCTGCTCAATGGGCCGCTGGCCTGAGCATTTGTTTGCAGGCAGTGAATTCTGTTGGCGGGGATGTGTCTTACGGCGGGGTCCATCGAGTCAACATGATCGGGCGTCGGCATTAAACGCGATGAATTTTTCGTTTCAGTCGTGTGCCGGTAAAAAGCCAATGCCCAGTTATACTTGCGTCATATTTCAAGCCTGATACAGGCATTCATGTTCAGCCACCACAAAGGGAGCGGCGGGTGAGTCTCACAGGTCTTGCGCAGCGTATGAGTAAAACAAGCTTTCATCGACTGGTGCTTGGCCTCGTCTTCAGTTCCGTGTTGGTAGGATGCTCCAGCTCGCCAAGCAGCGGCGCGCGGGTGGTTGACCGTAATAATGCGGTCCCGCAGAAACCGACGGTGACCACCGGGCAATACGTGGTGCGCAAGGGCGACACGATGTTCTCGATCGCCTTCCGTTATGGTTGGGATTACAAGGCACTTGCAGCTCGTAACAATATTCCCGTGCCCTATACGATACATCCGGGTCAGACGATTCGCTTCGACGGGCGCACCGGTTCAACGCCTACGGCAGTTGTGACAAACACCGGATCTTCGCCGTCGTCTTCGAGCAAAACCACCATCATCACCCGGCCTGCAGGCACCGCCACGCCGACCCCTGCGGCCAAGCCGGCACCCGCGCCGTTGCCACCTGCCGGGCCTGCGCCGACCGGTTGGGGATGGCCCTCAAACGGGGTGTTAATTGGAAAATTCTCTTCAAACGGTAGTTTGAATAAAGGCATTGATATCGCCGGAGATTTGGGACAGCCTGTTTTAGCTGCGTCTGATGGGACAGTGGTGTACGCCGGGAGTGGTTTACGGGGCTACGGCGAGCTGGTCATCATCAAACACAGCGATACCTACGTCAGTGCTTACGGCCATAACCGTAGGCTGTTGGTTCGGGAGGGGCAGCAGGTCAAGGTCGGACAGACAATTGCCGAAATGGGGTCAACTGGTACAGACCGGGTGAAACTGCACTTTGAGATTCGCCGCCAAGGGAAGCCTGTAGATCCACTGCAATTCCTACCCCGTCGTTGATGTGTTGCACAGCCTGTTCCCTCACGTAGAAGGAACAGGCTCCAGCGTTGCCAAGGATAAAGGCGCCGCTTGAGCTTGAGGTCGAACTCACCAAAGGACTATAACAATGGCTCTCAGTAAAGAAGCGCCGGAGTTTGACATCGACGATGAGGTTCTCCTTATGGAGACCGGTATCGATACGGAATCGATGTCGAATGAGGGACCTGCTGTACCTTCAGTTCGCACCAAGTCCAAGAACTCCACCGCGTTAAAGCAACACAAGTACATTGACTACACGCGGGCGCTCGATGCGACCCAGCTGTACCTCAATGAAATCGGCTTTTCCCCTCTGCTGACCCCCGAAGAAGAAGTCCATTTTGCGCGTTTGTCGCAAAAGGGCGATCCGGCTGGGCGTAAGCGCATGATTGAAAGCAACCTGCGCCTGGTGGTGAAAATCGCCCGACGCTACGTCAATCGTGGGCTGTCCCTGTTGGACCTGATCGAGGAAGGCAACCTGGGCCTGATCCGGGCTGTGGAGAAGTTCGACCCCGAGCGGGGCTTCCGCTTTTCGACCTATGCCACCTGGTGGATTCGCCAGACCATCGAACGGGCGATCATGAATCAGACCCGCACGATCCGGTTGCCGATCCATGTGGTCAAGGAGCTCAACGTCTACCTGCGGGCAGCGCGTGAGCTTACCCAAAAACTCGATCATGAACCTTCGCCCGAAGAAATCGCCAACCTGCTGGAAAAACCGGTAGGAGAGGTCAAGCGCATGCTCGGTCTCAATGAGCGCGTGTCTTCGGTCGATGTCTCGCTGGGTCCTGATTCGGATAAAACCCTGCTGGACACCCTGACGGATGATCGTCCTACCGATCCTTGCGAGCTGTTGCAGGACGATGATCTTTCCCAAAGCATTGACCAGTGGCTGTCGGAGCTCACGGACAAGCAGCGTGAGGTGGTGATTCGCCGCTTCGGCCTGCGCGGCCATGAGAGCAGCACCCTGGAAGACGTAGGCCTGGAGATCGGCCTGACCCGTGAGCGGGTGCGGCAGATCCAGGTGGAAGGGCTCAAGCGCTTGCGTGAGATCCTGGAGAAGAATGGCTTGTCGAGTGAGTCGTTGTTTCAGTAACGATTGATTAGGCCGCTATGACAAAACGCCCGGTGCATGGGAATGCACCGGGCGTTTTGCTGTGCGCTGATCATTCGTTACCAACACTTCCCCTGTAGGAGCCCGGCTTGCCGGCGATGAGGCCCTCAAGACCGCCATCGCCGGCAAGCCGGGCTCCTACAGGGGAGGGTGTAGCACCGAATCCCAGCCATAAAAAAACCCCGCTTTTAAGGGCGGGGTCTTTTCGACTAAGTCAGTACAAGTTAGATAACTTGAACTTCTTCAGCTTGCATGCCTTTCTGACCGCGGGTAGCGATGAAAGAAACCTGTTGGCCTTCTTTCAGGCTTTTGAAGCCGTCGGATTGGATAGCTTTGAAGTGAACGAACAGGTCGTCACCGGATTGTGGAGTGATGAAGCCGAAGCCTTTTTCATCGTTGAACCACTTAACGGTACCAGTTTGGCGATTAGACATGGTGTATCTCCTTGGACAAAGTTAACTGCGACTCAGGAAAAGCCCTGGCCGAGACTGAGTGCAAAGAGCAGGAAAAATTCTTGGAGATGGTTGGATCGAAATTCAACATATCGTGTAGAGATTCTCAGTGACACAAGCAGCACAGTGGCGCCACCTTAACCCTTTTTCCGGGACGTGCCAATGATATTTCCGAAGGTTTCTCCAAATTCGTTACTGGCGGTGGTATTTCCGCTCACCGGACATGCCAGCACAAGTCCCGGCCCCACTGGCTGCGGCTTATAGGAGCAGACACATTCGTCAAGAAAACCCCTGTGGCCTTTGAACCCCAACGCCAGCCCCGGTAAGATGCCCCACAGAATTTTTCCACCTCGCTATTCAGGACACCCGCCATGAGCATCAAATCGGACAAGTGGATTCGCCGCATGGCGCAGGAACACGGCATGATCGAACCGTTCGTCGAGCGCCAGATCCGTGGTCAGGGCGATGCACCGGTGATTTCCTACGGCGTTTCCAGCTACGGCTACGATGTACGCTGCGCCGATGAGTTCAAGGTGTTCACCAACATCAATTCAGCGATCGTCGATCCCAAGAACTTTGACGAAAAGAGCTTCGTCGACGTCAAGAGCGACGTATGCATCATTCCGCCGAACTCCTTCGCCCTGGCGCGCACCGTGGAATTCTTCCGTATTCCCCGTGACGTGCTGACCATCTGCCTGGGTAAAAGCACCTACGCGCGCTGCGGCATCATCGTCAACGTGACACCGCTTGAACCCGAGTGGGAAGGCCACGTGACCCTGGAGTTCTCCAACACCACCACGCTGCCGGCGAAAATCTACGCCAACGAAGGCGTGGCGCAGATGCTGTTCCTGCAGTCCGACGAGGCCTGTGAAGTGTCCTACAAAGACCGTGCAGGCAAGTATCAGGGCCAGCGCGGCGTCACTCTCCCACGCGCTTGATCGAAAGCTCCTACGCGTAAAGGGAATTAGTCTGCAAAAAGCGACTCTATCTAGGTGTACTGCCCCGGCGCGTGTAAAACGCGCCGGGCCACGCTTGAGGAGTACTTTATGAAGCTCGACCCGCGAATAAGCGCAGAACTTGCCCGGCTTGAACCCAATCAGATTGGCGTTCTGGCCTGGTCCCTGATGGCCGACCCTGCTTATGCGGGCGGCATCCCCGGTCAACCCGAGCCGGATTACCCCCAACCGACCGAGCCTGGCGAGCCGACCCTGCCGGACGAGCCGCCACCCGCGCCGGTTGCCTGATCCCTAGCCCACTGGCCAGACGTCATGATCGCCAATCACATAGATTCGGCGGTCATTGTCCTGTTCCACTCTATGCCCGCCGGTAAATGCACCGAACGCCGGCAGCAGGCTCACTCGGGCACCGACCACAAAGCACGGCAGCCTTAAGCTCTGTCGTCCCTTGCCGCGTAACCGATACACCGGATGCACATGCCCCGCCAGCACGTGGTGGCTGGGGTGGGCGTCAGGTTCGTGCTGCAAGGCAAAAGGGCCTATCAGCAGCGGCTCCGTGACCACCTCTATCCTCAAGTCCTCCGGCGGGTCGCCCGCGCGTTTATCGTGATTGCCACGAATCAAGGTCATGGGCAGGTCAGGATTAAGCGCTCGCCAGCTTCTTAATGCGCCCAGCGTGCCACTGGCGTGCGATCCCGGGCCGTGCAGGAAATCGCCGAGGAAGATCACCTGAGCGCAGGGTAGCGCTGAGAGCAACCGGTCCAGGCGCTGCAAGTTCTCGGTGGTGGTGCCTTGCGGCACCGGTTGCCCCAGGCTGCGATACGCCGAGGCTTTGCCGAAATGCGCATCGGCGATCATCAGGCATTGGCGTGCAGGCCAGTAGACAGCCTTGTCCGCCAGTAACCACAGCTCTTCACCCTCCAGCCTCACCGTGCACACCATCAGCGCTTCCCGTTATCCGCGACTTTTTCCAGGTCCTTGACCATGCGTGCGATGCGTTCCGAGAGTTTTTCCGAACTCAGGCTTTCGCGCATCCGTTCAACCAACAATGGGAAGGCCAGTGGCGTAGGTCGTTCGATCGGATGCAAGCCCAGTTTCAGCGCGCAAAGATGACGCAACGTCTCTTCCAGCCGACGAATATCCAGCTCATCGCGTAAGACTTCTTCGCCTGCCTGAGTCAGCAACAGATTCTGCGGGTCGTACTGCTTGAACACCTCAAAGAACAAACCGCTGGAGGCCTGCACTTGCCGTGTACTTTTTGGTGCACCCGGATAGCCGGCAAACACCAGCCCGGCAATGCGAGCGATCTCACGGAAGCGGCGCAGCGCCAGCTCCCCGGCATTCAGGCTGGCTGCCACGTCTTCCCGCAAATGTTCAGGGCTCAGTAGCGCATCATTCAGCAATGCCGGCCAGTCCATTGCAGTGGCACTCAATAACTCCAGCCCGTAATCATTGACTGCGATCGAAAATGTCACTGCCTGCTGTTGACTCACACGCCACGCCAGCAGGCTCGCCAAACCCAGGTGCACTTGGCGCCCGGCAAAGGGATAGAGGAACAGGTGCCAGCCTTCCCGTGACTTCAGCGCCTCTGCCAGCAGATGTTCGCGCGTCGGCAAGCCGGACCAGCGTAACTGCGTTTGCAACAAAGGTTGCACCGCTTGCATCTCCGGTCCCTCGAAGCGGCCATGGGCCGCTGCATCAAAGCGTTCCACCACCGCTTGCGCCAGCTCATTGGAAAGCGGCATGCGCCCGCCATTCCAGCGCGGCACGGCGGCTTTCTTGGCAGTGCTGCGACGTACATAGGCGGTCATATTTTCCACGCGCACCAACTCCAGCAGGCGGCCGGCAAACAGGAAGCCATCTCCCGGCTTTAGCCGCGCAATAAACCCCTCCTCGACACTGCCCAGGTTCTTGCCGCCACCGCCCTTGCTCCAGAATTTCAAGTGGATGCTCGCATCACTGACGATGGTGCCCACGCTCATTCGATGGCGCCGCGCCAGCCGGGCATCCGGGACACGCCAGATGCCGTGCTCGTCCGGTTCCACGCGGCGATAGTCCGGATAGGCCGTCAGCGACAGCCCACCATGCCGCACGAAACCCAGGGCCCAGGCCCAGTCTTCATCCGTCAGGTCGTGGTAGGCCCAGGCGCCGCGCACTTCCGTCAGCAAGGCCTCGGGCGTGAAGCCACCCCCCAATGCCATGCTGACCAAGTGCTGTACGAGTACATCCAAAGGCTTGTACGGCGATTCCCGCGCTTCGATACGCCGTTGCGCGATCGCATCCTGGGCGGCGGCGGCTTCAACCAGCTCAAGGCTATGGGTCGGCACCAATGTCACCCTCGACGGCCGTCCCGGCGCATGCCCCGAACGCCCGGCGCGCTGCATCAGCCGCGCTATGCCTTTGGCCGAACCGATCTGCAACACCCGCTCCACCGGCAGGAAGTCCACCCCCAGGTCCAGGCTTGAGGTGCACACCACCGCTTTGAGCTGGCCGTCTTTCAAGGCCCGTTCCACCCAGTCACGGGTCTCTCGGGACAGCGAACCATGGTGCAGCGCAATCACCCCAGCCCAATCGGGGCGGGCGTCCAGCAATGCCTGGAACCAAATCTCCGACTGCGCCCGCGTATTGGTAAACACCAGGCAACTGCTGCTGGCGTCCACTTCCGCCACCACCTGGGGCAGCATCTTCAAACCAATATGCCCGGCCCACGGAAAGCGTTCGGTCACGGGGGGCAATAAGGTGTCGATGACTAACTGTTTAGCCGTCTGCCCCTGCACGTTGATCCCATCGCCTTGTGGAACCAACACCTCCAGTGCGTGGGATTGGTTACCCAAGGTCGCCGAAATCCCCCACACCATCAATTCGGGATGCCAGCGCCGCAGGCGCGCCAAGGCCAGTTGCAACTGCACGCCGCGCTTATTGCCGATCAGCTCATGCCATTCATCTACCACCACCATGCGCAGATGCGCCAGGCTCACTTCGCTGTCGGCCCGCGCCAGCATCAGCGTCAGGCTTTCCGGGGTGGTGACCAATGCGGTGGGCTGACGGCGGGTCTGGCGTGCGCGCTCGCTGTTGCTGGTGTCACCGGTGCGCAGGCCGACACTCCAGGGAATCTGCAACGCCTCAAGCGGGGCTTCAAGGGCGCGGGCGGTGTCGGCGGCCAGCGCGCGCATGGGCGTGATCCACAGCACCGTCAGCGGCTCAGCGGGCGGTTTGCGTTTAGCGGTTACAGGTGGGCGAGTGATGGCGAAGCGATTGAGGGCGGCGAACCACAGCGCATAGGTTTTACCCGCACCGGTGCTGGCATGCAGCAGCCCCGATTGGCCGCTCTTGACCGCCGCCCACACCTCTTTCTGGAAGGCAAACGGCTTCCAGCCTTTGGCGGCAAACCAGTGCTTGGCGAAATCGGTGGGTTTTGCCATGGGGCGGCTGACACTCTGGAAGGCCTATTCCACAGACCCTCCAGAGCGGCCAAAGGTTTACTTCAAATTGCCACTCAAAAACTGCTGCAAACGCTCGCTCTTCGGATTGCCCAGCACGTCTTCCGGCACACCTTGCTCTTCCACCAGGCCCTGGTGCAGGAACAACACCTGGCTCGACACCTTGCGTGCAAAACTCATTTCGTGGGTCACCATGATCATGGTGCGGCCTTCCTCGGCCAAACCCTGAATCACCTTCAACACTTCGCCCACCAGCTCCGGGTCGAGGGCCGAGGTGGGTTCGTCGAACAGCATCACCTCCGGCTCCATGGCCAAGGCGCGGGCGATGGCGACGCGCTGTTGCTGGCCGCCGGAGAGGAACGCCGGGTACTGATCGGCCACGCGTGCAGGGAGGCCGACTTTATCCAGATAACGACGGGCACGGTCCTCGGCGTCCTTCTTGCTGCAACCCAGTACCCGGCGCGGGGCCATGGTGATGTTTTCCAGCACGCTCATGTGGCTCCACAGGTTGAAGTGCTGGAACACCATCGCCAGGCGCGTGCGCAGGCGCTGTAATTCGGCGTCATCGGCCACGCGCATGCCGTGGCGGTCACTGACCATGCGGATCGGCTGGCCGTCGAGGGTCATGGCGCCGTCGTTGGGTGTTTCCAGGAAGTTGATGCAGCGCAAAAAGGTGCTTTTGCCCGAGCCGCTGGCGCCGATCAAGCTGATCACGTCACCGGTCTTGGCCTTGAGCGAAACACCTTTGAGCACCTCATTGTCGCCATAGCTTTTATGCAGGCCTTCAACGGTCAATTTGTACATGGGGCGTGCATCCTCAAGGCGAAAGTAGATAGCCGCTGCGGTAGGCCTCGGTGCCGGCGACATGGGCGATGACCATCCCGGCAGTGGCCATGCGGCGCAGCGAACGGGCGTAAAGCAGGCCGGCATTGCGACAATGCACGGGCGTCACGCGGTCGGAAATGGGGTCGATGATTTCAGCGATCAGTTGTCCGGCGTCCAGGTATTCACCGGGCAAGGCGCGGAATACCAGCAGGCCGCCCATGGGCGTCGCCACCGGCTCAACGCCTGCCAGCGGTGTGGCCGGGTAGGGCAGGTCGGGCAGTGGTGCGGCTTCCCCGGCAATGGCGCCGAAGTGGATCAGGTAATCGATGATCGCCTGGCAGTCGAGGGCGGCCAGGCCGTGATTGACGTCGCCCTGGCCACGTAGTTCGACGGTCACCGAAAAGCTGCCCATGGGGATCGGGAAGCGCTCGCCGAAGCGTTGCTGCAACTGCCACCACACCAGGGTGAAACACTCATCGAAGGATTGCCCGCCGGAGTCGGTCGCCAGCAGATTGGCCTCCGAGCCGATGTAACGCGCCAATGGTTCCACCTGCGGCCAGGCCTCGGGTGTGGTGTACAGGTGCGCCACGGCTTCAAAGTCGCAATGCAGGTCCAGCACCATGTCGGCATCGCACGCCAGGCGTTGCAGCACCAGGCGCTGGGATTGCAGTTGGGTCTCAGCGCTTTGCGCAGCGAGGGCGGTAGACAGCGCGGCGCGGATCAACTCGACGTTGTGCTGGGGATCGTCCCCAAGCAGCTCCTCGATTTGATTACCCACCGCCTCACTGAGGTCGACAAACAGGCGATTGAAGTTCTGCCCGCTTTCCAGCTCGTAGCGGCCCAGCGGGATATCCATCAGCACCTGTTCCAGGCCCACCGGGTTGGCGATGGGCACCAGCACAATCTCGCTGCGCAGGCGACCGGCCGCCGCCAGTTCAGCCAGGCGTACTTTGAGGTGCCAAGCCACCAGCATGCCGGGCAGTTCATCGGCATGCAGCGACGACTGGATATAGATCTTGCCTTCGGCCTGTTCCGGGCCGAAGTGAAAACTGTGAATCTGCCGCGCCGTCCCTGGCACCGGCGCGATCAGTTCATGAACCTGATGACGCATAAAAACTCCTTAATGACTCGGCCCGAGGAAGGCCAGCCAACGACGCTCCGCCAAGCGGAACAGACCGACCAGGGCAAAGGTCACGGTCAGGTAGATCAGCGCAGCGATACCGAATGATTGAAAGGTCATGAAGGTGGCCGAGTTGGCATCCCGCGCCACTTTGAGGATGTCGGGGATCGTCGCGGTGAAGGCCACCGTGGTCGAGTGCAGCATCAGGATCACTTCATTGCTGTAGTAGGGCAGCGAACGACGCAACGCTGACGGCATGATCACATAGGCGTACAACTTCCAGCCGCTCAAGCCGTAGGCCTTGGCCGCTTCGACTTCGCCATGGGCCATGCTGCGGATCGCCCCGGCGAAAATCTCCGTGGTGTACGCGCAGGTGTTGAGGGCGAAGGCCAGGATGGTGCAGTTCATCGCGTCGCGAAAGAACGCATCCAGCAACGGTTGTTCGCGCACGGCGGCGAGGCTGTAGATGCCGGTGTAGCAGATCAGAAGCTGGATATAGAGCGGCGTGCCCCGGAACAGGTAGGTGTAGAACTGCACCGGCCAACGCACCAGGCGCTTGCGCGACACACGTGCGATGGACAACGGGATCGACACCAGAAAGCCGATGACCAGCGCGGCAGTGAGCAACCACATCGTCATGGCCAGGCCGGTGATGTGCTGGCCGTCGCTATAAAGGAAGGGGCGCCAGTATTCCTGCAAGAGTTCGATCATCGCACGGCCTCCCGGGCACCAGCGGAGTAGCGACGTTCAAGGCGGCGCAAGACGAAGTTGGACGCGCTGGTGATCAACAGGTAGATCAATGCCGCGAGTACCAAAAAGTAAAACAACTGATAGGTGCTCTTGCCGGCATCCTGGGCAGCCTTGACCAGGTCGGCCAGGCCGATGATCGACACCAGGGCCGTGGCCTTGAGCATCACCATCCAGTTATTGCCGATTCCCGGCAGGGCAAAGCGCATCATCTGCGGGAAGGTCACGTAGCGAAACCGCTGGCCGCGCTTGAGGCCATAGGCCGTGGCAGCTTCCAGTTGGCCACGGGGCACCGCGAGTATTGCGCCGCGAAAGGTCTCGGTGAAGTACGCACCGTAGATAAAACCGAGGGTGATCACCCCGGCGCTGAAGGGGTCGATCTCGATGTATTCCCACTCCATGAAGTCGGTCAAGCCGGTCAGCCAGGTTTGCAGGCTGTAGAAAATCAGCAGCATCAGTACCAGGTCGGGTACACCGCGAATCAACGTGGTGTAGAGCTGGGCGGGAATGCGCAGGAAGGGCAGGCTGGAGAGTTTGGCGCTGGCGCCGAGCAGGCCCAGCAACACGCTGACGGCCAGGGACAGCACCGACAACTTGATGGTCATCCAGGTGCCTTGCAGCAACAGCGGGCCGAAACCCTTCAAGCTGAGCGCGCTCAACCCGAGGGTTTGCAATAATTCTTCGAACATAAATCAGGACCTATGGCGATAAAAAAGCGCCCCTCCGGGGAAGGGCGCTCCAGGCATTATTTGCCGCTGTACAGGTTCAGATCGCCAAAGTGTTTCTTCTGGATGGTGGCGTAGGTGCCATCATCGTGTAACGCTTTGATACCTTTATCCAAAAGCGCCTTCAGTTCAGTGTTACCTTTTTTGATACCGACGGCGGTTTTCGACGGCAGCAACGGGTCGTCGATGGCCGCGCTGACTTCATAACCGGCACCGGCCGGCGACTTCAGGAAGCCCAATTCAGCCTGCAACATGTCCTGCACGGACGCGTCGAGACGGCCGGAGGTCAGGTCGGCGTACACCTGGTCCTGGTTGGCGTAGGCCTTGGTGGTCACACCGGCTTTATCCAATACGGCCTTGGCATAGGCTTCCTGGATAGTGCCTTGCTCGTAGCCCACGGACTTGCCCTTGAGGGACTCAGGTGTCGAGTAGCCTGCGCCTTTCTTGAATACCAGCGAGGTAGGGCCGGAGAACAGTTCACTGGAGAAGTCGATGGCCTTTTCACGCACCGGGGTCACGGTCATGGACGAAATCACGCCGTCGAACTTGTTGGCTTTGAGGCCCGGAATCATGCCGTCGAAGTCACTTTCAACCCACTTGCACTTCACTTTCAGCTCGGCGCAGATCGCATTGCCCAGGTCGATATCGAAGCCCACCAGGCTGCCGTCGGCGGCCTTGGATTCGAACGGCGCGTAGGACGGATCGACACCAAAACGCAGTTCCTTGTATTCCTTGGCCAGCGCGGTACCTGCGGCCATGCACAGAGCCAGTGCAGAAAGGGTCAGCAATGCTTTTTTCATTATGTAATCCCTGGAAACCAAGATAAGCGCTTGTGGCGCGTTTAGGACTGTTACTGAACGGTGTCAGACGGATCACAAGTAGCAATTTCTGCACCATAGTTCCGAATGAGCGTTTTAAAAGGTGGGACAAGGGAGAGCTGAGTGTAGGAGATGCCCGAAAATGGGCGCGCAAAAAACAGTGCACCAATTTGGTTCTGGCGCAGATCAATAATGTGGGAGCTGGCTTGCCTGCGATGGCGGTGGATCAGCGAATTCATTTTTCACTGACACGCCGCCATCGCAGGCAAGCCAGCTCCCACAAGGATTTGTGCCATTTTTAACCAAGGAATCAGGTCAGCAGGTCCTGCAGGGTGGCAAGGTTGTCAGCGTCTTCCACGGTTTTATCCTGCCGCCACCGCAACATCCGCGGAAATCGCACCGCAATCCCGCTCTTGTGCCGCTTGGACAGAGCAATCCCCTCAAACCCCAGTTCGAACACCATGCTCGGCGTGACACTGCTCACCGGGCCGAACTTTTCCACCGTGGTCTTGCGCACAATCGCATCGACCTTGCGCATTTCTTCGTCGGTCAGGCCGGAGTAGGCCTTGGCAAAGGGCACCAGCGTGCGTTCGCTGCCGGCCGGGCCGTCCCATACGGCGAAGGTGTAGTCGCTGTACAGGCTCGCGCGCCTGCCATGACCGCGTTGGGCGTAAATCAACACCGCGTCGACGCTGAACGGGTCGACCTTCCACTTCCACCACACGCCCATGTCCTTGGTGCGGCCGACGCCGTACAGGCCGTCGCGTGCTTTAAGCATCATGCCTTCCACACCGAGGCTGCGCGAGGCTTCGCGTTGTTCGGCCATGTCTTCCCAGGTTGCACCGGTCAACAGGGGAGACGCCAGTAATACCGGCTGGTTGCACTGGGCAATTACCTGCTCAAGTTGCGTGCGACGCTCAGCCTGGGTGTGGTTGCGCCAATCGTCGCCCTGATGTTCCAGCAGGTCGTAGGCCAGCACCGCAACCGGAGCGTCCTCCAGCACTTTTTTGCTCAGGGTCTTGCGCCCAATCCGTTGTTGGAGCAGCGCGAACGGTTGCACCGCGTCTTTCCACACCACGATTTCGCCATCGATCACCGTGCCGTCGGGCAAGCCGCTTACCAAGCTATGCAGTTCGGGGAAGCGCTCAGTCACCAATTCTTCGCCACGGGACCAGATCCACAGGCGGCCGTCACGTTTCACCAGCTGCGCGCGGATGCCATCCCACTTCCATTCCACTTGCCAGTCGGCGGGAGAGCCAAGCAAATCGTTGAATTGCTCCACTGGTTGCGCCAAACCATGGGCGAGAAAAAACGGATAAGGCTGCCCGCCGCGTTGCGCATGTTCGTCGGGCGATTCGGCGGCGATGAGCTTGAGATAACCCTCCGGCGTAGGACGGTTAGACAGATCGGTGTAGCCCACCAGGCGTTGCGCCACACGCTTGCTGTCCAGATCGGCCATTGCGGCGAGGGCGCGGGTGACCAGTAGCTTGGACACGCCCACGCGGAAGCTGCCGGTGATCAACTTGATGCAGACCATCAGGCTGGGTTGATCCAGTTGCGCCCATAACGCAGGTAGACGTTCGGCCAATTCCAATGGCGGCAAGCCACGCAGGGGCAGGAGTTTTTCCTCCAGCCACACCGCCAGGCCGTCCTCCGAGGTGTAGGTAGATTCCGGCAGCAGCAGGGAAATGGTTTCTGCCAGATCGCCCACTGATTGGTAGCTTTCTTCAAACAACCACGGCTCGATACCTGATGCTTCAGTGGCCATGTCCCGCAGCAGGCGCGTCGGTACCAGTTGCCGAGGGCGTCCGCCGGAAAGGAAATACACGGCCCAGGCCGCATCTTCCGGCGCAGCATCGCGGAAGTAGGCCTGCAGCGCGGCCAGCTTGGCGTTGCTGGAGGTGGTAGCGTCAAGGTTGGCGTACAGCTCGGCAAAGGCCTTCATGCGCTGGCCTCTTCTTCGTCGTCACCGTATTCAGTGGTGAAGCCCTGGGCATCCAGGCCTTTTTCCCGCAGATGGCGTACCAATACGCCGACAGACCCGTGGGTAACCATCACCCGCTCGGCGCCGGTTTGCTCAATGGCCCACAACAGGCCGGGCCAATCGGCGTGGTCCGATAGCACAAAACCTCGGTCCACGCCGCGCCTGCGTCGGGTGCCGCGTAGGCGCATCCAGCCGCTGGCGAAGGCGTCGCTGTAGTCGCCGAAGCGCTTGATCCAACTGCTGCCGCCGGCCGAGGGTGGGGCGATAATCAAGGCCTGGCGCAGCAGCGGGTCGGTTTTCTTGAAGTCACCGGCGTAGAGGGTTTCAGGAATATAGATACCGGCCTCGCGGTACACCCGGTTCAACGGCTCGACCGCGCCATGGCTGAGGATCGGGCCGATGCTGGCGTCGATGCCGTGCAGGATGCGCTGGGCCTTGCCGAAGGAATAACAGAACAACACGCTGGCTTTGCCGACGGCGATATTCGCCTGCCACCAATCGTTGATCCCGGCGAAGATCTGCGCCTGGGGCTGCCAGCGGTAGATCGGCAGGCCGAAGGTCGACTCGGTGATAAAGGTGTGGCAGCGCACCGGTTCGAAGGGCGCGCAGGTGCCGTCGGGCTCGACTTTGTAGTCACCGGACGCGACCCAGACTTCGCCCCGGTATTCCAGGCGCACCTGGGCCGACCCCAAGACATGCCCGGCGGGGTGAAAACTCAAGGTGACGCCGTGGTGAACCAGTGGCTCGCCGTAGGCCAGGGTCTGCAGGTTGATGTCCTGGCCCAGCCGTGAACGCAGGATGCCTTCGCCGGGGGCTGCCGCCAGGTAGTGCTGGTTGCCGGTGCGGGCGTGGTCGCCATGGGCGTGGGTGATGACCGAGCGCTCCACCGGGCGCCAGGGGTCGATGTAGAAATCTCCGGCGGGGCAGTAGAGGCCTTCGGGGCGGGCGATGACAAGGTCCATGGGCGTGCCGGGGGCGATGGGCTTATCAGGTAGGAGGCGGGCGGGCGATGAGAAGTTCGATTAACTATTGTAGTGAGCGGGCTTGTTGGGGCAAGCCCGCTCACCACAGTAAAAGCCCGCCCCACACTTGCCGGATTATTTGCCCGGTGTCAGGGTCAACCGAGCCTTCCCATACACCTTCTCGAAGTTCTGCGGCTGCATCGGGAAGCTCAGGTATTGCGCCTTGAGCGAGGGGTCGATGCCATTGGCATAGTTCGGGCTGGCCGGGTTGCCGGACTGGCCGATGCCGCCCTGGCCCATCATCGGCTCCACCTGGCCAAAGTCGACGATCATGCGCAGCGCCGGCACCTGGGTGGTGGTGAAGTCCTGGCCCCAGCTGTACGGCGCTGGGTTCAGGGTGTTGTGGTCGCCACCGGACGCCAGCGGACCGCGAATCACCTGGCCGTTGGTGTTTTTCCAGGTGGTGGTATGCAACTTGCCCCACTGCCAGGCCTTGTGATCGGCACCCAATTGACTCTCACCCGCGCTGATCGCGGCGGCCAGGCTGCGGGCGAGGATCGCCGGTTTGTCTTCTTTCTGCGGGGTGCGCACGTCATCCCAGAATGGGCTGTCTTCGCGACCCAGCAAGTGGTCGGCCTGGGCGGCGTAGGACAGGTTGGCATTGCTGACAAACGCCTTCCAGCTGGCACCGTTTTCCGGGCCGAGTTCGTCGAGGAAGATCTGTTTGGTGCTTTCCTGCAGGAACAGTTCATAGATCGCCGCGTCGGCGGAGGTGGATACCAAGCGGCCATCAAAGGCCATCAGGCGGCCCAGTGCTTCACGTGCCTTGAGCTGTTCGGCCGCCGGCAGCGCGTCAATCGCCTGTTTCAGCGGCTGGGCCATGCCCGGTGCCTGGAACAGGGTCTTGAGCTTGGCAGCGAAGGTGGTGGTCTGGTCGTACTGCATGGCAATCATGCTGCGGCTGTCATGCTTGCCGGCATTGGCCAGTTGCGCCAGGCGCTCGCTGCGCTCCGGGGCATCCCAGGAGTTGGACAGTTGCATGCCATAACCGCGCGGCGCGGTGCGCTGGTTGGCGGTGCCGATCCAGCCTTGAGCCGGGTCCTGGTCATACGGGTGCAGCATCGCATCGGCGTAACCGTCCCAGTCAAAACGCGTGTCCCAGCCCGGCGACGGCAGCAGGCCCTCACCTTCACGGCGGTTGGGGAAGCGCCCGGTGACTTGCCAGCCAATATTGCTGGCGTCGGCGAAGATCATGTTTAGCGCAATGGCGCGTATCTCGCGGGTGGCGTCCGAGGCCTTGCCCGCGTTTTGGGCGCGGGACAGGTCGAAGAACGCGTCCAGGCTCTTGTCGTCCTTGAAGTCGGCGGTTTGCAGCGCCAAACCCAGGCCGGTGGTCAGCGCCTGGCTGCTGTTGAGCAGGGCGCCGTGACGGGTTTCGTACACCACTTCGCGAATCGAGCGTTGGCCTTTGACGAAGAAGGTTTCGTTTCGCACACCGGCGGGTAGCCATTTGCCGTTGTTCTCGTAGTACAACGCGCTGCCCTGGCGTTTGACCTTTTCCAGGAACAGGTCCTGGGTGTCGCCCTTGACCGTGCTCATGCTCCACGCGACCTTGCCGTTAAAACCGGACAACAGCGTCGGCAAGCCAGCAATCGAGGCGCCCACGGCCTGGTATTTCGGCGCACGTATCTGCACATAGCTCCACGGCGACGGCGCTTGCGGCTGGGCGGCGAGGTCGCCTGCCAACAGGCTCTTACCGCTGCGGCTGCGTTGCGGGCCGATGGCCCAGTTGCTCGAGGTAGTGACTGCCAGTGAATTGAGGCTGCTCAGTTGCTGGCTGACCGTATCCAGGCCGGCGAGACCGGTGATCTGGCCCAGGTTCACGCCCTTGAGTTTCTCGGCCTCGGCCAGCGGGATCGCTTCGTCCGGTGCGCTGGGCGTGAGCCAGGCGAGTTTGTCGACGCCGACTTTCTGCGCCAGCACCAGGGAGGCAATTTCTTCCTGCAGGTTGGCCGATTCGCTGAAATTCAGCAGGCAGAACAACAGTGCCGAATCTTCCGGCTTCCAGTATTCGGGCTTGTAGCCGGTCTGGGCCAGGTCCGGCGGCAGCTTGTCGCGGTAGCGGAACAGGTAGGCATTGACGCCACGCGCATACACTTCGAAGAAGCGCTTGAGGCGCGGGCTCGACGCGTTATACAACTCGCCGGCGCTTTTTTTCAGGTTGACCGCGCGCATGAACCGGTCGACATCCAGCACCTCGGGCCCGGACATTTCCGCCAGGCGGCCCTGGGCCAGCAGGCGCAGGGTGACCATCTGCGTGATGCGGTCACTGGCGTGCACATAACCGAGGCTGAACAGCGCGTCATGGAAGGTGTTGCTTTCGATCAGCGGCATGCCCTGGGCATTGCGGCGCACGGACACATTCTGTGCCAGGCCTTTGATCGGCTGCACGCCGGCGACCGGGGGCAGGGTGTCCTGGGTGCTCTGGAGCTGGCAACCGGCCAGGCTTAACGCACTGGCCACTGCCGCGGCAACGCCGAACCGGGGAAGAAAATGTGAGAGGGCTGGCGAGGCCATGGCAAAGCTCCTGCGGGGGTAGCGTCAGTAAAGGCGCTACGTTAGTGAGCGCGGCGAAACGACGCAAGCAGGAGTTTGGGTTAACCGTTAGATCTTGAGTCTTATGCAAAACAATGTGGGAGCGGGCTTGCTCGCGAACGCGGAGTTTCAGTCACTGAATACGTCGACCGACACACCGACTTCGCGAGCAAGCCCGCTCCCACAGTTTGACCGCGTACGACTTAAACTCAGGATTTGGGCGGGTTCACTTTCTGTACCAGCTCATACGCGCGGACCGTCGCCGGCCGCTCCTTGATGCTGTTGAACCAGCGATGCAGATGTGGGAAATCTTCCAGGCGTTGGCTCTGCCACTTGTGGGAAACGATCCACGGGTAGATCGCCATGTCGGCAATGCTGTAGGCCTCACCCGCCACGAATGCACGATCTGCCAGACGACGGTCGAGCACGCCGTAAAGGCGGGCGGTTTCGTCCACATAACGCTTGATCGCGTAGGGGATTTTCTCCGGTGCGAACTGGCTGAAGTGATGATTCTGACCCGCCATTGGCCCCAGGCCGCCCATTTGCCAGAACAGCCATTGCAGCGCTTCCTGGCGACCGCGCAGGTCTTTTGGAAGGAACTGGCCGGTTTTTTCCGCGAGGTACAACAGGATGGCGCCGGATTCGAACAGCGAAATCGGCGCGCCACCGTCGGTCGGATCCTGATCGACGATGGCTGGAATGCGGTTGTTGGGAGCGATCTTCAGGAAGTCAGGCTTGAACTGTTCGCCCTGGCCGATATTGATCGGGTGCACCTTATAGGGCAGGCCGGCTTCTTCCAGGAACAGCGATACTTTGTGACCGTTGGGGGTAGTCCAGTAATACAGGTCGATCATGAAGCTCTCCAAAAGTGGTGATGCTTGAGCGAATGCCTGTAGGTATAGGTAATGTTGGGTGTGCGAAATTTCAATGAAACATTTGCGCATACCCTTAGAAGCAAATTAAAAGGCGCCGTCCACCAACACCTGCACGGTGTGCTGCGAACAGCGCTCGATGCGTGCCCGCACGCGATACACCTCGGCAAACAGCAGTGGGTTAAGCACGTCGTCCGCTGCACCGCTGGCATACAAGCGTCCTTGGCGCAGCACGGCAATATGGTCGGCGAAGCGTGCGGCGAGGTTGATGTCGTGCAGCACCACTACGGCAATCAGGTTGTGTTCGCGCACCAAATCACGCACGCAATCCATGACTTTCAGTTGGTAATTGAGGTCGAGGGCGCTGGTGGGTTCGTCCAGCAGCATCACCTGCGGGCGACGCGCGATGAGTTGGGCGAGGCTGACCAATTGGCGTTGGCCACCGGAGAGCGTGCTCAACAGTTGATCAGCCAAATGTGCGATGCCAATGCGTTGCAAGGCGTCGAAGGCTTCACGCAGGCAGGCGTCGCTGGACAGCGGGATGCCCTCGACATTCGCCACGCGCAGGGCGGCGATCACACTTTCCATCACGCTGAGGCTCAAGCCTGGCGGCAGGTTCTGCGGCATGTAGGTCACGCGCCGCGCGCGCTCGGCGACAGACATGGCCGACAGGTCAAGGTCACCCAATCGTACAACGCCTTGCATCTTTTCCAGCCCGGCCACGGCACGCAGCAGGGTGGACTTGCCCGCGCCGTTGGGGCCGATCAGAGCGGTCAGGCTGCCGTGGGGCAGGGTGGGCAGGCTAAGGTCGTGCACGATCTGCCGGCGCCCGTAACTCACCTGGGCGTTGTGTATGCTCAAACCTTCGCTCATAACTGCCTCCCCCGCTTGAACACCAGCACCACGAAAATCGGCACGCCCACCAACGCGGTGACGATGCCCACCGGCACAATCACGCCGGGCATGATCAACTTGCTGGCAATCGACGACAGCGACAGCAGCAACGCGCCGGTCAAGGCGCTGGCCGGCAACAGGAAACGTTGATCTTCGCCCACCAGGATCCGCGCGATATGCGGACCGACCAGGCCGATAAACCCGATTGTGCCCACAAAGGCCACGGCGGTGGCCGACAGCAGGCTGATGCGCAGCAGTGAGAAAAACCGCAGGCGCTTCACGTCCACGCCAAAGCTTTGCGCACGGTCCTCACCCATGCGCAACAGGGTCAGGCGCGGTGCGGCGGCAAAGGAAAACGGCAGCACTACCGCGACCACCAGCGCCAGGATGCCGAGCTTGTCCCAGTTGGCGCGGGTCACACTGCCCAACGTCCAGAACACCAGCTGTTGCAACACGTCTTCGGTGGCCACCAGTTGCAGCAGCGCCACTACCGCGTTGCAACTGAACACCAGGGCGATGCCGAACAGCACCAGGCTTTCCACCCCGGCGCCGCGCAAACGCGACATGGCTTGCAGCAAGAACACCGAAGCCGCGGCGAAGATGAAGGCTGAGAGGGAAATCGCCGTATTGGCCGACACCCACAGCGTCGTCACCGGAAACACAATCACCAGGGACGCGCCCAGCGCTGCGGCCGACGACACGCCCAGGGTGAACGGGCTGGCCAGCGGGTTGTTCAGGATCGCCTGCATCTCGGCCCCGGCCAATGACAGCGCGCAGCCCACCAGCACTGCCATGAGTGCATAGGGTAGGCGCACGTTCCAGATGATTACTTGGTCGGTGGCGCTCAGATGCGACGGGTGCAGGATACCGTCGAGCAAGGCCAGCAGGCCCATACCCGAGGGACCGCTGGCAAGGTCCACGAGGATGGCGCACACCAGCGCCGTACCGAGCAGGCCCAGCAGCCAGGCGCGCCGCGCCAACAGGCGACGGTAGCCGTGGGTGGCGCTGGCAAGGTCGAGGGCTTGGGTGGTCATTTAGAGGTGTCGATCCAATAGGCACCCTGCAACGGCATCCCCAGGAATTGCGCGTTGATCTGGTTCATGGTCGCCTGCGGATCCAGCTTGGCGAACAGTTCTGGATGCACCCATTTGGCCAACGATTCAATCGCCAGCAGGTTGTACGGTGAGTTATAGAAGTCATGCCACAGGCCGTGGGCATTGCCCTCGCGGATTGCACGAAGATTGGCGAATTCGGGACGCGCCAATACCCGGTCCAGCGCCTCGTGGGCTTCATCTGCGCCAACACCCGCGCCCAGGATCAAGCCGGGCTTGCGGTTGCCGGTGGCTATATACACATCCGGGTCGGCCTTGAGCGCGTACTCGACGCTGATATCGCCCAGCGCACCCGGCACCACGCCAGCGGCGATATTGCGCCCGCCGACCAGTGCGATCAGTTCGCCCATGCCACTCTTGCCGGTGGTATGCCCCGGCGCTTGCCAAACGCCGGCCAGCAGTTCGAGGAACACACTCGGGCGCGGCCCCGCCGGCAAGGTGGCGACCGCATCGGTGATCACCTTGATGTGCTGGTCATAGAAATCCAGGAACGCCTTGGCCTGGGCTTCACGCCCCAATGCCTGGCCCAGCGCAGTCATGCTGGTGTGAGTGCCCTGCACCGGGTTGATGCGGAAGTCGACGAACACCACCGGAATGCCCGCCTTGGCCAGCACATCGGCGACCGGACTGTGTTCGGTGGGGCCGTGACCGGAAATGCTGAACACTGCCAGGTCAGGTTTCAGCGAGAGGATTTCCTCGGCGCTGACGCTTTGTTCCGACGCTTGCCCGATCAGCGGGATGTCTTTCACTGTGGGAAATTTCGCCACGTAGGCGTTGTAGGTGTGTTGGTCGAGCAGGCGCAAATCGTTCTGCCAGCCGACGATGCGCTGGAAGGGCGCGTCCTTGTCCAGCAACGCAAACGCCGAAATCAGCCGGCCTTCACCTAGGACAACGCGCTTTACGGTGTCCGCCACTTCGACCTTGCGGCCCAGCACGTCGGTGACTTCATGGGCGGCAGCGGTTTCAGCGTGGCCAAGGACCAGCGCGGCAAACAGCACGCCGAGCGTGCGCGAGAGGATTGTGTGGAGTGTGTGGCGACGAAGGGTGGGCAATGGCATCGCGAACGACCTTAATGGCTAAATTACAATTACTCTCATTTAGGTTCGGTAGTCTAAAGAGCGATTCCGCCTGCCATACCCCGGGTTTGTATCGCTGATGCGTGATTATGGTTTCCTACAACATTCCATTACATTTGCCTGCACGGCTGGCTGAACTTTCGGCTATTTGCTGCGTTTCATTGTTTTTCGGATTGACTGCCCATGGCCAAGCAAGACCACCTGCTGATCGTTGATGACGATCCGCAAATCCGCCAGTTGCTCTGCGACTACTTGAGCGACGCTGGCTTCCAGGTCTCCACTGCGGCCGACGGCAAGGAAATGCGCCGCCGCCTGGCGCTGAATGTCATCGACCTGATCGTCCTCGACCTGATGCTGCCCGGTGAAGACGGCCTGAGCCTGTGCCGCGAACTGCGGGTGAACTCAAACACGCCGGTGGTGATGCTCACGGCAAAAGGCTCGTTGATCGACCGCATCGTCGGCCTGGAAATCGGCGCCGACGATTACCTGCCCAAACCGTTCGACCCGCGCGAATTGCTGGTGCGGATCAAGGTGGTGTTGCGTCGGGTGCAGAGCTTTCCCGACCGCGCGCGCCTGGATGAAGCGCCGAGCATCCGTTTCGCCGGCTGGCAGCTCGACACGCGGGCGCGGCAGTTACTGTCGCCGGAGGGTGTGGTGGTCAGCCTGGGCAACTCCGATTACCGCCTGTTGCGCCTGCTGTTGCAGCACCCCAATCGCCCGTTGAGCCGCGACTTCCTGCTCAATCACGTGTTCGACAAGGACAGCACGCCGTTCGACCGTTCCATCGATGTGTGTGTCAGCCGCCTGCGCTCCCAACTGCCGGCGGGGCTGATCAAGACCGTGCGCAACGAAGGCTACATGCTCACCGCCGACGACGTGGTGCTGGAATCGTGAGACTGCTGCCGCGTTCGCTGTTCGGGCGGTTGGTGCTGATTTTGGTCAGCGGCATGCTCGCGGCGCAGGCGCTGACCAGCAGCATCTGGTACGACCGGCGCCATGGGCAGGTGCTGGAAATCCCTGCGCGCTTGATCGCCACGCGCCTGGCGGACGTGGTGCGGCTGGTGCACAGCGACCCACAACAGGCGGACCTGCTGATCAAGATGCTCGACACGCCGACCTTCCGCCTGACCCTCAGCGACCAGGCCAGTAATATGCCCAGCACGCTTCACGACAGCGACCGGCCCACCGAACGGTTGATCAAGAAGGTATTGTCGGAAAAAACCGGTTACGCCCAGACGCTGATCCTGTTGCGCCTGTCGCTGGTGGATGGCGAAGGGCAAACCGCCGGGCTGTCGACCCTGCTGGGTTCCAAATCGGTGGTGGGGCAGTTTCTGATCGACCTGCGCCTGCCCGACGGCCGCTGGTTGCAGGTGGATGCCAGCGAAGAACAGGGCTGGACCAGCACCTCACCGCTGGACCTGTTGTTCGATTACGTCATGCGCATTTATTTGCTGCGGGTACTGGTATTGGTGCTGATCGCTCTGGTGGCGGTGCGCCTGGCGATCCGCCCGCTCAACGCGTTGGCCAAGGCGGCCGAGGCCCTGGGCCGGGATATCCAGCGTCCGCCGTTGTCGGTGGATGGCCCTACCGAAGTGCGCCGTGCCGCCCAGGCCTTCAATGCCATGCAACAGCGGCTGATCGCCAACATCGCCGAGCGCACGCGGTTTCTTGCGGCTATTTCCCACGACCTGCGTTCACCGATCACACGCCTGCGCCTGCGCACCGAGATGCTCGAGGACAACCGCACGAAGGAGCGTTTTCGCAGTGACCTGGAGGAAATGGAGCACATGGTCTCCAGCACCTTGGATTTTGTCAGCAGTGGCGAAATCAACGAGACACGGCAAAACATCGACATCAACGCCTTGCTGCAAAGCTTGCAGGCGGATGCGGAGGATGTGGGTGAACACGTACGGATCGAGGGTCGTGCGAAACAGCCATTGCCGGGGTATGTCCGCAGCCTCAAGCGCTGTGTGCAGAACCTGCTGGAAAATGCGCTGCGTTATGGCACCGACGTGGTGGTGCGAATCGAGGATCGGGCGGACAGCTTGAAGATTGTCATCAGCGACCGTGGCCCGGGGATTCCCCAGGAGCAACTCGACCAAGTGATGGAGCCGTTTTACCGCGTGGAGGGTTCACGCAATGCCGAGACCGGCGGGTATGGCTTGGGGTTGAGCATCGCTCACACCATCGCCAAGGCGCATGACGGGCGGTTGAGTTTGCGTAATCGGGAAGGTGGGGGGCTGGAAGTGGAGTTGCAGTTCCAACGCAGATCCTGAGGTTCGCGCAGGGGTGGTGTTATGTAGTGAGCGGGACAAGCCCGCTCACCACAACAAGCCCGCCACAGGTCAGGGCATCAAGCCCCGTGGCACTTCTTGAATTTCTTCTCGCTGCCGCACGGGCAAGGATCATTGCGACCCACGTCCTTCAAGGCATTGCGCACTGGCTCCTGGTGAGCGTGGCCGCAGTTCGGGCCGTGGACATGGCCGTGGTCGTGATCATGGTGATCGTGATCGTGGTTGCAGTCAGGACCATGGACATGGGGTTGCTGAGTCATCGATGTCGCTCCGGAATAAAATCGCCGGGGATTATCTCGCCATTGTGATTCACCTGCACGTCATAACCGATGAATAATCCGGTTTTCAGCTCGCCATCCAAGCGATACGGCACGGGCTGGTCGGGATTTTTCAGCATCTGCACCACATCACGGATCTGCGGCCAGAGGTTGGTGCGCACCGACACCCGGAAAAATTTATGACTGCGCGGCGGCACGGTGAGCCACTCATTGGACTCGCCCTCGGTCAGCACGAAGTCGCCCAGGGTGACCTTGTAGATCAAACCGCGCACAGTCAGGTCGGCGTCGTCGCGGTTATCCACGCGAAAGTACAGCTTGAATTTCTGCTCCAGCAGCTTGGCGCGCACCACTTCGACTTTCACCAGCGACACGTGGGGCGGTGGAGAGTCGTCTTCAAACCACGACGCGCAGCCGCTCAAACCGAGGGCTAACGCCAGCATCAAGCTGTACATCCGAAGCATGGCGTTAATCCTTAGAGTTGTTAGAGGTAGCTGGAACAGCACTTCTTGAATTTCTGCCCGCTGCCGCACAGGCAGGCATCGTTGCGTCCGGCCTTCACTTCCACGGTCGGGTCGATGAAGTACCAGCGCCCGTCATTCTGTACGAAAGAAGACTGCTCGCGGTGGCTATGTTCGCCGTTGCTGTCGTGCCAGCGTGCGGTGAAGGTCACGAAGGCGTGTTCCGGCTGGCCGCCGAACACCTCGGAGCTTTCTACCTCCAGGCCGAGCCAGGTGCTTTGGGCGCTCCAGGCACCCATGGCATTTCGGTCCAGACCAGTCTGTTGCGCGGGCAGGGTGGTAGCGACCAGGTAGTCCACCAGGCCCAGCACATAGGCGCTGTAGCGCGAGCGCATCAAAGCGGTGGCGCAAGGTGCCGGATGCCCGGCGTGATAATGACCGCAGCAGGCATCCAGCAGGTTGCCACTGCCGCAGGGGCAAATGGATGTACTCATCGGGTTACCACCAATACTTTCCGAAGTTTTCCGGGTTGGCCCAGAAGCGGGCGTTGAGCCAGTCCGGCACTTGTTTATAGTCAAGCAGATCGTAGGTAAACAGCGTCAGAACCTGTTCATCCCGCTGGAATCGCTCGCCGGCCTGCAGGGCCAGGGAGAAGAAGTCGGTGTCCTTCCAGTCGCAGGCGCCCAGGTCCACCAGCACCGCAATGCGGCTGGCATTCAGGTTACGGATGCCGCCAAGCAGGGTCAGGCCTTGCGGTTTTGACAGGTGCTCCAGGCAGTCCACCACCAGCGCCAGGTCAAACCGCTGTGCGGCAAGCTCTGTAGGCAACGCGCCCGGTGCCGCAACGGACACCTGGGTATCCGGGTGGGCTTTTTGAAAAGCCTCCAGCGCCGGGAACTGGCTGGCGCCCAACAGCAGCAGGCGTTTGGGCTGGTGCAGATCGAGCAAGGCGGCCAAGGCTTGCTGGGGGGTACGGGCAGAAATACCGGCGGTCATCAGAGATCCTCACATCAGGACCGTAGAGACTAGCGCGGCTGAGCGTGCGGGCCTAGAGCGGGCGGCTGTGAAAAGTCCTACGAATGCGGCGATCCTCAATGAATACAGGGGCGCGGCGTAGTGGCGCAGATGAAAAGAGCCGTCTTTACTCCACCCATCGGCCCCCGCCGATCCCCTCAGGAGAAATCAGATGAGCATCATGCGGACAGCTCTACCCTTGGTTCTGCTAACCGGAGTATTGACAGGTTGCGCAGGTTTGCAAAAAACCGACTGGCCCACCTGCGCCGCCCTTGGCGGTGTGACCGGTGCGGCGATCGGTGCCACTGAAAGCTCGGCCTATGCAGGCGCGGGTGCACTGCTGATCGGCGGCATGGCCGGCGCCTATTGCTGGGTGCACGGCGATGGCGACGAAGACGGCGATGGTGTGCCGGACAGCCGCGATAAGTGTCCAGGCACGCCAAAAGGTGTGCCGGTGGATGCCAATGGTTGCCCACCGACACCGCCAGCGGCCGTGGTTGAGGAAGTCGTCGTGGTCAAGGAAGAAACCATCGTAATCCGCGATGTGCACTTCCAGTTCGACTCGGCCAAGCTGACGGCGGCGGACAAAACCAAGCTCGATACCATCGCCACGCGCTTGAAACAGGAAGCCCCGAGCGCCCAGTTGCGGGTCAGTGGCCACACTGACAGTGTCGGCAAAGACGCCTACAACCAGAAACTCTCGGAAAAACGCGCCCATTCGGTCACGGACTACCTGATCGGTGCCGGCGTGCCGCGCAGCAATTTTGTCGCGGTAACCGGCGCAGGTGAAAGCCACCCGGTAGCCGACAACAAAACCGCTGATGGTCGCGCCTTGAACCGCCGCACGGAAATCCAGATCAACCGCTGACGGTCCTTGCCCCTGTGCGATCCACAGGGGCATTGCTGCCAATCCTCCCCCTTTATCAACTTTTTTGATCCTTCACTGGCAAAGCGCCTGTGGAAGTCGTTACTGTGAGTCCAAAGAAAAACTAGAAATATTTTTTGAAAATTTTCAGGGGAGCTCCACGATGCGTAAGGTTTTACTGCTGGCCCTGTTGGTCAGCCCCGTTGCCCTGGCTCAAAGCGTCAGTGTGGAAACCAACTCGTTGATGCGCCTGCCCAGCAGCACCAGCGTGTTGCAACTGGAGCGGTTGGAGGTGGCGGACTACGGCACCTTGCTGATCCCCGCCACCATCAGCCAGGTCACGGTGGATGAGCTGCACCTGGGCCGCGACGCCCGCATCGCCATTGTGCCCGGCAACACCGCGCTGCAATTGCAGGTGCGCCACGCGCAGTTGGACCACGGCAGCCAGATCACCTCGCGCGGCGCGCCCGGCACCCACGAAAAACCGGCCAAGGCCGGGCGTGACCTGACTTTGCGCATCAACTCATTGACCGCTGAAGAACTCTCGGTAGACGCCCGTGGCGGCGCTGGTGCACAGGGTTATTCCGGGTTGGACGGAGCCAATGGCGTGGATCCAGGCTGCACCTGGGGTTCGGCCGGTCGCGGCGCCAATGGTGATAACGGCGGTGATGGCTTGCCTGGCGCGTCCGGCGCGCAGGTGCGGGTCGAGTTGCCGCAGGACTTCCCGGCGCAGCAGATCAAGGTCTGGGTGGACGGTGGTCCCGGTGGTTTGGCCGGCACGGCGGGCAAGCCTGGCAAGGGTGGCCAGTCCAAAGGCTGCCTGGTGTACCGCGCCGATGGTGGCGAGAAGGGCCGCCCAGGGTTGGAAGGGCAGCCGGGGCCGGCTGGGCCTGCGGGCACTGTGACTATTCAGCGGCTGTGAGTCGTTTGGGCTGACGTCTTCGCGGGCAAGCCCGCTCCCACAGTTGACCGAGTTCCAACATGAGAATGCGGTCGAATGTGGGAGCGGGCTTGCCCGCGAAGAGGCCCTAAAGAACACCCTTAGAACATCGGTCGAGCCGAAGCAATCGCCACCACCACCAACCCCACGATCAAATTGATCCCCACCAACCGGCGGATCTGCCCCAGCACCGCAGCCCCCGCCGGCCAGTCCTCAGCCGCCACGGCCGTGCGCAATTCCGGGAATTTCAACGCCTGGATACGGATAAACAACGCCGTCATCACCAGATACAACCCCATCATCACCTGCACATAACGCGGCGCCGTCTCAAACCCGTTGAAGCGCAATTGCAGCAGGCCGATGCCGCTGATCGGCAAAATTGCCACCGCGATCCATACCCACACGAAAAAACGTTGAAACACATTCGCCCACAACCTGAGCCGGGCAGGGCCCTCAAGTGCCGCCACAGCGGCGGGGCGCAGGATCATCCAGGCGAAAAACATACCGCCCACCCATACCAGGGCGGCCAATACATGCAGGGTGTAAGCGAGGCTAAACGCGGTCATTGTGGTACTCCGTTCTGCGCGGGATTCATTAGCGGGGTATGATAGCCGCCGATCCGAACCACTGAAAATTTATCCAGCGTTTTTTGCGCCCGACTATCCATGATCAGCACTGAACTCAAAACCACGATCCAGGGCGCCTACTCGCGTTTTCTCGAAGCCAAGAGCTTGAAACCGCGCTATGGCCAACGCCTGATGATCGCCGAAGTGGCCAAGGTCCTCGGGGATATCGACACCGACGACGAAGGTCGCCGCGAGGGTGAGCCCGCGGTCGTGGCCGTCGAGGCCGGCACCGGTACCGGCAAAACCGTGGCCTACAGCCTGGCCGCGATCCCCACCGCCAAGGCCGCCGGCAAGCGCCTGGTGATCGCCACCGCCACCGTCGCCCTGCAAGAGCAGATCGTCTACAAAGACCTGCCCGACCTGATGCGCAACAGCGGCTTGAACTTCACCTTCGCTCTGGCCAAGGGCCGTGGCCGCTACATGTGCCTGTCCAAGCTCGACGTGCTGTTGCAGGAAGGCCACGCGCAAACCGCAACGGCGTCGCTGTTCGAAGAAGAAGGCTTCAAGATCGAGGTGGATGAAGTCAGCCAGAAGCTGTTTACCAGCATGATCGAGAAACTGGCCGGTAATAAATGGGACGGCGACCGCGACAGCTGGCCCACCGCCTTGGAGGATTCCGACTGGGCGCGCCTGACCACCGACCACAGCCAGTGCACCAACCGTCATTGCCCGAACTTCGGCCAGTGCGCCTTCTACAAGGCCCGCGAAGGTATGGGCAAGGTCGACGTGATCGTCACCAACCACGACATGGTCCTGGCCGACCTGGCCCTGGGCGGCGGCGCCGTGCTGCCGGACCCGCGTGACACCCTCTACGTTTTCGACGAAGGCCATCACCTTCCCGACAAGGCCATCGGCCACTTTGCCCACTACACGCGCCTGCGTTCCACTGCCGACTGGCTGGAAACCACCGCGAAGAACCTCACCAAGTTGCTGGCCCAGCACCCGCTGCCCGGCGACCTGGGCAAGCTGATCGAACAGGTGCCGGAGCTCGCGCGGGAGATCAAGACCCAGCAGCAATTCATGTTCAGCGCCTGCGAGCAGGTGGCGGATTTCAAACCCGGTGAAGACGTCGAGGGCCGCGAGCGGCCGCGTCATCGGTTCGTCGGCGGTTTGATTCCCGAGCACATGCGCGAAATGGGCATCGAGCTGAAGAAGGGCTTTTCACGCCTGACTGACCTGTTCACCCGCCTCACCGACCTGCTTAAGGAAGGCATGGATGGCGAGGTCAATATCGGTATCGCCAGCAACCAGGCCGAGGAATGGTACCCGCTGTTCGGCAGCCTGCTGTCGCGCTCCCAGGGCAATTGGGAGTTGTGGACCGCCTTCACCGTTGAAGACCCGGAAGACAACCCGCCCATGGCGCGTTGGCTGACCCTGTCGGAAAGCGGTGCGCTGTTCGACATCGAGGTCAACGCCAGTCCGATCCTGGCGGCGGAAATGCTGCGCCGCAACCTTTGGAACGTGGCCTACGGCTGCCTGGTTACCTCGGCCACACTGACCGCCCTGGGCACCTTCGACCGCTTCCGCATGCGTGCCGGGCTGCCGAAAAAGGCCGTCACTGCGGTGGTGCCGAGCCCGTTCCATCACGCCGACGCGGGTGTGTTGCGGGTGCCGGACCTCAAGGCTGACCCACGGGATGCGGCGGCTCACACCGCCGCAATCATCCGTGACCTGCCGGAACTGGTAGAAGGTTCACGCGGTACGCTGGTGCTGTTCTCGTCGCGCAAACAGATGCAGGACGTGTTCGACGGCCTCGACCGTGACTGGCGCAAACAAGTGTTTATCCAGGGCAACCTGTCCAAGCAGGAAACCCTGAACAAGCACAAGGCGCGGGTGGATGGCGGGGATTCCAGCGTGCTGTTCGGCCTGGCGAGCTTTGCCGAAGGGGTGGACTTGCCCGGCGCCTACTGTGAACACGTGGTGATCGCCAAGATCCCGTTCTCGGTGCCGGATGATCCGGTCGAGGCGGCGTTGGCCGAATGGATCGAAGCACGGGGCGGTAACCCGTTCATGGAGATCTCGGTGCCGGACGCTTCCTTGAAGCTGGTCCAGGCTTGCGGTCGCTTGCTGCGTACCGAAGAGGACCGAGGCACCATCACCTTGCTCGACCGCCGTTTGGTCACCCAACGCTATGGCAAGGCTATCCTTAATGCCTTGCCGCCGTTCAGGCGCGAAATTTCTTAAGCCACAGTGGGCGGATTCGCCCACTTCGTGGTCTATCTCACTGTATTTCATCAGGCCATTCATCGGCCGTCTGGGAGAACCTTGCTCGTATGATTCGCACGCTGCCCGCCCTTTTTGCCCTGCTGTTCGCCGCGCCCTTGATGGCCGCGCCTGCCGGGCAACAGACCTTGTTCAACTTCGTCCGGCCCGCTGATGTGGTCAAGGTGGCGACCCAGGACGCCAGCCTGCCGCAGTACAACGCCGAGCAGACCCCCGAAGGCGAAGTGTTGCGCCGCATCACGTTCAACCCGGCTGCTGAACCCAGCCTGGTGCTTAGCCCGCAGACGGGCGCCTGGGACTGGTCTCAGTCGGGGGCCATGAGCCTGCGCATCCAGAGTGCAATGGATTGGGCGCTGACGCTCTACGTCAAGGTGCAGAGCAGCGACGGCCGTACCCTGGTCAGTCGCATCGACCTGCCGGCGGGCCCGGCGCAAACCTTGTTGGTCCCGTTGCAGGCCAACTCGCCGTTGAGCCAGGGCATGAAGGCCGGCCCGCCGATGCCGATCACCCTAGACGGCCAGCGCGTCTTGCTGGCCAGCAGCGCGGGTGAAATCGACCGTAGCCAAGTGGTTTCGGTGACGTTGTCGATGATCAAGCCCAACGCCGCCCAAAGCATCCTACTGGAGCGCTTTGGCGTGCAGGACAGCGAGCCGGTGTTGAAGGCTGCCTACAGCGAATTGGTGGATGCCTATGGTCAATCCACCCGTGCGTGCTGGCCGGAAAAAGTCAGCAGCGACGAACAACTCAAGGCCGCCGCTGCCAAGGAGCAACAGCAGCTCCAGGGCTGGCTGGCCACGCGGGAAAAATCCTCGTTGGATAAGTACGGTGGCTGGAACAAAGGTCCGGCGTTCGACGCCAGCGGGTTTTTCCGCACCGAGAAACGCGATGGGCGCTGGTACCTGGTGACGCCGGAGGGGCATCCGTTCTATTCGCTGGGCGTCAATACCGTGGCCCCGGACAACAACCAGACCTACGTGTCCGGCCGTGAATGGATGTTCGCGGCGCTGCCCAAGGCCGGCGAACCGTTCGACAAGTATTACGGCAGCGGCGACAACCGCACCGGCAACGGCGCGGGTGAAGGCCGCAGCTTTGGCGCCGGGCGCTGGTACGATTTCTACGGCGCCAACCTGCAACGCACTTATGGCGGTGACGGGTTTGACCAGAAGCGCTGGACCACTCACACCCTCGACCGCCTGCAAGCCTGGGGTTTCAACACTGTGGGCAACTGGAGCGACGACGATCTCGCCCGTGCCGATCGCGTGCCCTACACCTTGCCGCTGTCGATCGTCGGCGACTACACCAGCATCAGCACCGGCACCGACTGGTGGGGCGGCATGCCCGATCCGTTCGACCCGCGCTTCGCCATGGCCACTGAGCGCGCCGTGGCCATCGCTGCCCGCGATCACCGTGATGATCCGTGGTTGATCGGTTTCTTTGCCGACAACGAGTTGGCCTGGGCCGGCCCAGGTGATGATCCTAAGTCCCGCTACGCCTTGGCCTACGGCACCTTGCGCATGACCACCGATGTCCCGGCCAAGCGCGCGTTCCTCAAGCAACTGCGCGACAAGTACCGTAACGAAGAAGGGCTGTCGAAAGCCTGGGGCATCGAATTGAAGGGCTGGGAGCTGATGGAAGACCCGGGCTTTGAACCGCCGGTGCCCAACCCCGAGCACCCGGAAATCGAAGCGGACTTCAAGTATTTCCAGAAGACCTTTGCCGATGCCTACTTCAAGACCATTTCCGACTCGCTGAAGTGGCATGCACCCAACCAACTGCTGTTGGGTGGTCGTTTTGCGGTGAGCACGCCGGAAGCCGTGGCGTCCTGTGCCCAGTATTGCGATGTGCTGAGCTTCAACATGTACACCCTCAAGCCGCAGGACGGTTATGACTTCGCCGCCCTGCGTGCGCTGGATAAGCCAGTGCTGATCACCGAATTCAACTTTGGCTCGGCTGACCGTGGGCCGTTCTGGGGGGGAGTGACCCAACTGGCCAAGGAAGAGGACCGTGGTGTGGCGTACGGCAACTTCCTCAAGCAGGCCATGGCCGAGCCGTCGATTGTCGGCGTGCATTGGTTCCAGTACCTGGATCAGCCGGCAACCGGGCGTTTGCTGGACGGTGAAAACGGCCATTTTGGCCTGGTGGGTATCACCGATGTGCCGTTCCAGGGCTTTGTCGACAGCGTGCGCAAAAGCAACCTGGCGGCGGTCGATCAACTGGGCAAGGAAGCAGAAAAGGCCAAGGCGGCGGGCGCCGTGCGTGAAAGCGAAGGCGGCAGGGCCGGGCACGAAGGCAAAGGCCCTGGGCAGGGCGCCGGGCATGCGGGCGGGCACTCAGGGAATGGTCATTGATTGAGGGCTGACGGGTTCACAAAACCCACCAGTACTGGAACAATGTCGGCCACTTTTTGCTGTGTTGTCCGAGGGTGTTCAGGTGCAGATCCAGGGTCATTACGAACTCCAGTTCGAAGCGGTACGTGAAGCCTTTGCCGCGTTGTTCGATGACCCGCAGGAGCGCGGTGCCGGGCTGTGTATCCAGATAGGCGGCGAAACCGTCGTCGACCTGTGGGCCGGCACCGCCGACAAGGACGGTGCCGAGGCTTGGCACAGTGACACCATCGTCAACCTGTTCTCCTGTACCAAGACCTTTACCGCCGTCACGGCCTTGCAGTTGGTGGCCGAAGGCAAGTTGCAACTGGACGTACCCGTTGCCAACTACTGGCCGGAATTTGCGGCGGCGGGGAAAGAGTCCATCACCCTGCGCCAGTTGCTCTGCCACCAGGCCGGGTTGCCGGCGATCCGCGAGATGCTGCCGACCGAGGCGCTGTACGACTGGCAACTGATGGTCGACACCCTGGCGGCCGAAGCCCCGTGGTGGACGCCCGGCCAAGGTCATGGCTACGAGGCGATCACCTACGGCTGGCTGGTGGGTGAATTGCTGCGTCGCGCCGATGGGCGTGGGCCGGGAGAATCCATCGTGGCGCGGGTTGCGCGGCCATTGGGGCTGGACTTCCATGTGGGCCTGGCAGATGAAGAGTTTTATCGCGTGGCACATATAGCGCGTAGCAAAGGCAACATGGGCGATGAAGCGGCACAGCGTTTACTGCAAGTAATGATGCGTGAACCTGCGGCCATGACGACGCGTGCTTTTGCTAATCCACCGTCTATTCTGACCAGCACTAACAAACCTGAATGGCGCCGTATGCAGCAGCCAGCGGCAAATGGTCACGGTAATGCACGCAGCCTGGCGGGCTTTTATAGCGGCTTATTGGACGGTAGTTTGCTCGAAGCCGACATGCTTGAACAATTGACCCGCGAACACAGTATCGGGCCGGATAAAACATTATTGACACAAACCCGTTTTGGCCTGGGTTGCATGTTGGACCAACCGCAGCTGCCCAATGCCACCTTCGGCCTTGGCCCGCGTGCATTCGGGCATCCCGGCGCAGGCGGCTCGGTAGGCTTTGCCGACCCAGAGCATGATGTAGCGTTTGGTTTCGTCACTAATACATTGGGCCCTTATGTACTTATGGACCCACGGGCACAGAAGTTGGTCGGAATATTGGCCGGTTGTCTGTAAACCCCTTGCTGTTTCACGTTTTTTTGTTACAAAGGCAACTATAAGAAGGCGCTGAACGAAATGATGTAACTTTAATGTTCTGTAAGCGTCTGTTTAACGGGTCATCCAGACCCCCGTTTCTTTTCTCATTTTGTGGATATCTCATGTTATCGAACAAGTCCTTGGCACTGGCGCTATGCCTCACTATTACCGGCTGCGCACAAACTCCACAAAATGATGCCGAGGGCGGGCATTGGTGGTCATTTGGATCTGATAAGGCCGCGACCAAGGACGCAGTGACCCAAACCGATGCCAAGCCGGAGGCTAAACCGGACGCCAAGCCCGCTGCCGGCGCCAAGCCTGCCGCCCCGGTAGCCGCCGCTGCCGCACCAGCCGCCAAGGCTGACACCGGCTCCAGCTGGTGGCCGTTCTCTTCCAAGACTGCCGACGAAAAGGCCGCCGATGCCAAGGCCGACCTGAAAGCCGACCTCAAGGCCGCCGAGCCCGCACCTGCCACCACTCCAGCCGTCGCCAAGAACGACACCGAAACCAAATGGTGGTGGCCGTTCGAAAGCAAACCCAAGCCACTGGCCAAGGTCGACGTGACCAACGTGCCGATGCCTGACCCGAAAATCACTCAGGCCTGGCTGGATGACTATGAGCCACGCCTGCGCGCCGCCATCAAGGACAGCAACCTGCAACTGGAACGTCGTGACAACGTGCTCGTCGTGATCGCGCCGGTAGACGGTTCCTACAACCCGAAACGCCCAGCCATGTTGCTGCCGGTCACCCTGGGTCCATTCACTCGCGTCGCCAAGGCCGTTGAAGCCGATCCGAAGACCGCCGTACTGGTACTGGGCCACGTCGACGCAACGGGCACCGCCCCAGCCAGCCAGGCGCTGACCAAGGAACGTGCACAATCCATCGCGTCGATCTTCAGCCTCAGCGGCCTGAAGCAGGACCGTCTGATGCTGCGTGGCATGGGCGACCTGATGCCACGTGCCGCCAACGACAGCAACCAGGGCCGTGCCCTGAACCGTCGTATGGAAATCATGTTCACTCAGCGCACCACCATGCTGGCGCTGTTGAGCAAATATCAGTCGGGCAAAACCCCGCCTGTCGCCGAGATGGTTGCAGTGCAGGACGTTCCGGCACCGGCCCCAGCGGCCAAAGCCGCCGCTAAAAAGGCGCCCGCCGCCAAGAAAGCCGCCGCCAAGCCAGCCGCCAAAAAAGCCCCGGCCAAGCCTGCTGCCAAAAAGCCAGCGCCGGCCAAAGCCAAGGCTGCAGCACCGGCCAACGACCAGGCGAAAAACTGATTCGCTGAACCAGAAGGATAAAGCCGCATGACCCAGGCACTGGCCGATATGCGCCGTGACTACACACGGGATGGTTTGAGCGAGGCCCAGGCCCCGAGCGAGCCGTTTGCCTTGTTCCATCAGTGGTTTGCTGACGCGGTGAAAACCGAGCAGCCACCGGTGGAAGCCAATGCCATGACCTTGGCCACCGTCGACCAGGAGGGTCGTCCGCACTGCCGCATCCTGTTGCTCAAGGGGTTGGATGCGCAGGGCTTTACCTTCTTCACCAACTATCAGAGTGCCAAGGGCCAGCAGCTCGCGGCGCGGCCCTTTGCGGCCATGACCTTCTTCTGGCCGACCTTGGAGCGCCAAGTGCGTATCGAAGGGCGGGTGGTGAAGGTCACGGCTGAAGAGTCGGACGCTTATTATCAGGTCCGCCCGCTGGGCAGCCGCCTGGGCGCCTGGGCGTCTCCGCAGAGCCGGGTCATCCGCGACCGCGAAGAGCTGCAGGACCTGCTCAAGGCCACCGAACAGCGTTTCAGCGACACCCAGCCCGACTGCCCCGAGCATTGGGGTGGCTATCGCTTGCTGCCGGAGCGCATCGAGTTCTGGCAAGGTCGTGCCAGCCGCTTGCACGACCGCCTGAACTATCGCCTGCAAGGGGCCGATTGGGTGCGCGAGCGCTTGGCACCCTGAGCTGCACCTTTCGTCACTTCACCTGAATGTTGCCCGTCACCCTGAAGTCTCTATACCAGAGGCTTCGGGCGTGTACTGCTGCGCGGCATTCTTCAGCCAATGCGGTAGGTCGGACCGTTTGATTTTCAAATTGCGGGCGTTTTCCAGCTGCCTGAGCATGAAGGCGCGCTTGTGCGCATCATTGCCCGCCAGGGAAAGCGCCAGATCGCGATCTACCCAGCGCCTGATGCGCAGGTACAGCCAGCCATGGAAATACAGGCCGGCAAGGGTTGTGACTACAATGATGAAGTAATCCATGAAGATCCTGGTTGGACGTTAAGTGCTACCGTTCGTCGATTTTTCTGGTGCGGGCAGTCTGTACTGAGGCTGAATGAAAGCAATTTTCTGCGGTGCTTGCCGTGACAGGCGTCAAGCTGCAGCGTTTAATGACCACCTGTCCTTTGGAGTTAATGCTATGCGTAAGTCCGTTTTACTGGTTGCCTGCTTTACCACCCTGTCGTTGCTGCTGGGTGGCTGCGCCTCGAGTCTGACCGGCGACTCGTACTCCCGTGACGAAGCGCGTCGTGTACAGACCGTGCGCATGGGGACCATCGAATCCCTGCGTCCGGTGAAAATCGAAGGCACCAAGACCCCAATTGGTGGCGCTGCTGGCGCAGTCATTGGCGGCGTTGGCGGCAGTGCCATCGGCGGCGGCCGTGGCAGCATCGTGACCGCCGTGATCGGTGCTGTAGCTGGCGGCCTGTTGGGTTCGGCCACCGAAGAAGGCCTGACCCGCACCCAGGGTGTGGAAATCACCGTTCGCGAAGACGACGGCAGCATGCGCGCCTACGTGCAGGCCGTGCAGGAGAATGAAATCTTCCGCATTGGTGACCGCGTGCGCATCATGACCGTTGATGGTACCAGTCGCGTTACTCGCTAAGCGCGGGTTGTAGAAACACAAAACCCCAACCGGGTGACTGGTTGGGGTTTTTCGTTTTATGGGCGGCGGCCAAGTTAAAAGCAAAAAACGCAGGCAATAAAAAACCGCCTTAGTAGGGCGGTTTTTTATTGCATACCCAGCTATCCGCTGGGGATGCGCCTCAAAGATGCATTGACCTGCAGCCGGATGTTACCCCCTGGTCATACGTTCATGCAAGGTTGGGAGATAGTCCACGAGGGCGACTCCTGCAGCTTTTCTGTTTTTGATTTCACTGCAAAAAATTGCAATAGATCTCGCAAGCAATACTGGATATTTGATCACTGTTCGTCACACCTTCATTCGGGATATTCGTTAGGCTCTTCCCTGTTCTACGTTTGTTGCTTTTAGGTGTGCCGGGTACGCGCGCGAATTTTTGGACTGACCGCCACGGGCTAGTAATCCGTGCCGGATTCACGCGGAAGGCCCATCAACCCGGCCGCCTCAAAGATGCATTGACCTGCATCCAAAGACCACGTGTTCCGGTAAGTGTGCTGGAGGTAGGCCCAATGTAATGGGGCCGAGTATGTCGAAGTTTGCACGACCTATGTGGAACCTCGTAGTGAACTGCCTGCGTGCTTATCACGTATGGAAGTTCCTGCGAGACAGCTTCGATGACCTGCAAGGTCTGAGGAGTGGAGCCGCCTCGGTCAATCCGAGGCGGCTTTTTGGTTTTCGGTCTGTCAGTTCAACCCTGAAGCGTGGCCTTCTTACGACTCGCCATCGCCGTCACCGCATAACCGATGAGCGCCGCCAGAATCGATCCCGTCAAAATCCCCATCCGGTCCTCACCTGCAAACTCACTGGCACCCGGCACAAATGCCAGCGAACCGACAAACAGGCTCATGGTAAAGCCGATGCCACACAGGATCGCGACACCAAACACCTGGCCCCAGTTCGCGCCGCTGGGCAGGGCGGCAAGGCCGGTCTTGATCGCCAACCAGGTGAGGCCAAACACACCCACGGTCTTGCCGATCAGCAGGCCAGCGGCGATGCCCATGGGCACGTGATGGGTGAAGCTTTCCAGGCTGACGCCAGTCAAGGATACGCCGGCGTTGGCGAAGGCAAACAGCGGCAAGATGCCGTAGGCCACCCACGGGTGCAGGGCATGTTCCAGTGTGAGCAGTGGCGAGGGTTCGGCGTTTTTGGTGCGCATCGGGATGCAGAAGGCCAACGTCACACCGGCCAGCGTCGCGTGAACACCACTCTTGAGTACGCACACCCACAGGATCAGTCCAATGATCAGGTACGGCCCGAGCTTGATTACGCCCAGGCGGTTCATGGCAATCAAGGCAATCAAGCAGGCACCCGCGCCCGCCAGGGCAGCGCCGGACAGGTCGGCGGAGTAGAACACCGCGATGACGATGATCGCGCCCAGGTCGTCAATGATTGCCAGGGTCATCAGGAACAGTTTCAACGACACCGGCACACGCTTGCCCAGCAAGGCCAGCACGCCCAATGCGAAGGCGATGTCGGTGGCCATGGGGATCGCCCAGCCGGAGAGTGCGGCGGGGTAATCCTTGTTGATCGCCCAATAGATCAGCGCCGGCACGACCATGCCGCCGATAGCCGCCGCGCCTGGCAGCACCACTTGCGAGGGCTTGGACAGGTGGCCGTCGAGCAATTCACGCTTGACCTCCAGGCCGATCAGCAGGAAGAACAGGGCCATCAGGCCATCGTTGATCCACAGCAAGGCTGGCTTGGCGATTTTCAACGCGCCGATCTGCGCCACCACCGGTACGTCGAGAAACGCAGCGTACAAGTGCGACAAAGGTGAATTGTTGATGATCAACGCCAGGGCGGCAGCCGCGATCAACAACAGACCGCTGGCGGCTTCCAGCTGGAAGAAACGGGTAAAAGTGCTACGCAGAGGCAAGGGATGCTCTCCAATCCAGATTCAATAGGTGGGTACCCTAACCCGTACGGTTAGTTGTTAAAACAAAAGTTATATTCTTATTTGTTATAAGCAGCTGTTTGGCATGACGTTGCGCCTTAGCCTAGCAATTGTATGTCCGATTGAGTCGGTACTGTATCTGTGTGAGGCGTAGGAAACCCCCTAAAATCAGGGCTTACACCTTTAGAGAAACTCTCCATGAGCGATCAACGACCCTGGGCACGCGAAGCCATTCGTATCATTGAAGCAGACTTCCAGCGCAGCGCCGACACGCACCTGATTCCCTTGCCCCTACCGGGGTTGCCGGGTATCGAGTTGTACTTCAAGGACGAGTCCAGCCACCCCACCGGTAGCCTGAAACATCGGTTGGCGCGTTCGCTGTTTTTGTACGCGTTGTGCAATGGCTGGCTCAAGCCGGGCGCGCCGGTGATCGAGGCCTCCAGTGGTTCGACAGCGATTTCCGAAGCCTACTTCGCGCGCTTGCTCGGTTTGCCGTTTATCGCGGTGATGCCGGCCACCACCTCCCAGGAAAAGATCGCGCAGATTGCCTTCTACGGCGGCAAGAGCCATCTGGTACAAGATCCCACGCAGATCTACGCCGAATCCGAACGTCTGGCGCGGGAAAGTGGCGGTCACTTCATGGACCAGTTCACCTATGCCGAGCGCGCCACCGACTGGCGGGCAAACAACAACATCGCTGAGTCGATCTTCCAGCAGATGCGCTTCGAGCAGCATCCGGAACCGAGCTGGTTGATCTCCAGCCCCGGCACTGGCGGCACGACCGCGACTCTAGGTCGTTATGTGCGCTATCGCCAGCACTGCACCCGCGTGTTGTGTGCCGATGCCGAGCGTTCAGTGTTCTTTGATTTCTATCAGAGCGGCGACGCCAGCTTGCGCCTGGACTGCGGTTCACGCATCGAAGGCATTGGTCGGCCACGGGTTGAGGCATCGTTTCTGCCCAAGGTGATCGATGCGATGGTCAAGGTGCCGGATGCGCTGTCGCTGGCGGCCATGCACTACCTGGCCGAGCGCTTGGGCCGGCGAGTCGGTGGTTCCAGTGGGACCAACCTGGTTGGCGCTTTGGTGGCAGCGCAGCAGATGAAAGCGGCGGGGGAATCGGGTTCGATCGTGGCGATCTTGTGTGATGGCGGTGAACGCTATGCCACGACTTACTATGATCAGGCCTGGCTGGCAGGGCAAGGGTATGCGCTGGAGGACTTGATTGCGGCCGTTGCGGCCAGTGTCGAGCGGGGCGAGCCGTTGCCGGACAGCATCCTGCGCGCGAATATCTGACACCCGGCAAAAACCAGTGGGGGAGCTGGCTTGCCTGCGATAGCGTCCTCAAGATCGCCATCGCCGGCAAGCCGGGCTCCTACAAGGGAAGGTGTCAGGCCTCGATGCCCAACATATCCCGTGCCAACGCCTCGGCAATCCGAATCCCATCCACGCCTGCCGACAGAATCCCTCCGGCATAACCGGCACCTTCACCGGCCGGGAACAGGCCTTTCACGTTCAGGCTCTGCATCGATTCGTTACGGGTAATTCGTAGCGGCGACGAGGTGCGCGTTTCAATACCGGTCAACACGGCGTCGTGCAGCGAGTAGCCCTTGATCTGCTTCTCGAATGCCGGCAAGGCTTCACGGATTGCTTCGATGGCGAAGTCGGGCAAAGCCAGCGCCAAGTCACCCAGGGATACGCCAGGCTTATAAGACGGTTCCACACTGCCGATCGCCGTGGACGGCTTGCCGGCGATGAAGTCACCCACCAGTTGCGCCGGCGCCTCGTAGTTGCTGCCGCCGAGGACATAGGCGTGGGATTCCAGGCGTTCCTGCAGCTCGATACCCGCCAACGGACCACCCGGGTAATCCACCTCAGGCGTGATACCGACCACGATGCCGGAGTTGGCATTGCGCTCGTTACGCGAGTACTGGCTCATGCCGTTGGTGACGACACGGCCCGGCTCGGAAGTCGCCGCGACCACGGTGCCGCCTGGGCACATGCAGAAGCTGTAGACCGAGCGGCCGTTCTTGGCGTGGTGCACCAGCTTGTAGTCGGCGGCGCCAAGTTTTGGGTGGCCGGCGTATTTGCCCAGTCGCGCCGCATCGATCAAGGATTGTGGGTGCTCGATACGGAAACCCACCGAAAACGGCTTGGCTTCCATGTACACACCACGGCCGTGGAGCATACGGAAGGTGTCGCGGGCGCTGTGGCCCAGGGCCAGGATCACATGCTTGGACAGGATCTGCTCGCCGCCATCGACGACAACGCCGTTCAACTGGCCGTCTTCGATCAGCACGTCGGTTACGCGCTGCTCGAAGCGAACTTCACCGCCGAGGGCGATGATTTGCTCGCGCATGTTCTCTACCACGCCGGTCAGGCGGAACGTACCGATGTGCGGCTTGCTGACGTAGAGGATTTCTTCCGGCGCACCGGCCTTGACGAATTCGTGCAGGACTTTGCGACCGTGGAATTTCGGGTCCTTGATCTGGCTGTACAGCTTGCCGTCGGAAAAGGTCCCGGCGCCCCCTTCACCGAACTGCACGTTGGACTCGGGGTTGAGCACGCTTTTGCGCCACAGGCCCCAGGTGTCCTTGGTACGCTGGCGCACTTCCTTGCCGCGTTCGAGAATGATCGGCTTGAAGCCCATCTGCGCCAACAACAAGCCGGCGAAGATTCCGCACGGGCCGAAACCCACTACGATTGGACGCTGCGTCAGGCCTTCCGGCGCCTGGCCCACGACTTTGTAGCTGACATCCGGCGCCGGGTTGACGTTGCGGTCATCGGCAAACTTGAGCAGCAGGGCGGCTTCACCCTTCACGTTCAAGTCGATGGTGTAGATGAAGCACAGCTCCGAGGATTTCTTGCGGGCGTCGTAGCTACGCTTGAACAGGGTGAAATCGAGCAAGTCATCACTGGCGATGCCCAAGCGCTGCACGATGGCGGGCCGCAGGTCTTCTTCGGGATGGTCGATGGGCAGCTTGAGTTCGGTGATTCGTAACATGACAGGATCCGGTAGGCGGCGGGCTCGGAGGCCGGCTGTTTTGCAAACCGGCGATTATAAGCCCCAATGGTGGTTTCCCGTCATGTTAAAACAGCACGGCGTGGCGTCAGTCGTCGCGCGAGCCGCCGAACGACGCACAACCGCGCTGCACCTGGCCGTTGACGCGCAGCTCGGCCGTCATGTGTTGCAGGCTGCCGCTGACCGGGTCAACGCAACGCTGCGGGGCGACCCACAATTCCACGTGTTGATTATTGGCCTCGGTCATCAAGTTGAAGCGGCCATCGCCGATTTGCTCTTCCACATAGGGTACCGCCAATGGCGGCTGGCCTTCGCGTTCCAGCACCAGGCCCTTGGCGGTGACGTTCATCACCCAGGTCGGTTTGTGGCCGTTGGCGCGCAGGATCATGCGTTTGAAGTCCGGGTCGTTGCAGGCCGAAGTCGAGCGCTCGACGCGGTAAAGTTGTTGCAGGTCGACGCTGCCCTGGGTGCCGCTGGCAACCCCGGAGAACTGGCCACGCAGGTCGGCAAACAAGGCGCCTTGCTCGCCGGCCAGCGAAGCCGCTTCCTGCAGGATGCTGGTGCCGCCGGTGTCGTTGACTACATAGTTGCGTTTGTCGCCACACGGTTGGAACAGCAGTTTGCCGCCGACCGCCGTGAGTTCGCCCTGCATGCGGGTCAGCCCGGCAGTAGAAGGTTTGGCCGGATCGTTATCGAACATCTGGCAGGCGCCAAACAGGGGAAACAAGGCAAGTAGAGCAAGGGTATGGGCGGCACGCATCATCGAGTCTCCAGACAAGTGCCGCCACGTTACGCAGGCCTGCGCCGCACCACAACCCCGCCCGCGAGGTTCAGGCAATTCTGACAGGCAGCCTGATCACCCCACGATAAAGGTCTGACCGGTTTGCAGGCCCTCCACGCTTTTTGCGTAGGCCAACGCCACGTCGGCGCCTGGCGCCGGTTTGTAGCCACGGAAGTACGGCGCGTAGCTGTCCATGGCTTCCAACAGGACCGTCGGGCTCACCGAGTTGATACGCAGGCCACGTGGCAACTCGATTGCCGCCGCTTTGACGAAGGCATCCAGCGCGCCATTGACCAGTGCCGCCGAGGCGCCGGTGCGGATCGGGTCGCGGTTCAGAATGCCACTGGTGAAGGTGAACGAGGCGCCATCGTTGGCGTATTCGCGGCCGACCAGCAGCAGGTTGACCTGGCCCATCAGCTTGTCACGCAGGCCCAGTTCGAAGTCGCTTTCGCTCATGTCGCCCAACGGTACGAAGTTCACGCTACCTGCTGCGCAGACCAGGGCATCGAACTTGCCTGTCTGCTCGAACAGTGTGCGGATCGACGCGCTGTCGCTGATATCCACCTGGAAGTCACCGCTGTTGCGGCCGATGCTGATCACGTCGTGACGCTGAGCCAGTTCTGCCTTGACCGCCGAGCCGACTGTGCCGCTGGCGCCAATCAATAGGATTTTCATGGTGCTGTTCCTCCAAGGGGGTAAGTGAGGGTTCAGTCTAGAGTGGCTTTTCCTGCGGATAAACGCGCTAATAGGCAACCTTTGGTTTTCAAATGGAAACAATCCATGAGTGAGATGGATGACCTGGCGGCGTTTGCCGTGCTGATCGAGGCCGGCAGTTTCACCGTGGCTGCTGAGCAACTGGGCTGCAGCAAAGGGCAGTTGTCCAAGCGGATCAGCCAGTTGGAAGCGCGGTTTTCCGTGGTGTTGCTGCACCGCACCACGCGCAAACTCAGCCTGACTGCCGCGGGTGCGGCGTTGCTGCCCCAGGCCCAGGCATTGGTGGTGCAGGTGGATCGCGCCCGACAAGCATTGGCGCGGCTCAAGGACGACCTGGCCGGGCCGGTGCGCATGACGGTGCCGGTGTCGTTGGGCGAGACCTTCTTCGACGGGTTGTTGCTGGAGTTTTCCAAGCAGTACCCGCAGGTGCAGATCGAGTTGGAGCTCAACAACAGTTATCGCGATCTGGCGCGGGATGGTTTTGATTTGGGGGTACGCTCAGGCGCGATTGAAAACGAGCGCCTGGTGGCCAAGCCGCTGCTGGCCTGGCATGAGATGACATGCGCCAGCCCGGCGTACCTTGAACAACATGGCGAGCCACAGACCCCGGCCGACCTGGCCACGCACACTTGCCTGCTCAACAGCCATTACAGCGGGCGTGAAGAGTGGCTGTACCACCAGCAGCACGAGTTGCTGCGGGTGAGGGTCAGCGGCACGTTTGCCTCAAACCACTACAACCTGTTGAAAAAGGCCGCGCTGGTGGGCGCCGGTATCGCGCGGCTGCCGTCCTATGTGCTTCCTGCAGAATTGGCTGACGGCCGCTTGCGCTGGCTCCTGCGCGATTATCAGACACGGAGCATGCCGATGTACCTGGTGCATCCCTATCAGGGTGGTTTGCCGCGCCGCACCCAGGTGTTGGCCGATTACCTGGTGGATTGGTTCAAGCGCAGCGGCGAGGCGCTGGATCGGCTTTAAGCGCAGCGACGGGCGATCAGGTGATCGATGGACAGACGTCCCGGCCCTTTGGCCACGAGCAGCAATAGCAACGCGATCCAGGTGCCGTGAGTCGGGTAGGCGTCCGGGTAGACGAACAACTGGATCACCAGGGTCATACCGATCAGGGCCAAGGCTGAGAAGCGTGTAGCGAAGCCCACCAGAATCAACACCGGGAAAAAATGCTCGGCAAATGCCGCCATGTGCGCCGCGATTTCCGGTGACAGCAACGGCACGTGGTATTCGCTGCGAAACAACGGCAATGTCGAGGCCGCCAATTTGGGTTCGCCGAATTGGAAGGTGCCGCTGATCAAATCAATCGCGAAGCCTTCGACTTTGGTTTGCCCGGATTTCCAGAACACCGCGGCGATGGAAAAGCGCGCGAGAAAAGCGATCAGGCTGTAAGGGATCTGTTCGAAAAGCGCGATGACCCGGTTGATCAGGCACGACGGACGAGTATTCATGGCGACACCTTTTGTTCTGGATGCAAATGAGTGATGGCGCTGTGGTTGATCAGCAGCGTCAGGCATTGGTGCAGGTCAAACTCGGCGGACGTTTCAAGCGCCTGCTCCACGGCTTTTTCCAAAGGCGTGCCCTGGGCCAGGCCGTCGATAAACGTGACTGAGCCGTGGTCGATCGCTAAGACCTGAACCTCCAGGCCCCGACGCATGACCAGCGCACCCTGGGCGTGCCAGGGATTCAGAGTGGCCAAGCCGCCCTCGGCCTGGTGCGCGGCCCAGATGGATACCACCGCATAGGCTGAAGTCAAAGTGGCGAGGGAGGGATGCAGTTGCAGGCGCAATGTCCCCAGGTCTGTCTGGCCTTGCAGCGTTTGGAGAACCGTCTGCTGGTCCAGCGGCGAGGTATCCGCTGCGTGATAGGCCCGTACGCGCAAGCGTTCCAGGCGCGCGACATCGGCCAGGTAGGGCACGCTGGCGGCAGGCTCGAAATCCTGGATAAACGCCGCGAACGCACTGCCGTACTCGCTGATCAACGGGTTGGTGGGGGGGCAAACCTGTACAAAAAGGCCGGCCATCGCTCGGAAGAACGCTTCGCCCACCAGTTGCAATGTCACCGGATAAGCCGTTGCCAGCGCGTTGATCAACGAGCTGTGCACATTGTTGCGATACACCACGAAGCGGCTGGCGGGGTCGGCACCATTGCTGCTGAACAGGCCATCGGGACAGGCCAGGTCCGGCGCCAATAATGCCTCGGCGAAATCGTCATGCAGGCTCATGGGTTCACCTGCGACAGATGCCAGTCAGCCTGTTGAGCCTCGGCCAGCAGTACGCCAAACGCCGGCACCTGGTTGTCCCGCTCGATCAGGGTTGCTACCGAGCCGACCTGCGCCAGTACTTTTTCGTACAACTGCCACACGGCGTTATCGATAGGTGCGCCGTGATCATCGATCAGCAAGCGATCACCGAGGCTGTCAGTGTCTTCGGCAAAACCGGCCAGATGAATCTCGCCCACCGCGTGCAATGGCAACGCGTCGATGTAGGCAAGTGGATCGCGTTGGTGGTTGATGCACGACACGTAAACGTTGTTTACATCCAGCAGCAAACCACAGCCAGTGCGGCGAATGATTTCGCTGATGAAGTCAGTCTCGTCCTGGGTTGAGCGCTGGAATTGCAGATAAGTCGACGGATTTTCCAGCAGCATGGGGCGCTTGAGGGTGCTCTGCACCTGGTCAACGTGTTCGCATACCCGTTGCAGGGTCGCGCTGTCGTAGGCCAGGGGCAGCAGGTCATTGAGGAACACCGGGCCGTGGCTTGACCAGGCCAGGTGTTCGGAAAAAGAGTGGGGTTGATAGCGGTCGATCAGCGCGGCCAGTCGTGCCAGGTGCGCACGGTCCAGCGGGCCATCGCCGCCGATGGACAGGCCCACGCCGTGCAAGGACAGCGGGTACTGCTCTCGGATCAACCCCAGGTAATGATGAAACGGGCCGCCGGCCACCATGTAGTTTTCGGCGTGCACTTCAAAAAAACCGATGTCGGGCGAGGTCTCCAGCACGTCCATGAAATGCTCATGCTTGAGCCCCAGCCCGGCCCGACGGGGGAGGCCGGGCGCCTGAGCCTGGGAGACGGCTCGCAGGGATGAAAGGGTCATCATCAGTACTCAGGTTTTGCGAGGTTTCAGGACTTGGCGGTGAAGGCTGCTTCCTGGCCGAAACCGGTCGGCGAGGTGGAGCTTGGGGTTTTGAGGCAGGTGCCGGCCGGGACCAGTTTCCAGGCGTTGGCTTGATCCTTGGTTTTTGAGGTGCCGGCGCAGGAAGTGCCTGCACCCGCGGCGCAATCGTTCTTGCCGGCCTCAGCGACGCCGAAACATTTCTGCATGTCGTCGGCAGCGTGGGCGGTGGTGGCCAAGGTGGACAGGCTCAGGGCGGAACCGAGGGCCAGGACGAGGGTGGCGGCGGACAGTTTGGTAGTCATGGTGTATCTCCAGCAGTGGGTTGAGTTGGCGGGCTTGAATGCCTGCTTGTACCACTAGAGAGGGCGGGGGGGAATTTGTTACACGTCAGCCGGAAAGTGAGTGAAATTATAAATACCCTGTAGGAGCCGGCTTGCCGGCGATGGCGTTTTCAAGGACGCAATCGCCGGCAAGCCGGCTCGTACGAGGGGTGTTTCTTAACCGCCGAGGTACGCCTCGCGCACCTTCGGATCGGTCAGCAACTGCTCGCCAGTGCCTTGCATCACCACCCGGCCATTTTCCAGCACATAGGCACGGTCAGCGATTTTTAGCGCCTGGTTGGCGTTCTGTTCCACCAGGAACACCGTCACACCGTCCTTGCGCAGCTGTTCGATGATGTCGAAGATCTGCTGGATGATGATCGGTGCCAGGCCCAGTGAAGGTTCATCCAGCAGCAATAGCTTGGGTTTGCTCATCAGCGCCCGGCCGATGGCGAGCATTTGCTGCTCGCCGCCGGACATGGTGCCGCCGCGCTGGCTGAAGCGCTCCTTGAGCCGAGGGAACAGGTGCAGCACCTTGTCCATCTGCTCCTGGTAATCGCCCTTGTCGGTGAAGAACCCACCCATGGCCAGGTTCTCCTCCACCGTCAGGCGTGAGAACACACGACGGCCTTCCGGCACCACCGCGATGCTCTTGCGCATGATGTGTGAGGATTGCTGGCCCACCAGTTCTTCACCCATGTAGCGGATGCTGCCGCTGTGGGCCTGGGGCGAACCGCAGAGGGTCATCAACAGGGTCGATTTGCCGGCACCGTTGGCGCCGATCAGCGTGACGATCTCACCCTGGCGCACTTCGACGTTGACGCTGTGCAGGGCCTGGATCTTGCCGTAAAAAGTGGAAACGTTTTCGAATTGCAGCATTTTACGCTTCCCCCAAATAGGCTTTGATCACTTCAGGATTGTCGCGGATCTGCTCCGGCGTCCCGTTGGCCAACGGCGTGCCCTGGTTGATCACCACGATGTGGTCGGAAATGCTCATGACCAGTTTCATGTCGTGTTCGATCAACAGCACGGTGGCGTTGTTTTCTTCACGCAACACGCTGATCAGCGCCTTGAGGTCTTCGGTTTCCTTGGGGTTCAGGCCGGCGGCTGGTTCGTCGAGCATGAGGATCCGCGGACGGGTCATCATGCAGCGGGCGATTTCCAGCCGACGTTGCTGACCGTAGGCCAAGGTGCCGGCCGGGCGGTTGGCAAACTCGGTCAGGTTGACCTTGTCCAGCCAGTACTCGGCGTACTCCATGGCCTCGCGCTCGCTCTTGCGGAACGCCGGGGTCTTGAACAGGCCTGCGAAGAAGTTGGTGTTCAGGTGACGGTGTTGGGCGATCAGCAGGTTCTCGACCGCCGTCATGTCCTTGAACAACCGTACGTTCTGGAAGGTCCGCACCACGCCCTTGCGGGCGATTTCGTGACCGGCCAGGCCCTGGATCGGCTGGCCGTCCAGCAGGATGCTGCCACCGCTCGGCTTGTAGAAACCGGTGAGGCAGTTGAACACCGTGGTCTTGCCGGCGCCGTTCGGGCCGATCAGTGCCACAACCTGTTTTTCTTTCACGGTCAGGGCCACGCCGTTGACCGCCAGCAAGCCGCCGAAGCGCATGCTCAGATTTTCGACTTTCAGGATCTCGCGGCTCATTTGCGCAGCTCCATGTGTGGACGTTGCATGGGCAGCAGGCCTTGAGGACGCCAGATCATCATCAGCACCATCATGGCCCCGAACATCAACATGCGGTATTCGCTGAACTCACGCATCAATTCCGGCAGCAGGATCATCACGATTGCTGCCAGGATCACGCCCAATTGCGAGCCCATGCCACCCAGTACCACGATGGCGAGGATAATCGCCGACTCGATGAAGGTGAACGACTCCGGCGTTACCAGGCCTTGGCGAGCGGCGAAGAAACTGCCGGCGAAACCGGCAAAGGTTGCCCCGAGGGTGAAGGCCGAAAGCTTGATGACTGTCGGGTTCATGCCGAGTGCACGGCAGGCGATTTCATCTTCACGCAGCGCTTCCCATGCACGGCCGATCGGCATGCGCAGCAGGCGGTTGATCACGAACAGGGCAGCCAGTGCCAGCAGCAGTGCCACCAGGTACAGGAACACCACTTTGCTCACCGGGTTGTAGTCGATCCCGAAGTACTCGTGGAAGGTCTGCATGCCTTCTGCGGCGCTACGGTCGAACGTCAGCCCGAAGAACGTCGGCTTGGGGATGCTGCTGATACCGTTGGGGCCGCCGGTGATATCCGTGAGGTTACGCAGGAACAGTCGGATGATTTCACCGAAGCCCAGGGTCACGATCGCCAGGTAGTCACCGCGCAGGCGCAGTACCGGGAAGCCCAGCAGGAAGCCGAACGTAGCCGCCGCCATGCCCGCCAAGGGCAGGCAGATCCAGAAGCCCCAGCCCAGATAGTGCGAGAGCAGCGCGTAGGTGTAGGCACCTACGGCGTAGAAACCCACGTAACCCAGGTCGAGCAAGCCGGCCAGGCCGACCACGATGTTAAGGCCGAGGCCCAGCAACACGTAGATCAGGATCAGGGTGGCAATATCGACCGCGCCGCGCGAGCCGAAGAACGGCCAGATCAACGCGGCCACGATCAGGCCGATGATGATGTAGCGCTGGGTACGCGGCAGGGTCAGGAATTGGCTGACCTTAGGCGATACCAGTGGGCCACGGTTGCCCTTGAACAAGGCACCGACCTGCTGGGTGAACAGCACGCGCAGGAACATCAGCACCGAGCACAGGGCGATGATGGTCAGGGTCACGGGACCGGTGCCATGCACTTCCAGGTTGATGCCGACAATGCTCAGCTTGAGGCCGAGTACGGGGAACGCAACCGCCCAAACCAACAGCGCGCTGAAGAACGCCGATTTAAGATATCTGCTCATACTTTCTCAACCTCCGGACGGCCCAGGATGCCGGTCGGACGGAACAACAGCACCAGAACCAACAGGCCGAACGCCACGACGTCCTTGTACTGGTCGCCGAAGATATCGGCGCCAAAGGCTTCGGCCACACCCAGCACCAGGCCACCGAGCATCGCGCCCGGGATACTGCCGATGCCGCCCAAAACCGCCGCAGTAAAGGCCTTGAGGCCTACCAGGAAACCGGCGTTGGGGTTGATCACGCCGTACTGCATGCTCAGCAGCACCGCCGCAACGGCTGCCAATGCGGCGCCGATCACGAAGGTCAGGGCGATAATGTTGTTGGTGTTGATGCCCAGCAGGTTGGCCATCTTGATGTCTTCGGCACAAGCCCGGCAGGCGCGCCCCAGACGGGAGCGGGAGATGAACAGGGTCAGGCCGAGCATCGCCACCAGGGTGACGACAAAGACCAGGATCTGCATGTACGAAATCAGCACTTCTTGTGCGCCACCTGGGCCGAAGGAGATGCTCCCCGGGATCAGGTTGGGAATGGACTTATCCTTGGAGTCCTGGGACAGCAATACGGTGTTCTGCAGGAAAATCGACATGCCGATGGCGGAAATCAGCGGGATCAAACGGTTGCTGCCACGCAAGGGACGATACGCAACGCGCTCGATACTGTAGCCATAGGCACTGGTCACGACGATCGACGCCAGGAACGCGGCGGTCATCAACAGCGGCAGGGAGTGGATACCCATCATGGCCAACCCGGCAAGGGCGATAAAGGCCACGTAGGAACCAATCATGTACACCTCGCCATGGGCGAAGTTGATCATTCCAATGATGCCGTAAACCATTGTGTAGCCAATGGCTATCAAGGCATAGGTGCTGCCAATGGTCAGGCCATTAACCAGCTGTTGGAAAAAATGATAGATCTCAGGCATTACAGCGCTCCTAAAAACCCGATACGCATTTCACTGGTGGAGTCATTTCCGGCCTGTGCCCTGTTCTGTGACCAGGTTGCACAAAGCGTTTGCCAGCGAACCGCTGGTGACGGTTTTAAGATTTTCAGGTGAGCCAGCGCCCGGATCGCGGGTGACAGGCCCATAAACCTCGTAAAACAAAGCCCACTGCTCTCACAGTGGGCTTGTTGGACCAGTAACGCCCGGCTTACTGAGGGGAAACTTCGGTTTTTGGTTTACCGAAGTGCCATTCGTAGACCACGAATTTGAAGTCCTTCAGGTCGCCCTTGGCGTCGAAGCTCAGGTCGCCGGTAGGGGTCTTGAAGGTACCAGCGTGGATAGCCGCAGCTACTTTGGCGGTGTCTTCGCTCTTCGCTGCGGCGATACCGCCAGCGATCACTTCAACTGCCGAGTAAGCCGGGAACACGAACGGGCCGCTTGGGTCTTTCTTGTCTGCTACGAGAGCATCAACGATGGCTTTGTTTGCTGGGTCTGCGTCGAAGGATTTCGGCAGGGTCACCAGCAGGCCTTCGGAAGCGTTCTGGGCGATCTGCGAAATGGAGTCGTTGCCGACGCCTTCTGGGCCCATGAACTTGGCGTTCAGGCCTTTTTCTTTCGACTGACGCAGGATCAGGCCCAGCTCTGGGTGGTAGCCACCGTAGTAGACGAAGTCGACGTTGTTTTGCTTGAGTTTCTGGATGATCGAGGAGAAGTCCTTGTCACCAGCGTTCAGGCCTTCGAAGACGGCTACTTTCACGCCTTTCTTTTCAAGAGTCTGTTTAACGGCGGTGGCGATGCCTTCACCGTACTGCTGTTTGTCGTGCAGTACGGCAACGACTTTAGGCTTGACGTGGTCGGCGATGTAGTTGCCGGCCGCTGGGCCTTGAGCGCTGTCCAGACCGATGGTACGGAAGACCAGCTTGTAGCCACGCGCGGTGATTTCCGGGCTGGTGGCCGCTGGGGTGATCATGATCACGCCTTCGTCTTCGTAGATGTCGGTAGCGGGTTGAGTGGAGCTGGAGCAGAGGTGACCGACCACGAACTTGACGCCGTCGTTGACCACTTTGTTGGCGACGGCAACGGCTTGTTTAGGATCGCAAGCGTCGTCGTATTCCTTGGCCTCAAGCATCTTGCCGTCGACGCCGCCCTTGGCGTTGATGTCTTTGATGGCTTGCTTGGCACCCATGAATTGCATGTCGCCGTATTGCGTCACTGGACCGGTTTTAGGACCTGCGATACCGATCTTGATGGTGTCGGCTGCGAACGAATGGCCGGCAACCCCAGCCAGGACCATAGCGGCAAACAGTTTGGAAATCTGCTTAGTAGCCTTATTCATAGTGCTCCACTCTTACTGTTGTATTTTTTATAGTTCTAGCGGCCTTGTGAGCTGCAGAACCGGATCAGATATCTCGGATATCCCCCCGGCAGTGCCCTGGCAACTGTACCGGTACAGTGTAGAGCGCCGGTTGATCGCTTGAAAAGCTGGCTGCTGGGGGCAAAACCCGGGTATGTCGCTTAAATGAAAGAAAAAGACAGAATGGCGGCGGGGTGATGCCAGAGTTTCGGGCAATCCTTGGCTTTCCTGACACTTTCTCTCGGTAACTCATTTGCAACTGGGTTTTTCTACAAGAGCCACGACGTTATGATTGCGCCGTTTTTTACTCAGGTGAATTCCCATGACGCAAGAACCTAGCACCCTCTATGCCAAGCTGCTCGGTGAAACCGCCGAAATATCCTGGAAGGAGCTTGAGCCGTTCTTTGCCAAGGGTGCCCTATTGTGGGTCGACGCCGGCCTGGATTTGATCGAAGCCGCCAAGGGAATGGCCGAGGACAACCGTGACAAAGTCGCTGCCTGGCTGGCCGCGGGCAGCCTTGGCGAAGTGTCTGCGACGCGGGCATTGGACCTGGTGGCGCGTGATCCGAGCCTGTGGGCGGTAGTGGTCTCGCCGTGGATTCTGATCCAGGAAAGGGCAGAGTAAGAATAGCGCGCACAAAAAAGGTGCGTGCTTTTTGCTGTGGCAAGTGTGTAGCGGAGTAACTGCTGACGCCGTGATGGCATGTTGCCGTGGAGAAAGGTCACAGGTGAGGGTGACGTGCACGTCATGGGAACAGTTTGGCGTGGCGCGGAATGCCTGTTGAATTGTTTCCGCGTGTGGCAAAGCCTAAGAATCTTATTGACTGATATACCGCTATCGCAGGCAAGCCAGCTCCCACATTTGAAATGCATTACAAGTGTGGGAGCTGGCTTGCCTGCGATGGGGTCAACGCGGTTTATGCCGTCTTGCCAGTATGGTTATTCAACGAAATAACCTTGGTCTTGCCAATCCGGTGACGGTAAATCTCACGCAAATACTTGATCGCCTTCTTCACGCAATCCCGTGACAGGCGAATGTCATTGATCGACACGAACTTGTCTTTGTCGTTGATCAGCTCCCGGTACTTCTTCTCATACATCGGCTTGATCGCGTACCAGTTGGTGTCGAGGATCTTCGCCGGGTTTTCGAACTCGTTGAGCAGTTCGTCGATACGGTCTTCGTCGAAGTCCTCGTGGATGATGAAGTCCAGGATCGAGTTGTCCAGCGTGTCATCGAAGCGGTACGGGTTGCGCGCAAAGCAGCGCTTGATGAAGGCGACGATCAGCGTGAGGAAATCATCCGACAGGCACGGGCTCTTGGCGATCAAGGTGGTCAGCGACAAGTTGGCCGATGCGCCAATCACCAAGGCATAGCGCTTGAGGGTGGTGTTGGGGAACAGGCTGTTGAGGTGGGTCTTGAGCCGGTTCAGGTCCATGTAGGACAGCTTGTAGTCCTTGGGTAACGAAACAATCGACACCACCGACGAGCAGTTCTTGAAGAAGTGCAGGTCGTGCAATGCGGCCGCGTCGTAGCCGGAATTCTTGTACTGCTCCAGCGACGCCTTGTAGCGCTTGGACTCGATCGGCAGCAGGCTGATGCCTTCGATGGCCTGGGTGACCTTGTTGAAGTGCGGCAGGTCGATGGAGCGGAAGAACAGGTCGTCGATGTTCAGGCGTTGCGGTTCTTTCTCGAACACCTTGAACTTGTCACTCGACGGCGCCGGGGTTTCCGGGACGACGGACTCGGCATAGGCAATTGCCACAGGGCCGGCCAGGCTCATGAACAGGTCGTTGGCATCCAGGCGAATGGTTTCACCAATGTCGATCCCGGCGCGACGGAAGTAGTTCTGGTCGTAGTCGGTGGTCACGGCCTGGGCCGTGAGGATGTTGAAGATCTGCTGGGAAATGTACTGGTTGGCGTGTTTTTCCATGGCATTGACGTCAATGTTCTGGATATTGCCGTCATCGCTTTCTTCGGCATAACGCATGATGTCGTTGGAGATCAACATCATTGCGTTCCACGGCCGGATACGCCCCTTCACGCTGGCTTCGCTGCTGTCTTCATTGGCGAAGTTGTACGAGAAGTCCCATTCTTCCGACAGGTATTTGCACAGCAGGCGCCCGGCGTTGATGTGCAGCGCCTCGGACATTTCGCTGCGGTGGTCGGAGATGTTCGGCAGCACGCAAATACCGCTGGTGAAGATCGGTTCGAACACAAAGGCATGGCCGCTTTTGCTGTCGTGCTCGTCGGCGGGTTTGGTGTCGAACGTCTTGTTCATGTACGAGTGCTGCTGGGCCAGGCCGAACTCCGAAGCCATGCCTGAACCGGTGCCGCCACCGGCGCTGAAGATCGAGAAGTACAGGCGCGACTGGTTGGCCTTGATGCCGCAGGAGTCGATGAGGTACGAGTGGATCATCTTCCAGTCAGGGCTGGAAAAACGCTGGGTGTCTTTATTGAGGATGATCTTGGCCAGGTACTGACCGAGGATCGGCGCGTTACCGGCGCCACCGGCATGGACTTCCGACAGGTCCATGATTTTCATCTTGCTGTAGTCGCGCAGGAAGCCGCTTTTTTCGCCCTTGCGCGAGAAACGGATGCGCCCGGCGATGTCCTTGTCCAGGTCGCCGAGCATCACCAGTGGTTCCACCAGGAACACCGGCTTGGTGGCCTTGCCGCCGCCCAGGCGCAGGTTGTTGCGGATCCACTGGGCCGGGCTGTAGCCCTTGTCCTGCGATTTATCTTCGTTGCTGAATTCGTTCAGGTAGAACTTGCGTGCGTTGTAAACCAGCTCCGCGACGTCGAGTGCGATGTTCGAACCACAACGGCCCAGGCCGATCAGGCACACCGAGGGAAATTCCTGCTCGTTGCGCGGATCGTTGTCGCCTTCCAAGTGGGGCGGGCGCGGGAACACCATGTCGCGCAGACCGTCGAGGTTGTCGAGGATGCGGTCGGTATTGGTTTCGGTGAAGTAAAGGTATTGCTGGGTGGCCAGCGGGCGGGCGGTGCTCAATGACTTTGAACCTGAGGGCTTGTCCGCAGGAGCTGGGAGCAACACGTCAGATACCACGGTGGCAGAGTTATTTTTAGAAGTCATTGTGCGCCATGTGCCTGGGCGGATGGCTGGAAAGTATCAAATGGCCATCACGGAATGAGAGTTCGCGACTTTACAGTGCGTCCTTGTCCTCGGCGAGTGGGCTAAACCCTAGTGTTTTCAGGGAAAACCTGGCCGGACTCTGATGAATCGGCCGTTCGTCGGCGTTCTTTAGGCAGATGATGGCGAAATGCCAAAGATTCGGCGTCAGCGAATTGGCCTGACGATGGACGTGGAGTTGCCACGGTTTGGGGAGGCGTCTTGCGGCGAACCGCCGTCCTTGGTGCCAGCCCCTCTAGGCGGGGGGAGTGGGTTGCGCTGGTTGATGCCCTGCATCACGCCGATGATGTCACTGGCCGGCACCGCCGGACTAAGCAGATAACCCTGCACGAAATCGCAGCCATGCTTGTGCAGCAGCTCGAGTTGGGCCTGGGTTTCCACGCCCTCGGTCACCACCTGCAAGTGCAGGGTGTGGGCCATGCCAATCACCGCCTGGACGATCTCGATATCGGCGGTGGACTTGGGAATATCCTGGATAAACGAGCGGTCGATCTTCAGCGTGTTGAGTGGCAAGCGCTTGAGGTAAGCAAGGGACGAGTAGCCGGTGCCGAAGTCGTCGATGGCCAACGACACGCCCAACGCGCGGATCTGCCGCAGCAACGCCAAGGTGCTGCTGATATTGCCCATCAGGGCGTTTTCGGTGACTTCCAGCTCCAGGCGGTTGGCGCCGATCCCGCTGAAGCGCAACGCGTCTTCGATTTCATCCGCCAGCTCATCACGGGCCAGGTTCAGGGCCGAGCAGTTCACCGCCATGGTCAGGTCGGTATAACCCCGTTCAGACAGCAGGCTCAGGTCGTGACAGGCTTGGCGCAGTACCCAGTGGTCCAGTTCGGCAATCAGGCCGTTGCTTTCGGCGATGCCGATAAAGCGGTCCGGGGCCAGTAAGCCATGCTGTGGATGTTGCCAGCGCACCAAGGCTTCCAACCGCGTGACCTTGCCCAGTTTCATGTCGAAGATCGGTTGATAGAACAGCACCAGTTGGTTACGGGTGCGCAGGGCGCCGCGCAGTTCTTCTTCCAGTTGCAGTTCGAGGAAGGCGCGGGTTTTCAGGTTGGAGCTGAAGAAGTTCAGGCTGTTGCGCCCGGCATCCTTGGACTGATACAGCGCCAGGTCGGCGGTTTTCAACAACTCTTCGCAAGTCAGGCCGTCGTCGGGGAATAGGCTGATGCCGATGCTGGTGGTCATCACCATGCGCCGGCCGGCCAGTTCGATGGGCTCTTTCATCTGTTGCATGATGCGCTGGGCCAGGTGCCGGGCTTCGTCGCGGTGGTGGATGCTGATCAGGATGCAGAACTCATCGCCGCCAAACCGCGCGACCACATCGGCGTGGCTGCGCACCGAGCTCTTGATGTGTCCGGCCAGCACGGTGAGCAATTGGTCGCCGGCGTCATGCCCGAGGCTGTCGTTGATGCGTTTGAAGTGGTCGATATCGAGGAAAATCACCGCCATCATGCCGTGGGAGGCGGTTTTTTCGGCGAGCTTTTCCGCAAAGATCTGGTTGAAACCCCGGCGGTTGAGCAGGCTGGTCAAGGCGTCGTAGTGGGCCACCTGTTGCAGTGAAGCGCGGGCCTGGTCCAGTTCACTGAGCAAGGCGTTGACCCGGCGCAGGTCACGTTCCTTGTGCTGCAGCTTCTTGTCGGCCAGGGCGGCGCTGATGCTGCTACCGATCACCAGCAGGGTGATGACGGCGACCGACAGGCCCAGTTGAATCGGGTTGTTGTCCAGCGGCAGCGACAGGTCCGCCCCGGTCGGCACCATCAGGCGCATGGCGGCCATGCCGGTGAAGTGCATGCTGAGAATGCCGGCGCCGAGCACCAGGCTGGCGGCATATTTAAGCAACTGGTGGAACACTCCGGCACCGTTGCGCAGGTAACTCGACAGCAGCAAGGCTGCCAGGCTGGCGCCGATGGCAATGCCGATCGAGGCCAAGAATAGCCGCGTTTCGAAATACACCTGGGCCTGGGAACGCATGGCGGACATGCCGACGTAATGCATCAGGGCGATGCCGATGCCCATCCAGACCGACGCCAGTAAGTACTGGTGGAAGCGCAGGTTGGAGTGACTGAGGGTTTGCATGGCGATCAACGACGCGATCAGTGCGATCAGCAAGGAGGCGAACGTCATGAACAGTTCGTAATGGATCGCAATCGGGGCCTGGAAGGCCAACATGCTGATGAAGTGGGTGGACCAGATGCCGCCTGCCAGGCAACCGGCGCCGAGCCAGCGCCAGTTGCGCCGCGCGGTAGGGTCTTCGACGTGGCCGACGCGTTCGGCCATGTCCAGCGTGCCGAAACCCGCCGCGCACGCGACCAGATAGGCGAGCAGTACCAGGAAGGGGTTATGACTGCAATTGAGTAATAAGTGCCCGCTCTCTGGAAGCTCGGTAAAAAAATGCAGACCCAGCCATTCCATAGCATGTCCCGTCATAGAGTCACGTCACTGCCTACGGCGATGACCTATGGGGACGAGTGTAGACGTGTAGGAGAATTCGCCAAGGAGTAATGGCACTTTGCTTGTCTACGATTTTGTCATGCCACCCATAGCGTTTGATGCTAAGCGCTGATGGGCAGATCCAGTTCGAACGGTGCTTCCAGCGGCGCCAGGCCAAACGCGGCGCGGGCTGCATCGCAATCGGCGTTGTGCACGCCCTCATACCAGGAGGACTCGAACTCGCGGCACACACTGGAGCGTTGCTCGTAAATCGTGCATCGGGTGCCTTGGCCTACGTCGCCTTCAAGGCTGCAGCAGCGCGCCGGTTTCTGGTCGGTGCCGATCATCGCCACGCGGGTGGGGTTGATCTGTACCACCAGGTCATCGGGCACCGTGCCCCCCGACGAGGCGCACTCTCCCCAGAAGAAAGACACACGGAAGTGTGAACAGCAGGCACCGCAATTCAGACACGGACTGGCTTCGGACATGGGCGTCATCGATAAGAAAAGTAGGAGTGGGGTGTTACGGAAGGCTCGCCATTCTATCCGGGCCATGGCCGTTGGGAAGGGGGGCAAGAACTTATATTTTTGTAGGCGAAGTCCCGTGCTGCCGGGCGAAATCATGCCCTATCAGCTTTACGAATCATTACAGACAACCGGGTGCCGTCTGACTATGTTGCAGGTACCGGGCAGGATGCATCGGGCATCGCAGCTCTCATAACAATAAAAGAGACGGACCCATGCAGAACTCGACCCAAGCGGCGAATGCCTGGCGCATTCTGTTCCTGCTGTTCCTGGCCAACCTGTTCAACTTCTTCGATCGCACGATTCCGGCGATCATCATCGAGCCAATCCGCATGGAATGGCACCTGAGCGACTTCCAGCTCGGCATCATCGGTACCGCCTTCACCATCGTCTACGCCATTGCCGGCTTGCCCCTCGGGCGCCTGGCCGATACCGGCTCGCGCAGTAAACTGATGGGCTGGGGCCTGTTTGCCTGGAGCGGGCTGACGGCGGTTAACGGCATGGTCGGCAGTTTCTGGACGTTTTTGCTGGTGCGCATGGGCATTGGCATTGGCGAAGCCAGTTATGCGCCGGCGGCCAACTCGCTGATTGGCGACCTGTTCCCGGCGCACCGTCGCGCGCGGGCCATGGGCATTTTCATGCTGGGCCTGCCGTTGGGGCTGTTGCTGGCGTTCTTCACCATCGGCTGGATGGTCAAGGCGTTCGACAGCTGGCGCGCGCCGTTCTTTATCGCGGCGGTACCGGGGATGATCCTGGCGGTGTTCATGTTCTATATCAAGGAGCCCAAGCGCGGCGCCGCCGAAACCGTGCAAGTCTCCCAGGAGCGCGTCGACCGCCCGATCCGCCGCGTGCTGGCGGTGCCGACCTTCCTGTGGCTGGTGCTGGCCGGGTTGTGCTTCAACTTTGCGACCTATGCCTGCAACTCGTTCCTGGTGCCGATGCTGCAGCGTTACTTCCTGATGCCGTTGCAGGAAGCCGCCGTTGCCACGGGTGTGATCGTCGGTCTGACCGGCCTGGTGGGCCTGACCCTCGGCGGCTGGGTCGCTGACAAGATCCACCAGCGTGTTGCCAATGGTCGCCTGTTGTTCGCCGCGTTCAGCCTGATCATCTCAACCGTGACCACCGCTTGGGCGTTGCACGCCGGGCGCATCGAGATTGGCGTGTTCGTGGCGCTGTTCAGCGTGGGTTGGTTGTTTGCCTATAACTTCTACACCTGCGTTTACACGGCGATTCAGGACGTGGTCGAGCCACGCCTGCGGGCCACGGCCATGGCGCTGTTTTTTGCCGGGCTGTATTTGCTGGGCGGTGGGATGGGGCCGATCGTGGTGGGCGGGCTTTCCGATCATTTCGCCCACTCGGCGATGTATGCGGCGGGGGCGGAGCAGATGACCGAAGCTTATAAAGCGGTGGGGTTGCATGACGCCATGTACCTGATTCCGGTGGCGCTGTTCTTGACCATGCTGTTTCTGTTCCAGGCGTCGCGCAGCTTTGTGCGCGATGCCAAGAAGATGAAGGAGGGGTTGAGCGGGGTGGAGGTGCCAGCTGCTAGCGTCCCTGCCTGATTGTAGTGAGCGGGCTTGCCCCGCGCTGGGCGGCGAAGCCGCCCCCATAAAAAACGCCGCATTCTCTCTGAAAGAATGCGGCGTCTGGTTTTGGGGCGGCTTCGCCGCCCAGCGCTACAGTAAATTAACCGGCTACGAGGACTCGAATCGCTTCCAGTCGCAGCGCCGCCTTATCCAGCATGGCCAAACCTTGCTCACGCTGGGCACGCAGGGCCACCAACTCACTGTCACGTACGGTCGGGTTGACCGCTTGCAACGCGGTCAGGCGCGCCAGTTCTTCGTCGGTGTCCGCCGCCAGGCGACGCTTGGCCTCGGCCACGCGCTCGGCATGTTGCGGGGTGATCTTCTCTTCACCGGCGTTGATCCGTGGCGTCAGCTGGTCGCGCTGGGCCTGGATGAACTTGTTGGCGCTGGCTCGTGGCACGCTTTCCAACTGGTCGTTGAGGGTCACGAATGACACACGGCTCGACAGGTCGTTGCCATTGGCATCCAGCAAGCAGCGCAGGGCGGCCGGCGGCAGGTAGCGGCCCAGTTGCAGCGAGCGTGGGGCAACCACTTCGCTGACATAGAGCAGTTCCAGCAACACGGTGCCCGGCTTCAGCGCCTTGTTCTTGATCAGCGCCACGGCGGTGTTGCCCATGGAGCCGGACAGCACCAGGTCCATGCCGCCCTGCACCATCGGGTGTTCCCAGGTGATGAACTGCATGTCTTCGCGCGACAGCGCCTGGTTGCGGTCGTAGGTGATGGTCACGCCTTCGTCGTCGCCCAGGGGGAAGCTGGCGTCGAGCATCTTTTCGCTGGGCTTGAGGATCAGCGCGTTTTCCGAATGGTCTTCGCTGTCGATGCCGAACGCGTCGAACAGGGTTTCCATGTAGATCGGCAGGGCGAACTGGTCATCTTGCTCCAGGATGTCCTCGACCAGCGCATCACCTTCACCCGCGCCGCCGGAGTTGAGTTCCAGCAGGCGGTCGCGACCAGTGTGTAGCTCTTCTTCAAGACGCTCGCGCTCGGCACGGGCCTCGTCGATCAGGGCTTGCCACTCGCCGTCGTCGGCGTTCTCCAGCAGCGGCAGCAGGCGTGGGCCGAACTGATGCTGCAAGGCGTTGCCGGTCGGGCAGGTGTTGAGGAAGGCGTTCAGCGCTTCGTGGTACCACTGGAACAGACGCTCTTGCGGGCTGGTTTCCAGGTACGGCACGTGCAGTTCGATCACGTGTTTCTGGCCGATCCGGTCCAGACGGCCGATCCGCTGTTCCAGCAGGTCGGGGTGAGACGGCAGGTCGAACAGCACCAAGTGGTGGGAGAACTGGAAGTTGCGGCCTTCACTGCCGATTTCCGAGCAGATCAGCACCTGGGCGCCAAACTCCTCATCAGCGAAGTAGGCGGCGGCGCGGTCACGTTCAAGGATGTTCATACCCTCGTGGAACACCGTGGCCGGAATACCGGAGCGCACGCGCAGCGCGTCTTCCAGGTCCATCGCGGTTTCGGCGTGGGCGCAGATCACCAAAACCTTGGTGCGCTTGAGCATTTTCAGCTGGTCGATCAGCCACTCGACGCGCGGGTCGAAGCGCCACCAGCGGTTTTCTTCTTCAATGTCCGGCTGCGACTGGAAGCTGACTTCCGGGTACAGCTCGGCGTGCTCGCCCAGCGGCAACTCGAGGTATTCGTCCGGGTTTGGCAACGGGTAGGCGTGCAACTTGCGCTCCGGGAAACCCTGCACGGCGGCGCGGGTGTTGCGGAACAGCACGCGGCCAGTGCCGTGACGGTCGAGCAGCTCGCGCACCAGGCGTGCGCTGGCTTCGGTGTCGCCATCGTTGACGGCGGTGAGCAGGGCTTCACCTTCGTTGCCGAGGAAACCCTGGATGGTCTTATGTGCGGCAGGGGAGAGACGCCCCTTGTCCAGCAGCTCCTGCACGGCTTCAGCCACCGGGCGATAGTTCTCGCTTTCGGAGCGGAAGGCCGCAAGGTCGTGGAAGCGGTTCGGGTCGAGCAGGCGCAGGCGTGCGAAGTGGCTGTCCTGGCCCAATTGCTCCGGGGTGGCGGTGAGCAGCAGTACGCCAGGAATCACTTCGGCCAGTTGTTCGACCAGTGCGTATTCAGGGCTGGCCTTTTCTTCGTGCCATACCAGGTGGTGGGCTTCGTCGACCACGAGCAAGTCCCAGCCGGCGGCGAACAGTGCGTCCTGGGCCTTCTCGTCGTCCACCAGCCACTCCAGTGCTACCAGCGCAAGCTGTGTGTCTTCGAACGGGTTGGTGGCATCACTTTCGATGAAGCGTTCTTCGTCAAACAGGGCAACTTGCAGGTTGAAGCGGCGGCGCATTTCCACCAGCCACTGGTGTTGAAGGTTTTCCGGGACCAGGATCAGCACGCGGTTGGCGCGACCCGACAGCAATTGGCGATGGATCACCAGGCCGGCTTCGATGGTCTTGCCCAGGCCCACTTCGTCAGCCAGCAGTACCCGAGGCGCGATACGGTCAGCGACTTCGCGGGCGATATGCAGTTGGTGAGCAATAGGTTGCGCACGCACGCCACCCAGGCCCCACAGCGAGGACTGCAACTGGCGGCTGGTGTGTTCCAGCGTGTGGTAACGCAGCGAGAACCAGGCCAGCGGGTCGATCTGCCCGGCGAACAGACGGTCGCTGGCCAGGCGGAACTGGATGAAGTTGGAGAGCTGGGTTTCCGGCAGGGTGACCTGCTCGTTCTGCCCATTGAGGCCGTGATACACCAGCAGGCCGTCGACGTCGTCGACTTCCTGTACGGTCATTTTCCAGCCTTCGAAGTGGGTGATGCTGTCACCCGGCGAAAACCTCACGCGAGTGAGGGGCGCATTCCGTAGCGCATACTGGCGGGTGTCGCCAGTGGCCGGATAGAGCACGGTCAACAAGCGGCCGTCCTGTGCCAGAACGGTGCCTAACCCCAGCTCTGCTTCGCTGTCACTAATCCAGCGTTGCCCCGGTTGATACTGCTGCGCCATGCTGCCTGACTCCCGCCGTGAAAAAGCCGACTATCTTAACGGAACAAGCCCCCACGCCCAAGGACTCTGACAAAAACTACTCCGTTTGCGTGGGGGGCCGGAAGCCGAATCGACGGGTGGCGGGCACTTGGGAGTGTCGACTGGGTCACAGGTTGGCAACCCTGTGCTCAAGTCGCCCTGCAACCCGCCGACAGCCTGTTGATCAGGAGAATAATCACTATGCTGCCACCCATGCTGCCCGTCAGCGTTGTGCCGGTGACGTCACAACTCGATCCGGTGCGACAGAAGCCGGATATCCCGCCCGTGGTGCCAGTTCAACCGGGCTCCAACGAGAGCACCATCGACCTGAAAAAGGGCGACGCCGAGACGTCGGCCTTTTTGCTGCGCGAAGAACAACGCCGTCAGCAGGAACAACAGAAACGCCGGCGTGAAGCCGATGAAGACCCGGAGCAGCACCTGGCCATTCCGGGGGATGTGCTCAACGCCGACAACACCGTGCCGGTGGTGCCGCTGATCGAAGATGCCCCGCGCCAGGGCTTGTGGGTGGACGTCGAGGTTTAGTCGCGCAACTCGCGCAGCGCGGCCATCAGCAACTCGATATCGTGCTCGGTGTTGAGCGGGCTGACCGAGATCCGCGCCACGCTTTCCAGGCCCCGTGCCTGCATATCCAATGGCGTGTAGGCCACGCCGTTGGCGCCGATATTGATGCGCTTCAGACCCAGGCGCCGCTTCAGTTCGAATGCATCCCAGCCGGCCAGGTTGAAGGCGATCAAGCCTGATTGCTGCGTGCCCAGGTCATGCAGGGTAATGCCTGCAATCCCACGCAATTCGTCGCGGATTCGCTCAGCGGTTTGCGACACCCTTTCCCAGACGCGCTCGATGCCCAGGCGATTCATCTCCTGTAGCGCATTGCCTAGGCCTGCGAGCAAGGCGAAGGAGGCCTCGCTGGTCTCAAAGCGCCGGGCGTCATGGCGCAGATCGAAACCCTGGGCGGTCCATGGCGCTGAAAACACGTCGCGCTGGGCCGGGCTCAAGCGTTCAAGAAAGTCCGGTCGCACATACAACAGCGCGGTGCCCCGTGGGCCACGCAGGTGTTTGCGTCCGGCCGACTTGAGCACGTCGCACTGCAACGCTTGAACATCCACGGGCACCTGGCCGACGGCTTGCCCTGCGTCGATGAAGTAGGGGATAGCGTGACGCCTGGCCACTTCACCGATGGCCTGGGCCGGGTTGATCAGGCCGCCATTGGCTGGGAGCCAGGTGAGGTCGATCAGCTTGACGTGTGCATCGATCATCGATTCCAGCGCCAGCGGGCAGACCGCGCCGGTCTCATCGCAAGGGATGGTTTCTACTCGGGCACCGGCCTGCACTGCCAGCTCCATGCTGGCCAGGTTGCCACCCCATTCATGGCGGCCCACCAGAATGCGATCGCCCGGCTGCCAAGGCCCCAATGCCTGGAACGCCAGGCTCCAGGCAGTCGAGCCGCTGCTGGCAAAGGCGATCGAGGCGGCGGGTGCATTGAGCAGTTGCGCGGCGGCGCGGCGGGCTTTTTCCACCAGCACCGCGCCATGTTCGCCGGCTTCCATCGGGCCGTCGCGAGCTTCGCGTTGCAGTTGCTCGATGATTGCATCGAGGGTCGCCTGGCTGGGCAGGGATGCGCCGGCAGGGTTGAAGTGCACGATGCCGGATTGGCAGCCCGGCGTGTCGTCCCGCAGCTGCTGGACTTCGAGCGGGCTCAAGGGCGTAACTCGAAAATGGCATCCACCTCCACGGCCACGCCGGCCGGCAGGCTGGAGACGCCCACGGCGGTGCGCACATGTCGGCCTTGTTCGCCAAGGGCGTTGACCAGCAGGTTGGAGGCACCGTTGGCGACCACGCTCTGTTGTTTGAAATCAGCGCTGCTGGCGATGAATACACCCAGGCGCACGGTGCGCACCAGGCGCGATAGGTCATCATTCAAGGCATTGCTCAATTGCCCCAGCAGGCCCAAAGCCGCCAATTCCGCCGCTTGTGCGCCTTCTTCATCGCTGAGGGATTCGCCCAAGCGACCGACGTAGGCGGGTTTGCCATCGACCAGGGGAATTTGCCCGGAAACGAACAGTTGGTTTTGGCTGATGACGTGGTTGATGTAGTTGGCAATTGGCTGGCTGGGGGTAGGCAGCGTGAGGCCAAGGGCTTGCACGCGTTCGCGGATGGAGTCGCTCATGATGAATCCTCTGGGTTCAGGAGGTTTCAGCATGTTGGCTGCATCGAGGGGCGACAAACGGATAGATCTCACGCGATGTATCGAAATAGCTCACGCGTCGGCGCAGGCTTCCTTCAGCCACTGGCTGAAACACGCGGTGGCTTCAGTGGCGGGGCCTTCGGGCGCGATGAGCCAGTAGCCGATGTCGCTGTGATAGGGCGGCCAGTCGAAAGCTTCCACCAGGCTGCCGTCCTGTAATCGACGCTCGATCAGGCGATGGCGGCCCATGGCGATGCCTTGTCCGGCGACGGCGGCTTCGACCACGATGTTGTAGTCGTGCAGCATTACGCGGGGATGGTGGGTGAGGTCGACCTGGTAGTGCGCAGACCAGTCGGTCCATTCAAAAGGGCGGTGCGAAGTGGCCATCAGCAACGGACTGTCCTGGCGTGCCTTGAATGACGGGCTGCACACCGGGGAGATAACCTCGGGCATGAGTCGCGTGGCCTGGACATCGGGCCAATCACCCTTGCCGTAGCGGATGGCCAGGTCGACCTCGGCGCCCGCGACATCTGCCAACTGAATCGCCGGCAACAACTCCACCTGGATATGCGGGTAACGGTTGAGAAAATCCGCCAAACGCGGCGCCAGCCACAGCGTGGCGAAAGATGCCAGTAAACCGACGCGCAATACGGTGGAGCTGGGGGCAACCCGCTGGGCACGCGTGGCGGCGGCGATGGCAACGAGGGCAGGGCGGATTTCGTCGTAGTACTGTTGGCCTTCGGTGGTCAGATCGATCGCGCGGGTGCGTCGGATGAACAGCGGTTTGCCTAGATGCTGCTCAAGTTTCTGCACCTGATGACTGAGAGCGCTCTGGGTTACCGACAACTCGCCGGCAGCCTTGATAAAACTCAAATGCCGCGCCACGGCTTCGAAGGCACGCAGTGCCAGCAATGGTGGAAGGTCCTTGTGCAGTGCCACCTGAGAGCGTCTCCGGGTTCGGGGAAAGGCCTCGATTTTGGGCGATGCCCTGCCTTTTGTCGCCCGCTGATTTGCCGTTGAGCGGGGGAGGCCGCATTATTGAGCCATTCCCTTCCACAACGTAAGCCAAGCCATGAGTGAAGACGACAAGCTGATCGACCTGAATGCCGAACGCGCCAAGCGTGTGCATGACCTCAATGACAAGCGCCTGAATGAAGTGCGCCAGGCATTTGAACAAGCGATGCCACTCGGCAAAGTGAAGAAAAAGCCGAAGAACAAACCGAAAAAGCGTTGAAACAACCTGCATCCCTTGATGCAGGTCAGTTATTGCCCTTCTTTACGCCCCGTCGCGGGCGACATTGATCCCCGTCAATTTTCCAATTCGCCTTCTCCATTAACTTAGCCCTATCGCAACAGGGCAAGCACAGGAGGCCGGTCATGTTTATCGATAATGTGGTGTTTGCCGGAGTGCTGACTGTAAGCCTCATGGTGCTGTTTTTTGTAGGGTTTGGAATTTTTATCTGGAAAGACGCGAACAAGCGTAAAAAACCCTAGGTTTTTCCAGGTTACATGAGCACGCAAGGCATTTTGGGCGACTTCGGTCGCCCTTTTTTTTGCCTGCTATTTGAGTCGGTTTCTACAGAAATACGAATATAAAAAAAGGTGCGACCCTCGCGGATCGCACCTTTTTTATTGCGGCAGGGTTATCAACTACCCAGCGCCTTCGACGCCAACCAGAACAACCCGGCCGACAAGCCTACCGTCGCCGGCAGGGTCAGCACCCAGGCCATCAGGATGGTTTTCACGGTGCCGCCTTGAAGGCCGCTTTTGTTCGCGACCATGGTGCCGGCCACGCCGGAAGACAGCACGTGGGTGGTCGACACCGGCAGCGCGAAGATGTTGGCAAAGCCAATCATGGTCGCGGTGGTGATCTGTGCCGACATGCCCTGGGCATAGGTCATGCCTTGCTTGCCGATCTTCTCGCCGATGGTCAGTACCACACGCTTCCAGCCCACCATGGTGCCCAGGCCCAAGGCCAGTGCAACGGCGAGGATCACCCAGAACGGGGCGTACTCCGTGGTGGCGGTCAGGTCTTTGCGCAGCTTGTCGAGGTCGGACTTCTCACGCGCATCCAGGCCTGGCAGCTTGCCGACTTTCTTTGCGGTGTCATCCAGGCAGAGCAAATAGCGACGCACTTCAATACGCTGGTCAGAAGTCAGCGAATGATAGTCGGACACGCCTTTCAAGGTGTCGACCAGCGCGTTGATGGTCGGCTCGGTCTGCTGTGGGTTGCACTGGAACTTGCCTGGCAGATCGTTCTTCACGCTTTTGCCCAGGGCCAGGAACTCGCCGAGCGTGGCGTTGTTGCGCTGGTAGAACTGGCTCAAATGCACGGTCGCATCGCGGGTACGTTCGATCTGGTAAGTGGTACTGCCCAGGTCAAGGACGAACTGCGCCGGCACGATACCGATCAGCACGAGCATGATCAGGCCGATGCCTTTCTGGCCGTCGTTGGAGCCGTGCACGAAACTCACGGCCATGGCGGAAATCACCAGCACCAGGCGGTTCCAGAACGGCGGGTGTTTCTTGTCGTCGAGCTTGCGGCGCTGGTCCGGGGTCTTGTGCATCTTCGACAGCGGGCGCCACCACTTCAGGCCGATCAGCACCAGGGCTGCGACCAGGAAGCCGGCCATTGGTGAGAACACCAGGGAGGCGCCGATATCGATCGCCTTCTGCCAGTTCACGCCGTCAGCCAGGGGGATGTCGTTGATCAAGGCATTGGCCAGGCCGACACCGAGGATCGAGCCGATCAGGGTGTGGGAGCTGGAAGCCGGGATACCGAAGTACCAGGTGCCCAGGTTCCAGGTGATCGCCGCCGCCAATAAAGAGAAGACCATTGCCAAGCCGTGGCCGGTGTTCACATTGATCAGCAACTCCACCGGCAGCAAGTGCACGATGGCGTAGGCGACACCGACACCACCGAGCAACACGCCGAGGAAATTGAACACCCCGGAGAAGAACACGGCCAGGTGCGGCGGCATGGCTTTGGTATAGATGACTGTGGCCACCGCGTTAGCGGTGTCATGAAAGCCATTGATGAACTCGAAGGCGAGGACAAAGGCCAGGGCGAGCAACAGGCTCACGAGAACCCAAGCATCCAGTCCGCTGAATAAATCGATCATGAAGGTTTTCTGACCCGGTCGTAAGGGGGCGCGATTATGCCAGAAAACCTCAGTAATCGATGCACTAGCTGCTCATCGGTAACAATCTTCACCGAAAAAAACACGGGGAAGGGCGTGCATCCCAGGGTTTTCGGGGCTTTGGCAAGTCTTTGATTTATAAAGCAGAGGGGCCACAGGGCGGGGTTTTGTCACAAAAACGTCACGCCTGAAACATTTGTATGAAATTTTACCGTGGTGGTGGGATTCAAGGTTGCCGGCTGCTAGCTATATGCCAGCAGCCGAGGCAAAACCTTGAGGCTCGAACCGGATCGCTTATGGCTCTTCGGTTTTCAGCTCTTGTTCAATCTTTTGGATTTCCTGGGCAAATGCCTGGTCGAGCAGGCTGGCTCGCTTGCGCCATGGTTTGCGTTCAGGTTCAGGTTGGGCGGCGTAAGTGGTGACTTCTCCGCCGTAAACGTCCTTGTAACGTTGCTCCTGGCGCTCAAGTTCCGCGCGCAGTTCATCTTTCGTCACATCGTTACCTAATTGAGTTGAGTGTAAATTCGTTGCAGCGTTTTGCCGGAATGCGTGCTCGGCGTGTTCCAAGTTGGAGCGTAGAGACGTTCAAGTTTGGAATGGGAGCGGGCGGTCACTTGTTAGTGGTGCATTCGAGGCAGGTAATCGCGATCGACCCTGCACAGTGGGTGCATCTTATCTGGCGGTCCTTTCCAGATAAACAAACCAGGCGAGCCTGCACATAGCCTGCATTATAGCGGCGCCTTTGAATAACACTATCAGCTTAAAGTTAAAAACCGTCAACTTTGTGTGAGGGTTTTGTTACACGGGCGTGCCGGTAATTGCGTGAATTCTGACGTCATAAAATCCGCCCAACTTTGCAGACTAATAAGGACCGCTTAATTTCAATCAATCCTACGGCCAGGCTTACGGGGCTCACCGGCAAATTGCGATAATCGAATGATCGTCCGATAATCGCACAATGTTCTCGGCGCTGCCTTGTGCATCCCGGCTGACGCGGCTTGTAATAGCAGCCGAACCTCCCCTGCGGTCGACAATAAGAGAAAGGATCCCCGACATGAACGATCAATTGCGCAACTCTTTCGCGTCAGTGGCGCCGCCGATCGTTGCCTCTCCGGCCAAGCGTATCCAGGCGTTTACCGGTGATCCGGACTTCATGACTTCCCTGGCTCGCGGCCTGGCCGTGGTGCAGGCGTTCCAGGAGCGCAAGCGTCACCTCACCATCGCCCAGATCAGTCACCGCACGGAAATCCCTCGCGCCGCCGTGCGCCGTTGTCTGCACACTTTGATCAAACTCGGCTACGCCACTACTGACGGGCGTACCTACTCGTTGCTGCCCAAGGTGCTGACCCTGGGTCATGCCTATTTGTCGTCCACACCGTTGGCCGTGTCGGCCCAGCCCTACCTGGACCGCATGAGCGAGCAGCTCCACGAAGCCTGCAACATGGCCACCCTTGAAGGCGACGACATCCTCTACATCGCCCGCTCGGCCACCACCCAACGCCTGATTTCCGTGGACCTGTCGGTGGGCGGCCGCCTGCCAGCCTATTGCACCTCCATGGGCCGCATCCTGCTTGCAGCGCTGGACGACGCCTCGCTGCAGGATTACCTCGACCACGCCGACCTGCAAACCAAGACCAGCCGCACCTTGACCACCCCCGCAGCGCTGTTCGAATGCCTGCAACAAGTGCGTCAGCAAGGCTGGTGCATCGTCGACCAAGAGTTGGAGCAAGGCCTGCGTTCCATCGCGGTGCCGGTGTATGACGCCTCGGGCCAGGTGCTGGCCGCGCTGAACGTCAGCACCCACGCCGGACGCGTCAGCCGCAGTGAGTTGGAACAGCGCTTCCTGCCGAGCATGCTCAGCGCCAGCCGTGAGTTGAGCGCGCAGCTGTTCGCTTAAGCTGTTCGGTCACCGCACAGATCCCGGTTTGCTCAATTGACGGTCTTTCCTGCGACTTATTACTGTGCGGCAGCGCTGTTGAAGCGCCCCAATAATAACGACGACCCCAGGTCGTCAGCCCGCCATCGGTGTGGAAATAAAAACAATGAATCAGCCTTCTGTCGGTTCCACGTTGGACGTCCAGTCCTTCATTAACGCCCAGCCACTGTCACGTTATCAGTGGCGCGTGGTGATCCTGTGCTTCCTGATCGTTTTCCTCGATGGCCTCGACACTGCCGCCATGGGTTTCATCGCACCGGCGCTGTCCCAGGACTGGGGCATCGACCGCGCCAGCCTCGGCCCGGTGATGAGCGCTGCGTTGATCGGCATGGTGTTTGGCGCCTTGGGTTCCGGCCCGTTGGCCGACCGCTTCGGCCGTAAAGTGGTGCTGGTGGGCGCAGTGCTGGTGTTTGGCGCGTTCAGCCTGGCGTCCGCCTACAGCAGCAACGTCGATCAATTGCTGGTGCTGCGTTTTCTCACGGGATTGGGCCTGGGCGCCGGCATGCCGAACGCCACGACGCTGCTGTCCGAATACACACCGGAACGCCACAAGTCATTGCTGGTGACCAGCATGTTTTGCGGCTTCAACCTGGGCATGGCGGGTGGCGGGTTTATCTCGGCCAAGTTGATCCCGGCGTTCGGCTGGCATGCCTTGTTGCTGATCGGCGGCATCCTGCCATTGATTCTGGTAGTGGTGCTGATGCTGTGGCTGCCGGAGTCGGCACGCTACCTGGTGGTGCGTAACCGGGGCACCGACAAGGTGCGCAAAACCCTCTCGCCCATCGAACCCAGCATCGTCGCCCAAGCCACCCATTTCAGCGTGCCCGAGCAAAAAACCGTCAAGGCGCGCAACGTGTTTGCGGTGATCTTCTCCGGCACCTACAGCGCCGGCACGTTGCTGCTCTGGCTCACCTACTTCATGGGCCTGGTGATCGTCTACCTGCTCACCAGTTGGTTGCCGACCCTGATGCGTGACAGCGGCGCCAGCCTGGAACAGGCCGCGTTTATCGGTGCGTTGTTCCAGTTTGGTGGTGTGTTGAGCGCGGTGGGCGTGGGCTGGGCGATGGACCGGTTCAATCCGCACAAGGTCATCGGCATCTTCTACCTGCTGGCCGGGGTGTTTGCCTACGCGGTAGGGCAGAGCCTGGGCAATATCACGCTGCTGGCAACCCTGGTGCTGGTTGCCGGGATGTGCGTCAACGGTGCGCAGTCGGCAATGCCGTCTCTGGCCGCACGTTTCTACCCGACCCAAGGTCGCGCCACTGGCGTGTCGTGGATGCTCGGTATTGGCCGCTTCGGTGCGATCCTCGGTGCCTGGATGGGCGCGACCTTGCTGGGCCTGGGCTGGAACTTCGAACAAGTGCTCACCGCCCTGGTGATTCCTGCCGCATTGGCCACGGCCGCTGTCGTTATCAAAGGAATGGTCAGCCACGCCGATGCTACCTGATCATGGCCGCTTTTCCGGTGGGAGCTGGCTTGCCTGCGATGCAGGCGACTCGGTATGCAAGTGACACTGCGGCGATGCCATCGCAGGCAAGCCAGCTCCCACATTGACCGCATTCCTCCAGATTATTAGCCAGGCAACAATTCGTTCGATAATCGAACGCTGAGTCGATTATCGGATTGTTTGGCCCATTTCCCCGGCTTAATCTTCAAGCACTTCGGCGCCACCTCAGCGCCTTTTTCGATCCATACCGGGAGCCCGAACCCCATGGCTGAAATCCTCGCGCTGCGTGACGCGGTGAAGCAATTTGTGAACGACGGCGACACCGTCGCGCTGGAAGGCTTCACCCATCTGATCCCTACGGCAGCGGGTCATGAAATCATTCGTCAGGGCAAGAAAGACCTGACGCTGGTGCGCATGACACCTGACCTGATCTACGACCAGTTGATCGGTGCCGGTTGCGCCCGCAAGCTGATTTTCTCCTGGGGCGGCAACCCGGGTGTGGGCTCCTTGCATCGCCTGCGCGACGCGGTCGAGAAGCAATGGCCGCAACCGCTGGAAATCGAAGAACACAGCCACGCCGACCTGGCCAATGCCTACGTCGCCGGTGCCTCGGGCCTGCCGTTCGCAGTATTGCGTGCCTACGCTGGTTCCGACTTGCCTAAGGTCAACCCGCTGATCAAGACCGTGACCTGCCCATTCACTGGCGAAGTGTTGGCGGCGGTGCCGTCGGTGCGTCCGGACGTCACCGTGATCCATGCGCAAAAGGCTGATCGCAAGGGCAACGTGTTGTTGTGGGGCATCCTCGGTGTGCAGAAAGAGGCGGCTCTGGCGGCCAAGCGTTGCATCGTCACCGTCGAAGAAATCGTCGATGACCTGAATGCGCCGATGAACAGTTGCGTACTGCCGACCTGGGCGCTGACGGCGGTGTGTCATGTGCCGGGTGGCGCGCACCCGTCCTACGCCCACGGCTACAACGAGCGTGATAACCGCTTCTACCAGGCGTGGGACCCGATCGCCCGCGACCGTGGGACCTTTACTGCCTGGATCGATGAATACATCCACGGCACCGCCGATTTCACCGAATTCCAGGCCAGACTGGCCACCGCGCAGGAGGCCAAGTAATGGCTTACTCGACCAATGAAATGATGACCGTCGCCGCCGCGCGCCGCCTCAAGAATGGCTCCGTGTGCTTCGTCGGCATCGGCCTGCCGTCGAAGGCGGCCAACCTGGCGCGCCTGACCTCGTCGCCGGATGTGGTGCTGATCTACGAGTCCGGTCCGATTGGCGCCAAACCGTCGGTACTGCCGCTGTCCATCGGTGATGGCGAACTGGCGGAAACCGCCGACACCGTCGTACCGACCGGTGAGATCTTTCGCTATTGGCTGCAAGGCGGACGCATCGATGTGGGCTTTCTCGGCGCAGCCCAGGTCGACCGTTTCGGCAACATCAACACCACCGTGGTCGGTGACTATCACCAGCCTAAAGTGCGCCTGCCGGGTGCCGGTGGCGCGCCGGAAATTGCTGGTTCGGCCAAGAGCGTGCTGATCATCCTTAAACAGTCGGCGCGTTCGTTTGTCGACAAGCTCGACTTCATCACCTCGGTCGGCCATGGCGAAGGAGGTGACTCGCGTAAACGCCTGGGCCTGCCGGGCGCCGGTCCTGTAGGGATTATTACTGACCTGTGCATCATGGAGCCGGAAGAGGGCACCCATGAATTTGTGGTCACTGCGCTGCACCCTGGGGTGACCCGTGAGCAAGTGGTGGCCGCCACCGGTTGGGCGATCCGTTTTGCCGACCAGGTCGACACCACCGCCGAACCGACTGATGTGGAGCTGACCGCCCTGCGTGACCTTGAAGCACGTACCGCGGCCGCCCATGGCCAAGCGCCTGGAGAAGCCTGATGCGCGATGTATTTATCTGTGATGCCATCCGTACCCCCATCGGCCGTTTCGGCGGTGGCTTGTCCACCGTGCGTGCCGATGACCTGGCAGCGCTGCCGATCAAGGCGTTGATCGAGCGCAACCCTTCGGTGGATTGGACTGCCGTCGATGAAGTGTTCCTCGGCTGCGCCAACCAGGCCGGTGAAGACAACCGCAACGTGGCGCGCATGGCGCTGTTGCTGGCGGGCCTGCCGGAGAGCATTCCGGGTGTGACCCTCAACCGTTTGTGCGCCTCGGGCATGGACGCGATCGGCACCGCCTTCCGCGCGATTGCCAGCGGTGAAATGGAGCTGGCGATTGCCGGTGGCGTCGAGTCGATGTCCCGCGCGCCGTTCGTGATGGGCAAGGCGGACGCGGCGTTCTCGCGCAACATGAAGCTGGAAGACACCACCATCGGCTGGCGCTTTATCAACCCGTTGATGAAGGCCCAGTACGGCGTGGATGCAATGCCGCAGACGGCCGACAATGTGGCCGACGACTACAAGGTGTCCCGCGCCGACCAAGACGCTTTTGCCCTGCGCAGCCAGCAACGTACCGCTGCGGCCAAGGCCGCCGGCTTTTTCGCCGAAGAGATCGTGCCGGTGCGGGTTGCGCATAAAAAAGGCGAAACTGTGGTGGAGCACGACGAGCATCCACGCGACACCACCCTGGAAGCCCTGGCCAAGCTCAAGCCGGTCAACGGCCCGGACAAAACCGTCACCGCTGGCAACGCCTCGGGCGTGAACGACGGTGCGGCGGCGCTGATCCTGGCCTCCGCCGAAGCGGTCAAGAAACATGGCCTGACCGCCCGCGCCCGCGTGTTGGGCATGGCCAGCGCTGGTGTCGCGCCGCGTGTGATGGGCATTGGCCCGGTGCCGGCCGTGCGCAAGCTGGTCGAGCGTCTTGGCCTGGCCGTGACCGATTTCGATGTGATCGAACTCAACGAGGCCTTCGCCAGCCAAGGCCTGGCCGTACTGCGTGAACTGGGCATTGCCGACGACGCGCCGCAGGTCAACCCGAACGGCGGCGCCATCGCCCTCGGCCACCCGCTGGGCATGAGCGGCGCGCGGCTGGTGCTGACGGCCCTGCACCAACTCGAAAAAACCGGCGGCAGCAAAGGCCTGGCGACCATGTGCGTGGGCGTCGGCCAAGGCTTGGCCCTGGCGATTGAACGCATCTAATAAGAGAGGACTGCACCATGAGTGACAAGCCTGGATACCGGCGCCCGCAAGCGGGCACTCAACCTGATTACCTGCACCCGGCCTACCAGTCGACGAACCTGCGTTCGCCGTCCCAGCCGTTGGTGTTCCTGCCCCACTCCTTGTCGGAAATCACCGGTCCGACCATCGGCGCCGAGCATGTCAACGAGAAGGACAATGACCTCACGGCCCAGCATGAAGGCGAGCCCCAGGGCGAACGCATCATCATTCATGGTCGCGTGCTCGACGAAAACGGCCTGCCGGTGCCGGGCATTCTGGTGGAAATCTGGCAGGCCAACGCCGCCGGTCGCTACAACCACAAGCGCGACCTGCACGATGCGCCACTGGACCCGAACTTCACCGGTACCGGCCGCACCGTCACCGACGCCGATGGCTGGTACCAGTTCCAGACCATCAAGCCCGGTGCCTATCCGTGGGGCAACCACCACAACGCGTGGCGCCCGGCGCATATCCACTTTTCGCTGTTCGGCCCGAGCGTGCTGACGCGGCTGGTCACGCAGATGTACTTCCCCGGCGACCCGCTGCTGGAATACGACCCGATCTACAACTGCGTGCCGGACACTTCGGCCAAGCGACGTTTGATCGCCAGCTTCGACCTGGAAAAAACCATTCCTTCCTATGCCCTCGGCTACCGCTGGGACATCGTCCTGCGCGGCCGCGACGCCACGCCGATGGAGAAATGAGATGACACTCAACGCGACCACGTCCCACACCGTCGGGCCGTATTACCACATCGGCCTGACCTGGCTGAACCGCGAAGACCTCACCGTGGCCGCCACCCTTGGCGAGCGTGTGGCGATCAGCGGGCAGGTGGTGGACGGCAATGGCGATGTCGTCAACGACGCCATGCTCGAAGTCTGGCAGGCCAATGCCGCCGGCAAATATGACCATCCGGAAGATGAGCAGGACAAAGCCGTCGACCCGAACTTCGAAGGTTTCGGCCGGGTGCCGGTGGATGCCGAAGGGCGGTTTCGCTTTACCACCATCAAGCCGGGTGCGGTTCCTGGCCTGAAAGGCACGACCCAAGCACCGCATTTGGTGGTGCTGGTGTTTGCCCGTGGGTTGGTGAAGCACTTGCTCACGCGGATCTATTTCGAGGGCGAGGCGTTGAATGGGGATGATCCGTTGCTGGCGTGTGTGCCCTCGGAGCGTCGTGGCACCTTGATCGCCCAACAGGATGCGGCGGGGGTGTATCAGTGGAATGTGATTTTGCAGGGGACAGATAAGGAAACGGTGTTCTTCGATTATTGAGTGGTTTTTTAGGGCCCCATCGGGGGCAAGCCCCCTCCCACATGTTGACCGCACCGCCTATCAAATGTGGGAGGGGACTTGCCCCCGATGAGGCCGGTTCAGGCACCACCTACCCAAAAGTTTTCTTGCGGAACATGGTTGTTGCAAAGTATGTCTAGGCTACACACGTTCCCACTGAGTGAAAAAACATGACAACAACAACGAGTCACTACACCGGAGAAGAACGCAGCAAACGGATTTTTGCGATCGTCGGGGCGTCCTCCGGCAACCTCGTCGAATGGTTCGACTTCTACGTCTATGCCTTCTGCGCCATTTACTTTGCCCCGGCGTTCTTCCCGTCGGACGACCCTACGGTCCAACTGCTCAACACCGCCGGTGTGTTCGCCGCGGGCTTCCTGATGCGCCCTATCGGCGGCTGGCTGTTTGGCCGGGTCGCCGACAAGCACGGGCGCAAGAATTCGATGATGATCTCGGTGCTGATGATGTGCGCCGGTTCCCTGGTCATCGCCTTCCTGCCCACCTACAAAGACATCGGCGCCTGGGCCCCGGCGTTGCTGTTGGTGGCGCGCCTGTTCCAGGGCTTGTCGGTGGGTGGCGAATACGGCACCACCGCGACCTACATGAGTGAAGTCGCGCTCAAGGGCCAGCGCGGTTTCTTCGCGTCGTTCCAGTACGTGACGCTGATCGGCGGGCAACTGCTGGCGGTGCTGGTGGTGGTGATCCTGCAACAGATCCTCACCGAAGAAGAATTGCGCGCCTGGGGCTGGCGGATTCCGTTCGTGATCGGCGCCATTGCGGCGGTGATCTCCCTGTTGCTGCGTCGCACCCTCAAGGAAACCACCAGCAAGGAAATGCGCCAGGACAAGGACGCCGGTAGCGTGGCCGCGTTGTTCCGCAACCATAAGGCGGCGTTTATCACCGTGCTCGGCTACACCGCCGGCGGCTCGCTGATTTTCTACACCTTTACCACTTACATGCAGAAATACCTGGTGAACACGGCCGGGATGCACGCCAAGACTGCCAGCTACATCATGACCGGCGCGCTGTTCGTGTACATGTGCATGCAGCCGCTGTTCGGCATGCTCTCGGACAAGATCGGCCGTCGTAACTCTATGCTTTGGTTCGGCGCCCTTGGCACGCTGTGCACCGTGCCGATCCTGCTGACCCTGAAAACCGTGACCAACCCGTTCCTGGCCTTTGTGCTGATTTCCCTGGCCTTGGCCATTGTCAGCTTCTACACCTCGATCAGTGGCCTGGTGAAGGCGGAAATGTTCCCGCCTCACGTGCGTGCCCTGGGTGTCGGCCTGGCCTATGCAGTGGCCAACGCGATCTTCGGTGGTTCGGCGGAATACGTGGCCCTGGGCCTCAAATCCATGGGCATGGAAAACACCTTCTACTGGTACGTCACCGGCATGATGGCGGTGGCCTTCCTGTTCAGCTTGCGCCTGCCGAAACAGGCAGAGTACTTGCACCACGATCTATAAGGGACGCGTTATGACGCTGCGCACGAGCAATCAACTGTTCGACGCTTACTTCACGGCGGGCAGCATGGCCGAGGTGTTCTGCGATCAGGGACGCTTGCAGGGCATGCTGGATTTTGAAGCGGGCTTGGCCCGGGCCCAGGCCCAGGTCGGCTTGATTCCCCAGGCCGCCGTCGCACCGATTGCCCAGGCCTGCCTGGCGTCGTTGTACGACGTGGATGCCCTCGGCGTGGCGATTGCCACGGCGGGGAATTCGGCGATTCCGCTGGTGAAGGCGCTGGGCAAGTTGATTGCCAGTGAAGATGCCGGGGCCGAGCGCTACGTGCATCTGGGCGCGACCAGCCAGGATGTGATGGACACCGGCCTGGTGCTGCAACTGCAGCGGGCGGTGGGGTTGATCGAGGCGGATTTGGTGCGTCTGGGCGACATTCTTGCCGCCCAGGCCCAGCGCTATGCCGGCGTGCCATTGGCCGGGCGTACCTGGTTGCAGCATGCGACGCCGGTCACCCTGGGAATGAAAATCGCCGGTTGGCTGGGCGCTGTCACCCGTAATCGCCAGCGTCTGGCGCAGTTGAAACCGCGTTTGCTGGTACTGCAATTCGGTGGTGCATCCGGAACCATGGCAGCGCTTGGCGAACAGGCCATGCCGGTGGCCGAAGCGCTGGCGGCTGAGTTGCAACTGACCTTGCCCGAACAACCCTGGCATACCCAACGGGATCGCTTGGTGGAGTTCGCCAGCATGCTCGGCCTGATCGCCGGCAGCCTGGGCAAGCTGGGCCGTGATATCAGCTTGTTGATGCAGACCGAGGCGGCCGAGGTGTTCGAGCCGTCCGCACCAGGCAAGGGTGGTTCGTCCACCATGCCGCACAAGCGCAACCCGGTGGGCGCGGCGGTGCTGATCAGCGCCGCTACCCGCGTGCCGGGCCTGGTCTCGACGATGTTCAGCGCCATGCCCCAGGAGCACGAACGCAGCCTGGGCCTGTGGCATGCCGAATGGGAAACCCTGCCGGAAATCTGCCGCTTGGTGTCCGGGGCGTTGCAACAGGCGTTGCTGGTGAGCGAAGGCTTGGAAGTCGACCCGCAGCGCATGGCACAAAACCTCGACCTGACCCAAGGCCTGGTATTGGCCGAAGCCGTCAGCATCGTGCTTGCCCAGCGCCTGGGCCGCGAAACCGCGCACCATCTGCTGGAGCAATGCTGCAAGCGTGCCGTTGCAGAGGGGCGTCACCTGCGGGCGGTACTGGCGGATGAGCCACAGGTCACCGCCGAGTTGTCTGCAACTGAATTGGACCGTTTGCTTGATCCCGCCCACTACCTGGGCCAGGCCCACACCTGGGTCACCCGCGCCGTAGCCGAACACTTTGCTTGAGGAGACCATCGTGGCATTTGTACAACTCGCCGAGGGCGAACTGCATTACCAATTGGACGGGCCTGAGGGTGCGCCCGTGCTGGTGCTCTCCAACTCGTTGGGCACCGACCTGCACATGTGGGACATCCAGATCCCGGTCTTCACCCAACATTTTCGCGTGCTGCGTTTCGATACCCGTGGCCATGGCAAGTCCCTGGTGACTCCAGGCCCCTACAGCATCGAGCAACTCGGTCAGGATGTGATCGCGCTGCTGGATGCTCTGGATATCCAACGCGCGCATTTCTGTGGGCTGTCCATGGGCGGCTTGATCGGCCAATGGCTGGGCATCCATGCTGGCCAGCGTCTGCAGCGCCTGGTGGTGTGCAACACCGCCGCCAAGATCGGCGCGCCCGAGGTGTGGAACCCGCGCATTGAAATGGTGCTGCGTGATGGGGCGGCGGCGATGGTGGCGCTGCGCGATGCATCGATTGCACGCTGGTTCACCGCAGACTTTGCGGCGGCCAACCCGCACCAGGCCAAGCAGATTACCGACATGCTGGCGGTCACTTCACCCGAAGGTTATGCCGCCAACTGTGCGGCGGTGCGTGATGCGGATTTCCGTGAGCAACTGGCTTCAATCAAAGTCCCGACCCTGGTCATTGCCGGCACTGAAGATGCCGTCACACCGCCGGCCGGCGGTCACTTTATCCAAAACCATGTGCAGGGTGCCGAGTACGCCGAGTTCTATGCGGCGCACCTGTCCAATGTGCAGGCCGGTGCGGCGTTCAGCGACCGCGTGCTGGAGTTTCTGCTGGTGCATTAAACCTGCGGCGAGGGAGCTTGTTGTGGTGAGCGGGCTTGCCCCGCGCTGGGGCGTGAAGCGTCCCCAATGAAGGCGACGCACTTTTTCAGATGAGCGTGGAGTTGTCAGGTTTTAGGGCTGCTCCGCAGCCCCGCGCGGGACAAGCCCGCTCACCACAAGTAATCGATTTGAATACGGAGAATTTGTCGTGGACGAGAAACAACGTTATGCCGAAGGCCTGCAAGTGCGCCGTGAAGTGCTGGGCGATGCCCATGTCGATCGCAGCCTCAATGCCCTGACCGAATTCAACAGTGAATTCCAGGAAATGATCACCCGGCACGCCTGGGGTGACATCTGGACCCGTCCCGGCTTGCCCCGACACACCCGCAGCCTGATCACCATTGCCATGCTGATCGGCATGAACCGCAGCGAAGAACTCAAGCTGCACCTGCGCGCCGCCGCCAGCAATGGCGTGACCCGTGCCGAGATCAAGGAAGTGCTGATGCAGAGCGCGATCTACTGTGGGATCCCGGCGGCGAATGCGACGTTCCACTTGGCGGAGTCGGTGTGGGATGAGTTGGGGGTTGAGTCGCGGGAATAGGGGTCAGTGGGAGTCGGCGTCCCACACCCAATTCCAAACGCCTGGCAGATGCACCTCTTCACTCACCTCCTTGACCGTACGCGCCAGCGCCGCGCGCTGTAGCTGGGCGGTGTCGGTGTAGAAGGGCTCGGCGGCAGTCTTCATGCCGTTGATCCGGGCGCTGTCCAGCAGGATCTGCAAGTACTCCTGCATATGCCGCGCGGTGTAGCGGTTGATGTCGTGGAAGGTCACCACCACCGGTATCACCCCGTCCACCGTCGGCAACTCACCCAACGCAATGCGCTCGCGCACCACCGACAGTTGCCGGTATAAATTGGCTCGGCGGCGCGGGCTGCCGTTGAAGCCCCAGATCTTGCCGTCATTGGCGCTCAGGTCCGTCAGCAATACGTGCATGCCATGGCGCTGGTAGGCGGCGAAGGTGCGTCGGTCGTAATTCCAGAACGGCGGGCGCACCAGCACCGGCGGCGCGCCTGTGATCGCTGCAATATCGGCGGCGCCTTGGCTGAGGGTGCTTTCCAGTTCGGCATCGCTCAGCCAGCGGTGGTTGGTGTGAAACCCCGTGGCCGTGTGGAAGGCCAGGATGTGACCGGCCGCATACTCGCGCTGCATGGTCTTGCGGCCCCTTGCGCTGCCGCCGGAACGGGCTGCTTCGGTCTGCAAGAAGAACACCGCCTTGATCCCCGGCAGCACCGGGTTCTGCGCCAGGTCGTCGATCACCGACCGGCTCGGGTTGTTGTAGCCCGACGCGCTCGGGCCGTCATCGAAGGTCAGCAGGAAGCGGATCGGTGCCTGGGCTTGCAGGCGTTGCTCGGTTTGCGGCGTGAGGGCAATGGGCGCGCCGATGCAGCCGCTGAGGCTCAGGGCCAGGGCTAGCAGGGCGGACGCATAAGCGAAGGATTTCATGGTGTGCGCGGGCTCGAATGAAAGCCGCTGCTGATTCAGCTCAGCAGCGGCAGGCGCGCACCATACAGCAAGGTCAATGATGGTTTACAGCAGGCTTATCGGGTAACTGACGATCAACCGGTTTTCGTCGAACTCATTGTTGCTGTAGTCGCGGCGCATGCTGGAGTTACGCAGGCGCACATTGAGGTTTTTGGCCACACCGCTTTGCACGGTATAGCCCACTTCGGTTTCGCGACCCCATTCCTTGCCGTCGGTGATGGTGCCGGTGTGCACGTTACTGCCACTGATATAGCGGTTCATCAGGGTCAGGCCGGGCACGCCGAGGGCGGCGAAGTTGTAGTCGTGACGTACTTGCCAGGATTTTTCCTGGGCGTTGTCGTAGCTGGCGTTGTAGCTGTCGTTGGCCAGGGTGCCGCCGCTGGTGCCGTTGACGCGCATCCACGCGCTGTTGCCGGTGAGTTTTTGCAGGCCCACATAGAAGGTGTTGCCGCCGTACTTGGCGGAGAACAGGCCGGACCAGGTCTTGTTGTCCAGGTCGCCGGCGCGGGCGCTGCCGTCGTCCTTGCCGTAGAAGAAACCCAGGTTGGCGCCCAGGGTCCAGTCACCGATAGGCTGGCTGTGGATCAGGTTGACGAACTGCTGGCTGTAGATGTCCTTGAGCTGCGCGTTCCACAGGCCGATCTGGGTGCGTTTGTCGTTGAACGCGTATTCGCCGCCCTGAAAGTTGAAACGGTCCGAGGTGAAAGCGGTTTTACCGAACATGGACATGTCAGTCATGCTGCTGTCGTCGCGCGGGCTGTTGGCGCGGAACTGGCCGCCGTAGAGGGTCAGGCCATCGATTTCTTTCGAGGTGATTTGCCCGCCACGCAGGGTTTGCGGGAGGGAGCGGCCGTCGTCCGAGCGCAGGATCGGCAGCACCGGCATCCACTCGCCGACCTTCACTTCCGTCTTGGAAATACGCGCCTTGAACGCCACCCCTAGACGCCCGAATTCATCCGCCGGGCGGCCATCACGGTCTAACGGCAACAGTTGGGTGCCCCCGGTGCCGCGTCCGCCATCCAGTTTCAACGAATACAACCCCAGCACATCCACGCCAAACCCCACCGTGCCCTGAGTAAAGCCAGACTTGGCGTCGAGGATGAAACTCTGCGTCCACTCCTGCGCGCCGCCCTGGGCCTTGGTGGGGTTGGTGTAGTTGCGGTTGAAGAAGAAGTTGCGCAGGTTGAGGTTGGCGCTGGCGTCTTCGAGAAAGCCGTGTTCTTCAGCGACGACGGGCAGGGCGAGACTGGCGACAGCGGTTGCCAGCAAGAGCCGGCGCGGGTGGAAAGTGCTCATGGTGTTTGACCTGTTGTTATTGGGTTTATGCAGGTGGCGGCCATGGTGCGGGGCGGTATGGGGGCGATGAAAGTGGGGGAGAGCGGGTTGTGGGCGATGATCGAACGCAAGTTGGCCAACCCCTGAAAACAAAAAGCCCACCAAGAGGTGGGCTTTGTTGACGTAGGTGCTATCAGAACAACTTCAGCGCCGGTGCTTCTTCTTTCAACGGCTCATTCTTCGCGGTCTGCTCATTCCAGCCGCCGCCGAGGGCCTTGTACAGGTTGACCTCGCTGGTCAGCTGCGCCAGGCGGTCGGTGATCAGCGATTGCTGGGCACTGAACAGTTGGCGCTGGGCATCGAGGAACGTCAGGTTGCTGTCGACACCAATGCGGTAGCGACGCTCGGCCAGGCGGTAGTAATCCTGGTTGGCCGCGACGAAGCCACGCTGGGCATCCAGTTGCTGCTTGTAGGTCTCACGTGCGGCGAGGCCGTCGGAGACTTCCTGGAAGCCGGTCTGAATCGCCTTCTCGTAGTTCGCCACGTTGATCTCTTTCTGGATCTTCGAGTAGTCCAGGCTGGCGCGCAGGCTGCCGGCGTTGAAGATCGGGATGTTGATCTGCGGGGCGAACGACCAGGTGCCCGAGCCGCCCTTGAACAAGCCGCCCAGGTTTGGGCTCGCGGTGCCGGCACTGGCAGTCAGGGTGATGCTCGGGAAGAACGCAGCACGGGCCGCGCCGATATTGGCGTTGGCGGCCTTGAGGTTGTACTCGGCCTGGACGATATCGGGGCGACGTTGCAACAGGTCGGACGGCAAGCCGGCCGGCACTTCGCTGAGCAGGTCATCCGACAGCGGCTTGCTGGCGATATTCGCCGGCAGGCCGGTACCCAGCAGCAGGGTCAGGCTGTTTTCGTCCTGGGCCACCTGGCGGGTATAACGCGCCAGGGCAACCCGGGCGTTTTCCACCGAGGTGCGCGACTGGCTCAGGTCGAGGGCCGAGGCCACGCCAACTTCGTTGCTGCGCGAGGTGAGCTTGAAGCTCTGCTCGTAGGCATCCAGGGTGTCCTGGGTGAGCTTGAGCAGTTCCTTGTCGGCCTGCCAGGTCAGGTAGGCATTGGCCACACTGGCCACCAGACTGATCTGGGTACTGCGCCGCGCTTCTTCAGTGGCGAAGTACTTTTGCAGGGCTTCTTCACTCAGGCTGCGTACGCGACCGAACAGGTCCAGCTCATAGGAGCTGATCCCGAGACCGGCCGAGTATTGGCTGCTGATGGTCGATTCGCCGGTCTGCGACAGGCGGGCCGGCGTACGCGAACGGCTGCCGCTGCCCGTGGCCGACACGGCCGGGAACAGGTCGGCGCGCTGGATCTGGTACTGCGCGGCATAGGCGTCGATGTTCAGGGCCGCGACACGCAGGTCGCGGTTGTTCACCAGCGCGGTCTGGATCAGCTGTTGCAGGGCAGGGTCATGGAAAAACTGCTTCCAGCCCTGCTCGGCAGCGGCCTGGCTCGGCGCCTGGGCCGACGAATACGCCGGCCCCTGCGGGAACTGTGCGGCCACCGGCGCTTCGGGGCGCTGATAGTCAGGTATCAGCGAGCAGCCACTGAGCACGAATGCCGTGACGGCTAGGGAAAGTAGCGACTTGCTCATTGGCCAGCCTCTTTAGGGGTTTCAGTTGTGTCAGTCTTTTTACGTTCGCCAGCGGCGGATACGGTTGCGAAGAACAAAGGCACCCAGAAGATCGCCAGCACAGTGGCCGTGATCATACCGCCGATTACACCGGTACCGATGGCGTGCTGGCTACCTGAGCCAGCGCCCGAGGAGATCGCCAGCGGCAGTACGCCGAGGATGAATGCCATGGAGGTCATGATGATCGGACGCAGACGCATGCGGGACGCCTCGATGGCCGCCTCGACAATGCCTTTGCCCTGTTCGTGGAGCTCTTTGGCGAACTCCACGATCAGGATGGCGTTCTTCGCCGCCAAGCCCACCGTCACCAACAGACCCACCTGGAAGAACACGTCGTTGGACAGCCCGCGCATGCTGGTAGCGATCAACGCACCCACCACGCCCAGCGGCACAACGAGTACCACCGCAATCGGGATCGACCAGCTTTCGTACAGGGCCGCGAGGCACAGGAACACCACCAGCAGCGACAGGGCGTACAGCGCAGGTGCCTGGGAGCCGGACAGACGTTCTTCGTACGACAGGCCCGTCCAGGCGTAACCCACGCCTGCCGGCAATTGCTTGGCGATACGCTCGACTTCGGCCATGGCGTCACCGGTACTGTAGCCCGGTGCCGGGGTACCGAGGATTTCCATCGCCGCTACACCGTTATACCGCGACAGCTTCGGCGAACCGTAGATCCACTTGCCCGAGGAAATGGCCGACATCGGCACCATCTTCCCGGAGTCGCTGCGCACGTACCATTTGTCCAGGTCTTCCGGTGACATCCGGCTAGCGGCCTCACCCTGCACGTACACCTTCTTCACCCGACCACGGTCGATGAAGTCGTTGACGTAGCTGCCACCCAAGGCGATCGCCAGGGTCTGGTTGATGCTCGACAGCGTAATGCCCTGGGCGCTGGCCTTCTCGTCGTCGACGGTGAGTTCGTACTGCGGCTCGTCGTTCACGCCGTTGGGACGTACACCTGCGAGGATCTTGCTTTGTGCAGCCATCCCCAGGAACTGGTTACGCGCTTCCATCAGTTTTTCATGGCCGACACCGCCCTGGTCTTGCAGGAACACGTCGAAACCAGTGGCGTTACCCAACTCCAGAACCGAAGGCGGCACGATGGCAAATACCATAGCGTCCTTGAAGGCCCCGAAGAAGTAACCCTGGGCACGCTTAGCCACTTCGAATACCGACTGGGAAGCGTCACGCTCATCCCATGGCTTGAGCATCACGAACGCCAAGCCCGAACTCTGGCCGCGGCCAGCGAAGTTGAAGCCGTTTACGGTAAACACCGATTTCACGGCCTTGCCTTCGCCTGGCTCGCCTTCCTTGTCGTTGAGCAAGAAAGCGCGCATGTCGTCGACGACTTTTTGCGTACGTTCAGCCGAAGAACCGACCGGGGTTTGGACCTGTGCAAAGATCACACCCTGGTCTTCTTCCGGCAGGAACGCGCTAGGAATGCGTGTGAACAGCCAGATCATGCCGAGGACGATGACCAGGTACACAAAAAACGCTGGGAATTTGTGCTTGATCATGTTGCCGACGCCGCGCTCGTAGCTCAGTACGCCACGGTCGAAGGTGCGGTTGAACCAGCCGAAGAAACCCCGCTTGGGTTGGCCGTGTTTCTCTGGGTCGATCGGCTTGAGCATGGTGGCGCACAAGGCCGGGGTGAAGATCAGGGCAACCAGTACCGACAACGCCATGGCCGAAACGATGGTGATGGAGAACTGTTTGTAGATCACACCGGTGGAGCCGCCGAAGAACGCCATCGGCAACAGTACCGCCGACAGTACCAAGGCAATACCCACCAGGGCGCCCTGGATCTGGCCCATGGACTTGACCGTCGCTTCTTTAGGCGACAAGTGTTCCTCGGCCATCACCCGCTCGACGTTTTCCACCACCACGATGGCATCGTCCACCAGCAAGCCGATGGCCAGGATCATGCCGAACATGGTCAGGGTGTTGATGGTGAAGCCGAACGCCGCCAGGATCCCGAAGGTACCCAGCAATACCACCGGCACCGTCATGGTGGTGATGATGGTGGCGCGGAAGTTCTGCAAGAACAGGAACATCACCAGGAACACCAGCACGATCGCTTCGACCAAGGTGTGCACCACACCGGAGATCGATTCGGTCACCACAGGCGTGGTGTCATACGGCACCACCGCCTTCATGCCCGGCGGGAAGAACGGTTCCAGGGACGCCACGGTGGCACGGATGGCCTTGGCGGTGTCCAGGGCGTTGGCGCCCGACGCGAGCTTGATCGCCATACCGGAAGCCGGCTTGCCGTTGAACTGTGCACTGATGCTGTAGTTCTGGCCGCCGAGTTCGATACGCGCGACGTCACGCAGGCGAACCTGCGAGCCGTCGGTGTTCACCTTCATCAGGATCTTGCCGAACTCTTCGGCGGTCTGCAGGCGGGTCTTGCCGATGATGGTCGCGTTCAGCTGGGTGCCGGGCAGGGCAGGCAGGCCGCCCAATTGACCGGTGGCCACCTGGACGTTCTGGGCCGAGATGGCGGTGCTGACGTCGACCGGGGTCAACTGGTAGTTGTTCAGCTTGGCCGGATCAAGCCAGATACGCATGGCGTACTGTGAACCGAACACCTGGAAGTCACCCACACCCGCAGTCCGCGAGATCGGATCCTGGATGTTGGACACGATGTAGTTGGACAAGTCGTCCTTGTTCATGCTGCCGTCTTCCGACACCAGCCCAATTACCATCAGGAAGTTCTTCACCGACTTGGTCACGCGGATACCCTGCTGCTGCACTTCTTGCGGCAGCAGTGGGGTCGCCAGGTTCAGCTTGTTCTGCACCTGAACCTGGGCGATGTCCGGGTTGGTACCCTGGTTGAACGTCGCGGTGATGGTCATGCTGCCGTCGGAGTTACTGTCCGAGGCCACATAACGCAGGTTGTCGATACCGTTGAGCTGTTGCTCGATGACCTGCACCACGGTGTCCTGCACGGTTTGTGCGGACGCGCCTGGGTAGGTCACCTGGATGTCGATGGCGGTTGGCGCGATGGCCGGGTATTGGTTGATGGGCAACTTCAGGATCGACAGTGCCCCGACCAGCATGATCACCAGGGCAATTACCCAGGCGAAAATGGGACGGTCGATAAAAAATTTCGACATGGGTTACTCCCCCTGGCCAGCAGCGGCAGCAGGAGCTGGAGCAGAACCGGCAGGCTTGGCGTTGTCGGCGTCCTTGACCTTGACTTCGATGCCCGGCTTGATGAATTGCAGGCCTTCGGTGATCACGCGGTCACCGGCGTTCAGGCCTTTTTCCACCAGCCAGTAGGCGCCGGCAGTGCGGTTGGCCACCAGTTGACGCTGCTCGACCTTGTTGTCCTTGTTCACCACCATCGCGGTCGGGATACCTTTGATATCGCGGGTCACGCCTTGTTGGGGGGCCAGGATGGCTTTGCTGTTCACGCCGGCTTGCAGTTGGGCGTGTACGAACATGCCCGGCAGCAGCGTGTGGTCAGGGTTGGGGAACACGGCGCGCAGGGTCACGGAACCGGTGGTCTGGTCAACCGACACTTCGGAGAATTCAAGCTTGCCGTCCTGGCCGTAGTCGCTGCCGTCTTCCAGGGTCAGCTTGACCTTGGCGGCGTTGGCGCCGGCTTTTTCCAGTTGGCCGCTTTCCAGGTCACGGCGCAGTTTCAGCATTTCGGCCGAAGACTGCGTGACGTCGACGTAGATCGGGTCCAGTTGCTGGATCACGGCCATGGCATCGGTCTGGCCATTGCTGACCAGCGCGCCTTCGGTCACCGAAGAACGGCCGATACGCCCGGAGATCGGCGCGAATACTTTGGTGTAACGCACGTTGATCTGGGCCGTTTGAACGTTTGCTTCCGCAGTCATGCGGTTGGCGACGGCGGTGTCGTATTCCTGGCGGCTGACGGCTTGTTCATCGACCAACTGCTTGTAGCGGTCGGAGATGGACTTGGTCTGGGTCAGGCTGGCTTGTGCGCTTTTGAGGGTGGCGTCGTACACCGACGGGTCGATCTGGTAGAGCTGTTGCCCTTCCTTCACGTCGCCGCCTTCCTTGAACAGGCGCTTGAGAATGATGCCGTTGACCTGTGGGCGAACTTCCGCGATGCGGTAGGCGGTGGTGCGGCCTGGCAGCTCGGACGTCAGGGTATAGGCTTGCGGTTGAATGGTGACCACGCCGACCTGAGGGGTTTGAGCGGGCGGAGCCGCTTCTTCCTTTTTACATCCGCTGAGCAGCGATGCCAGGGCGACGGCAGTGACCAGAGCGGTAACAGCTGGCTTAAGTTGCATGAAGATCCTCGGGTCAGGCGCGCAGAGTGCGCACAAGAAGTGTGGAAGGGTAAAAAACAAGCACTGACTGGATAAGTAGCTTGCTACGCAATATACTTACGTTCATGGTTGTTTGTAAACTCTTGACAGGCTGCGCGGAATGTTGACAAAGCAACGCCCAAAGCCTCGATTTCATTACGTTCGGCACCCATGACGGTGTCGTCCCACAAATATTCGGATGATCGTTACCGACGGTTAATTCTGCGTTAACGATAGTCTCAAGTGTCCTGATTGAGGTTGTACTGCCATGGTTCGTCGCACCAAAGAGGAAGCTCAGGAAACGCGCAGCCAGATTCTTCAAGCCGCCGAGCAAGCCTTCTATGAGCGCGGCGTCGCGCGGACCACGCTGGCGGACATCGCCGCGCTGGCCGGTGTGACGCGGGGTGCCATCTACTGGCATTTCAGCAATAAATCCGATTTGCTCCAGGCGTTGCTCGACACGCTGCATGAGCCGCTGGACGAGTTGGCCAGGGCGAGTGAAAGCGAGGATGAACTCGACCCGCTGGGCTGCATGCGCAAGCTGTTGATTCATTTGTTTCATCAAGTGGCCCTGGACCCGAAAACCCGGCGCATCAACGAGATCTTGTTCCATAAGTGCGAATTCACCGATGAAATGTGCGATATGCGTCGCCAACGTCAGACCCATAGCCTGGAGTGCAACCTGCGCATCGGCCTGACCTTGCGTAACGCGGTCCATCGCGGGCAACTGCCGGAAAACCTCGATACCACCCGTGGCGCGGTGTGCATCCACGCCTACATCAACGGGCTGATCGGCCAGTGGCTGCTGGTCCCCGACAGCTTCCAACTGCATCAGGAAGCCGAACGCTGGGTGGATGCCGGGCTGGACATGCTGCGCTGGAGCCCCAGCCTGCGCAATTGAGACAAAATGCGTAATTGCATCAGGTTGTGTCAACAGTAAAGCCCAAGGACAGTCAATCGTCCTTCCGCCTGATCGGTGGGGTGACTTTATATACGGGCTGGCGGCGGGTTGATAGGTAGCCGCCTAAGTATTTTGTAGCGATTTTGTTGCAGGGCTGTGAAGGAATGTTACCCAGCGTCCATGAAAAAGCCCCGGTTCCTTCGAACCGGGGCTTTTTCGTTTCAGCTTTTTACATCACAGCGCCAGGGTCGGATAGTCGATGTAACCCACTGGGCCTTTGCTATAGAAAGTATCTGGGCGGGCTTCATTCAACGGCGCGTCAGCTTTCAAGCGCGCTGGCAAATCCGGGTTGGCAATGAACGGCACGCCCCACGCCACGGCATCGGCTTTGCCTTCGGCCAGCCAGGCGTTGGCGCTGTCCTTGGTGAAGCGTTCGTTGGCGATGTACACGCCGCCGAAAGCCTTCTTGAGTTGTGGACCGAGACTGTCGCCGGCTTCTTTCTCACGGGAGCAGATAAACGCGATGCCACGCTTGCCCAGTTCGCTGGCAACGTAGGTAAAGGTTTCCGCCAAGTTGTCATCGCCCATGTCATGGGAGTCGGCGCGCGGTGCCAGGTGCACACCCACGCGGCCAGCGCCCCAGACTTCGATGGCCGCATCGGTCACTTCCAGCAGCAGGCGTGCACGATTTTCCAGGGAGCCGCCGTACTGATCGGTGCGCTTGTTGGTGCTGCTCTGCAGGAACTGGTCGAGCAGGTAACCGTTGGCGCCGTGGATTTCCACGCCCTCGAAACCGGCGGCCTTGGCATTCTCGGCACCGGTGCGGTAGGCGTCGACAATGTCGGCGATTTCAGCGGTTTCCAGGGCGCGTGGCGTCGGGTAGTTGGCCAATGGGCGCACCAGGCTGACGTGGCCTTTAGGCTGGATCGCGCTCGGGGCCACTGGGCTTTCGCCGCTCAGGTACGACTCATGGGAAATACGCCCCACGTGCCACAGTTGCAGGAAGATCTTGCCGCCCGCGCCATGAATCGCCTTGGTGACGTTGGCCCAGCCGCGCACCTGGTCATTGGACCAGATACCTGGGGTGTCCGGGTAACCCACGCCCAGCGGCGTCACGGAGGTGGCTTCGCTGAGGATCAGCCCGGCGGAGGCGCGTTGCACGTAGTACTCGGCCATCAGCGCGTTGGGCACGCGACCGGCGTCGGCACGGCAGCGGGTCAGCGGCGCCATGATGATGCGGTTCGACAGTTCCAGGTCGCCCAGTTTGATCGGATCGAAAATAGTCGTCATGGGGAAAGCACCTTTGTCTTTGAAGTGGATCAGTTAGTCGCGGGGGCCAGGTCGGCAGCGCCGCTCTGACGGAAAGTAATCAGGGTCACCAACAGCGCGAGGATCGCCAGGGCCGCTGCGGCCAAGGGCACGCTGGTCAGGCCGAAACCGTGGGCAATCACACTGCCACCGACCCAGGCGCCGAGGGCATTGCCGATGTTGAACGCGCCGATGTTCAGGGTGGACACCAGGTTCGGTGCGGCCTTGCCGAAGGTCACCACGTTGATCTGCAACGCAGGCACGGCGGCGAACGACGCGGTGGCCCACAGGAACAGGGTGATTTCGGTCGGGATCACGGCGACGCTGGTCCAGGTCAGTGCCGTGGAGACCACCGCCATACTGATGAATACGCCGATCAAAGTGGCCGCCAGGCGCTTGTCCGCCAGCTTGCCGCCGATGATGTTGCCCACAGTGAGGCCCAGGCCGATCAACAGCAGGGTCCAGGTCACGCCTTTGGGCGACACGCCGGTGACATCGCCCAGCAGCGGCGCGACGTAGGTGAAGAGGGTGAACATGGACGCGGCAAACAGCGCGGTCATGCTCAACGACAGCCAGATCCCGGCGCCTTTGAGGACGGCCAGTTCGGCGCGCATGTCGAGTTTCTCTTCGTCACGCTTGGCCGGCAGGAAGCGGATCAGGCCGATCAACGCCACCACACCAATCACCGTCACCGCCCAGAAGGTCGAGCGCCAGCCGGCTTCCTGGCCCAGTGCCGTACCCAGCGGCACGCCGAGCACATTGGCCAGGGTCAGACCGGTGAACATCAAGGCCACGGCCGAAGCCCGTTTGTTGGCCGGCACCAGGTTGGCCGCTACCACTGAACCAATCCCAAAGAATGCACCGTGGCACAGCGCGGTGACCACACGGGCAAACATCAGCACGTTGTAGTCACTGGCCAGGGCGCAGAGCAGGTTGCCGATAATGAAGATGCCCATCAACGCTACCAGCGCCGCCTTGCGTGGCAGTTTGGCGGTGGCCAGTGCCATGAAGGGTGCGCCGATGGCCACGCCCAGGGCATAGCCGGTCACCAGCCAGCCGGCGCCGGGAATCGACACACCCAAGTCCGCCGCCACATCGGGCAACAAGCCCATGATGACGAACTCGGTGGTGCCGATGGCGAAGGCGCTGAGGGCCAGTATGAGTAGCGAGAGGGGCATTAGCGTTTCCTTGTTACAACGCGGCGCTGTCGTGCGCGCTGAGTTCGGTGGTGAGCGCCGCGAGGAAGGCCTGGATGGTGTCCTCGTTGCGTTTGAAAAAGTGCCACTGGCCGGCCTTCTGGCTGCTGATCAACCCGGCGCGTTGCAGGGTGGCTAGGTGGGCCGACACGGTCGACTGGGACAAGCCGCAGCGCTGGTCGATCTGCCCGGCGCAGATGCCGTATTCGTGGTTGTGCAGTTGTTCGGGGAATTGCACTTTCGGGTCTTTCAGCCAGGTGAGGATGTCTCGTCGTACTGGGTGCGCCAGGGCTTTTATTATTTCGTCGAGGTCGATGGACATGGCAGGTGCTCGGTGTCTTGCAGCGTTATATCGCGATGAGGCGAACTTTATATCGGTCTATCCCGATAGACCAATATGATTTTGGTCTGAGCCTAGGCTCAATCGGTATATCGGGTTATAACGATACGTTGAGGGCAGTGGTAGACTGCGCACCATGAATTATCTCGCACATCTGCACCTGGGCGGCCAACTTCCTGCGCAACTGCTGGGCAGCCTCTATGGCGATTTCGTCAAAGGTCGCCTGCAGGGCCAGTTCAGCCCGCAAATCGAATCGGCGATCCAGCTGCATCGTTCCATCGACCGCTTCACCGACAGCCACCCGCTGGTGGGGGAGGCGTTGTCACGCTTCAGCCTGACCCGCAGGCGTTATGCCGGGATCGTCCTCGATGTGTTTTTCGACCACTGCCTGGCGCGGGACTGGGCCTTGTATGCCGACCAGCCCTTGGAGCGGTTTACGTCGCAGGTGTACCGCGTGCTGGCGGCCGAGCCGCAGTTGCCGGGGCGGCTGGCGCAGATTGCGCCGTATATGGCGGCAGATGATTGGTTGGGTTCGTACCGCGAGTTTGCGGTGATGGAGCAGGTGTTGCGGGGGATCTCCCGGCGGTTGACGCAGCCAGAAGAGCTGGGGTTTGCAATGCAGGAGTTGCGCGAGCTGTATGAGCCGTTGAGCGAAGACTTCCGGGTGTTCTACCCCGAACTGCAAAAATTTGCACAAGCTCAACTCACTACTCAGGTCTGAATGTGGGAGCTGGCTTGCCTGCGATTGCAGCCTGCCAGTTGATACATGTATTGCTGACCCACCGCTATCGCAGGCGAGCTAGCTCCCACATTTTGATCGGTGTTCACTTAATTCAAGCGGCGAATGCCGGCCGTGCATCAACCTCTTCTGCTTCCGGCAACGGCCCAAACAACGCCTTCTGCACTGCCTGCTGCGCCTGATACGCCAGTGCCGCACGTTCCTGCCCGGCGCAGGCAATCGGCTTGAGCACATGGATTTCCACATCGCCCTGGTCGTTGGCAAACAAGCGCATCAAGTGCGAGAGCAAATCATCGTCGCCAATAAAAGGCGCCAGCGGGTCGACTTGGCCGTCACGCAGATAACGGATCGCCACCGGTTGCAGCGACACATCCGCATCGATCGCACTGGCCAGCAAGCGCCCGTGGAAGGTGCGCAGGCTGCGCCCGTCGGTGGTGGTGCCTTCCGGGAACATCAGCAACGGATGCTCTTGCTCCAAGTGGCGCGTCATCTGCTTGCGGATCAACTGGCTGTCGCCCGAACCCCGGCGGATAAACAAGCTGCCAGCCTTGGCCGCCAACCAACCTGCCACCGGCCAGGTGCGCACTTCGGCCTTGGACAGGAATGACATCGGCGCCACGGCGCCCAGCAGCGGAATATCGGTCCAGGACACGTGATTGCTCACCCACAGCATCGGCTGCGTCGGCAACTCACCGTGCACCGTCACGCGAAAGGGCAGGGCGCTGGTCAGTCGTGCCATGAAAAACCGCGACCAACGCTGGCGCCGCACCATCGAGTTTGCGATGCCCATGCGCTCGAATACCCCAAACACGCTGGCCATGCTCAAGCCCAGCGCCACCACCACCAGCACGCGGGCAATGCGCCCGTAAACCCGCAGGCGGCTCATCACATTGCAGCCTTGAAGTGGCGCGCGTAACGCGGGCACAGCTCATCGCGCTTGAGCAGGATGAACACGTCGGCCACCTGGAAATCCTCATCCCAGCACGGCTCGCCGCAGATCTTCGCACCCAGGCGCATGTACGCCTTGAGCAATGGCGGCATCTCGGCGATCACGTTGGACGGCAGGTCCAGCGCCGGCAGTGGTTTTTTCGGTTCGGCGCGCAGATGTTCATTGCACAGGTAGCGTTCGCGCAGGCGCTGCATGATTGCGTGGGCCTGGATGCCGCCATCGTGCATCGGGATGCTCGCGCAACCCATCAGGTAGCTGTAGCCGCCCTGGTTGAGCACTTCGGCCAATTCGCCCCACAACACGGCGATGGTGCCGCCGTTGCGGTAGGCCGGGTCGACGCAGGTGCGGCCGATTTCCAGGATCGGGCCTTGCAGATGGAGCAAGCCATGCAGGCTGAATTCTTCTTCACTGTAGAACCGACCCAGGGTGCTGGCAGCCTGGTGGTCCAGCAAACGGGTGGTGGCCACCAGTCGACCGCTGTTCAAGTCTCGCACGCCGATGTGGCTGCAGTGAACATCATAGTCATCCATGTCCAGGCCCAGTTCCGCGCCTTTCAGCTTGGCGTTGAACTCGCCGCTGAACACGTTGAACCGCAGGGCCTGGGCTTCCTGCAACGCCTGCGCGCCAACCAGGCGTTCGGCTTGCAGACGGCGTTCATTGCCGGTGTCGCTGATGCGGGCGATCTGAGTCATGGCGAGTCTCCGAGTGCCGGCCACGATTTCGGCCGGTCGACTTTGTTGTCCAAACTCAGGCTATGTAGGCTCGGTGTCATCTCCATGAAGTTATGGTGACGCTTGGATGACAGCCCTCGCTGTCGCAAATCTGTCATCACCCTCGGCTAGGCTCGCGGGCTTGAATGCCCCCTTGAGTCTGCGTCCATGGTCAGAGGCCTGTTGTGTGTTGCCCTGCTGTTCGTCACCGTTGCCGCTCACGCCGAAACATGGCCCGATAAAGACTGGGCCAAGGGCACACCGCTCTCGGGTCCCGCTGTTGATGCCCTGGAGGCCTACGCCTTCCCGGCGCGCGACGACGCCACCCGCAAAGGCATTCGCACCGATGCGTTGCTGGTGATTCGCGATGGCGAGGTGATCTACGAACGCTACGCCGCACCCACCACCGCCAGCACCCCGCACCTCACCTGGTCGGTCAGCAAAAGCCTGATGGCGACCGTACTGGGCGTGGCCTACGGCGATAACCGCTTCAAACTCACTGACCCCGCCGCGCGCTTTTACCCGCCGATGAAACAGCACCCGGCCGTGACCATGGCCGACTTGCTGCACTGGGCCTCGGGCCTCGACTGGCAGGAAGATTACGAATACGCGCCGCTGAAATCCTCGGTGGTGGCGATGCTCTACACCCGAGGCCGCGGCGACATGGCCGACTTTGCCGCCGACACCGAGGCCGCTACTGCACCGGGCCAGGTGTTCCGTTATTCCAGCGGCGACACCAATATCCTGTCCGCCACTCTTAAAGGCATGCTTGGGCACAAGGCCTATATGAGTTACCCGTGGGATGCGCTGTTCAAGCCCTTGGGCATTCGCAATGCCACCTGGGAGACCGACGCCGATGAAACCTTCGTCGCCTCGTCCTATGCCTACCTCACCGCTCGCGACTTGGCGCGTGTCGGTTTGCTGATGGCGCGGGACGGTCGTTGGGGCGATCAACAGCTGTTGCCGAAAGACTGGGTCGTCTTTAATCGCCAGCCCTTCGATAAATACAAACCCGGCCAGGACGAAGCCGTCCCCGGTGGTCATTGGTGGCTCAATAAAGGCGCGTCACGACCCTGGCCCGATGCTCCCGCCGACACCTTCGCCGCCCTCGGTCATTGGGGGCAGGCGTTGTACGTGATGCCCGACGAACACTTGGTCATCGTGCGTTATGGCGATGATCGCGACGGCAGCTATCGCCATAACGAACTGCTCAAGCGCGTACTCGCGGCGGTGCAACCATGATCCGCCGTCGCCCGTTTACCAGCCTGTTTCTGCTGCTGTTGCTCGCCCTGCTGGGTTGGCTCTGGCACGAACGCGTCAACCTGCAAGCCTTCCCCGACATCATCGCGGCCTACACCGCCAAAGAGTACTGCTCGTGCCGCTATGTGGCGAACAACCCGGCGGAGTACTGCCGGGGGTATGTGAAGCAGTACGTGCCGACCAGCGCGTTCAGCGACAACCCGGAGCGCAGTGAGGTGACGGCGAGTGGGTTGGGGCGCACGCATATGGCGCGGTGGTTGGGGGAGCGGCAGGGGTGTCGCCTGCTGCCGTAGGATTTACCTTCGCACGTTTCAAGCGCAACGTGCAGCGTCCTGATTTTGATGCCGCGCGCATGTAGTAATCTTGCAGGTGGCCGATGACATGGGTTGCGGCCCTTCATATGCAGAGCGGATGTTTCTGGCTCTAGCGCGTGTGGCTCAACATTACTTCAGGATGATAAGAATGCGAATGGGCATGGAGAAAAGCCATTTTTTTGAGGGCTTGATGATTGGATTGTTTTTATTCTGTTTGAGCGTTTATGTTTTCCGCTCGAGCGATAACGCTGCTATTTATATTTCTATCTGCGGGGCTAATGCACTTTTGTTCCCGTTCTCAAGGCGCGCAGTAGAAAACATTGTCTTCAGTGTTACTGGGAAACGCTTTTGGGGGTCGGATCCATTGAAGACGGCTGCATCCCATGGTGGGCACACACTGTTATGGCTGTTCTATTTTGTCTTCGCCGTTCCCCTTGGTGGGTTCTATTTGATGTGGTTGTACAGAAAAAATAATGCCCTCTAGCACGCTTTCCTTACACAAGATTCGACCCGGTTATTCATGATTTTTGGCCGCCTGGTTTTTGGCGGCACTTCCCCCTCCGACGCAAGCAAGCTTGCTCACCACAGAGAGAGGCAAGCTTCAGGAAAACCATGTGATGCCGCAAGGTTCCACAGAGTGGAACCACCTTTGATTGTCCTCCTGCCCACATCGCGGTTAGCTGGCGATGTGCAGCAAACAAGAACGGGAACACCCGCCTGTGAGGAGAATCACCATGCGCCCACACCAGCACATCCTGGATTGGCTCAGCGACGTTGCCGGCGATTTGCACGCCGTGCGCCAGGACATTCACGCCCATCCTGAACTGGGCTTTGAAGAAAACCGCACCAGTGCCCTCGTCGCCAAATCCCTGAAAGACTGGGGCTATGAGGTGCACACCGGCATCGGCAAGACCGGCGTGGTGGGCGTGCTGCGCAATGGCAGCAGTTCGCGCACCCTGGGCATCCGTGCCGACATGGACGCCTTGCCCATCATCGAAAACACTGGCGCGTCCTACACCAGCCAACACGCCGGTTGCATGCACGCCTGTGGGCATGACGGCCACACCACCATGCTGCTCGGCGCAGCGCGCTACCTGGCAGCCACGCGGCAATTTGATGGCACTTTGAACCTGATCTTCCAACCCGCCGAAGAGGGCCAGGGCGGCGCCGAAGCCATGCTGGCTGACGGTTTGCTGGAGCGTTTCCCCTGCGATGGCTTGTTTGGTATGCACAACATGCCGGGGCTGCCGGCGGGGCATCTGGGGTTGCGCGTTGGGCCAATGATGGCTTCGCAAGACTTGCTCACCGTGACCCTTGAAGGCGTTGGTGGTCACGGTTCCATGCCGCATCTGACGGTGGACCCGTTGGTGGCGGCGGCGAGCATGGTCATGGCGTTGCAGACAGTGGTGGCGCGCAATATCGACACCCAGGAAGCTGCCGTGGTCACCGTCGGTGCCCTGCAAGCGGGCCAGGCCGCCAACGTGATTCCCCAGCAGGCGCTGTTGCGTCTGAGCCTGCGCGCGCTCAATCCCAAGGTGCGTGAGCAGATGCTGGAGCGGGTGTTCGCCATCATCCACACCCAGGCCGCCAGCTTTGGCTGCACGGTGCAGATCGAACACCGCCCGGCCTATCCGGTGCTGGTCAATCACGCCGAAGAAACCGAATTCGCCCGCCAGGTCGGCGTCGCCTTGCTCGGCGCCGACGCGGTGGACGGCAACACCCGTACGCTGATGGGCAGCGAAGACTTCGCCTGGATGTTGCAACGCTGCCCCGGCAGCTACCTGTTCATCGGCAACGGCGTGTCGCGGCCGATGGTGCATAACCCCGCCTATGACTTCAACGACGACATCCTGCTGACTGGCGCCGCCTATTGGGGCGCGCTGGCCGAGAGCTGGCTCAAGCCTGCTTGACGACCTTCTTTTTCTGCCGCTGGACCCTTTCCCTCGATCGGTTGAATGGAGTGTTCCTCATGCAGACTGCAAAACCAGGTGTGTCCCGCACCCGCCAAGTGGTGGCGGCCGTGATCGGCAATGCGCTGGAATGGTATGACTTCATTGTCTACGGCTTTCTGGCGAGCATCATTGCCCGACAGTTTTTTCCTTCGGATGACGAGTACGCCTCGCTGTTGATGGCCTTGGCCACTTTCGGCGTGGGCTTTTTCATGCGGCCGGTTGGGGGCATCCTGCTGGGGATGTATTCCGACCGCAAAGGCCGCAAGGCCGCGATGCAGTTGATTATCCGGCTGATGACCGTGTCCATCGCGTTGATCGCCTTTGCGCCCAACTACGCCGCCATCGGCATGGGCGCGCCGTTGTTGATCGTGGTGGCGCGCATGCTTCAAGGGTTTGCCACCGGCGGTGAATACGCGAGTGCTACGGCGTTCCTGGTGGAAAGCGCGCCAGCCCATCGCAAGGGCTTATATGGCTCTTGGCAGTTGGTGGGGCAGTGCCTGGCGGTGTTTGGTGGCGCGGCGATGGTGGCTGCGGTCACGCACTTCTTTTCGCCGGAAACCCTCGACCTGTGGGGCTGGCGTCTGCCGTTCGTGTTCGGTTTGCTGATTGGACCGGTGGGCCTGTGGATTCGTCGGCACATGGAAGACCCGGAAGAATTCATCGAGGCACGCAAACAGGCGACCGGCCCGGCGCCGAGCCTGATGCAGGTGGTGCGCGAGCATCGGCGCAGCATCCTCGTGTCCATGGGCCTGGCCTGTGGCGCGACGGTGTCGTTCTATGTGGTGCTGGTGAACATGCCGACCTTCGCCCACAAAAGCCTTGGTCTGCCGCTGGACCAGGTGTTGATGGTGCAGATGTTCGCGGTGGCGCTGATGACCGTGGTGATTCCGCTGTCTGGTTTGCTGTCGGACCGCCTGGGACGGCGGCCGGTGTTGATGGCGTTCACCCTGGCGTTTTTTGTGATGGTCTATCCGCTGTATGTTTGGGTCGCCGCCGCGCCGTCCATCGAGCGTCTGCTGGTGATGCAAGTGATGCTGTGCACCGCCATCGGTGGGTTCTTCGGCCCGGCGCCGACCGCACTGGCCGAGCAGTTTCCCATCGAAGTTCGCTCGACCGGTGTATCGGTCGCCTATAACGTGGCGGTTATGGTGTTCGGCGGTTTTGCGCCGCTGATCGTCACTTGGCTGACCAAAGTGCTGGGCACGCCCGTCGCGCCCTCCTTCTATGTATTGTTCGCTTGCGTGCTGACGCTGCTGGGCACCTACTGCATGCATGAGGCGCCGCGGGCACAGAAACCGCTGCCGTTTTCGAAAGAGGTGAAGCCTTGAGTATTGTTGATTGGGATGCCACCGAACTGTCGCGGGCGATCCACGCACGGCAGGTGTCGTGCGAAGAGGTGATGCAGGCGTATTTGGCGCAGATCCAGCGCTTCAATCCGAGCGTGAATGCGCTGGTGTCGCTGCGCGACGCTGATGACGTGTTGGCCGAGGCGCGGGTACGTGATCGCGAGTTGGACCAAGGCCAGTCGCGCGGCTGGATGCACGGCATGCCCCAGGCGATCAAGGACCTTGCTGCTACCCAAGGCTTGCGCACCACCTTGGGCTCTCCGCTGTTCGCCGAGCACGTGCCCAGCGAAGACGCCATCAGCGTGGCGCGCGTGCGGGGCAGTGGCGCGATCATCATCGGCAAGAGCAACGTGCCGGAGTTCGGCCTCGGTTCGCAGACCTACAACACGCTGTTCGGCACCACCGGCAATGCTTACGACCCCAGCCTCGTCGCGGGCGGCAGCAGCGGCGGGGCGGCGGTGGCCCTGGCACTGCGCATGCTGCCGGTGGCTGACGGCAGCGACATGATGGGTTCGCTGCGCAACCCGGCGGCGTTCAACAACGTGTTTGGCTTGCGCCCGTCCCAAGGCCGAGTGCCTTACGGACCGACCCCGGAACTGTTCGTGCAGCAACTGGGCACCGAAGGCCCGATGGGCCGCAGCGTGACGGATGTGGCGCGGCTGTTGAGCATCCAGGCGGGTTACGACCCGCGAGTGCCGTTGTCGTCCAAGGAGGACCCGGCGATGTTCGGCCAGCCCTTGCAGCGTGATTTCAAGGGGGCGCGCCTGGGCTGGCTGGGGGATTACAACGGCTATCTACCAATGGAAGACGGCGTGCTGAGCCTGTGCGAATCGGCCCTCGGCGATTTCACTGTATTGGGCTGCACGGTGGAAAGCTGCCAGCCGGACTTTTCCATGGCGCGGCTGTGGCGCAGTTGGTTGGTGCATCGCCACTGGCTGGTGCACGGCAACCTCGGCGCGGCCTACGCCAACCCGCAGAAACGCGCACTGCTCAAGCCCGAAGCGCAATGGGAAGTGGAGGGTGGCCTGGGGTTGACGGCCCAGCAGGTGTACCAGGCATCGCTGGATCGCAGCGAGTGGTATCGCGCCCTCGCCAAGCTGTTCGAACGTTACGATTTTCTGCTTCTGCCCACCGCCCAAGTGTTCCCTTTCGATGCACAGCAGCCCTGGCCGCGCCTCGTTGGCGGGCGTGAAATGGACACCTACCACCGCTGGATGGAAGGGGTCATCGGCCCGACCCTGGCCGGGCTGCCGAGCATGAGCGTGCCGGTGGGCTTTAACCCCCAGGGCCTGCCCATGGGCGTGCAGATCATCGGCCCGGCCCAGGCGGATCGGGCGGTGCTGCAATTGGCCTATGCTCATGAACAGCTGACGCAATGGGTGCAGCGTCGGCCGCCGACGTGCCTGGCATCGACGGGTTGAGCTGCGACCGGGCCTGTATCTTGCTGTGAACAATGATCATCCACCGGCAACAGGGAGATCGAACATGGAGACAGGCACCGTACGCTCGGTCGAGCGCGCACTGGCGATCGTCGAGTTGCTGGGCGCGCACCAGGCCCTGGGGCTGGAGGAGTTGCACTACCTCACACGCCTGCCCAAGGCCACGGTGTCGCGCATGTTGCTGACGTTGCAGGAGCAGGGCTGGGTCTATCGCGGCTTGAGCGATCGTCGTTACCGCCTGCGCGCTCAACGTCTGTTCGGCGACACCCAGCAACGCTTCAAACGCCAAGTCGTGGAAAGCGCGGCGCCGTGGTTGCTGGAGCTCAGCGAACGCACCGGGTTGGTGGTGGATTTGTCCTGCTTTGATGGCGAGCGCCTGGAAGTCATGGAGAGCGCGATCCCCAGCGTGTTGCGCAAGCTCTATCCGAACAATTGCCAGATCGTCGGCCAGCACGCCAGCCTGTTTCATTCCGCGATGGGCAAGGCCTGCCTCACCCAATTGCCGGCCGAAGAGGTGCAACGGTTGGCGGGTCGCGACCATGTGGCGGCGGACGAGCAATACCAGGCCTGCGAGCAAACCCAGCACCAGGGTTTCGGCCAGCGCACCGAGGGTTATTGGGAGTATCCGGTGCGTTTGCCGTTTCTGATTCGCGCCGTCGCCCTGCCGGTGCGCGTCAATGGTCGTCTGGTTGGGAGCATGGCGCTGCATTGGCCGATGCATCAGGCGCCAGTGGAGCGGGTGTTGAACCTGCACATGGCCAGCCTGGAAGAGACGGTGCGCGAAGTGCAGCGCGCATTGGCGTAACCCTCGCGATCCGGTTAAGGTTCGTTCAGGTTTTTCGCCCCACGAGTCTTCAATGTTCAACGCTTCTGTGATCAAACCCCTGGCCTTCGCCCTGTTGGCCGCCGCTGCTGTGCCTGCCCATGCCGACTGGTATCTGGATAACGAATCGTCGCGTCTGTCGTTCGTCACCACCAAGAACACCGAAATTGCCGAAGTGCAGCGCTTCCTGGTGTTGCACGGCAAGGTCGACAGCAAGGGCGCGGCGCAACTGGAGGTGGAGCTGGAGTCCGTCAACAGCGGCATCCCGCTGCGTGACGAGCGCATGCGCAATCAATTGTTCGAGATCAAGACCTTTCCCGATGCGCTGATCAACGCGCAGATCAACCTGCAGCCGATCAATGATTTGGCTCCCGGCGCACAATTGGAGTTGCGCCTGCCGTTGTCCGTGACCCTGCACGGCAAAACCCAAACCTACAGCGCCGAGTTGTTGGCCACGCGGTTGGACGACCGACGCTTCCAGGTAGTGACTCTGGAACCGCTGGTGATGCATGCCGAGGACTTTGACCTGGCGCCGGGTGTGGCGGCGTTGCGCAAAGCGGCGGGGCTCAAGTCGATCAGTCTGTCAGTGCCGGTGGGTGCGGTGCTGATCTTCACGGCGCGCTGATATGAGCGGCGCGGTGTTCCCCTGGCGCAGCGCCAACCGTTTCGAATTGCTGATCGACGGGCCGAATTTCTTCCCGCAGATGCTGGTGGGCATTGCCCGGGCGGAGCGCCAGGTTGACCTGGAGTTGTACCTGGTCGAAGCCGGCGCCTGCGCTGAAGAAATGGTTAAAGCCCTGGTGCAGGCTGCCGAACGCGGTGTGCGGGTGCGTTGCCTGTTCGATGATTACGGCAGCCTGGCGTTTACCCTCGGGCTGCGCAAACGCCTGACCGATGCCGGGGTGGAGTTGCGGTTCTACAATCGCCTGAGTTGGCGCCGCTGGATGCGCAACTTGTATCGTGACCATCGCAAGCTGTTGCTGATCGACCAGGTAATCGCAGTGGTCGGCGGCACGGGTGTAACAGATGAGTTCTGGACGCCGGGGCAGGACACCGCCGACTGGCATGAAGTGATGGTGCAGATCAGTGGCCCGTTGGTGCTGGATTGGCAGGCGCTGTTCGATCGCCAATGGCACGCCAATGCCGCGCGCCGTGAGTGGAAGCCCGCCACTCATTTCGGTTTGCCGCGTTTGCCCAAGGTGCCGGCCACCGGCCCAGGCCTGGGGCGCGTGGCCTATGCCGATGCCCGCCAGCACCGGGATATCCTGCAATCGCTGATCCGCGCCTTGAACAGCAGCCAGCAGCGTATCTGGCTGGCTACTCCGTACTTCCTGCCGACCTGGAGCGTGCGCCGTGCCTTGCGCCGTGCCGCCGGGCGCGGCGTCGATGTGCGCTTGCTGCTCACCGGCCCGCGTACCGATCACCCGTCCGTGCGTTACGCCGGGCACCGTTATTACCCGCGCTTGCTGCGCGCGGGTGTGCAGATCTTTGAATACCAGCCGTGCTTTCTGCACTTGAAAATGGTGCTGGTGGACGACTGGGTGAGCATCGGCTCCTGCAACTTTGACCACTGGAATTTGCGCTTCAACCTGGAAGCCAACCTGGAAGCGCTGGACCCTGAATTGACGCGGGCGGTGGTGGGCAGTTTCGAGCGGGATTTCGAGCAGAGCCTGGCAGTGAGCCTGGAGGCGTGGAAGTCGCGGCCGTTGTGGCGGCGGGTGAAGCAGCGGGTGTGGGGGTGGATTGATCGGTTGGTGGTGAATTTGCTCGACCGACGGGGCTAGTTAGAGCGCCGCTAATCCAATGTGGGAGCTGGCTTGCCAGCGATGGCGGTGGTGCGGTGTACATATCCGTTATTTGGGTAACGGCTGCTATGGGGTCCGCCCTTACGGCGGCTCACCTTTGAACAGCCGGAATGCCGGCCCAGTCAAAAGTAAGCAAAACGCTCTTGCCCCAACACTCGGCACCTCGCCTAGGCTCGGTGTGCCCGTAATCCGACAGGGATTTGGGCCAGCGTGTTCGACGGGGCGCCTGAGATCAAAAGCAGGATCAACATCAAGAGCAAGAGCGGCTCGCTTCGCATCGTGGTTGGTGCTGGGGTGGGACAACGTTGTATTGATACCTATGCTGCGATAGCAGTGGTGAATTTTCCACCGCTATCGCAGGCAAGCCAGCTCCCACATTGACTGTGTTTACAGCTTTAGATCAGAGCAGTTCGAAGGTTTGTTGCTGCACATCCTGGGAATCCAACCCGATCTGCACATTGAACTCACCCGGTTCCGCGGCGAACTTCAGTTGGGTGTTGTAGAACTTCAAGTCTTCCTCGGTGATGGTGAAGTGCAATGTGCGCTCTTCACCCGCCTTGAGCATGACCTTCTGGAAGTTCTTCAGCTCCTTGATCGGGCGGATCATCGAGCCGGCCACGTCCTGGATATACAACTGCACCACGGTTTCGCCGTCCACCTTGCCGGTGTTGGTCACGGTGACACTGGCGTCAAGCTTGCCGGTCTTGTTCAGGGTAGTGGACGACAGCGCCATGTCCGACAGACTGAACGTGGTGTAGCTCAAGCCGTAGCCAAACGGGAACAGGGGACCTGTGGTGTCATCGAAGTACTGCGAGGTGTAGTTGCCCGGCTTGCCCGGGGTGAACGGCCGGCCGATGGTCAGGTGGTTGTAGTAGGTCGGAATCTGCCCCACCGAACGTGGGAAGGTGATCGGCAGCTTGCCCGACGGGTTGTAGTCACCAAACAGCACGTCGGCAATCGCGTTGCCGCCTTCGGTGCCGGCGAACCAGGTTTCTAGGATCGCGTCGGCCTGTTGGTTCTCTTCGAGAATCGACAGGGGACGACCGTTCATCAGCACCAGGACCAGCGGCTTGCCGGTGGCCTTCAGGGCCTTGATCAGGTCGCGCTGGCTTTGCGGGATGTTCAGGTCGGTGCGGCTGGAGGATTCGTGGGACATGCCACGTGATTCGCCCACGGCAGCGACTACGACATCGGCATCCTTGGCGGCTTTGACGGCCTCGTCGATCATCACCTGGGCTGGGCGGGTGTCATCCACCACTTCCGGGGCATCGAAGTTGAGGAAGTTCAGGTAGTCGACCACGGCCTTGTCGTTGGTGATGTTGGCGCCACGGGCATAGATGATCTTGCCTTTTTCGCCGATCACCGCGTTCAAACCGTCGAGCAGGGTCACCGATTGTTCCGGTTTACCGGCGGCGGCCCAACTGCCCATCATGTCGATCGGTGCTTTAGCCAGCGGGCCGACCAGAGCGATGGTCGCGGATTTTTTCAGCGGCAGGGTGTTGTTCTGGTTTTTCAGCAAGACCAGGCTGCGGCGTGCAATATCACGGGCTTCGGCGCGATGCAGGCGGCTTTCGGCGTAGGTGTCGGCCGGGTCATCCTCGGCCTTGCCGATGCGCAGGTACGGGTCCTTGAACAGGCCCATGTCGTACTTGGCGCCGAGCACTTCGCGCACGGCGTTGTCGATGTCGCTCTGTTCGATCTCGCCGGACTTGAGCAGCCCCGGCAATTCCTTGCCATACAGCGAGTCGTTCATGCTCATGTCGATGCCGGCCTTGATCGCCAGCTTGGCGGCTTCACGTCCGTCCTTGGCCACGCCGTGCTTGATCAGCTCGAAGATCGCGCCGTGGTCGCTGACGGCCAGGCCCTTGAAGCCCCAGTCCTTGCGCAGCAGATCGTTCATCAGCCAGGTGTTGGCGGTGGCGGGCACGCCGTTGATCGAGTTCAACGCCACCATCACGCCGCCGGAACCGGCCTTGATGGCCGCGTGGTAAGGCGGCAGGTAGTCCTGGTACATCTTGACCGGGCTCATGTCGACCACGTTGTAGTCGCGGCCGCCTTCCACCGCGCCATACAGGGCGAAGTGCTTGACGCTGGCCATGATGCTGTCGGCATTCGCGGCGCTTACGCCCTGGAACGCCTTGACCATCACTTCGGCAATGCGCGAGACCAGGTAGGTGTCTTCACCGAAGCCTTCGGAGGTGCGGCCCCAGCGCGGGTCGCGGGAGATGTCGACCATTGGCGCAAAGGTGATATCGAGGCTGTCGGCGGCAGCTTCCTGGGCGGCGATGCGCCCGGAGCGGCCGATGGCGTCCATGTCCCAGCTGGACGCCAGGGCCAGGCTGATCGGGAAAATCGTGCGGTGGCCGTGGATCACGTCGTAGGCGAAGAACATCGGGATCTTCAGGCGGCTGCGCATGGCCGCGTCCTGCATCGGACGGTTTTCCGGGCGGGTGATAGAGTTGAACGTGCCACCGATGCGGCCGGCGGCGATTTCCTTGCGGATCAGCTCGCGAGGCATCTCGGGGCCGATGCTGATCAGACGCAATTGGCCGATCTTTTCATCCAGGGTCATCTGCTTGAGCAGGTCGCTGACGAAGGCGTCCTTGTCTTTAAGCGCAGCAGGCTTTGTTTCTGCCCATACGGGGTGACTGGCCAGAGTGGCAACAAGGCCGAGCAAACACAGCTTTTTCATGAATATCCTTTTTCGGCTCACTGCACAGCGAAAATGCGCTGATCTGCCAAAATGTGGGGAACATATGTTGTTGTTCGAGTGTTATTGCAGAAAATGCACCACACTTCTGAACTCTTATTTGTGCTGGGCATCTTTTTAGCTGATTGATCTGATGCAATCCAGTCGCCGCAGCGGATTATGCCTTACCGTTGCCACATTCCACCAAGGTTCGCCAGGAGAAACACCATGCAAGCAGCACAAGGCTACCGCTGGGGCGTGAAAGCCGCAGTTTTGTTACTGATTAGTACCGTATTGAGCGGTTGCGGCATCAACAACATTCCCACACTGGATGAACAGGCCAAAGCCGCCTGGGGCCAGGTGCAAAACCAGTACCAACGCCGCGCCGACCTGATCCCGAACCTGGTGGAGGTGGTCAAGGGCTACGCCGCCCATGAGCAAGACACCCTCACCGCGGTGATTGAAGCGCGGGCCAAGGCCACCTCGATCCAGGTGGATGCGAGCACTCTCGACAACCCGGAAAAACTCAAGCAGTTCCAGCAGGCCCAGGACGGCTTGAGCGGCGCACTCAGCCGTTTGATGGTGGTGTCCGAACGCTACCCGGACCTGAAGGCCAACCAGAACTTCCTGGCCCTGCAATCGCAGCTTGAAGGCACCGAAAACCGTATCGCCGTGGCCCGTCGCGACTTTATCCAGGCGGTGCAGGCCTACAACACCGAGATCCGCACGTTCCCTGGCCGCCTGTGGCACAGCGTGATGTACAGCGACTTGCCGATCCGCGCCACGTTTGAAGCCACCAGTGCCGATGCCGATAAAGCGCCGCAAGTGAAGTTCAAATAAGGCTGCACTGAGGTGTCGATGCGTTTATTACGGATAGGCCTGGCGCTGTGGCTGTTGGCCTGCGTCGGTGCGGCCCAGGCGGCGCTGACCTTCCCGGCGCTGACCGGGCGGGTGGTGGACAACGCCCAAATGATCGACCCGGCCACGCGCCAGCAACTGACCCAGCAGTTGCAGGCACTGGAGCAGACGTCCGGCGACCAGATCGTGGTGGTCACCGTGCCCGACCTGCAAGGCGTGCCCATTGAAGACTTCGGTTACCAATTGGGCCGCGAGTGGGGCATCGGCCAGAAGGGCAAGGACAACGGCGCGCTGTTGATCGTTGCCCGCGATGAGCGCAAATTGCGCATCGAAGTCGGCTATGGGCTGGAAGGTGTACTCACGGATGCGCAGTCGTGGGTGATCATTAACCAAGTGATTGCGCCGGCGTTCAAGGCCGGCAACTACAGCAAAGGCATCAGCGACGGCGTGGCCGCGATGGTGCAGGTGGTGGGCGGCGAGCCACTGGCCGTGCCGGCCCATGTGGCGGATGCCAACTTTGCCAAGGATAATCCCGGGTTTTCCATCGGCCTGTTTATCCTGCTGATCGGCGTGTTGTGGCTATGCAATCGTATGGGTCTGCCGGTGGGCGCGATCTTGCTGGCGATTCTCAGCAGCAGTGGCCGTGGCGGTGGCGGTGGGGGAGGCGGCGGTGGCTTCCGGGGCGGCGGTGGCGGCTTCGGCGGCGGTGGGGCTTCAGGCGGCTGGTGATGATAATAATGAGAGAGCAAGCACAACCATGGCATTACTGACTGAACACGAGCAGCGCCAAGTCGCGGAAGCGATCGCCCGCGTGGAAAAAACCACCGACGCTGAGCTGGTGACCGTTCTGGCTGCCCGCGCCGATGACTACGCCTACATCCCGCTGTTGTGGGCCAGCCTGATCGCGTTGGTGGTACCCGGCGTGGTGCATTACCTGTCGGGCTACCTGACCATGTACACCTTGTTGCTGGCGCAATGGGCGACATTCATCGTGTTGTGCCTGGTGTTCCGCCTGCCCAAGGTCACCACGCGGCTAATCCCCCGTTCGGTGCGCCACTGGCGTGCGTCCAACCTGGCGCGGCGGCAGTTCCTGGAGCAGAACCTGCACCACACCCTGGGCAGCACTGGCGTGCTGATTTTTGTCAGCGAGGCGGAGCGGTACGTGGAGATCCTGGTGGATGACGGCATTTCCAAACGCCTGGATGACGGCAGTTGGGATGTGATCGTCAAGGCGTTTACCCAGCAAGTGAAACAGGGGCAGACGTTGGCGGGGTTTATTGCGTGCATCGAGGCCTGCGGTGAGTTGTTGAAGGTGCATGTGCCGGTCACCCAAACCCGTAACGAACTGCCCAATCGCCTGGTCGTACTCGAATAATCCAGACGATGCCTACCCTGTGGGAGCCGGGCTTGCCCGCGATGGCATCCACTCGGTTTGCCTGGATGACCGAGGTGTCCACGTCGCAGGCAAGCCAGCTCCCACAGGGTTTTGGAGTAATCGGATAACCGTTGATCAAATAACCCCGTGCCCTAATTCCCCATCCCCCCTAAAATGCCCGGCATTCCCTGCCCGAGGCGTTTTTGTTCATGTCTGTCACTGTTCAACCGGATCATCACGCCCAGTTCATCGAACTGCTCAGCGCAAGCCTCGCGCAGAACGCCTTTATCAAGCTGGTGCTGGCCAAGTACGTCGGTGAGGACGCCGAGTTGCAGCGGCTGATCATCAAGCCGGTAACGGTCAAGGAGCAGGCTTGCCTGTCGTTCGTCTACCGCTACAAGACCCGCGACATCACCAAGAATTTCCCGCTGGCAGACGGTGTGGCGGCGATTGCCGAGTTGCTGCCGACCTCTTTCAAGAACGCGCACCTGCTGTCGCTGACTGACGAAGCCCAGCTGGAATACAGCAAGAAGAACAAAAGCTCGCTGTTCAAAAGCAAGCCACAGCAACTGCGTGAAGCGCCCTCGGCTGAACATAACCGTGAGAAAAATCGCTTCCTCGACCTGAGCCGGCCGTTCCTCGCCGACCTGGGTGTGACCGACGCCAAGCAGGTGCTGATCCCGTCGATGTCGCGCAAGTGGAAGCAGATCAACAAGTTCATCGAAGTGTTCAGCCACGCGCTCACCTCGTCACCCTTGAAACTGGACCAGCCGGTGCGTGTTGCCGACTTCGGCTCGGGCAAGGGCTACCTGACCTTTGCCATCCACGACTACCTGCGCAACACCCTCAAGGCCGAAGGCGAAGTGACCGGCGTCGAGCTGCGCGAAGACATGGTGACCTTGTGCAACACCGCCGCCGCACGCCTGGAGCATCCGGGGCTGGTGTTCAAATGCGGCGACGTGCGCAGTGTGGCGCCCAGCGAACTGGACGTGATGATCGCCCTGCATGCCTGCGACATTGCCACCGACTACGCGATCCACACCGGCATCCGGTCCGGTGCGTCGATCATCATGTGCTCGCCGTGCTGCCACAAGCAGATCCGCCTGCAGATCCAGAGCCCGGTGTTGCTCAAGCCCATGCTGCAATACGGCCTGCACCTGGGCCAACAGGCGGAAATGGTCACCGACAGCTTGCGTGCGTTGTTCCTGGAAGCCTGCGGTTATGAGACCAAGGTGTTCGAGTTCATCTCGTTGGAGCACACCAACAAGAACAAGATGATCCTGGCCGTGAAGCGTGCCGAGCCGTTGGACAACGCGCAGTTGCTGGAGAAGATCCAGGAACTCAAGGCGTTCTACCACATCACCGAACACTGCCTGGAAACCCTGCTGCGCGCGGATGGCTACCTGAATTGAAGTGAACACGGTCCTCTGTGGGAGCTGGCTTGCCTGCGATAGCGGAGTGTCAGCCACCACCGCCATCGCAGGCAAGCCAGCTCCCACATTAGACTGAGCCAGCCTTGATTATTGGTGCTGGCTGCACCGTCGTCTTGCGCCCCAGCATCACCGTCACGATCACCCCACACGCAAACAGCCAGGTAATCGGCTCGATGTGTTCGCCAAAGAACAGCGCCGAAAACGCAATGGTGAAGAAGATCTGCAACAGTTGGATCTGGCTGACCCGCGCAATTCCGCCCATGGCCAACCCGGCGTACCAGGCAAAGAACCCCAGGAACTGCGAGAACAGCGACACATAACCAAACGCCCACCACGCGCGCATCGAAATCGCCCCTTGATGCTGCGCTGCCAGGTACCACACCGGGCCGATCAGCACGGGCGTCGACAGCACCAGCGCCCAGCAGATCACCTGCCAGCCACCCATCTCCTTGGCCAATCGGCCGCCTTCGGCATAACCCAGGCCGCCCACCGCGATCGCACCGAGCATCAGCAAATCACCGGCCTGGATACTGCCGGCCCCGGTGATCAACGCGTAGCTCAACACCAAGCCACTACCCAGCGCCGCACAAGCCCAGAAGGCTTTCGACGGCCGTTCATGGGACAGCCACGCCGCGTACAGCGCCACGCACAGCGGTTGCAGGCCGTTGACCAGCGCACCGTGGGACGCCGGCAAGGTCTGCATGGCCCAGGCTGACAACACCGGGAAACCCAGGATCACGCCCGCGATCACCAGGCACAGCCCGCGCACCTGGCGCCAGGTCGGCCAGCGTTCGCGGCGCCACAGCAGCAGCGCCGCCGCCGGGATCGCCGCGAACAACGCGCGGCCCAGGCCGTTGAGCAACGGGTGGATTTCCTGCACCACGATGCGGGTGAAGGGCAGGGTCAGGCTGAAGATGATGACGCCCAGCAGGCCGAGGGCCATGCCGGTGTTTTCGCGCGAGCTCATGGGGACGAACCGAAATCTAGAGGGCTTCAAGGGAAGCCCATCTAGCCACATCCCCCGTCGATTGCGGGCCTACAGCTGGGCGCGGATTTATCCGTACAGTTTTTCAGAAGAAGCGGGTGATGCTGATCTTGGCGTTGCGGCCTTGGCTGTAGACACCTTCGCCGCTGAGTGCAGGTTGGTAGAAGCGGTTGAAGAGGTTGTCGACGGTGAAGTTGATCTCGGTGCCCTTGAGACCGGCCTGCTGCGGTTTCCAATTGGCGAACAGGCCTTGCGTGTCGTAGCTGGCGTTCTCCGTTTGGTCGTAGATAAAGTCGCCGATGGTGGAGTTCAAACCGCCCGCGTAAACATCGGTGGGCACGCGATCGGTTTTGCGTACGAACTGGCCCTGCCAGCCCACCTGCGCGTCCCAGCTTGGGATCTTGGTACCCAGCACCACCACCCATTTTGCCGGTGGGATATCCCGCGCCCATACGTGCAAGTTGGTCGCCCAGGGATTGGTGTAGGGGTTGTCGCGCTTGCCTGTGGCCCAGGAGTAAGTCAGGGAACCGAACAGGTAGGTCGAGTCGTAGTAGCTTTCCAGCTCGAAGCCCTTGATGGTCATGCCACCCACATTGCGATAGTTGGTCCTGGATGCCGCGTCACTGCATACCGAATCGATACTGCCCGGCACGGTCAACTGCCGTTCGCAGCCAATGCCGGTGGCCTTCATGATTTCGTCTTCGATGCGGTTGTGAAACAACGTGGTGCGCAACTGCAAGTTGTCTTCACGGGTGAAGAGGCCCGAGAAGTTGGTGACGTTGCCCGCGGTAATCGCCGTAATGCGCTCCGGATCGAGGTTCAGGCTGGTGGCGCTACGGGTGCTGATAGCGCCCTGGACTTCGTACTGTTCATCGATCACCGGCGCACGCCACGTGCGGTTCCAACTGGCGAAGAACGCCACATCCGGGGTCACGTTCCAGAACGCCGCCAGGCGCGGCGACCAACCGGTGTAAGTGCGGTCGCTGTAGTCGTGGCCCACTTTCGGGTCAGGACTGCTGTAGTACGGTGCATCATTGGCTTGACCGCGGTTGCGCACATGGTCGTAACGCAGGGACGGCGTAATGGTCACGTCGCCCAGGGTAATTGCGTCCTGAATATAGAATGCGTTGGTGTCGACCTTGCCGTGAGGCATGAAATACGGCTGGAAATGCCCATAGTTGTATTTAGGCGTGTTGTAGGCTGCTCCCGGCATCCAGCTTTCGGTTTCGCGCTTGTGCTTGCGGATCTGCACGCCCGTGGTCACCGCGTGTTCCAACGGGCCGGTGGTCAGCAGGCTGGTATTGCGCAGTTCGAGGATGCGGTCGGTGTAGGACGTGTCCATCTTGCGCCCGCCGGTGGCCAGGCCAATGACGGCATTCTCGGCGCGCTCATCGGTCTGGTCGGTATTGGACTCCGAGTAGCTCAGCTTCAGGTCGATCAGCGGATTGTTCAGGGGGTGGTATTCGTACTTGCTCGACCAAGTGGTGTCCACCGTGTCGCGGTCGGCCAGGAAGCGAGACACCGCCGTGGCGTAGCCGTAGCGGTCGATGGCCGATTGTGTCGGTGGTGATGGGTAGGACTTTGCCGAGAACGGCGTCATACGTTGGCTTTGGGCGCGTGAGTAAGACAGGCCCATGCTGTGTTCGTCGGTGAAGTACGCGTTGAACTTGAACAGCTGGCCTTCGACATCCTGCGCGCTGTTGGGCAAGCGTTTGGGGTTGATCGGGTACTGATTGCGTGGGTCAGGCGGTGTGTCGGCAAGCTTGAGGTCATCGCCGTCGCGTTTGGTCAGGTAGGCCAGGCCGTCCATGCGGCCGTCGTCGGTACGGCCATACACGGCGCCGGTGTAGACCTGCTCGTGGGTGTTGCTGGCGTAGCCGTATTTGACCATCGCCCCGGCATTTTGCCCGTCCTTGAGCAGGTCCGGTGCGTCCTTGGTGATCATGTTGACCGTGCCGCCAAAACCGCCGTTACCGGTAAATGGCGAGTAAGGGCCTTTCTCCACCTCAATGCTTTTGATCAACTCGGGTTCAATGAAGATAGTGCCTTGTTGATAACGCTCGAAACCGCTTTTGGCCGCGCCATCCACGGTCATTGGTACATCCTCGGCATCGCCCATGCCGCGGATGTTCATGGTCTGGCCGCCCGGCTTGGGTGAGCCGCCCATGGATACCCCGGGCAGGGTCTGCAACAGCGAAGGAATGTTATCGGGCTGGTAGCGGTCGATATCCGCCTGGCTCAGCGTGGAGCGGCCCACGGTGCTGGAGTCGACCTGGCTACCGGTACCGATCACGCTCAGTGCATCCAGTTGAACAACGCCGCTGTTGGTGGTCTTGCCCTCATCGGGGCGCACGACGTAGGTGCTGCCGACCTTGATCAGGGTGAACTCGCCGTTTTTCAACAGGGTGCGTATCGCCACTTCCGGCGTGAAGTCGCCGTTGAGCGCGGGGGCTTGCACGTTCTTGAGCAGCTCTTCATCGAACAGCAACTGGATCTGTGCCTGTTGCGCCACCTGGCTGAGGGACGTGGCCAGTGACTGCGCTGGCAGCTGCAGCGTGAGCGAATCGGCCTGTGCACTGAGGCTGAATACCAGGCAACTAGCGATGAGCGTCGGTCGAAGAAACAGGTGCGAAGCGTGGCAAGGCGCGCGAAACATGAAATCCCCCGGTGTGGCCAAGTGGCCGAAAAGGTGTGCGTATCAAACGCAGACCGGGGGAAGACGCGGCTGCTCGAAAAAACCACACCTGCGAATGCAAAATATTCTCAAATAAGAATTTTGAAAGGTTATTTGCTCGGTTCGATGCGTACGATGCCATCGGCCGACGCCACGGTTTTCACTGGTAACAGGGCGGGCAGGGCGTTGAGCAGGGCGTCGGGATCATTCACATCCAGGTTGCCCGAGACCTTCAAGTGCGCCACGGCGTTACTGACCTGCAACGGTGCCTGTGGGCGGTACAGACTCAATTCATCGATCAGGCTGACCAGCTCGCGGTTGCGAAACGACAGGTGACCGCTGCGCCAGTCGGCCACCTCTTCGGCGGTGAGGGTCTGCTGCTGCAACGTGCCCTTGGCGTAGCTGAAGATCGCGCGCTGCTGCGCACCCAATAGGGTGACGGGGCTTTTGACATCCGGCTCGAACGCGACCTGGCCATGGGCGACGCTGACTACCAGTTGCTGCTGGCTGCGCCGCACATCGAAGCCAGTGCCGACCACGCGCACATTGGCCTCGCCCGCTTGCACGAACAGCGGGCGTTCCTTGTCGGCGGCCACTTCGAGGTACAGCTGGCCTTTGTCCAGGTGCACGATGCGCTGGTACGCGGTGAACTCCACCCGCACGCGGGTGTTGGCATTCACATACAAGGTGCTGCCATCGGGCAGATTGAGGGTGCGCATGCCTTTGGCGTGGGCTGCGACCTGGGTGTGATACAGCTCGCGGGGCGCGCCGATATGCGTGGCCATGATTGCGCACAGCAAGGCGGCCGCCACGGCCAGGGCTGGGCGCCATACGGAAGGCTTGCGCTGGGGCAGCGCCACGGGTTTGTTCAGTTGCTGCAACTGGGCGAGGTCTGCCCACAGTTGCTCGAATTCGGCATAGGCGCGGGCATGGGCGGGCTCGGCTTGCCAGGCGGCAAAGGCCTTGCGGTCGGCACGCCCCGCGTCATTATTGCGGTTGTGGGCAAACCAGCTGGCGGCTTGGGCATCGATGGAGTCACTGTCCTCGATGTCCATCATGTCGGTGTCGCTCAGGCGGTTCATTCTGGCTGCTCCGTGCCGGGTTCGTGTTGAAGGCGTCGCTTGCAATGCAGCAGGGCAAAAGCGATGTGCTTTTCTACCATGCTGGTCGAAATGCCCATGCGCTCGGCGATCTGCGCCTGGCTCAAGCCTTCGAAGCGGTGCAGCATAAGGGCTTCTCGCCTGCGGGGCGAGAGTTCGGCGAGGACTTCTTTCAACTGTTCCAGGCGTTGCAAGCGTTGCACGGCGGCCATGGGATCGTTTTGCTCGTCGGTGACAGGCTCGGCGTCCATTTCGGCCTGATCAGAGTGGACGGTATGCCGTACCTTCTGTTTGCGCCAGTGATCACGCAGCAGGTTGCGCGCCATCTGGAACAGAAATGCCCGTGGCTGCTCGACCTTGGCCCGGTCGCGGTAGTCCAGCCACTGAGTGAAGACATCCTGGGTCATGTCCGCGGCATCGCTGGCGTTGTCTGTGCGCTTGCGCAGGAAATACAGAATGTCTGTATAGAACCCGCGAAAGGCATCGGCCGACAGCGGGTCGGGCTTGGGACGAGACATGGAGATCCTTCTTGACGAAGCACGACTTGGAGAAAGTCGCGAATGGTATCGAGAACCATTGTCATTTGTCTCTATTTTACGGATGTACACAGTAAAAAATGTGGGAGCGTGGGTTAGTGCAGTAATGCTTTCAGTTGTTCGATCCCCACGTCACCCAGCGGGAACACTGGCAACCGAGGATCACCCGCTTCCAGCCCCGTCAAACGTAATCCCGCCTTGATCGTCGCCGGCAATCCACCCTTGAGGATGAAGTCCAGTAACGGCAACTGGCGGTAAAACAGCTCCCGCGCCTGGGTCAGGTCATTCGCCAACACTGCCTCATACAACGCCAGGTTGAGCTGTGGGATCAGGTTCGGCGCCGCCGTGCACCAACCCTTGGCACCCGCCGCAAAGGCTTCCAGCGCCAGCGGATTGCAACCGTTGTAGAACGGCACGTCGCTGTGGCGATGCAACTGGTGCATGCGCTGGATATCTCCGGTGCTCTCCTTGACCATGGTCACGTTGGCCACCTGCTTGATGATGCGCAGGATCAGGTCCACCGACATGTCCGTGCCGCTGGTGGCCGGGTTGTTGTAGAGCATGATCGGCACGCCGATGCTGTCGCCGATCGCGGCGTAGTGGGCGATGATTTCTGCTTCGCTGAGTTTCCAGTAGGAGGTCGGCAGCACCATCACTACATCGGCGCCATTGGCCTCGGCGTAGCGGGCACGGCGTACGGCTTTGGCGGTGGTGAGGTCGGACACGCTGACGATGGTCGGTACTCGACGGGCGATTTTGGCCAGGCTGTAGGCGCTGACTTCGTCCCACTCGGCGTCGCTCAAGTACGCACCTTCACCGGTGCTGCCCAGTGGCGCGATGGCGTGTACGCCGCCGTCAATCAGGCGGTCGATGGAGCGGCCGAGGGCGTCGAGGTCAACGCGTTGGCCGTCGGCGCTGAACGGTGTGATGGTGTAGCCGATGATGCCGTGAATGGTTGGGCTGGACATGGGAAGTCTCCGGTCAGAAAAGGGCTAGTCAGTTCAGGCAATCGGCGTGTTGACGCAGGTTCTGCCGGGCGTAGTAGTTGAACGCGGCACCGTGACGCTTGGGCCGGGAGATCCAGTCATGAGCCTCGCGCCCCAGCTCGGGCAGGATCGGCTTGATGGTGCCGGCCGCCATCGCCAGCAACTGCAATTTGGCCGCGCGCTCGATCAACTGCGCGATCACACAGGCTTCCTCGATGCTCGCCCCGGTGGACAACTGACCGTGGTGCGAGAGCAGGATCGCGCGTTTGTCACCCAGTGCCGTGGTGATGATTTCCCCTTCTTCATTGCCCACCGGCACACCCGGCCAGGCCTCCAGGAAGGCGCAGTCTTCGTACAGCGGGCAGAGGTCCATATGGGACACCTGCAGCGGCACTTCCAGCATCGACAGCGCGGCGATGTGGGTGGGGTGGGTGTGAATGATGCAGTTCACATCCGGCCGCCCACGGTATACCCAACTGTGAAAACGGTTGGCCGGGTTGGGAATGCCGTGGCCTTCCAGTACTTCAAGGTCCTCGTTCACCAGCAACAGGTTGCTGGCGGTGATCTCATCAAAACCCAGGCCCAATTGCTGAGTGTAATAGGTGCCCTGTTCCGGCCCGCGCGCGGTGATCTGCCCGGCCAGGCCGGAGTCGTGGCCGTTCTCGAACAGGATGCGACATGTAAGCGCCAGCTTTTGCCGGACGGTCCACGTATTATCCGCCAGGGTGTTTTGCATCTGGACCAGTGCTTGCTTGACCAGTTGGTCTTTTGGGAGTGCTAATGTCTTGGCCATATCGGGTGCCCTCGGTGGCTGCAAATGACACTAACGATGCTATATGACACTTTGTGTCATTGGCAAGCACAGCTCATCGCTTACTGCATGGATTAATCGCAGCGCATGTCTATCCGTTTGAAATTATTGAGAAAAAAACTTGGTGTAACGTTGGATGTCCTGGCCGAAAAGTCTGGGATGACCAAGAGTTACCTGTCCAAGGTCGAGCGCGGGCTGAACACGCCGTCGATTGCCGCCGCGTTGAAGCTCGCCAAGGCGCTGAACGTGAAGGTCGAAGAGCTGTTCAGCGAAGACAGCGTCAGCCTCGACAGCTACAGCCTGGTGCGCAGCCATGAGCGGCCGGACACGTCACCGGGTTATGCGGTGCTGGCCCATCAGGTCAGCGAACGCAGCCTGCTGCCGTTCATCATCTACCCGCCCGCGGAGTTCACCGACAAGACCTTCAAGGAGCATGTGGGGGAAGAGTTTCTGTTTGTGCACGAAGGCCAGGTGGAAGTGGATTTCATGAATGAGCGGGTGATTCTGGAGAGGGGCGATGCGCTGCACTTCAATGCGCAGAAGCCCCATCGGTTGCGCTCGGTGGGGCCGGTGCAGGCACAATTGCTGGTTGTGGTGCACAGTTCGGAAGAATGATGTCGCGCGTGTGTTGCGAACACACTCAATGTGGGAGCTGGCTTGCCTGCGATAGCATCACCTCGGTTCAGCTGACAGACCGAGGTGCCTGTATCGCAGGCAAGCCAGCTCCCACATTGGATCGACGTCGCCCATAAAATCAGCGTTCGACAGGCACTGACAGCGCGGGATTACCCAATGGGTGCGTACGCGCCGCGAAGAACTTCAGCGCCACCCCAGCCCCCTCAAACAACTCCGAATACCGCCGCTTCTGTTGACGGATAAACCCATCACTGCGCCCCGACACCGAGATCGCCAGCGTGGACAGCCTGGCCTGGCGAATCGCATCCACCAGGTGTTTGTCCTGCGGTCCCAGGTCATGGCCAAAGATGCACAGTGCACCTTCGTGGCTGAGCAACTGCTCATAGCAGAACGACAGGTAATCCGAACTGCGGATCGTCTTGAGCTTCTCCTCAACCTTGCCCTCGCTGACAAACAGCGGCACATCGTCCAGGGTCTTGATCGTGTTGTTGATCGCAAAGCTGCTGAGCAAGGTGCTGTCGGTGGTCGGCAGTTTGCGCGCCGTACCATCCAGGTTGCGCACCAGGTGCAGGCCGCCGTGCAGGTAGAGGATGCGCGTAGCATCGGTGCGGGTGTCACGCAGGTCGAAGCTGGCGTCGGCGCTGCGAAACAGGTCGTCGATGCCCGGCGTGTGCAGGATGGCCCAATAGTTGAGCAGGTCGTAGTTGCTGGTGAATACCGTCGAGTAATGCTTCAGCTCAGCGTTGATCGTCGCCAGCGTCGACGGTTGCACCAGGCGCCATGGGATATGCACCGCGTGGATGGTATTGATCAAGGCTTCCTTGATCGCGTAATAGCGATTGCGCGGCGCCGCCGAGCTGACGGCCAGGGCCTTGTTGACCCGGCTGGTGGTCTTCAACGCGCCCAGGGCTTGCTCGAAACTGCGGGTTTGCAGGGCGTCGAATACGCTGAGCTCGGACTGGCTCAGGGGCTTTTCCTCAACGGTACGGGCGTTTTCGAACAGCGAGTCGTAGGCAAAGTCTTCCCAAATGGCACGGCTCGCACCATTGCCGATCAGAATCCCGCTGAAGTCCGTGCTGCTGCGCAGGGCGCTCCAGTCTTCAAGGTGGGCGTCAATATCCTGGAAATCCTTCATTGCGGCGGGTCTACTCGAAATCGGCTGGACGGAGACTTTATCACGGGTCGGCGTTGATCCTGATCAAGATGCGCTGGGTAGCGCAGGTTGATGCTGTAGGCATAAAGCCTCTGAGGATTGACCATGAGCAGCACCTTCTTTATCCCCGCCGTGAACATCATGGGCACCGACTGCCTCGACGAAGCCATGACCGCCATTCGCAACTATGGTTTTCGCAAGGCGCTGATCGTCACCGACGCCGGCCTGGCCAAGGCCGGCGTGGCGAGCATGATCGCCGAGAAACTGGCGATGCAGGACATCGACTCGGTGATCTATGACGGCGCCAAACCCAACCCGAATGTGGAAAACGTCGAGAAAGGCCTGGCGCTGTTGCAGGAAAGCGCTTGTGATTTCGTGGTGTCCCTGGGCGGCGGTTCACCCCATGACTGCGCCAAAGGCATCGCCCTGTGTGCAACCAACGGTGGGCATATCGGCGACTACGAAGGCGTTGACCAGTCCGGCAAACCGCAACTGCCCCTGGTGGCCATCAACACCACCGCCGGCACCGCCAGCGAGATGACACGTTTCTGCATCATCACCGACGAAACCCGCCATGTGAAAATGGCCATCGTCGACCGCAACGTCACGCCGCTGCTGTCGGTCAACGATCCGGCGCTGATGGTCGGCATGCCCAAGGGGCTGACCGCCGCCACCGGCATGGACGCGTTGACCCACGCGATCGAAGCCTACGTGTCCACCGCCGCCAACCCGATCACCGACGCCTGTGCCATCAAAGCCATCGAACTGATCAGCGCCAATCTGCGCCTGGCGGTGCGCGACGGCAGCGACAAGGCCGCCCGGGAAAACATGGCCTATGCGCAATTCCTCGCCGGCATGGCCTTCAACAATGCGTCCCTGGGTTTTGTGCACGCCATGGCGCACCAACTGGGAGGTTTATACGATCTGCCCCACGGCGTATGCAACGCGGTGTTGCTGCCCCATGTGCAAAGCTTCAACGCCAGCGTCTGCGCCAAACGCCTGAGCGATGTGGGCCGTGCGTTGGGTGCCGACGTCAAGGGCATCACCGATGAAGAGGGCGCCCAGGCCGCCATCGCCGCCATTCGCAGCCTGGCCCATGATGTCGAGATCCCGGCAGGATTGCGCGAGCTGGGCGCCAAGTTGCAGGACATTCCCTTGCTGGCGACTAACGCGCTGAAGGATGCGTGTGGGCTGACCAATCCACGGCGGGCGGATCAGCGGCAGATCGAGGAGATCTTTCGCAACGCGTTTTAATCCGCTCGACAACGGGCGACGCACACAGATGCGGCGCCCGCCAACACCACACATAACAACGCCAACGGCCACGCCTGCTGACTCACCAGCAGGCTTGCCACGCCACCGATCAATGCGGCCATCAACTGATGCATAAAACCGCTCAACGCCATGGCGTAGGAGCCGCTCACCGGTGAGGCATCGTTGGCCAGGGACAAACTGATCGGGTAACTCATCGATTGCCCCAGCACCGCCACGCAGTAAGGCAGCCACAGCAAGACAGCGATTCCGCCAGCAAGCACACTGCCCAGCAGCATCACGGCCGTTCCCGTCAGAACCAGTGCCACGCCCCAGCCCATCATCTTTACCCGACCCGTGCGAGCCACGAAGCGGTTGACCATCAATGCCCCCGCCAGATACGCCGCGCTGATTGGCCAACCCAGCCAGCCATATTGCGCCGCGCTCCACTCGAAACGGCCTTGCAGAATCAACGGTGCACAGGTGTTGAAGGCGATGATCACCCCATAACCCAGGCCACCGGCCAAGGCTGCATGCAGAAACGGTGGATGTCGCACGATGGTGGCGTAGATGCGCCAGGCGGATAGAGACGCGTCGGCCTTCACCAGCGCCGGGAACGTCACCCGTTGCAACACCAGCATCAACCCGAGCGCGCCAATCGCCAACCCGTAGAAGATCGCCTCCCAGCCAAAGATCACCTGCAACAGCGAACCTGTGAATTGACCGATGCCCAAAGCGATCACGAAAGTCATGCCCAGCCACGACAACCCTTTTGCCAGCAATGCACCGCTGAAGCTGTCACGCACCAACACCCGCGCCATCACCGAAACACCGCCTGCCCCCAGACCTTGAATCAGCCGCAATGACAGGAAGACTTCAACGCTGGGGGCCGAGGGGATCGCGGCACTCGCCACGGCGTACACTGCGAGCGCCGTCAACAGCACAGGCTTACGCCCAAAACGTTCGCCCAGGCTGCCCCATAGCAGCATCGGCAAAGCCATACCGACGAGGTAGATCGCCAAGGCCAGCGCGACGTGGTCTTCGGCGGCTGGGAGGGCGCGGGCGATGGCGGGGACGGCAGGCAGGTAGCTGCTGATGCCGACTTGGGCGAGGAAGGCGGCGCTGCAGGCCAGGGCGAGGGTGGTGGTATTGTTCAAAGGCAAGCTTTTCCTTTTTCAGCGGTAAGCTACAAGCTGCTAGTGTGTTTGTCTCTAACGTGCGGCTAATCGTTTGTAACCAAGGAACCAACCCATGAGAGTTCTGTTATTCGGCGCCACCGGCATGGTCGGCCAGGGTGTCCTGCGTGAGTGTCTGTTGGCCGCTGACGTTCAGGAAGTCGTCGCTGTCGGCCGCACGCCCTTGACCCAGGAGCACGGCAAGCTGCACCAGGTGTTGCATGGCGATATGCTGGATTTCCAGCCTCTGGAAAACCTGTTGCAAGGCTTTGACGCGTGTTTCTTTTGCCTCGGTGTTTCATCGGCGGGGATGAATGAAACCCAGTACACCCATCTCACCTATGACCTGACGCTGGTCGCCGCCAGCACCCTGGCGCGGCTTAATCCGCAGATGACCTTTATCTACGTCTCAGGCGCCGGGACGGACAGTTCCGAGGCGGGTAAGTCGATGTGGGCGCGGGTTAAGGGCAAGACCGAGAATGCTTTGCTGCGCCTGCCGTTCAAGGCGGTGTATCTGTTTCGGCCGGGGGTGATCCAGCCGTTGCATGGCGTGCGGTCGAAGACGCCGTTGTACCAGTCGTTTTATTCGGTACTCGGGCCGTTGCTGTCGTTTGTGCGGCGGCTGAACCCGGGCTGGGTGGTGAGTACCGAGACAGTAGGCCGGGCGATGTTACAGGCTGCCAGCCAGGGTGCGCCGCAGCCGGTAGTGGAGCAGGCCGAGATCAATCGGCTGGCCAGCGAGCGTCGCTGATGCTGCACAAGAGTCTGGTGCGTCGCTTGGACCTGATCACGCTGCAGTTGTTTGTGGCGGTGTTCGAGGAAGGCACGCTGACCCGCGCCGCCAACCGTGAAGCCATCGCTGTATCGGCCGCCAGCAAGCGTTTGATGGAGCTGGAGCAGGTGCTGGGGGTCAGTCTGTTCGTGCGGCGGGCCAAGGGCATGGACCTGACGGCCGCTGGCGAAACCCTGTTGCACCATGCGCGGCAGATGCTGTTCAACGTCGAGAAGATGGGCCTGGAGCTGGGCGAGCACAGCCATGGCGTGCGCGGTTATGTGCGGATGCTGGCCAATCTGTCGGCAATCATTCAGTTCCTTCCGGAAGACCTGCGGGATTTTTCCGAGCGGCATCCCGAAGTGAAAACCGACCTGGAAGAACGTCCCAGCAATGGTGTGGTGCAAGGCGTGCTGGATGGCGTGGCGGACCTGGGCATCTGCTCCAGTGACACCGACACCAAAGGCCTGCCCAGCGTGACGTATCGCCACGACAAACTGGTGGTGCTGATGCCGGCGGATCACCCATTGGCGGCGCGCAAAACCCTGGCGTTTGCCGACACCCTGGACAGTGATTACGTTGGCCTGCACGCCGCCAGCTCGATCAACATGCGCACCCACGCCGCCGCGCGCGAGGCGGGCAAGATGCTGCGCCTGCGCATTCATGTGCCGGGGTTCGATGCGATGTGCCGGATGGTCCAGGCGAATATGGGCATCGGTATCCTGCCGCAGAAAGCGTATGAACTGTTTGGTCGTGCATTGGGTTTGCATGCCGTGCCGCTGACGGACGACTGGTCGGATCGCAGCCTGATCCTGGTGGTGCGTGATGAGGCGCAGCTGTCGCCGGTCAGCCGGTTGCTGTTCGAAGATCTGCGCAGGACGACGGGTTGAGCGAAACCCTGTTGGCCCCATCGCGGGCAAGCCCGGCTCCCACATTGGAACGCGCTCAACTGTGGGAGCCGGGCTTGCCCGCGATGGCGATCTGATCAGCACTGAGCATGTAGGGGCGTTCGTATTTGGCGAATGCTCCTTGCCAACTGACGGTTGGATTTATCCTGTTCCTGGCCTTTAGTCTTGGCGCCACATTCCAAGAATAAGAGGTACACCCCATGACGGCTCCCCTGAGCGGTATCAAGGTGATTGAGATCGGCACCTTGATTGCAGCGCCGTTCGCCGCCCGGTTGATGGGCGAGTTTGGCGCCGAGGTGATCAAGATCGAGGCCATGGGCCAAGGTGACCCGCTTCGCAAATGGCGAAAGCTGCACGAAGGCACGTCGCTGTGGTGGTACCTGCAATCGCGCAACAAAAAGTCCCTGGCGCTGGATCTCAAGTCGCCCGAAGGCCTGGACCTGATCAAGCAATTGCTCGGTGACGCCGACGTGCTGATTGAAAACCTGCGCCCCGGCGGCCTGGAAAAACTCGGCCTTGGCTGGGACGTGCTGCACGCCCTCAACCCCAAGCTGACGTTGGTGCGCATCTCCGGTTACGGCCAGACCGGCCCGTATCGCGACCGCCCTGGCTTTGGTGCCATCGGCGAGGCCATGGGCGGTATCCGCTACACCACTGGCAACCCGGACTCGCCACCGGCGCGGGTCGGCGTGAGCCTGGGGGATTCCCTGGCGTCGTTGCACGGTGTGATCGGCGCGCTGATGTCGCTGTTGCGGGTCAAGACGGGGCAGGGCGACGGGCAGATTGTCGATGTGTCTCTGGCCGAAAGCGTGTTCAACCTGATGGAAAGCCTGGTGCCGGAATACGACATGCTCGGCCATGTGCGTGAACGCAGCGGCGGTGCCTTGCCGGGCATTGCGCCCTCCAATACCTACCTGACAGCCGACGGTGCCTACGTGGTGATCGCCGGCAACAGTGACCCGATCTACAAGCGCCTGATGCACACCATTGGCCGCGCCGACCTGGCCGAAGCACCCGAGTTTGCCCACAACGATGGGCGCGCCGCCAAAAGCGGTCTGCTCGACGCCGCGATCACCCACTGGACCAGCAGCCTGCCCATCGACCACGTGCTCAGCGCGCTTGAAGCCGCAGAGGTACCGGCGGGGCGCATCTACTCCGTCGCGAATATCGTCAGTGACCCGCACTACCAGGCGCGTGACATGTTGCTCAATGCCGAGCTGCCTGGCGGTGTGTCGGTAAAGATGCCCGGCATCGTGCCTAAACTCTCGGACACCCCTGGCGGCGTGAACTGGCAGGGCCCGTCTCTGGGGCAACACACCGACGAAATTCTCGGCAGCCTGGGCCTGTCCGGCGCCGATATCCAACGCCTGAAAACCTCGGGAGTGGTGCAATGATCACAGACTATTCAGACCCGCTGATCGTGCAGGAAGTGTCCCCGCGTGACGGCCTGCAAATCGAGCCGACCTGGGTCGCAACGGCGGACAAGATCGCCTTGATCGACCAGCTTTCCCTGGCCGGTTTTTCACGGATCGAAGCCGGTTCGTTCGTCTCGCCCAAGGCCATTCCAGCATTGCGCGATGGCGAGCAAGTGTTCCAGGGCATCCAACGCAAGCCGGGTGTTATCTATGTCGCACTGATCCCCAATCTCAAGGGCGCCCTGCGTGCCATCGAGTCCCGTGCCGATGAGTTGAACCTGGTGATGTCCGCCAGCCAGACCCACAACCTGGCCAATATGCGCATGCGCTGTGAAGCGTCGTTGGCGGCGTTTGGCGAGATCGTCAGCGTTGCCGCTGACCACCCGGTGAGGCTCAACGGCAGCATCGCCACCACGTTCGGTTGCCCGTTTGAAGGCAAGATCGATGAAGACCGCGTGCTGCAATTCGTTGACGCTTACCTTGAACTGGGCATCCAGGGCATCAGCCTGGCCGACACCACGGGCATGGCCAATCCACGCCAGGTGGAACGGCTGGTCAAGCGCGTGTTGCAGCGCGTATCCGCCAGCGACCTGACCCTGCATTTTCACAACACCCGCGGCCTGGGTTTATGCAACGTGCTGGCCGCTTATGAGGCTGGTGCCCGTCGATTTGACGCGGCGCTCGGCGGTTTGGGCGGCTGCCCGTTCGCACCGGGGGCGTCGGGCAATATCTGCACTGAAGATTTGGTCAACCTGTGCGAAGAGGTCGGGATTCACACCGGCATCGACCTGCCGCACCTGCTGCACATGTCCCGCCGCCTGCCGGCCCTGTTGGGCCATGAACTACCTGGCCAGGTGGCCAAGGCCGGGCGCAATGGCGACCTGCATCCGCCGCCGGCCTACATCGCCACGCTGTAGCACCGCACCAGACAACAAAAACAATCGGGCGCCTGTGAGCAGCCCGCTGGAGAGAAACCATGAGCACTAATACGTTGGAGGCCGGCGCGCGCCCGGCTGCTGAAATCGATGCCGAAAAAGCCCTGGTCAGCAAGGTCGCCTGGCGCCTGATGCCACTGATCATGGTGTGCTACCTGTTCGCGTTTTTTGACCGTATCAACATCAGCTTTGCCAAGTTCCAGTTGCAAGCAGACCTTAGCCTGAGCGACACCGCCTATGGCCTGGGCGCCGGGTTGTTCGTGGTGGGATACGTGATCTTCGAAGTGCCGAGCAACATGATGCTGTACAAGGTCGGCGCGCGGCGCTGGATTGCGCGGATCATGATGTCGTGGGGGCTGGCGACGGCGGCCATGGTGTTTGTCACGGCAGAATGGCAGTTCTATGTGCTGCGCTTCCTGATCGGCGCAATGGAGGCAGGTTTTGCGCCCGGCGTGCTGTATTACCTGACGTTGTGGTTCCCGCAGCACTTCCGTGGGCGCATCACCTCGATGCTGTTCCTGGCCTCGGCCTTTGCCGGCCTGGTGGGCGCACCGTTCTCCGGCTTGGTGCTGGAGCACCTCGACGGCGTCTTGCAAATGCGCGGCTGGCACTGGTTGTTCCTGCTCGGCGGCTTGCCGTGCATCGGCCTGGGCTTCCTGGTGCTGACGCTGCTCAAGGACCGCATCGAAGATGCCCATTGGCTGACACCCGCGGAGAAAACCTTGCTGGCCAGTCGCATCGCCAAGCATGAGCCGAACCAGCACGGTGGTTCTCTGTTGTCGGCGATCCGTATTCCAGGGTTCCTGATGCTCGGTTTCATCTACTTTCTGATCCAGGTGGCGTCCTACGGCCTCAACTTCTGGGCGCCGCAGTTGATCCGCAGCGCGGGCACCCAGAGCCCGGTGATGATCGGCCTGCTCACGGCGATTCCTTATGTGTGTGGCGCCATCAGCATGGTGGTGATCGGGCGGCTGTCGGATGCCACGGGTGAGCGTCGCAAGTTCGTCTGTGGCCTGGTGGTACTGGGGGCGGTGGGCTTCTTCAGTGCCGGCATTTTCGCCGACCACACGACCTTTCTGATTATCGCCCTGGGCATGCTGGGCGCGGGCATCATCGCCTCGATCCCGACCTTCTGGACCCTGCCACCCAAGTTGCTGGCCGGTGCCGGAGCCGGTGCAGCGGGCGGTATTGCGGTGATCAATACCCTCGGACAATTCGGTGGCATTGTCAGCCCGGTGATGGTGGGACGCATCAAGGACCTCACCGGCAGCACCACGCCGGCACTGTATGTGATCGGCGTGTGCGCGCTGTTGGCAGCAGCGTTGCTGCTGTGGGGCTTGCCGCAAAAACTGCGCACGCTCGATAAAGGCTGATCAGCCAGCGGTGGCCAACGCCCGGACCGGTGTGGCGCTGAACTGAATCAATGCCACCCCGCCAATCAACAACAACGCCCCCAGCACACGGGGCGTTGTCAGTTGGCGCTCCACCAGGCCGAACAGTCCGAAGTGATCCAGCACCAACGAGGCCAAAATCTGCCCAGCCATGGCCAGCGCGATAAACCCCGACGCACCCAGCTTGGGCAGCAGCATCAACGCCAGGGCAATAAAGCACACGCCAAACGCGCCACCGGCCCACATCCATAGCGGCGCCTTGCTGATAAACGCCAGGCTCGGTAGCGGCAGGCGCAGCGCCAGAATCACCGGCAGCAACACGATGATGCTCACCAGCAACGACGCCAACGTGGCCCACAACGGGTGGCCAAGGCCGCGTCCGAGGTTGGCGTTGATCGCACTTTGAAACGGCACCACTGCACCGGCAATGACCGCCAGCGCCAATAAACCCACCCAATGCAACGTTGTCATGGCGAATCTCCAAGAGGTTTTGCTGGACTCTAGGCTATTCGTCACGCAAATTTAAATTCCAAGTTCTTATGCCGAGCATGCAGCTGATGAATGATCTGCGCCGCATCGACCTCAACCTGCTGGTGATCCTCGACGCCTTGCTCAGCGAGCAACACGTCACCCGTGCGGCTGAGCGTTTGCACCTTAGCCAGCCGGCGGTCAGCCATGCGCTGGCGCGTTTGCGTGACCTGCTGGGTGACCCGCTGCTGGTGCGCCAGGGCGGTAGCCTGGTGCCGACGGCTCGCGCGCTGGAGTTGGCCGCGCCACTGGCTGAAGCCCTGGCCCAGGTGCAGGCCTTGCTGGCGCCGAATCGCTTTGACCCGGCGTCGGCCAAGCGCAGGTTTCGGGTGGCGATGTCTGACTACAGTGCGGCGATTTTCCTACCCGACCTGGTGCGGATGCTGCGCAGCGAGGCTCCGGGTATCGATCTGCAAATCATCCAGGCCAGCCGTGAAGGCATGGTGGAGGGCGTGCTCAATGGCGACCTTGACCTGGCGGCGGGGGTCTTCCCCGACATGCCCGCAGAACTGTGTACTACGCCGTTGTTCGAAGAGCACTACACCTGCCTGGTGGACCGCAACAGCCTGTCGGCAAGTGGCACATTGGATCTGTCCACCTACCTGTCACGCCCCCATGTCTTGTTGGAAATGCGTGGCAGCGGCACACCGGAAATCGAGCGGGCACTGACGGCGATTCGTGAACGTCGACACGTAGCAATCAGCCTGCCGCACTGGGGCGTAGCGCCGCAGTTGATCCAAGGCACCGACCTGATCCTCACCGTTTCGACGCGTGGCTTGCTGAATATTGATCACCAGCACTTGTTGGCCGTACCGCCGCCCTTTCATATTCCATCGTTTGCGTTTGAATTGGCGTGGCATGCACGCCGGGGCGGGGATTCGGGGTTGCAGTGGTTGATTGGGCAGGTGCAGGGTGTATTGTCCAAGGGCCACCGCTGACAGGAAAACAACACCATGCTTTCTGGCTTCAACCACCTCACCCTCGCTGTCACCGATTTGGATCGCAGCGTCCGCTTCTATCATCAGCTGTTGCAACTTCAACTGGACGCTACCTGGGACGCCGGCGCCTACCTCTCGCTGCCGGGCCTGTGGTTATGTTTGTCGCTCGATCCATTGCGCACTGCGCAGCCGGCGGCCGACTACACCCATTACGCGTTCACAGTGCCTGCAGATGATTTCAGCGCACTGGTGGCACGCCTGCGTGCGGAGGATGTGCAGGAGTGGCGTGACAACCGCAGTGAAGGTGCCTCGTTCTATTTCCTCGACCCGGACGGCCACAAGCTCGAAGCCCATGTCGGCGACCTGGCCTCGCGGTTGCAAGCCTGTCGCGCCAAGCCCTATGCCGGAATGCAGTTTTACCCATAGCACGGGAACGTGCAGAATCCCTTCACTGTTCAATCCTCTGTCTGAGTCACGCCCATGACCCCATCCTTGCTGCTCGCCGTGCTTGCTTCAGGTTTTATCTACGGTATTACACCGGGGCCGGGGGTGTTGGCCGTGTTCGGCATCGGCGCCGCCCGTGGCCGGCGTGCCGGCGCAGGGTTCTTGTGCGGGCACCTGCTGGGAGATGTGGTGTGGTGCTCGACAGCGCTGATCGCCATCGTTGGCGCGCGGGAAGTGGGCAGCAGTGCGTTTGATGTGCTTGGTGTGCTCAGTGGCCTGTATTTGTTCTGGCTTGGCTGGCGCGCGATTCGAACCCAGCGCCGCAGCAGCGATGCGCCTCAAGGGGCTGCACGGCATCCGTTCTGGCATGGCATTGTGTTCGGCCTGACCAACCCCAAGGCGTACCCGGTGGCGGTGGCGACATTCACGGCGTTGCTGTCCAGCCGTGCCGAGTTGCTGACCTGGTCGATGCTGCCGTCGTTGATCTTCCTCAGCTTCGTCGGCGGCCTGCTGGCCTACGCGATCCTCATCGGCGTGGTCGGCGCCCAACGGGTACGTACGGTGTATCAACGCCATGAAATCCTGATCACCAAGCTCTGCGGTGTAATGTTTATTGGCTTCGCCATCAACGCCCTGGCGCACGCGTTGCCGGGCCTGTTTGGCAGCAAACCCGCTTGATTTGAAGATGACCGTTCGTCGCACTGGCGAGTTTTTTCTAAACCTTTGCCGCCCTGAAAATTCGAATTGAGGGCGGGGTGTGTTCCCCCGCCCTTATTTTCAGCCTGGAGGAACCCATCATGAGCCGCATGGCTATCCGGTTACGCACCGCCAGTTTCGCGATGCTGCTGGGCCTCGGCGCCAGCAATGCTTTCGCCCAGTCGCCTGCTGAATTCATCGAGCAGGCTTCGGCCAAGGGTATGGCCGATATCGAAACCAGTCGCATGGCCCACGCCAAGACCTCTTCCCAAGAGATCAAGGACTACACCATCGAGGTGATCAATGAGCGCACCCTGGCCAACCAGCACCTGGCGGCCATCGCCAAAAAGCTTGATCTGCCGGTGGCGCCGCGGGAAAAGATCGTCGACAAAGCCGAAACCCTGATGCCTGAACTCAAGGACGGCGACTCGTTTGATGCGGCCTACACCGCACAGCAAGTGAAGGAAAACGAAGACGCCATCGCGCTGTTCAAACAGGAAGGCGCGGCGTCGGATGTGCCGGAAATAAAAGCGCTGGTCGATGAGACGCTGCCCAAGCTGGAAGAGCGTTTGCAGAAGGCTCGCGCCTTGGCGTCGACTTACGGTAAAGGTCATCAAGGCGACGGTTAAGTGCGTCACCTGAAATAAAAAACGGCGGTTGGATCAGATCCAACCGCCGTTTTTTATGCCTGGTTCAAATCGGTCTTGGTCGGTGCCGCATCGTCGGCAGCATGACCGCAACTGCTATTCAGGCTCACCGTACCCGCGTTGCCGATGCTGCGGTATTCCTGGCGCAGTTTCTCCAGCTCTTTGCGGTCCAGGCCGTCCAGGCTGAGCACGGCATTTTGTGCATCCTTGGACACACGCAGCAGTTCATCGATCTTGATATGCAGGATGTCGTTGTCGCGGTTCTGCGTGTTCTGGATCAGGAACACCATCAGGAAGGTGATGATGGTGGTCGAGGTATTGATGATCAGTTGCCACGTGTCGTTGTAGTGGAAATACGGCCCGCTCAGGCTCCACGCCAGGATCAACGCCACTGCCGCGTAGAACGTGCGCGGGCTGCCGGCCCAACGGGACAGGGATTGGGAGACTGCGGAGAATTTCATGACCGTTTTCCTTGGAAGGGGGTGATGAAATAATGGACCGCAGGGATTCTTTGAAATTTCTTTTTACATTTGCTGAGGGCCTTCAGAACGCCAATTGAGCCTGACCTGTACCTTCCAGCGCCAGCAAATACTGTTTGGCCTCCAACCCTCCTGCAAAGCCGGTCAGCCCACCCGACGCACCAATCACCCGATGGCACGGCGCAATGATCGAGATGGGGTTACGCCCATTGGCGGCACCCACTGCGCGTACCGCTTTCGGGTTGCCGATCTGCTGGGCGATCTGGCTGTAGCTGCGGGTCTCGCCGAAAGGAATCGTCAGCAGTGCCTGCCAGACCCGCTTCTGGAAATCGGTGCCGGAAAAGTCCAACTCCAGCTCGAACTGGTTGCGCGCACCGGCGAAGTATTCCTGCAACTGGCGTTCGGTTTCCAGCAGCACCGGGCTGTCATTGGCCTCGCGCAATTCACCCAAACGCACACGGTTGGCGCGCTCGGTTTCCCACAGGATGGCGCCGAGTTTGCCGTTGCGCGCCACCAGGGTGAGTTGGCCGACGGGGGAGGGCATGAGTTTGTATTCGTAGGGCATGGGCCTGATCCTTGACGCTGTATGGCAGTACTATCCGTCTTATAAACCGTGGGGGAACCCTGTTTCTTGCGATGGAACTCCACGCGGCTAAAAACGCCAGTGAATCCAATTGCCCGAGCCATAGACCCAGGAGACCAGGAAGATAAACCAGGCTATCGAGGGCGTCGACAATGCGACCAGTGAGCCGACATTGAGCAGAGCAATGATGGCCGCACCGATTGTCAGACCTCGACTGGCATGCTGCCTCGCGTACCACGCGCCATAGATGGACCCGGCAACGGTAGCTATCGATTTAAGGCCTCCGAGACCTATGGGGGGCAAGGGCATCAGCGGGGCCAGCAGTGGAATGACCAGCACCAGCCCCACGACTTTTCTAAAGACCGGCCTCGGCGTTTTTTGTCCGCGCGGGAGCATTCTGGGTTGTCCTGTTTCTGGGTAAGGGGTTTCCCATAGTAATAGGCGAATGTTCTTACCCCTGTAGGGATGGGCTTAATCAATGTTCCTGCTGAAGCACTTTCAGCGCTGCCGACGCCGGAAACCCCGAGCGGCTTTTTTCTTCCGGATGATGCAGTACATATTCATCGATGCGGTTGAGCAGGTAACCCGGCAGCGTGATGTTGAGCTTCTGCGCCTTGCCCAGATACTTGGTGACATCAATGTCCACCACGGCCCAGGTGCAGCCTGCGTACTGAGGGTTGGCTGCATGCAGGGTGACCTTCTGCGCACTGGGAATCGGTGCACCGTCTTCCGCCAGTATCTCGAAGTGCCCTTCGATGGCTTCGCGAGCCATGGCCATGGCGTCGTCCAGGCCGTCACCGGCGGAGTAGCAACCGGGAATATCCGGCACTTCCACGCCCCAGGCGTGATCCTCGTCGCCGCTTGAAATTGCAATCGGGTAAAGCATCATTGAACCCTCAAAAGGGTACTTACCATAACCACCAAAGCTTTGTAATCAACGCGACCGCATCCATTCATATTGAACGAATTTTCCGAAAGGAACGTACGAGGGCTCTTTCAAAACCCTTGATACGCTATCTAGGCTATATCACTCTATTTATTACGTTCATAAAAGCTTGGATCAATAAGTTGTGTTCTTGTTTTCGGGTAAGAACTAACAGTTGCGCACACGCATCCACTTCCGCCAGCGGCCGGTACGTCACGCCTTTATTCATCAAACTCTGCGTACATTCCGGCACCAACGCCACACCTTGCCCGGCTGCCACCAGTGCAATGATCGACGTGATCTGCCGCCCGGTCGGGCCCGGGCGCAAAGGCTGGCCGTGATGCCGATAAAGCTGCTCGATGGACTGGTTGAGCCCCGATCCATAATCCGCCGGAAACAGGATCAACGGGTAGGCACTGAGCTGCGCCAGGTTGACGCTTGCCTGGCGGGCCAACGGGCTCTCACTGGACACGGCGGCCACCAGCCTTTCTTCGCCCAGGGACAGCGCTTGCACCGCTTCGCCTTGCGGCAACAGGCGACTCCAACCGATATCCAGCCGCCCATCCGCCACCTGCGCGCCGAGGCTGCCGGAGGCGCATTCCACGAGGGTCAATTGGACATCGGGGAAGCGCAGGGCAAATGCCTGGATCGCCTGGCTGAACAGATCCGACAGCGCGATCGAACTCACATACCCCAGCGTCAGTTGCCCCGCAGTGCCCGCCGCCAGTTTGCCGGCGATCACTTGCGCCAACTCAACCTGCTCCAGCACACCACGGGCATAGGGCAGGAACGAGCGGCCTTGCGCGGTGAGGGTGACCGTGCGGCTGGTGCGATCGAACAGCTTGAAGCCCAACTCGGTCTCCAGCGCCGAGATCTGGCGGGTCAGCGGCGGCTGCGCCAGGTGCAGGCGAATGGCCGCGCGGCCGAAGTGCAATTCTTCGGCGACCGTCAGAAAGTAACGCAGCTTGCGTAGGTCGAGCATCCTGGTCCTTGGGTATCGATCGGTCTGAAATCGGTATTGGTTTTAGACCTGCCGGCCATTCTATAAAGACCTCACAAAATAAAACGAGAGGTTTCATGAAACCGCGCCTGCATTGTGCCCGTCTTGCCCTGTTCCTGTGTGGCTGCGCGGCGTTTCTCAACCTGTATGCCACCCAGAGCATTCTCCAGACGTTCGCCGCGCAGTTTCACATCAGCGCCAAGGCGGCGGGGTGGAGTATCACCGTGACGACCCTGGCGGTGGCGATCACTGCGCCTTTCGTCAGCCGGCTGACCGGGCGCTTTGAGCAACGCACGGTGATCAGCGCTGCGGCGTTGTTGCTGGCGGTGCCTGCGTTGATGACAGCCTATGCCGACAGCTTTGCCGAGGTGCTGGTGTGGCGGTTTGTGGAGGGCATGCTGATTCCGGTGGTGTTCGCTACCAGCGTGGCATACATCGGCGACCGCTGGCGTGGCGGCACGGTCACGGAGGTCACCAGCCTTTACGTGGCCGGGACGGTGTTGGGTGGGTTTGCCGGGCGCTTCGTCACGGGTGTGATGACGGAGTATGTGGGCTGGCGCGAAGCCTTTGAATTGATGGCGGTGCTAAGCCTGATGGTGGGTGGGTTTATCCAGTTCCTTTTGCCGGTCAGCCGTGCGCGATCCGTGAGGGTTGAAACTGCGTTTTCGGCGGTTTTTCGCAAGCCTTTATTGGCCGCCTACGCGGTAGGTTTTTGCGTGCTGTTTTCCCAGGTGGCGGCGTTTACCTACGCAGGTTTGTATCTCGGATTACCGCCGTTCAGCCTGGGGCCTGCGGCGCTGGGCACGCTGTACATGGTGTTCCTGCTGGCGCTGATCGTGATCCCCATCGCCGGCCGCCTCAGCAAGGCCCGGCCACATGCTGAACTGCTGAGCGTGGCTGCGGTGCTGGGTATTACCGGCTCCGCGCTGACGCTGTTGCCCTCTTTGTGGTGCATCGTTGCAGGCCTGGCCCTCAGCTCGACTGGCGTGTTCCTGGCCCAGGCGGCGGCCAACGCATTTACCACCGCGACCGCAGGTGACAACAAAGCAGGCGCCGTGGGCGTGTACCTCACCTGTTACTACCTGGGCGGCAGTTGCGGTGCGATTGTCCCTGCGTTGATCTGGGAGCGTTGGGGCTGGGCCGGGTGTGTGGTGCTGATTATCGCCTTCCAGGTGTTGACCTTGTTGATCGCGCTCACTGGCTGGAAGCCCGTTAAACCTCAACTGATCGCGACGCCATGAACGACACCTCAAACCGCCGCCGTACCTTGATCGCCGGCTGCAGCGCCCATGCCGTGCATGATGGCCTTACCGATGTTATCTACGTGCTATTGCCGATCTGGCAGGCGCAGTTCGCGCTGTCCTACGCCCAGATCGGACTGTTACGCGGTGCTTATTCCGGGATGATGGCAGTGTTCCAACTCATGGCCAGTCGCGCCGCGAAACGCTGGGGCCGTGTATCGATGCTGGTGGGCGGCACAGCACTTGCCGGTGCGGCTTATCTAATGGTGGGCCAAGCCACTGGATTGGTGATGTTGCTGCTGGCACTTCTGTTAGGTGGCTTGGGCGCCAGCACCCAGCACCCGCTGGCCTCTTCGATGATCAGCGACGCCTACGAGGACGGTGGCGGAATCAAGCAGGCACTGTCCCAGTACAACTTTTCCGGCGATATCGGCAAAACGCTGATTCCGGGCTTGATCGGGTTGCTGCTCACCGTCATCAGCTGGCGTGCCAGCGCCACGTTGCTGGGGTTGCTCGGCTTGGCAGCGGCGGGGTTGCTATGGTGGTTGGTTCCTGCAAAAGCATCCGAATCCACCTCTACAAAAAACGCAAAGCCTTTCAGCGGAAGTGGCTCCGTCACCGGCCTGCGCGCCTTGATTCTCACAGGCACCCTCGACAGCGCCGTACGCATGGGCTTTCTCACCTTCCTGCCATTTCTGCTGCAAGCGAAAGGCGCGGGCACTGCCGGTATTGGCCTGGCCCTGACGCTGCTGTTTATCGGTGGCGCATTCGGCAAATTGCTCTGCGGTTACCTGGGGGCGCGCATCGGCATGATGAAAACCGTGTGGCTGACGGAAACCAGCACCGCGTTGCTGATCGTTGCCGCCGTGTATGTGCCGCTGGCCGGGTTGATGGCGATGCTGCCGTTATTGGGCCTGGTGCTCAACGGTACGTCTTCGGTGCTGTACGGCGCCGTGCCGGACCTGGCGGGCGCGGGGAAGCGAGAGCAGGCGTTTGCGGTGTTCTACACCGGCACCATTGGGGGTGGTGCGCTGGCGCCGGTGGTGTTCGGCGGGGTGGGGGATGCGTTGGGCGTGTCGGTGGCGGTGATGGTATTGGCGGGGGTGTTGTTGGTGACGTTGCCGTTGGCGTGGGTGGTGCGGCGGGGCTTCGAGCTCAAATAAGCGAGCGGTCGACCGGATGTCCAGCCCGCGCAAATAGATCGATACCGAGGGAGTGGAGTACTTTGAGTACAGTTTCGAAGCGAGGTTTTGCGCCAGGGGCGAATGCCTTGTAAAGGCTCTCACGACCCATGCCCGCTTCGGCAGCGATCTTTGTCATTCCTCGGGCTTTAGCCACGTAGCCGATGGCGCGAAGAAATTCTTGATTGTCGCCGTCGGCCAGAACCTGAGAAAGGTATTCACTGATGGCCTCGTCGCTGTCGAGCAGTTCGGCCATATCAAATGTCGTCAGCGTTTGTTTCATGATCAAACCTCTTTTGCCAATTTTTTTGCTCTACGGATATCAGTGTCCTGGGAAGACTTGTCACCGCCTACCAGCAAGATGACGATCACCTTACCTCGCAAAGTGAAATAAATTCGATAACCCGAACCAACGTCTATCCGCATTTCTGAGATGCCGTTTCCTAGTGTCTTGATATCGCCCAGGTTACCCATGCTGGCTCTTTCGATACGTCGACCAATTGCGATCTTTGCTCGTAGGTCGCGTACTTCTGAGCGCCAGTTAATGAAGGCTTGGGTTTGCTGGATCAAATAGCTCACAGGACCTCGCGTGGCCTAACTGTATCCAAGTGGATACTTGTTGGCAATAGGAATGGCAGATGGCAAAGGCTGGGGAGGATGCGTGGGGAGCGCTTCGGTTTCAAACGTTCTTGAAGGTTTTCCTGTTGCCAAAATTTGCAGTGGCAGTTCGGGGAGAGAGGCTGTATTCGAACCTTGCGGCATTGCCTACACAACCATCAGAATCGTCCGAGTTGTGCGTCTTGGGCGACCTCTTTAAGGTTCGTCTGCCGCTGCCTATCAGCGGTCGGGTTTAGTAGCTCGATTTGATCAACGGCGTATGGCTGTACCATCGTTTAGGCATCTTGGTGTCTGTGCTCAATGGTGGCTGTACGCAGGGCACTTTCGAGTGCGCCGGTTTTGTTGATCCGCCGGTCTACTAACCTGCATACAGCCGCCACCCATTGATTAGTAGCTCTGGAAGGTGGTCCTTATCGAGGATCAACAGATGTGTAATGACTCATGTAATCCATCCGTAAAACTGTTCAGCGTCCGTCCCGAAGCCAACACCGAAGCACTGCTCGCCAACGCCTACGAAACCATCGCCGGCGCGGGAGCCATGACCAATGAGTTCGCCGAAACCCTGCCTTCCCAACAGCGCTACCTGGCCCTTGCGATTCAGCAAATGATCGAGTTGGGGCTGATGCTGGTGGAAGCGGCGCAGGACCGCGTGGATCAAGCCGCCTAGGTCACTCGGCGCACCGCATAGGCTTGCCTTCCCAGGCCGCCCATACCAAGGGGGAGGGGAGCCAACAAATTCCAGATGCTACGGGGACGAGGCCAGCGTAAACGGAATGCGCAATGCGCCGATCGGTCCTTCCCGCACACCGCACATTTCATCGTGCACGCAGTGCTGCACCAGCACGCAGGGAAAGGGCGGAACCCGTTGCAACAGGCTGCGCAAATGCGTGGTGGAGCCGATGCGCAGCGGCTTGGCGTCATCGCCCTGCAGTGTCATCTCAACGTTATCCAGCCTGATGCGCGCGATATAGAAGCCACCTTCCAGCGACAGTAACTCCAGCTCGCGAACTTCACCGTTCATGGCCAACTCAGTCAGCATTTGCAGGTTCATGTTTCACCCTCACTGCGGGTCATTCATTGGCGACGAAAGAACAGCGTGACTTGGCCCCATTCGACGCCGAACTTGGTCATGCTGGAGCGGTTGATCAAGGTGTCCTCGTCCATCAGATACATCCAGTCATCAAAGCTCACCTCGTAGACCGAACCGTCCACCGGCAGGTTGAGCCTGTAGCGCCAACGCAGCGCGTTACCTGCCACTTCGCCGATCGCCTCGCCGACCACATCACCCGCCCGGCCCTTCCAGCGCCCCGGGCCATCCGGTGTCAGCGTCCACACACGTTGTTGACGCGTGCCGTCGCTGTACAGAAAACGCTCGTCGAGAATCAACGCGTTGCCCTCGCGCCGGCTGGCGATATCCACTTCAAAGCGCTTGGTTACCTCACCGGAACGCTTCTGGAAAATGCCCCAGGCCTTGACGGGCTTGCTGAAGAAACGCTCCAGGTCCAGATGCGGCTGCTGATCAACGTAGCGCTCGACGCCTACGTTGGCGCAACTGCTCAAACTCAATATCAATAACAATGAAACCAGTAGACGTGTCATTGCTCGGCTCCGTGATTGTGCGTCAGCACGTTCGAATGATACTTGTACAAGATTATAGGTTTGTACAGGTATTCCCGACGCGATGATTGATGCGTCAAATCGCGGCCATAAAAAAACCGGTCATCAAGGACCGGTTTTTTATGCATCCCCCGTCAAACGCAACTTGACGCGAAACGAGAATTTGAGTGGAGCGGGTAGAGGGAATCGAACCCTCGTCGGAAGCTTGGGAAGCTACTGTTCTACCATTAAACTATACCCGCTCAGAGCGGCTGACTTTGTACCAGAAGTTCGCGGGGATTTGAAGTTTTTCTTCAAAAATGTGTGGGTTATGTGCCTTTGTAGAAGCTGGCTTGCCTGCGATGGCATCGCCTCGGTTTACCTGATCCCCCGAGAGCCATCGCAGGCAAGCCAGCTCCTACCCAAGCATTCAAATGGCGAAGGCATGCTGCGCCTGGCCCTGGTGATAGCGCATCCGGCTGACCTGCCGCTGCGGTTTCAAGAAGCTCACCACCGCATCCCGGCTGTCTCGGCACGCCGCCTTGTGCTCCATGTCCAGGAAATGCCCCGTCGCCTGAATCGTACTGAAGCTGCTGTTGGCCACATGCTGGCCAAACAGCTTGGCATCCTGGGCACTGGTGTATTCGTCCCATTCACCGTTGAGAAACAACACCGGAATGTCGATCTGCTTAGCCGCCTTGAGGTAGCACAAGCGATCGCTGTTCAGCACGTGGCTGATGTGAAAATGCATCTGCCCGTACTCATGCTCGGCCAGGCTGCTCACGTGCTTGTAGTTGAAGCGCTTGAACAGTGACGGCAGGTGTTTGCCGATGGTGCTGTTGACGAGGTGGCCGACGCGGTCGCGGTCGAGATTGCCGAGGTAGTCGACGCCGCGTTCCAGGTAGTCGCGCATCGGGGCGTTGATCACCGGGGAGAACGAACTGATCACGGCCTTCTCCACGCGGCGCGGGCGATGGGCGAGGGCAACCAGGGTGGCGGCGCCGCCCCAGGAAAAGGACAGTACGTGTTCGGCGGCGAAGTGATCGATGAGTTCCAGCAGGAGCTGGCCTTCGACTTCCTTCGTCAGCATTTGCTCATGGCGGTTGTGGATTTTGGAGCGGCCAGCGTAGGGCTGGTCGTACAAAACCACATTGAATTGCGGGTACAGGCTTTTCACGGTTTGGGCGAAGGATGCCGTGGTGGCCATGGAGCCGTTGACCAGGATGATGGTCTTTGCAGCAGCGTCCGCGCGATAGAACTCCGTGTAAACCCGATACTGACCCTGTATATCCAACACAGCGATTTCTGGCCTCATGTCGTAAGACTCCTGGCAAGCGGGTAGGGCGCGCAGATCACTCTGCACGAGCTTTGTGACAGGTAGGCATACGCCTGGAAAAGGAGGGCCCATGTCGATCCGGTGACGGCTGGCCGACGGCTGTTGTTATGGCGGGCTGTTTGCCTGAGAGGCCCGTAGATCAAGCGCGGGCGGGGCAAGGTGTTTCTTGGAGGTTATAGGCGACTCGCCAGTCATATTTAAACTGGTGATCCTGATTCAAGCAGCAGCGGTGCGACCCTGCAAGGTGCTGAGGCGGTTTTTTGCCATCACCGGCTGAACGGTCGTCAGACCTGTCGGATTTCGTCGTCAGTCAGCGCCCGATACTGGCCCGGCGCGAGGGCCACATCCAGCACCAAAGGGCCCATCCGCTCGCGATGCAGGCCGATCACCTTGTTATCAAAGTGCCCGAACATGCGTTTCACTTGGTGGTAGCGGCCTTCGACAATGCTCAGCCGTGCGGTGGTCGGCCCCAGTAATTCCAACTCGGCGGGTTGGGTGGTGAGGTCTTCGAATGCAAAGTACAGGCCCTGGGCAAAGGTCATCGCATACTCAGGGCCGATAGTCTGCTCGGTCTGCACGAGGTAGACCTTGGGCAGCTTGGTCTGTGGCTGCGTCAGTCGCCGCGACCATTGGCCGTCATTGGTGATCAGCATCAGACCGGTGGTGTTGAAATCCAGACGACCGGCAATGTGCAGCTCACCTTTGTCCGACTCATCAAGTAAATCCAGCACGGTTGGGTGCTGCGGGTCTGCGGTGGCGCTTACGCAACCCTGGGGCTTGTGCAGCATGAAGTAGCGCGCCGGTTTGCCGGCCTGCAGCACTTCATCGTCAACGCACACACGGCTGAATTCCCGGACCTCATGGTGAGGATCGCTGACGGCAACGCCATCCACCGACACACGTCGCTCTGCCAGCAACAGGCGCACTTGCTTGCGGTTGAAGCGCGGCAGGTTACTGAGGAGACGATCAACCCGCATTACGTTGGCTCAGCCCCGCGCAATTGCTGATCCACCTGGGCACAGCGTGGGCACAGACAAGCCTGGTTGCGCAGCTCCGAGGGCAGGGCCTCAAGCACCGCTGGATCGATGGTGACGCTGAAGCACCAGCAGGCTTGGTCGGCTGTGCGCGGGTCGGCCAGCGTGCAGTCGTTGCGCGCGCCACAGGCGGGGCAGAGTGTTGGCGTGGTCATGGGCGGGTTCGGGCTGGATCGGGCAAGGTATGCCGTGCACGATACAGGTCCGACCCGGCCCAAGCTACTTAGAGCTGGAACTTGCTGACCAGTACGTTGAACGAAGTGGCCAAACGCGACAGGTCCTGGCTAGACGCATTGGTCTGGTGAGCACCGGCGGCCGTTTGGGTGGACAGGTCCTGGATGTTCAGCAGGTTGCGGTCCACTTCGCGGGCCACCTGGGCCTGCTCTTCTGAGGCGGACGCGATGACCAGGTTGCGTTCATTGATCTTCGCCACGCTGGCGGTGATCCGTTGCAGCGCTTCGCCAGCGTTTTGCGCCAGGGTCTGGGTGTCGTTGGCCCAGGTCAGGCTCTTGTTCATCGCCGCGACCGCATCATCGGCGCCGGTCTGGACGTCGCCAATCATCTTTTCAATATCGACGGTCGAGGTTTGAGTACGGTGGGCCAGCGCCCGCACTTCATCGGCGACCACTGCGAAGCCACGACCTTGCTCACCCGCACGAGCCGCCTCAATGGCCGCATTCAGGGCCAGCAGGTTGGTCTGGTCGGCGATCCCACGGATCACGTCGATCACCTTGCCGATTTCCCGTACTTGCCCGGCAAGATCTGCAACCGACTGAGTGGAATCGTTGATCTCGCCCACCATCGAGCGCATGCCGGATACGGCCTGTTCCACTTGTTGGCGGCCGTCTTCGGCCTCGGTAGTCGCTTGGCGCGAAGCTTCCGAAGTCGACACGGCGTTGCTTGCCACTTCGTCCACGGCAGCGGTCATCTGGTTGACGGCGGTGGCGGCTTGTTGAATTTCATCATTCTGACGGGTCAGACCACGGCTGCTTTCATCGGTGACAGCGCTCAGCTCTTCGGCGGCCGAAGCGAGCTGGTCGGAGGCGTTGGCGATTTCCACCAGGGTGCCTTTCAAACCGCCCTGCATGTCCGACAGCGCCATCAGCAGTTGCCCGGCTTCGTCGGTGCGTTCGGTGGTAATGGCCTGGGTCAGGTCGCCTTTAGCAATGCGTTGTGCGCTCTCTACTGCCTGCGCGATGGGCCGAGTGATCAAGCGGGTGATCAATACACCCACAATGATCGCAATCATGAACGCCAGAACAATGCCGCTGATCATCCAGGTCAACGCGCTGGCACGCAGCTCATCGGCGGCGATGGCGCCTTCCTTGATCTGGCGGTTATTGGACTCGATCATCACGCGGATCAACTCGCGCGCCTGGCGGAACAGTTCATTGTTTGTGGTATTCAACTGAGTGCGGGCCTGATCGACCTGGCCGCCGTCAAGCAACGCCATGATGCGTTCGGAGCTGCTGACGTAGGTGGGCCAAATCTGGTCGAGCTTGTCTCCGGCTGCCCGTTCGTCATCTTCCAGCGGCGTCGCGCGATAGGTCGCGTAGGCGCTCTGGCTGCGCTTGAGTTCCTGGGCGATATCCTGGCGCACGCGCTCGCGGTCTTGTAGGGCCACGTTGCCGTTGGTCGCATCCATTAACCGATACAACCCGCGATTATGGGCGACCAGGCCATTGAGGGTGGCGGCCGTATTACTCACGGAGACAAGGTTGTTGGAGAACGTCAGCTCCAGTGCCGAAGAGAGGCGTACCACCCCTTTGATCCCCAACAGGCCGACTCCAAAGGTGATCAACGCACACAGTAAAAATGAAAGCAGCAGCTTAGTTGAGATTTTCATGGCTCGAATCCGGCGATAGTAGCGAAGGGCGCACGCTAGAGCCTCCTTGGCATGGTGCGATGTCATAGTGACATCATCGCAATTGAGAAAGTTGCGAGCCAGATAAATTTACTGAATCGATAAAGCTTGAACAGATGTATCAAGTCGTTACGGAAACGCACCAGATTCAGTTTTTGATGTCAGATATTTCGTCATTCGGTGAAAGCCGAGTGCCGCCCTCCAGCGTCGCTGGAGGTGCTTTTCCGCGGTCCAGGAGGCCGCCATGTATCGACGACTGCTGCTCAGCGCTTTACTCGGTCTGACCCTTTCCGCTTGCGTGCCCTATTACGATGGCGGCCAGAGCTACTACCGTTCCGAGGTCTACACCTCACCGGCACCGGTGTATTACTACGGTGGCGGCACGGCGTATCAGTACCGCCGTGATTACTACCCCGCACCGCGCTACTACGCGCCACAACCGCGCTATTACTCGGCCCCGCGTTATTACCAGCCGGCCCCGCGTTACTACGGGCCGCGTGCCGGTTACCGGCCGTATCCGAACCAGGGCTGGGGCGGTGATCGTTGGGGAAATGGGGGGCATGGACGCGGTTCCGACCATGGAGGTGGCCGCGGCGGTCACCGTTGACAGGCCAGTGATGCAAGCGGCGCATGAAGCGCCGCTTTTTTATGGGCGCCAATAATCAGTAATCAGATAGGTCCGCCAACGGATGGCGGCCTTCCCACGCCTTGTTGAAATGCGCCTGCACCACCGCCTCCGGGATCGTATTGATATCGGGCCAATGCCAATGCGGCGTCTGGTCCTTGTCGATCAACCGCGCGCGCACCCCTTCACTGAATTCCGGATGGCGGCAGCAGTTGAGGCTCATCGTGTATTCCATCTGGAACACCTGCGCCAGGGACAGGTGCCGGGCACGCTGAATCTGTTCCCACACCAAGTGGGCCGTCAGCGGGCAACCTTCGCTCAACGTCTTGCCGGCACGGCTGAACAGGGGATCGGCATGCTCACGCAGTGGGCTCAAATTACGCCAGGCACAGCGCACATCGCCCACATCCAGCCATTCGTCGATTTGTGCCCGGCGCGGCAGCCACTGCGCTTCGGGTTGCTGGTCCACAGCTTCTTGGGACAGCGCCTTGAGCAGGCTGTTGAGTTGCATCTCTGTCTGTTCCTGCCAGTTCAGTTGCAGCAAACCATCAAGCAACTCGTCTTGCTGATCATCGCGCAGGAAGCGGTCGGCCAGGCCGAGGTCCAGAGCGTCGCGGCCGTTGATATGGGCGCCGGTAAGGCCCAGAAACAACCCCAGCTTGCCCGGCAGGCGCGACAGGAACCAACTGGCGCCGACGTCCGGGTACAGGCCGATGCTGATCTCCGGCATGGCCAACCGGCTGCTTGGTGTGACGATGCGCACCGCCGCACTCTGCAGCAGGCCCATGCCACCGCCCAGCACGTAGCCGTGACCCCAGCAGATCACCGGTTTGGGGTAAGTGTGCAGGCGGTAATCAAGACGGTATTCCGCCGCAAAAAATTGCGCCGCCAGGGCTGGCACCACGCCAGGCTGTTCCCGACAGGCCTGCGCCAGGCTGCGCACTTCACCCCCGGCGCAAAACGCCTTGGGGCCGTTGCCGCGCAGCAGTACGCAGTGGATGTTCGGATCCTTGGCCCAGGCGTCAAGGTGTTCGCCCAGGGCCAGGATCATCGGCAGGGAAAGGGCATTGAGGGATTTTTCAGCGTCGAGGCTGGCGATGCCGATGCGGGCACCGTCGCTGCCGGTCAGCTCTTCGAAGTGCAGGTTCATCGTGACCTCAATCGAGAAGGTGAAGGATGAGTATGATCGCTTCGTAGGAAAGCGCCGTTGGTGTGTCAGATCAATTGACAAGCGGGGTCGGCTTTCCTAGGGTTCGCCTCATTCTTTTTGACAAGACTATTCAACCATGACCGAAGACGACCGTATCAAACTCGAACCCAGCTGGAAACACGCCCTGCGGGATCAGTTCGAGCAGCCGTACATGGCCCAGTTGCGCGAGTTCCTGCGCCAGGAACATGCCGCCGGCAAAGAGATCTACCCGCCCGGCCCGCTGATTTTCAACGCGCTCAACTCTACACCGCTGGATAAGGTCAAGGTCGTGATCCTCGGCCAGGACCCGTACCACGGCCCCGGTCAGGCCCACGGCCTGTGCTTCTCGGTGCAGCCGGGCGTGCCAGCGCCGCCGTCGCTGGTCAATATCTATAAAGAACTCAAGCGCGACCTTAACATCGACATCCCTAATCACGGCTACCTGCAAAGCTGGGCCGACCAGGGCGTGCTGATGCTCAACACCACCATGACCGTCGAGCGCGCCAATGCCAACGCCCATGCGGGCAAGGGCTGGCAATTCTTTACGGATCGGATTATCGAAGTGGTCAGCGAGCATCAGCCACATCTGGTGTTCTTGCTGTGGGGCGCGCATGCCCAGGGTAAGCAGAAGCTGATCGACGCGACCAAGCACCTGGTGTTGACGTCAGTGCACCCGTCGCCGTTGTCGGCGTATCGCGGATTTCTGGGGTGCGGGCATTTCAGCAGGACCAACAAGTTTCTTGAGCAGAATGGTGAGACGCCGATTGAGTGGCGGTTGCCGCCGGTTTGATACCCTAGCCCTGCCTTACAGCCGGACTTCTGCCACTGTTGAATTGCCGATATTTGCGACATATGCACTTCGGCCGTTGGGGGCCACAGCGATTCCACGTGGCTTGTCGAAGCCAGGGATTATGCCAGTCACGGTTTGGGTACGAGTATCGATAATGCTGACTCGGTTGCCATCGGTTTCGGTGAGATAGGCTCGCTCCAGCATGGTGTGAAAAGCTATCTGAAAAGGGCCGAGCAGGCCGCTGAGGATCGAGCTTGCCTGTGCGGTGATAGTATCCCCGATATACACCTCGCCACGGTCTCGGTAGGTGATGTAGACGCGAGCGGCGAAGCGAGCATGAGCAATGCTGGTGGGTTCTCCAGCAACCGTATTGGTTTGGAACACGACCCGGTTGGTGCCTAGGTTGATACTGGTCCAATCATCGGCTGTTGATGCCACATGTGAGCGGGCGTTTCCGGGGGCTACACAAATGTCTTTGGCATAACGCACGGCGGTGGCGATGATTCGCTGGTGGTTGGTGGTGTTGATCGCAACGACTTCGCAAGCGCCGTGGTCGGCGATGTACAGGCGCGCACCGGTGGAGTTCAACGCCATGCCATTGACGGTGGTGAATCCGCCGATTTGATTGATAACGGTGTCGCTTGAGGTGTCGATCACCGTAATGGGGGTATCGCTCGCCTGGCTGTTATCGCTGGCATAGAGGCGATGGGCTGACGGGTGCATGGCGAGCCAGATGGGCGAACCCACCCCGACAATCGTTGTGAGGACGCTCATGTTTGCGGTGTTGATGACCGTGATGCCTTGTGGGAGTGTGGCGCTGGCGACATAAAGCCGGCTTCCATCTGTGTTAAGTACAAGGCGATTAGGAGATCCCTGCACGGGAGTCGTGTTGATGATCGCAGCGGGTTCATCATTCTCGTCGTCCGCGACGGTAGGGGGGAGGGGGGTCATGTTTTAATCCTCAAGGGTTCAGTAGCACGATTGAGGATTACGGCGATGAGCTTGCCTAGCTGTGAGAGTTGACAGTTCAGACAAATGGCAGCGATCCGAAGTGAACCACTGCCACCCGGGTCAAGATTGCCGGTTCCAGCGCCTGAACAACGGCTCCGCCAGAAACAGTACAAACAACAATCGCATCACTTGCATGGCCGTCACCAACGGCACCGACAGTTGCAGGGTCTCGGCTGTAAGGCTCATCTCGGCAATACCGCCGGGCATCATGCCCAGGGTCAGCGAGCGCAGGTCCAGATGGGTCAACACACTCAGCCCTACCGCCGCCAAGGTTGCCAGCGCCATGGTCAAGGCCGTACCAATCAGGGTGCGGCCCATGAACGAGGGCGCGCGACGAAAGAATTGACGATTGAAGTGGCAACCCAGGCCGCTGCCGATCAACCATTGGCCAATCTGGCTGCCGCCGTCTGGCAGGCCGATATGCAAATCCCACACGACGCTGGCCGTCGCACTCACCAGCAGCGGCCCGAACAACCACGGGTTTGGCTGACGCAACCGCTGCCAACCCCAGGCCACCAGCGCGCCTATCGGAAACAGCACCAACAGCCAAGGCCAACTCACCGGCGCCGGATGAAACTGCGGCGTGCCGCCTTCCAGCAGATATTTGAAGATCGCCGGTACACACAGCACCACTACCAGCACGCGTAGACTCTGCCCCGCCGCGACACGGCTGAGCACCGCCCCATTGCGTGCGCCGAGGTTGACCATCTCACCGGACCCCCCCGGCATGCTGGAGAAAAACGCGGTGGCGCGGTCTTCACCGCTGCGGCGCATCAGCCACACCCCGACGACGCTCGATAAGCTAGTGACCAGCGCGCCGACGAAGATCAGCCCGAAGTGGCTCATCACCTGCTCAATCACCACCGGGGTGAAGTGCAGGCCAATCCCGATCCCCACTACCCATTGGCCGCATTTGCGCCCGCCGGGAATCTCCGCCAATTGCCACGGCGTGAGGCAACGCACCAGGATGATCGCCAGCAACGAGCCGACCATGTACGGCAAAGGCCAGCCGACGAGGCTGGCCAGGTAACCGCCGGCCAGGCCGACCAGCGGTGTTCCCCACCAATGTTTAAAGGTGACCTCAGACATCGGCCACGGCACGACGCTGCAGGGCACGTTTGCGGTAGATGCGGATCAACGGGAAGGCCAGCATCAGCGCCGTCAGTACCCACACGCCAAAGGTGATCGGGCTCGACCAGAGGATCTGCAGGTCACCGTTGGAGATCGACAGCGCACGGCGCAGGTTCTGCTCCATCAAACCGCCGAGGATAAAGCCGAGCAGTACCGGCGACAGCGGGAAGTCGAGCTTGCGCAGGATGTAGCCGAAGATGCCGATACCGACCATCAGGAACAGGTCGAAGGTGGTGGCGTGCACGGCGTAAACACCAATCGCCGTGATGATGGCAATCACCGGCACCAGCGCCCAGTTCGGCACGGCGAGGATACGCGTGAAGATGCGGATCATCGGGATGTTGAGGATCACCAGCATGATGTTGGCGATAAACAACGAGGCGATCAGGCCCCAGACGATGTCGGGTTGCTGTTGGAACAGCAGCGGACCCGGGGTGATGTTGTACAGCGACAGCGCGCCGATCATCACCGCCGTGGTGCCCGAACCGGGTACGCCGAGGGTCAGCATGGGCACCAGGGCGCCGCAGGCGGACGCGCCGATGGCGGTTTCTGGAGCAGCGAGGCCGCGCATGTCGCCCTGGCCGAACTTGCCGCTGGCACCGGCCAGGCGTTTTTCGGTCATGTAGGCAACGGCCGAGGCCAAGGTCGCACCGGCACCTGGCAAGACGCCCATGATGAAACCCAGCAAACCGCAGCGGATGTTGACGACAAAGACCGCGCCCGCTTCCTTGAGGTTGAACATCATGCGGCCCGTGGCCTTCACGGCTTCCTGGCCACGGTGGGTTTTTTCCAGCAGCAACAGGATCTCGCTGATGGAGAACAGGCCCAGCACCAACACCACAAACTGGATGCCGTCGGTGAGGTGGATGTTGTCGCCGGTAAAGCGGTACACGCCGCTGTTCGCGTCGATGCCGACAGCCGACAGGAACAGGCCGATCAGCGCAGCAACAAAGGTCTTCAAGGGTTTGTCACCGGCCATGCCGCCGAGACAGACAATCGCAAACACCATCAGTACGAAATATTCCGCCGGCCCAAAGGCAATCGCCCATTTGGCCAGCAACGGCGCAAACAACACCATGCCGCAGGTGGCGATAAACGCGCCGATGAACGAACTCCACGCCGACAACGACAGCGCCACACCGGCCAGGCCTTTGCGGGCCATCGGGTAGCCGTCGAGGGTGGTCATCACGGTGGAGGCTTCGCCCGGGATGTTCAACAGGATCGAGCTGATACGCCCGCCGTATTCGCAGCCCAGGTACACGGCTGCCAGCAGGATCAGCGCCGATTCAGGCGGCAGGCCCAGGGCGAACGCGATGGGGATCAACAACGCCACGCCGTTGATCGGGCCCAGGCCCGGCAACAGGCCGACCACGGTGCCGATCAGGGTGCCGCACAGTGCGGTGATGAGGTTGTAAGGGGACAGTGCAACGCCGAAGCCCTGGCCCAAGTAGCCGAAAGTATCCATATCAGTTCTCCAGAACGTCTAGCAGGCCGAGGGGCAGCGGCACATCCATGGCTTTATCGAACAGCAGGTAAAGGCCAATCGCCATCAGGCTGACGATCACCACACTCGGCAACCAGCGGCCGCCATACAGGCGCGCCATCGGAATGCCGATCAGCATGCTGCTGAGGATGAAACCCAGGGGTTCGAAGGTGCCGGCGAACACGATCAACAGGCCGACACAGATGCCGATCTTGATCAGGGTTTCGCGGTCCAGCGCGGGTTCTTCTTCAGTGTGTTTGGTCGGCTGTGGGCGGAACAGCATGTAGATCAGTGCCAGGCTCATCAGCCCGAGCATCAGCAGCGGGTAGGCCCGAGGCCCCACCGGCTCGTAGGAAAACGACGCCTGGTACGGCCAGGCCATCAGCGCCAGGCCGGCGCAGGCCAGCAGCAGCACGGCGGCGAAAATGCGTTGTAAGAGCATGTGAAACTCCTGGGCCACGCCACTGGGTCAAGGGGCGTGGCCGCACAAAAGAGGGGCGATTACTGGATCAGGCCGAACTCTTTGGCCAGCACTTTGTAGTCAGCCACCTGTTTCTTCACGTAGGTGTCCAGCTCCGGGCCGGTCATGGCGAACGGGAACAGCTCGCGCTGGTCGCGCAGCTTGGCGAACTCTTCCGAGGCCAGCAGTTTGTCGAACGCTTCTTTCCACCAGGCGTAGTCGGCATCGCTGACTTTTGGCCCGAGGTAGAAACCACGCACCACCGGCCAGACGATGTCGTAGCCTTGCTCTTTGGCGGTCGGAATATTCTTCATTTCCGGCTCGTCCAGGCGCTGCTCGGAGAACACGGCCAGCAGGCGCATGTCACCGCTCAGGATGTGCGGCATGGAGTCGGAGATGTCGGTACTGCCCACCTGGATATGGCCACCCAGCAGAGCAGTGGCGATTTCGCCGCCGCCTTCGAGGGCCACGTAACGCAGTTCGCGCGGGTTGATCCCGGCGGCCTTGGCGATCAGCGCGGTTTGCATCCAGTCCTGGCTGCCGACGGTGCCGCCGGAACCGATCACCACGCTACCCGGATCTTTTTTCAGGGCTTTGACCAAATCGTCCAAGGTCTTGTAGGGCGAGTCGGCTTTCACTGCGATGGCCCCGTAGCTGGTGCCGACCGCTGCCAACCAACGCACGGCGCTTTCATCGAAGCGACCAAACTTGCCCTGGGCCAGGTTCAACAGCGAACCGCTGGACCAGGCTACCAGGGTACCGGCATCGGCTGGACGCTGGGCGACCACGGCGTTGTAGGCCACTGCGCCGACGCCGCCTGGCATGTAGGTCACGCGCATCGGCTTGCTCAGCAGCTTCTCGTTGACCAGCGCGCTTTGTGCCAGTTTGCAGGTCAGGTCAAAACCACCGCCAGGCGAGGCCGGGGCGATGCATTCCGGACGCTTGGGCTCGTCGGCAGCCAGCAGTTGGCCGGCGAACAGCATGCAGCCGGCGGCGAGGGCCAATTTACGCAGTGAAGGGGTCATGGTTATCTCCATCTTTGTTGTTATGAGGGGTTACTACCAAAGTGCGACGCTATAGCTGACCAGCAAGCGCATTTCATCCGCATCACGGGCTGAGTAGTTGGAACGGTACGTGGCATTACGCAGGCGCACGGCTACATCCTTGAACGTGCCGGTCTGCACTACGTACTTGATCTCGCTGTTGCGTTCCCACTCCTTGCCGGTCTCGCCATTCTTGAGCTTGATGTTGTCACCTGACAGGTAACGGCTCATGAAGCTCAGGCCGGGAATCCCCAGCTTGGCGAAGTCGAAGTCGTAACGCGCCTGCCAGGAACGCTCTTCGGCGCCCGCAAAGTCGTTGATCTGCACGAAGTTGACCAGGTACGGGTCGCTGCCATCCACATACGGGAAGGCGCTGTCGCCGGACATGTGCTGGTAGCCGGCGCTGAGCTTGTGGCCATTGAGGGCATAGCTGAACAGGCCGTTGAGGGATTTATTGTCGATCTTGCCGCCGCGGGCGCTGCCGGTGTCATCGCTGATGGCCAGGCGCAGGTCGGTGCCGAAGGTGCCGGGGCCCATCGGGCGCGCAGCCACCAGGCCGAGGAAGTGCTGGCGGTACACGTCGTCGAGTTGGGCGAAGTGGTAGCTGCCGGTGATCTTGTCGGCGAATTTGTAGTCGGCGCCGCCAAAGTTGAAGTGCTTGCCGGTAGCGCCGCTGACGAAGCGGCTGTTCTTGTTGTTGAGGGCGATGTCTTCGTAGTTGCTGTCGTCGCGGTCCTTGGCTTTGTCCAGGCGGCCACCGGTGAACACCAGGTTCTTGAATTCCTTGGACGTGATCATGCCGCCATTGAAAGTCTGCGGCAGGATGCGGCCGTCATTGGGTTTGAGGATCGGCAGTTCGGGGATCAGCGAACCAATCTTCAGCTCGGTGGCCGAGATCTTCACTTTGCCGGTCAGGCCCAGCTTGGAGTACTCGTCGGCGGCGCGGCCATCGTCATGCGTGGGCAGCAGGCCGGTGCCGGTGCGGTCGGGGCTGGAGTCGAGCTTGACCCCGAGCATGCCCAGCGCATCCACGCCAAAGCCGACGGTGCCGTCGGTGTAGCCCGACTGCAGGTTGAGCATGAAGCCCTGGGCCCATTCGTCGCGCTTGGATTGCTGTGCGCTGGTGCCATCGCGAAAGTCGCGGTTGAAGTACATGTTGCGGGTTTCCAGGGTCGCGCTACTGTCTTCGAAGAAGGCAGCCTGGCTAAGCGGCGAAAAGCCGGCAAGGGTAGCAGCACTGGCGAGGGCGGTCTGGGTCAGGCGAGAAAAACGAACAGGCGAGGGGGCCTGGGGCTGTGTCGACAGCATCGTTGTGTACTCCGTTATTGTTCTTATTTTGGCGAAAACGCTTCGAGGCGTTTTTCGGGCGCGGCGCTGAAGCCGCTCGGCGGGCATAGACCACCGTGGCTGGATGCTAAAGGGCGAAGCTTTCACTAACCTTTCAGTTGGCTTTCAATGTTTTCGGGCTTCACAGGGCAGGCGGCGCCTGTAAACTGCCCAGCAAAGCGTGGCGCCGACCACCCCTGAATGAGGTAGAAATCCATGCGTGTCTTGCTGGTTGAAGACCATCTGCAACTCGCCGAAAGTGTCGCGCAAGCGCTCAAGAGCACGGGTCTGACCGTCGACGTGCTGCACGATGGCGTGGCGGCGGACCTGGCCCTGAGCAGCGAGGAATACGCGGCGGCGATCCTCGATGTGGGACTGCCGCGCATGGACGGTTTCGAGGTGCTTGCACGCCTGCGCGCCCGTGGGAAAAATCTGCCAGTGCTGATGCTGACGGCGCGCAGTGATGTGAAAGACCGTGTGCACGGTCTTAACCTGGGGGCCGACGACTACCTCGCCAAGCCTTTCGAGCTCACCGAGTTGGAAGCACGGGTCAAGGCTTTGTTGCGACGCAGCGTACTGGGTGGCGAGCGCCAACAGGCCTGCGGCGTGTTGGTCTATGACCTCGACACCCGACGTTTCACCGTGGGCGGCGAGCTGATGACGCTCACCTCTCGTGAACAAGCGGTGCTTGAGGCGCTGATTGCTCGGCCAGGCCGGGTGATGAGCAAGGAGCAACTGGCTTCCCAGGTGTTCGGCCTGGACGAAGAAGCCAGCCCCGATGCCATCGAAATCTACGTGCACCGCCTGCGCAAGAAGCTCGACGGCCAGCCCATCGCTATCGTGACCTTTCGCGGCCTCGGCTACTTGCTGGAAGCCCGCGATGCATAAGCCCAGCAGCCTGCGTTGGCGCCTGCTGTGGAACCTGGCGTTGTTGCTGGTGCTGTTGATGCTCGCCAGTGGCATGAGCGCCTACTGGAATGGTCGCGAAGCCGCTGACACCGCTTACGATCGCACGTTGCTGGCCTCGGCGCGCACCATCGCCGCCGGCTTGACCCAGGTGGATGGCACCTTGAGTGCGAACGTGCCGTATGTGGCGCTGGATACGTTCGCCTACGACAGCGCCGGACGCATTTATTACCAGGTCAACGACATCGACCAGAAGCTCATCTCTGGCTATGAAAACCTGCCCGGCCCACCGCCAGGCACGCCGCGTACCGATGACTATCCCGCACTGGCACGCTTCTATGACGCCGTGTATCAAGGCCAGGAAGTGCGCGTGGTGAGTTTGCTCAAGGCCGTTTCCGAACCGAACATGAACGGTATGGCGGAAATCCGCGTGGCCGAAACCGATGAAGCGCGTGTGAGCATGGCGCGCAGCTTGATGGCCGACACTTTGCTGCGTTTAGGCATGCTCGCCATCGGTGCGTTGTTGCTGGTGTGGTTTGCCGTGAGTGCGGCGTTGCGCCCGCTGGAGCGCCTGCGCACGGCGGTCGAAGAGCGTCAGCCTGACGACTTGCGTCCATTGCCATTGGTGGAAGTGCAGCATGAGTTCGGGCCGCTGGTGCGCTCGCTCAACCACTTTACCGAACGCCTGCGCGGACAGTTCGAACGACAGGCGCAGTTCATCGCCGATGCAGCCCATGAATTACGCACGCCACTGGCCGCGCTCAAGGCGCGACTGGAACTGGGCTTGCGCGCCGAAGACCCCGCCACGTGGCGCACCACTCTGGAAACCGCAGCTCAGGGCACTGACCGCCTGACCCATCTGGCCAATCAATTGCTGTCTCTGGCACGTATCGAAAACGGTGCCCGCGCCATTGCCGAGGGCGGCGCACAGTTACTTGACCTCAGCCAGTTGGCCCGGGAACTGGGCATGGCCATGGCGCCGTTGGCCCACGCACGCGGCGTGGCGTTGGCGTTGGAGGCCGACGAACCGGTGTGGTTGCGCGGTGAGCCGACCCTGTTGAATGAGTTGCTGAGCAACCTGGTGGACAACGCCCTGGCTCACACACCGCCGGGCGGCAACGTGATTCTGCGGGTGACGGCGCCGGCGGTGCTGGAAGTGGAGGACGATGGCCCAGGTATCCCGCTGGATGAGCGGGATCGCGTGTTCGAGCGTTTCTATCGTCGCAGTCAGCAGGGCATGGGCTCAGGCCTGGGGTTGGCGATTGTCGGTGAGATTTGTCGGGCGCACCTGGCACAGATCAGCTTGCATGATGGCGAGCTGGCCGGGTTGAAAGTGCGGGTGAGTTTTATCGCGGGCTGATCAATAGAACATCGAGCGGGCTTCGTCCAACTCGGCGCGCAAGGCTTCGCTGTACGGGTCGAACCGCAGTTTCTTGATCGCAGGCAAGGTCGAGACCGGTACGCTGGCCAAGGGGTGATCGGTGCCGCGATGGCAATACAACACGGCCACCTGCACCAGATCGACGTAGTCGAGGCTGGCTGAATCGCGCTCCAGGTTGAGGTATTGGCCGGGCAGTTTGGCGAGCATTTCCGGAAAGTCCCAGCCGCTCAGCAGTTTGTCACCGAGCAACGGGTGGATGCTCTCGATGACGTGATTGAGGCTGACCGGGTCCGAAAGCAACTCGTAGTGGTCTTCGGCGTACGTCAGGATCGGCAGCACGCCGATCTGGTGTACCAGGCCGCCGAGCGCCGCCTGGTCCGGCTTGAGCTGACTGTGGCTACGGCACAAGGCATAGCTGACGCCCGCCACTTCCAGGCTGCGGCGCCATACATCACGCATCTTCTGTTCGACCACGTCGGAGCGGGCGTGGAAGATTTGCTCCATCACCAGGCCGATCGCCAGGTTGCTGCTGTAGTTGGTGCCCAGCCGGGTGATAGCGGTGTGCAGGTCGGTGACTTCCTGGGTAGCGCGCAACAACGGGCTGTTGACCACTTTGATCAGGCGCGCCGACAGCGCGGTGTCGCGACCGATGACTTTGCTCAAGTGGCTGATGCTGATCTCCGGGTCTTCAGCGGCCTGACGAATATTCAGGGCCACTTCCGGCAATGTCGGCAGAACCAGGTCATCGTTGTCGATGGCCGTCACTAAAGCCTGTTGGACTTTTTCCGCCAGCTTGTTCATTCATGCTCTCTAGGGTGTTGCAAAAAGGTACGGCGACTAGCGTTGGATCTCTCGATCACGGTCGAGCGTGTAAGGCAGGTCGAGCAGTTGCAAGCCGGGACCTTCCAATGTGCCTACGTGCACATCGCCACTATCGGCAGCTTCGGCTTGCAACACGGCCAGAAGTTCAATGGTCTGGCCGGCTTTTGCAGCAAGCACCACTTCACCGATTGCGCTGTTGTGGCTGGGTGAAAAGAGTGGCGTGCCTGGCTCGGGCATTTCAGGCGCATCGAGGCTCAAACGGTACAGGCGACGCTTGAGTTTGCCCAGGTACTGCATGCGCGCAACGATTTCCTGGCCGGTGTAGCAGCCTTTCTTGAAGCTTACGCCGCCAACGGCCTGCAGGTTGAGCATCTGCGGGATAAACAGCTCGCGGGTTTGCGGCATGACCTGGCCGATGCCTGCGCGGATTTGCCCCAGCAGCCATTCATTCAGATCGGCTTGTTCAAGGGTTGCAGCCAATTGACCGCGTATGGCGTCGCCTTGCTCGGCAGGCACCCAGAGTTCAGCGCGATCTGGGGAGATACGGATGGCGATCAACCTATCGTTGCGGGCGACGCTGTCGGTATCGGCGGGTAGTTCAAGGCCAAGGCTGGCCAGGGCCGGGTCCGCATTCACCAGGCCGAAGCGCACCCAGGCGGCGCTTTCGTCGGTGAGCTTGGACTTGGAGAATACGGCGTACTTCTTCAGGTCGGCCAGTTGCGGTTCCAGCAGCGCGGTGGCCATGGCCAGCAACACGCCGTCACCTTGCAGCAGGATGCGGAAGCTCGACTGCATGCGCCCTTTTTGCGTGCAGCGCGCGCCGAGGCTGGCCTGGGTATCGCTCAGGTAATTGAGGTTGCAGGTCAGTTGGCCCTGAAGGAATTTGGCGGCATCAGAGCCGCGGACGGCGAGAACGCCTTCGTGGGACAGGGGGCAGAAGAAAGCAGAGTCAGCCATGGGTCATCGCAGGTCAAAAAGTCATGGGTGCATCATAGAGGGGCGCCCGGCAAATGGATAGTTTCCGTATGGGGCGACCAAAGCCGACTGTTCCGGTGCCGTCGGGCCTGTATACTTGCCGCCTATTTGAGGAGCGCTCCATGGTCGAAGAAGTAGAAATCAATCGCCTCTACTGGCACAGCCGTCGTGGCATGCTGGAGTTGGATGTGTTGTTGGTGCCTTTCACTAAAGAAGTGTACGCAACGCTCAACCAGGTGGATCGCGACCTCTACGTCAGGCTGCTGACTTGTGAAGACCAGGACATGTTCGGCTGGTTCATGGAGCGTGCCGAGTCTGAAGATCCGGAGCTGCAGCGCATGGTTCGGATGATCCTGGACCGTGTCCAGCCCAAGTAATTGCTTTGAATGCCGCTGGCAGGCCTCACGGCTGTTGCTGGCGGCGTATCTCCTTGCCCAGCTGTTTGCACTGGGTACGTTGTTGTTTCTTGATCTGTCCTATTCAAGCCTTGGCCTGCTGGTGTGTCTGGTGCACGCGGCCTGGGTTTTGCCGCGCTCTGTCCTGCTGACTCACCGTTCGTCGATTCGTGGCCTGCGTCGCGACGCCGACGGCTGGCAGTTGCTCAATGCGGAGCAGGGCTGGCACAGCGTGCAATTACGTCCCGACAGCCTCGCCTTGCCATTGATCGTCGTTTTGCGTTATCGGGTGCCGGGCGAATGGCGGATACGTTCTGTGTGTGTGCCCAGGGATTCGCAGGTCGCCGATGTGCATCGGCGCCTGCGGGTTCGTCTGAAGTTCAGCCGCCGTAGGTGGCTGGCACCAGGATAGTGTCACGGGCTTCGGGCAGCATCTGTGGGTAGTCGAGGGTGTAATGCAGGCCGCGGCTTTCCTTGCGTTCCATGGCCGAGCGGATCATCAGCTCCGCCACCTGGGCCAGGTTGCGCAGTTCGATAAGGTCGCGGCTGACCTTGTAGTTGCTATAGAACTCGTCGATTTCATCCAGCAGCAAGCGCACGCGATGCTGCGCGCGTTGCAGGCGCTTGTTGGTGCGCACGATCCCCACGTAGTCCCACATGAAACGGCGCAGCTCGTCCCAGTTGTGGGCGATGATCACATCTTCGTCCGAGTCGGTGACCTGGCTGGCGTCCCAGCGGGGCAGGGCGGCCGGCACCGGAATGCGCGGCAGTTGTTCAAGGATGTCCGCCGCCGCCGAGCGCGCATAGACGAAACATTCGAGCAGCGAGTTGCTGGCCATGCGGTTGGCGCCGTGCAGGCCGGTGAAGCTGGTTTCGCCAATTGCATACAGGCCTGGGACGTCGGTGCGACCGTGCTGGTCGACCATCACGCCACCACAGGTGTAGTGCGCGGCCGGAACTACGGGGATCGGGCCTTGGGTGATGTCGATGTTGAACGCCAGGCAACGCTCATAGACGGTGGGGAAGTGGGTCTTGATGAAGGCTTCGGGTTTGTGGCTGATGTCCAGGTAGACGCAGTCGATGCCCAGGCGTTTCATTTCATGGTCGATGGCGCGGGCGACGATATCGCGCGGGGCCAATTCGGCGCGTGGGTCGAAGCGCTGCATGAAACGTTCGCCGTTGGGCAGTTTCAGGTGGGCGCCTTCGCCACGCAGGGCTTCGGTAATCAGGAAGCTCTTGGCTTGCGGGTGATACAGGCAAGTGGGGTGGAACTGGTTGAATTCCAGATTGGCCACCCGGCAGCCCGAGCGCCAGGCCATGGCAATCCCGTCGCCACAGGCACCGTCGGGGTTGCTGGTATAGAGGTAGACCTTGGCCGCGCCGCCGGAGGCAAGAATGGTGAAGCGCGCACCGTACGTGTCGACTTCGCCGCTGGCGCGGTTGAGTACGTAGGCGCCGAGGCAGCGTTCGCCGTCCAGGCCCAGGCGTTTTTCGGTGATCAGGTCGACCGCGACGCGTTGTTCCAGCAATTCTATATTGGGGCGCTGGCGAGCCTGGTCGAGCAGTGTCTTGAAAATAGCGGCGCCAGTGGCGTCTGCCGCATGAATGATGCGGCGGTGGCTGTGGCCGCCTTCTCGGGTCAGGTGGAACTCAAAACCGCCGTCGTCGCTGCCCGCGTGTTCGTCGCGGGTAAAGGGGACGCCTTGATCGATCAGCCATTGAATGGCTTCACGGCTGTGCTCGACGGTGAAGCGCACTGCTTGCTCATTGCACAGGCCACCGCCGGCGTTGAGGGTGTCTTCGACGTGGGATTGCACCGTGTCGGTGTCATCCAGCACCGCGGCGACACCACCCTGGGCCCAGAATGTCGAGCCGTTGGCCAGGTCGCCTTTGCTCAGTACCGCAATGCGCAGGTGGCTGGGGAGGGTCAACGCAAGGCTCAAACCGGCCGCGCCGCTGCCGATCACCAGGACATCGTGTTGAAACTGTTGGCTCATTGGAGGGATTCCGCAAAAAGCGATCCGAAGAGGTGGCGCAAACAGGACGCCTGGATCGGCGAATCAAAGGGGCACACGGGCTACTAGTATATAGAGGGGTGGAGCGGCACAATAGCCGGGCATTCGTGGCAATGTGAGATTACGGTGCACGGCTAGGGTAAAATCGCCAGGTTATTGAGGTGGGAACTTTTTGCATAAGCCCCTACTCAATAGCAGGTTGCCCGAAAGCTGGGAAAACGTTGAGTTTATTGGCCCGTCGGGAGCATTGGACGCGTCAGAAAACCGGCGACAAGATTATTCGCGCAGTCGGCCATGCCCGTACTGCGTTTTTCGTGTGTGCCAAATCAGTGCGTGCCGGAAACTTGCTTGAAGGGGGAGAACTTTTGCGAAAAGACCGAGTCTATGTTTGCAAGCCTGATCGTTTAGTTATGCAAGCCTCCTTCAAGTACAACGAGGAGTGTTCATGCTAACCCAGGAAGAGGATCAGCAGCTGGTCGAGCGCGTTCAACGCGGCGACAAGCGAGCTTTTGATCTGCTAGTGCTGAAATACCAGCACAAAATTCTCGGGTTGATCGTGCGGTTTGTGCACGACACCCATGAAGCGCAGGACGTTGCACAGGAAGCCTTTATCAAGGCTTACCGTGCACTTGGTAACTTTCGCGGTGATAGTGCGTTTTACACGTGGCTATACCGAATCGCCATCAACACGGCGAAAAACTATCTGGTGTCTCGCGGACGCCGCCCACCGGATAGCGATGTAAGTTCAGAAGATGCGGAATTTTACGATGGTGATCACGGCCTCAAGGATCTCGAGTCGCCGGAGCGTGCATTGCTGCGCGACGAGATCGAAGGCACCGTTCATCGCACTATTCAGCAACTGCCAGAAGATTTGCGTACGGCGTTAACTTTACGTGAATTCGATGGTCTGAGTTACGAAGACATTGCGAGCGTCATGCAGTGTCCGGTGGGGACTGTAAGGTCACGGATTTTCCGGGCCCGGGAAGCCATCGATAAAGCCTTGCAACCGTTGTTGCAAGAGAACTAAAGACAGCGGCGACAGCCAAGAGAGGAACCGCCATGAGTCGTGATGCCCTGCAGGAATCGCTGTCCGCAGTGATGGATAACGAAGCGGATGAACTGGAACTTCGTCGAGTGCTCAACGCATTTGATGATGCCGAAACCCGTGATACCTGGTCTCGTTACCAAGTCGCTCGGGCGGTGATGCACAAGGATCTTCTAATCCCTCGTCTGGATATTGCTGCGGCCGTTTCTGCCGCGCTGGCTGATGAAGCCGTTCCGGCAAAAGCTGCTCGTGGACCATGGCGTAGCCTGGGTCGCCTGGCAGTAGCTGCCTCGGTGACTGTTGCCGTGTTGGCCGGTGTTCGCCTGTACAATCAGGACGAAATCGCCGGTGCCGAACTGGCCCAGCAGACTCAGCAACCAGTGATGGCTGGACCTCAAGTCAAAGGCCCAGCGGTACTGGCCGGCTACAAGGAAAGCTCAGACACCACCGGCCCGATGGCTAACGGTGTACTGCAAGGGCAATCCGGCTGGCAAGACCAGCGTCTTCCAGGCTACCTGCGCCAGCACGCACAGGAATCGGCTCTGAAGGGCACTGAAAGCGCTCTGCCATATGCTCGCGCAGCAAGCCTGGAAAACCGCTAATCCGTAAGGAGCTCTATGCGAGCCATACCGCTCCTTACGCTTTTGCTCAGTGGTTTGTTTGCACTCCCCGCCCACGCCGATGAAGCCCAAGACTGGCTGACTCGACTTGGGCGTGCAGAGCAGCAGCAAAGCTTTCAAGGTACGTTCGTCTACGAGCGCAACGGTAGTTTTTCCACTCATGACATCTGGCATCGTGTCCAGAATGGTCAGGTCCGTGAGCGGCTGTTGCAGCTTGATGGTTCTGCTCAGGAAGTCGTGCGGCTGGATGGCCGGACCCAATGTGTCAGCGGCACCCTTGTCGCAGGCCTCGGCAACTCGCGTGATGCGCCATCCCGTGCGCTGGATCCGCAAAAACTCAATCAATTCTACGAACTGGCCGTCATCGGAAAATCCCGCGTGGCCGGTCGTCATGCGGTGATCGTGTCGATCACGCCGCGTGATCAGTACCGCTACGGTTTTGAACTGCATCTGGATCGTGAGACTGCGCTGCCGCTCAAGTCCCTCTTGCTAAATGATCAAGGGCAGTTGCTGGAGCGCTTCCAGTTCACGCGACTGAACACGTCGGCATTGCCGGACGACCGCGAATTGCAGCCCAGCAACGAATGCACACCCATATCCGTCGCTAATGAAAAAGCACCCGAGGTGCAGTCTACTCAGACGTGGCATTTGGAGTGGCTACCGCCGGGCTTTCAGTTGACCAATACCAGCGCCCGCAAAGATACCCAGACCAAGGCAACAGTCGACAGCCTGATGTATGAGGACGGGCTGGCGCGTTTCTCCGTGTTCCTGGAGCCGATCAGTGATGCGAGTATCACGGAAACCCGCACTCAACTCGGCCCAACGGTGGCTGTGTCCCGTCGCCTCAATACGGTAGATGGCGAAATGATGGTAACGGTGGTAGGCGAAATCCCCATCGGCACCGCAGAGCGTATCGCGTTGTCGGTACGCGGTGAAAAAAAGCCAGTCGCCCAGCCGTGAGCCGTTAATCCTATGTTCATCCTGACGTTTCAATGTATTTGCATGCCAGGTTGGCTGTCGAGAGCATGAAATGTCTGGATCAGCATTTTCACTTGCAAAAATCTCTTATGTTTTTTATAGGTCAGGGCTTGTCGGCTCTGGCCTTGTTTTGTTCGCGGAACAAAGACGTCGGTCGCAGTTTCCGGCGTTTCTTGAACCCTGTCGCTCAACCCTGCTCGTCGTAACGGGAGCTGTATGTCGATACCACGTTTGAAGTCTTACCTATCCATAGTCGCCACGGTATTGGTGCTGGGTCAGGCCGTGTCCGCGCAAGCGGCCGAGCTGCCTGACTTCACCCAATTGGTTGAGCAGGCCTCGCCGGCCGTGGTGAACATCAGTACCACGCAAAAACTGCCGGATCGCAAAGTCTCCAACCAGCAGATGCCGGACCTGGAAGGCCTGCCGCCCATGTTGCGCGAGTTTTTCGAGCGTGGTATGCCGCAACCGCGCGCGCCCCGTGGTGGCGGTGGTGGCGGTGGTGGCCAGCGTGAGGCTCAGTCCCTGGGTTCGGGCTTCATTATCTCGCCTGATGGCTACATTCTCACCAACAACCACGTGATTGCCGATGCCGACGAGATTCTCGTGCGCCTGGCGGATCGCAGTGAGCTGAAAGCCAAACTGGTGGGCACCGATCCACGTTCCGATGTGGCCCTGTTGAAGATCGAAGGTAAGGACCTGCCGGTGCTGAAACTGGGTAAATCCCAGGACCTGAAGGCTGGGCAGTGGGTCGTCGCCATCGGTTCGCCGTTTGGTTTTGACCACACCGTGACCCAAGGTATCGTCAGCGCCATCGGCCGCAGCTTGCCGAACGAGAACTACGTGCCGTTTATCCAGACTGACGTGCCGATCAATCCGGGCAACTCCGGTGGTCCGCTGTTCAACCTAGCGGGCGAAGTGGTAGGCATCAACTCGCAGATCTACACCCGCTCCGGTGGTTTCATGGGGGTGTCGTTCGCTATCCCGATCGACGTCGCGATGGATGTTTCCAACCAGTTGAAAAGCGGCGGCAAGGTCAGCCGTGGCTGGTTGGGCGTGGTGATCCAGGAAGTGAACAAAGACCTGGCTGAATCCTTCGGTCTCGACAAGCCGGCCGGTGCCCTGGTCGCGCAGATCCAAGACGACGGTCCGGCTGCCAAAGGTGGCCTGCAAGTGGGTGACGTAATTCTGAGCATGAATGGCCAGCCGATCGTCATGTCGGCCGACCTGCCGCATCTGGTGGGTGCACTTAAGGCTGGCAGCAAGGCCAAGCTGGAAGTGATCCGCGAAGGCAAGCGTCAGACCGTTGAGCTGACGGTGGGTGCCATCCCTGAAGAGGGTGCAACCCTGGATGCCCTGGGCAACGCGAAGCCAGGTGCTGAGCGCAGCAGCAACCGCCTGGGCATTGCCGTGGCCGAACTGACCGATGAGCAGAAGAAATCCTTCGACCTCAAGAGCGGTGTGGTGATCAAGGAAGTGCAGGACGGTCCTGCCTCCCTGATCGGTCTGCAGCCAGGTGACGTCATCACCCACCTGAACAACCAGGCCATCGACAGCACCAAGCAATTCACCGATATCGCCAAGGCGTTACCGAAGAATCGTTCGGTGTCGATGCGCGTGCTGCGTCAGGGCCGTGCAAGCTTTATTACCTTCAAACTCGCCGAGTAAGTCGGTAGAAACAAAAAGCCCCGCCTTCGTTAAACGAGGGCGGGGCTTTTTTTGTGGGCGAGAGGTTTAGCTCATCATCCCTTTGACCAGGCGTTCCTGCTCGATCAGCTCGCGCTGACGGGCGTCGATGCGCGACGACAGTGGGAAGTTGTTACCGGCGCGACGTTTGGCAAAGTCCAACTGCTGGATGGCCTGCTGGAAGTCACCCACCAGGGCAAAGTATTCGGCGCGGGCCTGGTGCAGGCCGATAATATTGCCGGACAAGCCGCGTGTCTCTGCGACCTGATACCAGACGTCCGGATCATCCGGACGAGATTTGAGCAGGCTGTCCAACGCCTTTTCCGCATCCGCGGTACGGTTCTGCTTGAGAAGAAGATCCACGCGTAGCTGATTCAGTGGGTAGTTGCCCGGATACTGAGTCAGCATTCGATCAGTACGTTGCTGGGCATCAGGCAGATGGTTGTTGTCTATCTCAAGTTGGATCAGCGCCAGGTTATAGGTGATGTCGTTCGGCGCCTTGGCCAGTAACGCTGTCAGGTTTTCCCGTGCTTGCTTGAACTGAGAACCCTTGATCTGGGCGATAGCCAGGCCATAACGCGCCACATCGTTCTTCGGGTTTTCGTCCAACTGCGCCTGGAAGCGCTTGGCGGCGAGTCCTGAGGTGTCTTCGTATTGCAGCTGCACCCGTGCGCGAATCAGTTGATAACGCAGGCTGTCTTCCTTGCCGCCGGCTTTGGCCTGCTCGGCGCGGTTGCGGGTGTCGGCGATCCGCGATTCGGTCACTGGGTGTGTGAGCAGGAATTCCGGTGGCTTGGCGTCGAAGCGGTATTGGCGCATCAAGCGTTCGAACATGGTCGGCATGGAACGCGGGTCGTAACCGGCTTTTTCCAGGTTGAGGATGCCGATACGGTCGGCCTCTTGTTCGTTCTGACGGGAGAACCGGCGTTGTTCCTGAATAGCAGCGGCCTGGGTGCCGGCAATGGCGGCAATACCCGCGTCACCCGCGCCGGCTGCTGCGGCAATGATGCCGCCCAGCAGCGCGGCCATCATCGGGATCTGCATGCGCTGCTGCGCTTCAACGCCACGGGCGAAGTGGCGTTGGGATAAGTGCGCCAATTCGTGAGCCAGTACCGAGGCGTATTCCCCTTCGGTCTGGGCGTTGAGGAACAGGCCGCCGTTGACGCCGACGATGCCGCCAGGCGCGGCGAAGGCGTTCAATTGCGGGCTGTTGATCAGGATGAACTCCAGGCGTCGGTCATTGACCTGGCTGGTCTCTACCAATTTGTACACGCTGGTTTCGACGTAATCCTTGAGCTGCGGATCGTTGAGTTGCGAGACTTGGCCCCGAAGGTAAGCCAGCCAGGCGCGGCCCAACTGGTATTCCTGTTGTGGCGAGACAATGGCAGAACTGGCGTCGCCGAGTGACGGCAGGTCGTCAGCGAAGCCTGGGGAGGCCAGCAGGCAAGCCAGCGTCAGCAGGGTAGGGCGCAAAAAAGTCATGCACAAAGCCTTTCGACAAAGAGCTTACTGTAGCCGGACACTGAGCTTCGGACCAGATATTCTAAGCATCCCCGACGCTTGCCTGGAGTAAATCATGACCGACGCTGTAGCCTTTGATGCCGAACTCGATGCCAGCGGTCTCAATTGCCCGTTGCCTTTGCTCAAGGCCAAGCTGGAGCTCAATCGATTGGCCAGTGGCGCAGTGCTTAAGGTGATCGCCACGGACGCAGGCTCCCAGCGTGATTTTCGCACCTTTGCCAAGCTGGCCGGCCACACGCTGTTGCATGAAGACGACGCCGCCGGTGTGTACCGTTACTGGTTGCGCAAGGCCTGAACCGTTTGCCCCCACCCGCCGAGGTTGATTGATGTTCAAAGTGTTACGAGACTGGATCCAGCGCTACTTCTCCGATGAGGAGGCCGTGGTGCTGGCGGTCCTGCTGTTTCTGGCCTTTACGGCTGTGCTCACCTTGGGCGGCATGCTGGCGCCGGTATTGGCGGGGATGGTGTTGGCGTATCTGATGCAAGGCTTGGTCACCACACTGGAGCGCTTGCGCTTGCCAGGCGGAGCCGCCGTGGGCCTGGTGTTTGCCTTGTTCATGGGGCTGCTGGTGCTGTTTATCGTGGTAGTACTGCCGCTGCTGTGGCATCAGTTGATCACGTTGTTCAACGAGCTGCCGGGCATGCTCGCCAAATGGCAGTCGCTGTTGCTGCTGTTGCCGGAGCGCTACCCGCATCTGGTCTCGGACGAACAGGTGTTGCAGGCCATCGAAGCGGCACGCGGCGAGATCGGAAAATTCGGGCAGTGGGCACTGACCTTTTCCCTGTCCAGCCTGCCGTTGCTGGTCAACATCATGATCTACCTGGTACTGGTGCCGATCCTGGTGTTCTTCTTCCTCAAGGACCGCGCCATGATCGGCCGCTGGGTGCGTGGCTACCTACCGCGCGAACGTGCGTTGATTACCAGGGTGGCCGAGGAAATGAACCGGCAGATTGCCAACTACATTCGCGGCAAGGTCATCGAGATCATTATCTGCGGGGGCGTGACTTATATCGCCTTTATTGCCCTGGACCTGAACTACGCGGCCTTGCTGGCTTTGCTGGTGGGTATTTCGGTGGTGGTGCCGTATGTCGGCGCCGTGGTGGTAACGGTGCCGGTAGCCTTGATCGCGTTGTTCCAGTGGGGCTGGAGCGACCAGTTCATCTACCTGATGGCGGTGTACGGAATCATCCAGACCCTGGATGGCAACGTGCTGGTGCCGCTGCTGTTCTCGGAGGCCGTCAACCTGCACCCGGTCGCGATCATCTGTGCGGTGCTGTTGTTCGGTGGGCTGTGGGGGTTCTGGGGCGTGTTCTTTGCAATTCCGCTGGCGACGCTGTTCAAGGCGGTGCTGGATGCGTGGCCACGGCAGGAGCCTGTCGTCGCACCGCTGTTGTAACTGTGTAGCCTTCTGTGGTGAGCGGGCTTGCCCCGCGCTGGGCTGCGAAGCGGCCCTAATCTAGACACCGCATTCTTCCAGTTGAAACGCGCCGACAAGCTTTGGGGCGGCTTCGCCACCCAGCGCGGGGCAAGCCCGCTCACCACACAGCTCACTGCATTTCAGGCCTTGTTCAACGCCTGTGCCGCCGCCAGAACAGCATCCACATGCCCCGGCACCTTCACGCCTCGCCATTCCTGACGCAATACACCATCTTTATCGATCAGGAAGGTGCTGCGATCCACACCCAGGTATTCCTTGCCATACAGCTTCTTCAACTTGATCACATCAAACAGCTGGCAGACCGCTTCATCCTTGTCGCTGATCAGCTCGAAGGGGAATTCCTGCTTGCCCTTGAAGTTCTCGTGGGACTTCACGCTGTCCCGCGACACCCCAAACACTTCGGTGTTGGCCGCTTTGAATGCCGCGTACTGGTCACGGAAACCCTGGCCTTCAGTGGTGCATCCCGGGGTGCTGTCCTTCGGATAGAAGTAGATCACCACTTGCTTGCCCTTGAGGGCTGCAAGGCTGAAGGTCTGGCCGCTGGTGGCCTGTGCTTCGAAATCGGCTACGGGTTTGTCGATGACTACCGCCATGAAAACTTCCTTACATTGGGTTCTGTGGGCGCCATGGCTCGATCAGTGCGTCGAGGTTCAGGGCATCGGCGAAATCCAGGAACTGGTCGCGCAGCCAACTGATCTGCACACCAGCCGGCAAGGTCACGGTAAACGTGGCGTTCAGCATAGTGCCGCCAGTTTGTGGGGCCTGGTAGGTGTCGCAGGTCAGATTCTCCAGCTCGACGTTGTGGTCGATGAAGAACTGGCACAGTTCGTTGACGATGTCCGAACGATAGGCCGAACTGACATACGCCACATAAGGCAGGGCCTGGGGACGATTCTCCAGGGCGGCACTGCGCACCACATTGACCGTGAAGTCATGCTTCTTGGCCAGGCCCGGCAGGCCGGTTTCCAGGCGCGCCAAGGCGTCCCAGGTGCCGGAGATCTGCAGGACCAGCGCGCTGCACTCGCCGTGGCGGGTCAGGCGGGAAGTCACGACGGCGCAGCGGTTTTCATGGCTGGCGCGGCACAGGACGTTGGTCAGCTCCATGGGGTTGGCGCCGAGGGCACTGATAACAAGGAATTGTTCGCGAACTGTGGGGGTGGACATGCAGCCTTCCTAAAACGATGAGCGGTCGATACTGTGCGGGCTGTATCGATCAAAGGATGAAGGGTAGCGAAAACCGTCGCCAAGGGATAGGAGGTGGCCTTTTCATTGCGTAATCGGCTTGATTTTACCGTGCTCCTGGGCAGGCTTTGGCCCAATGATGGCATTGCCCGTCGTTTAGTTGCGCCATAACGCATCCTCAGGCGGTACTTCGCTTGTGCAAGCATCTTGGCGCCAGTACCATTACGGCTCTCTTTTTCCGGCAGGAGCGGTTGCATGATTGCGGGCAGTATGGTGGCACTGGTCACACCCATGGATGCACAAGGTCATCTCGACTGGGACAGCCTGGGCAAACTGGTGGACTTCCACCTGCAAGAAGGCACCAACGCCATCGTGGCGGTCGGCACCACCGGTGAATCGGCCACCCTCGATGTGGAAGAACACATCCAGGTCATCGAATTCGTGGTCAAGCGCGTCGCGGGTCGTATTGCCGTGATCGCCGGTACGGGCGCCAACTCGACGCGTGAAGCGATCGAGCTGACCAAGAACGCCAAGAAGGCCGGCGCCGATGCGTGCCTGCTGGTGACCCCTTACTACAACAAGCCGACCCAGGAAGGCCTGTACCAGCACTTCCGCGCCATCGCCGAAGCGGTCGATATCCCGCAGATCCTTTACAACGTGCCAGGCCGCACCGCGTGCGACATGAAGGCCGAGACCGTGATCCGCCTGTCCACCGTGCCGAACATCATCGGTATCAAGGAAGCCACCGGCGACCTGCAACGCGCCAAGGACATCCTGGCCGGCGTGAGCAGCGATTTCCTGGTGTATTCCGGTGACGATGCCACCGCCGTAGAGCTGATCCTGCTGGGCGGCAAGGGCAACATCTCCGTGACCGCCAACGTGGCCCCGCGTGCCATGAGCGAAATGTGCGCCGCCGCCATTGCAGGCGACGCCGTGACCGCCCGCGCGATCCACGAAAAGCTGATGCCGCTCAACAAGACACTGTTTATCGAATCCAACCCTATTCCCGTGAAGTGGGCGCTGACTGAAATGGGCATGATGCCGGACGGTATCCGTCTGCCGCTCACCCGTCTCAGCGAAGCCTGTCACGAACCGCTGCGACAGGCCCTGCGCCAGTCCGGCGTCCTGGTTTAATTGAGGAAGCACTACGCATGAAGCGATTGGCCGGACTTTCCGCACTTGCCTTGATTATCTCCAGCACCAGTGGCTGCGGTTGGATCTGGGGCCCGGAAGGCTACTTCCGTGACCGCGGCAGCGATTACCTGGAAGCACAACCCACCAAACCGATGGAATTGCCGCCAGGCGTCAACGTCGCCAAGCGTCTTGACCCGTTGCTGCCGATCCCGCGCAACGTTGCCGACGACACCACCAAGGGTGAGTACGTGGTGCCGCGTCCGCAGCCGATCTCGGCCGTGGCGGATGCCAGCGACTACAGCCTGCAGAAGAGCGGTGATTCCCGCTGGATCGTGGCTCAGCGCCCACCTGCCGAAGTCTGGCCAGTGGCCGTGCAGTTCTTCCAGGACAATGGTTTCCGCATCGACGAGCAGCGCCCGCAGACCGGTGAATTCACCACCGCATGGCAGCAGGGCAGCGAGCTATCCGCCACCATGGCCAAGCGCCTGCAGGCCGGTGGTGTAGCCGCCGACAGCGAAGCCCGCGTGCGTGTGCGCATCGAGCCAGGCGTGCAGCGCAATACCAGTGAAGTCTACGTGGTCAGCGCCGAGCGTCCGGCCGGCAGCACGGCCAATGTTGATTTCACCAACCGCTCGGTCAATACAGGCGTCGACTCGGCACTGGTCGACGAGATGCTGGCCAGCATGAGCCGTATCTCCGAGAAGGGCGGTTCGGTTTCCCTGCTCGCCGCACGTGATTACGACACCCCGAGCCGCGTCAGCCTCACCGAAGACGGCAGCGGCAACGTGGTGCTGAACCTGGGTGAAGACCTCGACCGTGCCTGGGCCAGTGTTGGCCGTGCATTGGAGCAGGGCCCTTGGCGGGTAGAGGACATCAACCGCAGCCTGGGCCTGTACTACATCAACGTGGCTGAAAAGGCCGAGCGTAAAGATGAAGAGCCAGGTTTCTTCAGCAAACTGTTTGGCAGCCAGCCGACCAAGGAAGAAATCGAGACCCGTGCCGAGCGTTACCAGGTTCGTTTGAGCAAGGTTGGCGAAAGCGTGCAAGTCACCGTCGAGAAGAACATCAATACCGTTGCGCCCGCTGAAACAGCGCGCAAAGTATTGGGCGTGATTCAGGACAACTTGGGCTGATTCGATGCGTTTTGCCGTTCTCGGCAGCGGTAGCCAAGGGAACGGCACGCTGGTCGCACATGACGACACGTATGTGCTGGTGGATTGTGGTTTCTCGTTAAAAGAAACCGAGCGGCGCCTGCTGCGCCTGGGGGTACACCCCACGCAGCTGAGCGCGATTCTGGTGACCCACGAACATGCCGACCACGTGCATGGCGTGGGTTTGCTGTCTCGGCGCTACAATCTTCCGGTGTACCTCAGTCGCGGCACCTTGCGCGGGATGCGCAAACCCATTGAAGCCGCAGGTTTCCTGGCCGGTGGCGAGCAGCTGCAAATCGGTGCCTTGAGCATCGAGGTGATTGCCGTGGCGCACGACGCCCAGGAACCGACGCAATATGTCTTCAGTGATGGTGAGCGGCGCTTCGGCGTACTCACCGACCTGGGTTCCTACTGCGCCAAGGTGCTGGACGGTTACCGGAACCTCGATGCCTTGATGATCGAGTCCAACCACTGCCGAGACCTGCTGGCTCGCGGTCACTACCCCTACTTCCTAAAGCAGCGGGTGGGCGGCGAACTGGGACATTTGAACAACCACCAGGCGGCGTACCTGGTGTATGAGTTGGGCTGGCAAGACTTGCAACACCTGGTCCTGGCCCACCTGAGCAGCAAGAACAACCTGCCGCAGCTGGCCCGGCAATGTTTTGTCGACACCCTTGGGTGCGACCCGGACTGGCTGCAACTGGCCGATCAAGATTCAGGGCTCGACTGGCGACACATCGCCTAGCCCACCATTTAGCAAGCGGAGCCCATCATGGAAAAACGTGAAGAACTCTACCGCGGCAAAGCCAAGTCGGTGTACAAGACCGACGACGCCAACCGCCTGATCCTGCTGTTTCGCAACGACACCTCGGCGTTCGATGGCAAGCGCATCGAACAACTTGACCGCAAAGGCATGGTGAACAACAAGTTCAACGCCTTCATCATGCAGAAACTCGAAGAGGCCGGCATTCCGACCCAATTCGACAAACTGCTGGGCGACAACGAGTGCCTGGTCAAGAAGCTCGACATGATCCCGGTTGAGTGCGTCGTGCGTAACTACGCCGCCGGCAGCCTGGTCAAGCGTCTGGGCGTGGAAGAGGGGCTCAAGCTCAACCCTTACACCTTCGAGCTGTTCCTGAAGGACGACGCCAAGGGCGACCCGTTCATCAACGAATCCCACGTCGTGGCGTTCGGCTGGGGCACCGCTGAGCAGCTCGTACGCATGAAGGAGTTGTCCCTCAAGGTCAACGAAGTCCTGAGCAAACTGTTCGACGACGCAGGCCTGCTGCTGGTGGACTTCAAACTGGAATTCGGCGTGTTCCACGACGGTTCCATCGTCCTGGGCGACGAATTCAGCCCGGACGGCTGCCGCCTGTGGGACAAAGACACCAAGAAGAAGATGGACAAAGACCGCTTCCGCCAAGGCCTCGGTGACGTCATCGAAGCCTACGAAGAAGTCGCCAACCGTCTGGGCGTACCGCTTTAATCGACGCAAGCATCTGATAGCACGGAAAAAAATCTCGTTTCGAGCTTTGCTTTCCTGAGTCACACTGTTATGATGCGCGCCGTTGGAGAGATGCCAGAGTGGCCGAATGGGACGGATTCGAAATCCGTTGTACCTTCACCGGTACCTAGGGTTCGAATCCCTATCTCTCCGCCATTATTGAATAATGAAAAACCCCCGATAACCTAAAGGTTGTCGGGGGTTTTTTGTTTGGGGCAGAAATTTGAAGATGAATTCTGCTACGGTCATTCATCGGGTGGCATCATGGGTCGCAACATGAACATTGAAGCAGTGTTGGCGCATTTATTGGCGAGTGTCCCTGATCTGATGGCCGTCTATATGTTTGGCAGTCAAGCGACGGGTGAGGCGAATGCCGACAGCGATCTGGACCTGGCAGTGCTTGCTGCTGGCACAGTGGAGCCGCTACTGCTGTGGCAGATAGCGGGAGAACTCGCTGATATTGTGGCGGTGCCCGTCGATTTGCTGGACCTGCGCGCGGCGTCCACGGTCATGCAATATCAGGTAATAACAATTGGGCGTCGGCTCTGGAACAAGGACAGTCAGGCGGGTATTTTCGAGAGCTATATCCTCAGTGAAAAAACCGCGCTGGACACTGCAAGGGCTGCGCTGTTGGCTGATATTCAGCAGAAAGGAAAAGTGCATGGTCGATGATGTGCTCATCAACAAAGCCTCGAGCATTGAGCGCTGTGTGGCTCGCGCTCGCGAGGAGTACGACAAGGATCCTGCCAGTTTCGCGACTGACTTCACCCGACAGGACGCGGCGATTCTCAACATTCAGCGTGCCTGCGTAGCTGCGCTGGATATGGGGCAGCATTTGATCCGTCGTGAGCGGCTAGGCGTCCCCCAGGGCGCACGCGACGTGTTTCAATTGCTATCCCAAGGTGGGTGGGTGAGCCCGTCCTTGTTGACCAACCTGAAGAACATGGTCGGTTTTCGCAACATCGCCGTTCATGAGTATCAAGCCCTTCAATTGCCGATCACAGTTGCGATCATCACTCAGCATCTAGGGGATTTTCTGGCGTTTAGCTCATTTATCCTGACTAAGGACGCAAGTCAGTCAGGTGCCACCACAGATACTCATCCCAATTAAACGAAAAAAGCCTGCTGAGCTCAACACTCAGCAGGCTTTTTAGTAAGTACTTGTTTGGTCAGGCAGTCTGCGCCGCCAAGCTATTGCTGACATTACGGCCCAACACCAGCACCGTCACAAAACCCACGCCCACCAACGCCGTCGCCAGGCTCAACAGCACCGAGCTGCCCATCTGGTCGACGATACGCCCGCCAAAGAACGACCCCAGCGCAATGATCACCTGGAACAGCGCGACAAACAGCGGCATGCCACGTTCCACATCCTTGGGCGCTACGACAAACATCCAGATACTGGCGCAAGCCGGGAAGGCGCCGAAGGCGAACCCCCAGAGTGCGATCAGCATGGCGGCGCCGGTCAGGCCGGTGGCGAAGTAGGGGAACAGGGCAGTGCTGGTGCCGATCATCAGTGCGACCAGCAGCAGGGTGTAACGCACACTGCGGTTGGCGGCGAAGCCAGCGAAGATGTTACCTGCCACACCTGCAATGCCAAACATCAGCAGCAGCGAGCCAATAGTCGGGCCATCGAAGCCGGAGCTGTTCTTGAAGAAGGGGGCGACGTAGGTGTACGCGGCAAAGTGCGCCAGGCCGATCAGCAATACCGCGATCAAGCCGACCCGGGCCCGTGGGTTGATGAACAACGCCGGCAGGTCGCTGACGAGAATGGCTTTTTCCGGTTTGAGCGTTGGCAGCAGGAGAACCTGCGCCAACAGCACCGGCAGGCCCACCAGCGCGGTGACCAGGAAGGTCATGCGCCAGCCCATCAGGCCGCTGAGCCAAGTGCCGACGGGCACGCCGAGTACGGTGGCCAGTGTCACGCCCATCATGATGATCGAAGTGGCCTTCGCGACGTCCACGCCTCTGGGGGCCAGGCGGCCGCTGAGGGCGATGGCTGTCGCCCAGAAACCGCCGATGCTGATACCCAGCAATACGCGACCGAATAGCAGAAGGCTGAAATCACTGGCGAAGGCCACGACCATGTTGGCCACGATCATGATCAACGTCAGGCCGATCAGCAGGTAACGGCGATCCATAGCGCCAATGATCACTGACAGCAAAGGGGCCGCCAGCGCGGCCATGATGCCGGGCAGGGTGACCATCAGGCCTGCGTGGCCAGCAGTGATGCCCAGGTCCGCAGCGACATCGTTGAGTACGCCCACCGGTAGGAACTCGCTGGTCACCAGGGCAAAGGCGCCCACCGCGACCGAGAGGATCGCCAACCACTGCTGTTTGACGCTCTGTTGATTATGTTCGGGAAGGCCGCGGGGGGCCTGGCTGGCACTTGGCATAGTGTTGGGTTCCAGGATGAACGTCGCCTGAAGCCAGGCGAGGGGGAGGGAATTAGGACGCGATTATAGGAATCAGTGCTGAAAATCGGGCAGGCGCTCGTTTCGATAGTAATCATCAGTGCTATCGATGCGACGCTCTAGCACGCACTACGTAAGCCATACCCCTTTCATACAGACGTCCCCAACGTTGCCTACAGGCAGCGCATTGCAGTGGCTCCGGCAACTGATTACTTTGTGGTAGCGCACTCGATCAGGCGCTTCCCACTGCAAAGGAGTTGCAGCATGAGCAAAAACACTAAGAAAACCTCGGGCAAGATCGCGACATTGGCAGCGCATACGCTCAACAGTCCAACCTCATCTGCCACTGCCAGAAGTCTTGCCGCTTCAGCGCTAGCCCAGAAAAGCACCGACAAGCAGACCAGCGCAGAGATGGAGGAGACGGCTGGCAAAGTGCTGGGCAGCGATAAATACAACGAAGACACGAAGGCGCTTGCGGCGTCGGTGCTTTCTCAGGCCAATAAAGCGCGTTGACGCGGAGTCACTTCGATTAGGTAGGGAAAGCCCCCGTGGTCTCATCGACCACGGGGGCCAGGTTCGCTCATCGCGCGAGTTTTTCAGAAAGACTTTCGATAAATACCGTTTCTGCCCGGCTCATCTTCTGTTCCCGGTTCCACAGCAGATGGATATCCACGTCCGTAATGCCCTCGTCCGGCGGTAGCCTCCATAGCAGCCCGTTCTTCACATCCTCCGCCACCACATGGATCGGCAGGCAGCCCAGGCCGAAGCCGGCAATCACCAATCGCCGCACTTCTTCCAGGCTTGAAGACGACGCCACGATCCGACCGCTGAACCCTTGCTGATCCCGGAAAATCGTCAACGGCGAGAGCATCCCGCCAATCTGGTCGCTGGTAAAACTGACGAAGTTCTCAGATTGCAGGTCCCCCTCCGCCAAACCGATGCGCCCGAACAATGGATGGTGTCGCCCACAAAAAAACGCATAACGCTGGCGCAGGAACAGGTGTTGTTCCAGGCGTGGCTGCGGCCGACGGTTGAGGCTCAGACCCAGGGTCGCGGTTTTTTCCAGGAGCGCGGCGACGATATCCGAGCTGCGCATTACCTCGACTTCCAGGTCGACCCGAGGATGTTCACGATGAAAATCCGCCAGAAATTCGTCGAAGGTTTCCGAGTTGATCCGACTGATCATCAGCAATCGCACTTTACCGATCACCTCATCACCCGGTTTTTGCAGGGCATTGCTCATCTGCGACACCTGGCCGTACATCTCGCCGGCGATGGCGAAGATCTGCTCACCGGCCTCCGTCAACACAAATCGCGGACCTCGACGGACGATGAGCTGGCAGTCGAGTTGTTCTTCCAGTCGCTTGAGCGCCTGGCTGATTGCTGGCTGGGTCAGATGCAGGCGGGCGGCGGCGCGGCTGATGCTCAGCTCTTGGCCGATCACACGGAAGGTGCGCAGCAGGTTCCAGTCCAGGCGGTCGTTGAGCAAGGGATGAATGTCGCGGCGGGGTTCGGGCATGGCGCAGCTCGACAATAAGCAGGATTTATAATTGGAATAATAAATAGAAAATTGACTAATCATAGCCCCGCGACGATAAATCACCCTCAACAAGCGCCATCAGAGCGCATGCGTTCGACCTTTCTCCTGCCAAAAAAATAACCAAAGGAGCCAGCCCCATGAAGCCTTCCGCTTCGCCCCAGCCTCGCCGTGCTGCGGCCGCCGCTTTTATCGGCACGATGATCGAGTGGTACGACTTTTACATCTACGCCACTGCCGCAGCGCTGGTGTTTGGCCAATTGTTTTTCCCCTCCGAAGACAAACTCTTCAGCACCATGGCGGCGTTCGGCACCTTTGCCGTGGGTTTCTTCGCACGGCCGTTGGGCGGCATTGTGTTCGGGCACATCGGTGACCGGATCGGCCGCAAGAAATCCCTGGTGATCACTTTGGTGATGATGGGCGTGGTGACCGTGTGTATCGGTCTGCTACCAACCTATGCGCAGATCGGTGCCGCTGCGCCGGTGCTGCTGATCCTTCTGCGCGTGGTGCAGGGTATTGCCGTTGGCGGCGAGTGGGGCGGTGCGGTGTTGATGGCGGGCGAGCATGCGCCGAAAGGTCGGCGCAACTTCTTTGCTTCCTTCGCGCAATTGGGCAGCCCGGCTGGGCTGATACTGTCGCTGCTCGCGTTCAGTGCGGTCACCCGTCTGCCGGAAGAAGAGTTATTGAGCTGGGGCTGGCGCGTGCCGTTCCTGGCCAGTGCGTTGCTGTTGGTGGTCGGCCTGGCGATTCGCCTGGGCGTGAATGAGTCGCCGGAATTTCTTGAAGACAAAGCCTTGGCGGAAAAAGCGCGGGCGATCAAGAAAGACCAGGCGCCTGTCATAGAGGTGCTACGAACCGCCTGGCGCCCACTGCTGCTGTGCATCGGGGCCAACACCCTGGGCATTGCCGGCGTGTATTTCACCAACACCTTCATGATTGCCTACAGCACTCAGCAACTGGGCCTACCGCGGTCGCTGATTCTGGAGTGCCTTTTCTTTGTCGCCATCATCCAGTTCTGCGTCCAGCCGCTAGCCGCCTGGGTAGCGGAGAAGGTCGGCGCCACGCGTTTCCTGTGCGCAATGACGGTGCTGGCCATGGCCTCGCCTTATCCGATGTTCGTATTGGTCAGCAGCGGCCAGGCACCGTTGATCATCCTCGGTATTGCCCTGGCGGTGGTGTGCATGGCGTCGTTTTATGCGGTGATCGCCGGCTTCGTCAGTGGCCTGTTTGAAACCCGCGTGCGCTACACCGCGATCTCCCTGGCCTACCAGGTGTGCGGCGCGCTGGCGGGTGGTCTTACGCCGTTGATCGGCACCTGGCTGGCCCACGAATACCAAGGCCAATGGTGGCCGATGGCAGTGTTCTACAGCTTGATCGCGGCGGTCTCGCTGGTGTGTGTACTGGCGTTGTCGCGTCGGCATGCCACCGCCCACCGTCGTGAAATGGCCCATAGTGTTTGATGGAGTGTCTGTAATGTTGAAGATCAATGGCGAGCGACTGTGGGCCAGCCTGATGGCCATGGCCGAGATTGGTGCCACGGCACGCGGTGGCAGTTGCCGCCTGGCTTTGAGCGCCGAAGACCAAGCCGGTCGCGAACTGTTCAACCACTGGTGCACGGCCGCCGGGCTGACTCTGAGCGTGGATGCCATCGGCAATCTGTTTGCCCGTCGTGCCGGTACGGACAAGGATGCGTCGCCAGTGATGATGGGCAGCCACCTCGACACTCAGCCCGAAGGTGGGCGTTTTGACGGTGTCTACGGTGTACTGGCGGGGCTGGAGGTGATCCGCAGCCTTGACGATCACGGGATCCAGACACGCAAGCCGCTGGAAATTGCGGTATGGACCAATGAGGAGGGCGCCCGTTTTACGCCAGCCATGCTCGGCTCGGCGGTATTCACCGGCACCCTGGCACTGGATAAGGCCCTGGCCACTGCCGATGTCGATGGCATCAGTGTGGCCGAGGCTTTGCGTGCTACTGGCTACGCCGGCTCACGCCCGTTGGGCGGCGCCGTGGATGCGTATTTCGAAGCGCATATCGAGCAGGGCCCTATTCTTGAGGACAACGCTAAAAGCATCGGTGTGGTCACCGGCGGGCAGGCGATTCGCTGGCTGGATGTGCGCGTCGAAGGCATGGCTGCCCACGCCGGCACTACGCCGATGCTGCTGCGTAAAGACGCCTTGTATGGCGCCGCGCAAATGATCCAGGCCCTGGAGAAACTGGCGGCGGATTTTGCCCCCGAAGGCCTGACCACCGTGGGTGAACTGAGCATCGCCAAATCGTCGCGCAACACTATTCCTGGCCTATTGAATTTCACCGTCGACCTGCGTCATCACCGCGACGTCGATATCCACGCCATGGAACAGCAAGTGCGCCAACAACTGCAGGCCATCGCCGAGCAACGCGGGCTGTCCGTGACCGTCAGTCCACACTGGATCAGCCCGGCCACACCGTTCGACGCCGACTGCGTCGCCTGCGTGCAAGCCGCTGTGGATGCCCTGGGTTACAGCCAGCAACGCATCGTCAGCGGCGCCGGTCACGACGCCATCCACCTGGCGCGCTATTGCCCGACTGCGATGATCTTCATCCCTTGCGTCGGCGGCCTTAGTCACAACGAAGCCGAAGACGTGTTGCCCGAGGACGTGCGCCAGGGCACCGACGTATTGCTCAACGCCGTGTTGAAGCGCGCCGGCCAAGCGACCTGAACACTCATATTTCAAGCCTGACCGAATTCAAATGTGGGCGCAGGCAAGCCAGCTCCCACAGGTTCCGTGTTCACCCAGGAGCATCTCATGCGTACATTTTTTCATCCCGAGCAACTTTTGCATCATCCGCGCAGCTACTACTCCCGTGGTCAGATGCGCACGCCGCAGGAGGTTCCCGAGCGTGCCCGCAACCTGCTGTTGGCCGCGCAAACCTTGGGTTTCGACATCCAGCAGCCGCAGGACTACGGCCTCGATCCATTGCTGGCCGTACATGGTGCGCCTTACCTGGCTTTCCTGCAGGAGGCCCACCAACGCTGGAAGGAAATCCCCGAAGACTGGGGTGACGAAGTCATGTCCAACATCTTCGTGCGCGAACCCAACGCCCTGCGCGGCGTCCTTGCCCAGGCTGCGCGCTACCTGGCGGATGGCAGTTGCCCAATCGGCGAGCTGACCTGGCGCTCGGCCTACTGGTCGGCCCAGAGCGCCGTTGCGGCCGCCAAGGATATTCTTGATGGCGCTCCGGCCGCCTACGCCCTTTGTCGCCCACCGGGCCATCATGCTCGCTACGATGCGGCAGGAGGATTCTGTTACATCAACAATGCTGCTGTAGCGGCGCAGGCATTGCGTCAAGGTTTCCAGCGCGTTGCCGTGCTCGACACCGACATGCACCACGGCCAAGGTATCCAGGAGATTTTCTACGACCGCGACGACGTGCTTTACGTCTCGATTCACGGTGACCCCACCAACTTCTACCCCGGCGTTGCCGGCTTCGCCGAAGAGCGCGGTAATGCAGCAGGTGAAGGCTTCAACCTCAACCTGCCAATGCCCCACGGTGCCAGCGAGGCGGTGTTTTTCGAAAAGGTGGATCTGGCGTTGGCGGCGGTGAAGAACTTCTCGGCAGATGTGCTGGTGCTGTCACTGGGTTTCGATATCTACGAGTTGGACCCGCAGAGCAAAGTCGCCGTTACGCGGGAAGGGTTCGCGCGGTTGGGTGAGTGCATTCGTGGATTGGGCTTGCCGTGTGTGATCGTGCAGGAGGGTGGGTATCACCTGGAGACGCTGGATAGCAATGCGCAGGCGTTTTTTAATGGCCCGCAGGTTTGGGAGCTGTTTTAACCTGCGCACCGCCTCAACGTATGGATGAAGCGGTGGTGCGGTGTTTACGGCAAGGATTTACGTGTGTCGGGTACCAGTTCCAACACCCGGTCCCTGCCACCCTCGGCCAGCAGATAGGTCCCTCGACTGGTTGGCACAATCGACTGCGGCGCCTTCAGGAACGACAAGACCGTCTGTTGGCGCCCCTGCTTGTCTATCAGTAACAACCTCGCTCGGTGCGTGGAGTCCTCATTGACCCACAACCCGCGCTCATCGCACATCAAAAACGTCGGTTTGTTCAGGTCGGCCAGCACGTCGGGATCGCTGCCGTCTTCTGTCAGCTCACGTACCACACCTTTTTCTTCTCGGTGTAGAGCATGCGCCCGTCGGTGCAACGGACGACGGACTCGCCTTCCTGAATCTGGTCACGCAATACGGTCAGGGTCTGGTCGCTCCAGCGATAACGCAACAGTCGCCCGACAGGCTTGCGGTCCTCGATGGCATAGAGGTAGTCACCGTCATCCCACAGGCCCTGCACGTTCTCACCTCTGAACAGTTCGCTGACGACGCCATCCTTGAGAAAGCTCACGGGCAAATTAGCGGACTCCTGGCTGAAAACCCAACCACCGCGTGTGGCGAACAGGCCGTCGGGTTTGGAGAGCTTGCTCACCATCACATCACGCGTTCCATCCTTGAGGATGCGCACGATGCTGCCCTTGGCGTCATCGAGTTCCTGACTCCCCATCGCCCTGCAACAATGCCGCGTAGTCTTGCCCACCGTAAAACACTCCCAGGATCGACACTGTTTCGGTCGCGGGGTCCGCCGTGAACGCAATGGCGGTGGTGCGTCGATAGTGCGTGATACGTAAGTGGGTCAGCAGATCGTCACGTCGAATTCCGCGCAAGGGAAACAGGCAAAGGTTTTCGCAGTAGCGGATGAGGTTGTCGATAAAGCGTGCAGCTACAACGGGGGAACCGGCATCGCTGATGTAGTCTTCAAGGGCGTCGAGTTGCGCCAACGCTTCAGGCGAAAAGGCTACCGTGTAACTCACGCTTTCCCGGTGCCTTGTCGCTGACGCTTGGCTGCCATGTGTTCTCGAACCTGTTCGACGGACAGCGCGCGCTCGGGCTCGGCCTTGAGGGCTGCCGCAGCTGGGATCACCTCGTCCCGCAGCCAGTCTTCCATAGCGCGATCACGGGCCAGCAAGACCCTCAGGCCGTCGCGGATCACTTCACTTTCGGATGCATATTCACCGGCTGCGACTTTGGCTTTGACCAGGGCAGCCATTTCGATTGGCAACGTAATGCTCATTTGCTGGGTTGAGCGCATGTGGAAGTCCGCCGAAGGATAGTAGGATTCAATCCTACTTGACCATTGGCGTGATGCAAGAAGCAACTGATCGATGCCGATATCCGGCGACTCGTCGTCTGTCCAGAAGTGATAGGTTTCCATGCGTGCTACAGCTCCCGTTGTTTAGGTCAGGTCGCAAGTATTGACCCATTTAGAGAACTGCGTGGTCGCATAAACCCAATAACCCACTGATATGTATGACTTCATATTTGTAGCAGGGTTATTACAACAAGCCGGTCCCGGCATGCATGGCGCGCCATCGGCTCCCATACGATAATGCCTGCCACCTCGACCACATTGGCCTTCCCGTGATCATCAACTTCGACCTCAACGACCTCCAAGCCTTCCGCGCCGTGGTAGACAAGGGCAGTTTTCGCGGTGCCGCCGAAGCTATCCGGATCTCGCAGCCGGCCCTCAGCCGGCGTATCGAAAAGCTCGAGACCGCCCTGGATGTGAAGCTGTTCGAACGCACCACGCGGCGCGTCAGCTTGACCATGGTCGGCCGCGCTTTCCTGCCTCAGGTCGAGCGCATGCTCGATGACCTCGACGTGGCGCTCATGGGCATCAGTAATGTCGCGTCCACCCGCATGGGTAATGTCACCATCGCCTGCGTGCCGTCCACCGCGTACTATTTCATGCCCCATGTGATCTCCGAATTCCACAAGTTGTATCCGAAAATTCGCCTGCGGGTGCTGGATGCCAGTGCCGGTGAAGTGTGCAATGCGGTGGAAAGTGGCGAGGCGGATTTCGGCGTGAGTTTCAGCGGCAGTCTGGCCGATGAAGTGGAGTTTGAACTGCTGCTGCAGGAGCGCTATGTGCTGGCCTGTCGCCGCGATCACCCCCTGGCCCAGCGTGACAGCGTGAGCTGGTCGGAGGCCTACGAACACGACTACATCACTGTGGACAAGACCTCTGGTAACCGCTTCCTGCTCGACCAGGCGTTGCGTGGCGTGCGGGTGAAAAAGCCGAGTATCTGCGAGACGCACCACGTAACGACGATGATCGGGCTGGTGGAGGCGGGATTGGGGGTGGCGATGGTGCCCTCGATTGCCATGCCGGCGGGCGAGCACCCGATCTTGGTGAGTGTGCCGCTGGTGGAACCGCAGGTGATGCGCAATGTGGGCTTGATAAAACGCCGCGGGCGGACCTTGCCGCCAGCGGCGCTGGAGTTGGAGCGATTGGTGCGGGAGATGCCGTTTCGGTCAGCGTGACACCGAGTCCAGGCCGGTGGCTTGCACCACCGGTTGCGCCTGGGGCGACGCCAGGTACTGCAACAAGGCCTTGGCCTGTTCAGGGTGTTCGGCATTCACCGGGATACCGGCGGCGAACCGCGTCACCGATTGCACGTCTTCCGGGATCTTGCCGACGTAGGTCACACCCGGCACTGGCAGCAATTCCGCGACCTGCTGCAGGCCCACTTCGTAGTCACCCTTGGCGACCTGTTCGGCCACCGGCAGGCGTTCGATCATGGTGCCCTTGGCCGGCATGCCGAGCTTCTTGAACAACTCCTTCTCGACATACACACCGCTGGCGCTGTCCGAGTAAGCCACGGATTTGGCCTTGCTCAGCACGGCTTTCAGTTCGGCATCAGTACCGATTGCAGGTTTGACCGCACCGGCCTTCACCACTAGGCCGATGCGCGAGTCCGCCAGTTCCACGCGGGAGGCCGGGTCGACCTTGCCTTGTTTGATCAGGTCATCCAGGGCGTAGCCGACCATGATCACCACGTCGGCGTGTTCGCCACGGGCGAGACGGTTGGGAATCGCTTCCGGCGCCTTGCCCATGGACGGACCCAGAATGGTGTCGAGGCTGTCACCGCTTTGCTTGGCGTACTGCGGGCCAAGCAGTTTATACGCGGCGGTGAAGCCACCCGATGTCATCACCTTGAGCTGTTCGGCCTGGGCCGACAGCGCCAGGGCGCCGAGGGCCAGGGCCGTCAGGGTCTTGAGCAACGGCTTCATCATGCCGCCTCCTGCATGACCTGGCCACGGGTGTTGGCGCGACGGTACAGCGCGAGGGTCGAGCACAGCGCGCAGGCTGCGGCGAACATCATCCAGTAAGCGGGCGAGGCTTTGTCTTCGGTGATGTGGATGAACCAGGTGGAAATCGCCGGGGTAAAACCACCGAAAATCGCGGTCGCCAGGCTGTATGCCAGGGAGAAACCCGCCACACGTACTTCCACCGGCATGATTTCGGTCAGGGCCGGGATCATGGCGCCGTTGTACATGCCGTAAAGGAAGGAGAACCACAGCAGGGTTTCCAGCATGTGGGCGAAGCTTGGGGCATTCACCACGTAGGACAGCGCTGGATAAGCGGTCAGAACCGTCAGTACGGTCATGGCGATCAGCACCGGCTTGCGGCCAAACCGGTCGCTCAGCGTGCCGCCGATCGGCAACCAGACAAAGTTCGACACCGCCACCAGCAGGGTCACCAGCAGGGCGTCGGAGGTGCTCAATTGCAGCACGGTCTTGCCGAAGGTCGGTGCGTACACGGTGATCAGGTAGAACGCGGTAGTGGTCATGGCCACCATCAGCATGCCGCCGATCACCACGGTCCAGTTCTTCACCAGGGTTGCCAGCACTTCACGCATGGTTGGGCGATGCTTGCGGTTGGCGAACTCTTCGGTTTCCTGCAGGTTGCGACGTAGGATGAAGATGAACGGGATGATCACGCAGCCGATGGCGAACGGAATGCGCCAGCCCCAATCAGCCACCACGGCGGGTTCCATCCATACGTTCAGGCCATAACCCAGTGCGGCGGCGACCACGATGGAGATCTGCTGGCTACCCGACTGCCAACTGGTGTAGAAGCCTTTGCGGCCAGGCGTGGCCATTTCTGACAAGTAAACCGATACGCCGCCCAGTTCTGCGCCGGCCGAGAAGCCTTGCAGCAGGCGACCGAGCAGCACCAGCAATGGAGCCCACAGGCCAATGGTGTGATAACCCGGCACCAGCACGATCAGCAGCGTGCCGCTGGCCATGATCGACAGGGTCACGATCAGCCCTTTGCGGCGACCGACGTCATCGATATAGGCACCCAGGATGATCGCGCCCAACGGACGCATCAGGAAGCCCGCGCCGAACACGGCGAAGGTCATCATTAATGACGCAAACTCATTAGCGGCAGGGAAGAACGCGGCAGCGATGTAGGTGGCATAAAAACCGAACAGGAAGAAGTCGAACTGTTCGAGGAAATTGCCCGAAGTCACGCGGAAAACCGCGCCCACTTTCGAGCGGGCAGAGTCGGGTCGGGTAGGGTTAGTCATGGTTTTGTGTCTCCAGCGTTCTTTTTAAAGTGCTTGTTTCGCCTAAGACCGAGAATAGTGGCTGACACATTTAGAAATGATAAGTGACAAATTTGGATAGATTGATGTGCATTGGCTATCAATCGGTAGCGCGGTCAAAAATACGTTCGCTGTTCTATGCTGAAGGTGTGACCAATTCTTACGGATGGGAGGTGGCGATGACTGATCAACAGAAACGGCGGGACGAGCGGGAGCTTGAGCAACCCCGGCAGCGTGAGGAAGAAAAGCCCCAGACCTGGAAGCATCCCGATGATGGGACGGAGCTTTCCGAGCGGGATAAGGAACGTCCGCTAAAACCCTGAGTGCACACCCACCATAGGAGCCGGCTTGCCGGCGATGGCGTATTCAAAATCGCCATCGCCGCCAAGCCGGCTCCTACATTTTTAATGCACGCGGTGGGGGAAACTATTTGACATATTTGATTTGTGATCACATATTGAGGCCATAAGAACGACAACACAGGTTTTGCCTCATGACAGATGGTCCGCTCCTCCTGCCCACCCTGCGCCAGGTGTCCCGCGATACCTTGCAAGACCAGGTCTACCGCCAGATCCGCGAAGCCCTGATGAGTGGCCGTTTCCAACCTGGCCAGAAACTCACCATCCGCGGCCTCGCCGAGGCCCTCGGTTCCAGCCCGATGCCGGTGCGTGAAGCCCTGCAACGCCTCAGCGCTGAAAACGCCTTTGAAGTCACCGAAACCTCCCGTCTGCGCGTGCGCCTGATGACGGTCGACCGCCTGCGTGAAATCCGTGATGCGCGGGTCGCCCTTGAAGGCTTGCTCGCCGAAAAGGCGGTGCTGCTCCTGCAGAAAGCCGACCTCGATGAAATCACCGATCTCTGCCAGCAGATGCAACACGCCGCCGACGAAGTCGACGTGTCCCGCTACCTGTGGACCAACTTCGCGTTTCACCGGCGCATTTACGCCGTGGCCCAGGCCGAGTTGACCATGGCCGCCGTGGAAAACTTCTGGCTGCACATGGGCCCGTGCTTCGCGCTGGTCGCCCCGGATAAAGCTCACCTGCAACGCTCGATGGAAGCGCACACGCGCATCGTCGAAGCGCTGGCTGCGCGCGACGGCGCCGGCGCACGCGCAGCGGTGACCGATGACATCATGCAGGCCGCCGACTCCCTGGCGCGTCTGCTCGTCAAGAACGACCGTTCGCGGTCGTCTGTTTCAGGAGGTAAACGTGCATGAGTGTCCTACAACGGCTGCAGCCTTATCCTGGGTTACGTGTGTTGATTTCCGGCGGGGCTGCCGGCATTGGTGAAGTGCTAGCGGCGGCGTATCTGGAAGCCGGTGCCCAGGTGCATGTGTGTGATGTGAGCGAGCCGGCCCTGGCCGCGTTCCGCGACAAATACCCAGGCACCGTCGCCACCCGCGCGGATGTCAGTGATGCCGCGCAGATCGAGGCGGTGTTCAAGGTGCAGCGCGAGCGTTTCAGCGGCCTCGATGTGTTGGTCAACAATGCCGGGATCGCCGGGCCTACCGGCGGCATCGATGCGATCAGCGACGCCGAGTGGCAAGCCACCATCAACATCAATCTCACCGCGCAATACCGGTTTGCCCACCACGCCGTGCCGATGCTCAAGGAATCGTCCCACGGCCATCTGTTGCATATCGCCTCGGTGGCGGGGCGCTTGGGCTACGCCTGGCGCACGCCGTACGCGGCGACCAAATGGGCGATCGTCGGCTTGATGAAATCCCTGGCCTCGGAGCTGGGCGAGAGCGACATCCGCGTCAACGCCTTGCTGCCTGGCATCGTCGAAGGCCCGCGCATGGACGGCGTGATCCGCGCGCGTGCGGAGCAGGTCGGCGTGCCCGAAGCCGAAATGCGCCAGGAATACCTCAACAAGATTTCCCTCAAGCGCATGGTCACCGCCGAAGACGTGGCAGCCATGGCTCTGTTCCTCTGTTCGCCCGCCGCACGCAACGTGACCGGCCAGGCGATCAGCGTCGACGGTAACGTCGAGTACCTGTAAGCCACGGAAGAACACATCGCGCTGCACCCAGGATTTTTTTCATAAGAATAAAAGTCGGAGATTCGTCATGTCCAAAAATCGTCCTGTCATCATCACCTGCGCCGTCACCGGTGCGATTCATACGCCGTCGATGTCACCGCATTTGCCGATCACCGCGCAGGAAATTGCCGATGCCGCCATCGGTGCCGCCGAGGCTGGCGCCGCGATTGTCCACCTGCATGCCCGTGACCCCAACGACGGTCGCCCCAGCCAGGACCCGGCGTTGTTCGCCGAATTCCTGCCGCAGATCAAGGCCGCCAGCGACGTGGTGATCAACATCACCACCGGCGGCGCGCCGACCATGGGCGTGGAAGAACGCCTGCAGCCGGTGATGCAGTTCAAGCCGGAGCTGGCTTCGCTGAACATGGGCTCGATGAACTTCGGCCTGTACGAAATGCTCAACCGCTTTACCGACTTCAAGCACGACTGGGAGCGGCCGTACCTGGAAGAAAGTGACGACCGGATCTTCCGCAACACCTTCCGCGACATCACCCACATCCTCAACTCCTGTGCCGAAAACCGCACCCGTTTCGAGATCGAGTGTTACGACATCGGCCACCTGTACACCGCCGCGCACTTCCTCGAACGTGGCCTGCTCAAGCCACCGTTGTTTATCCAGTCGGTGTTCGGCCTGCGCGGCGGTATCGGCGGCCACCCGGAAGACCTGGCGCACATGCGCCGCACCGCCGACCGCCTGTTTGGCGACGACTATGTGTGGTCGATCCTTGGCGCCGGGCGTGGGCAGATTCCGCTGGCGACCATGGGCCTGTCCATGGGCAGCAACGCCCGTGTCGGCCTGGAAGATTCGCTGTGGGATGGCCCGGGCAAACTGGCGGCGTCGAATGCCGATCAGGTCCGGCGCATTCGTACCGTGATCGAAGCGCTTGGCCATCGGGTCGCTACGCCGGATGAAGCGCGGGAAATCCTCGGGCTCAAGGGGCGCGACCAGGTCAACTTCTAACCCAACAAACCGCCGCGTCAAGGCGCGGCCTGCATCCCGCACAACAACAATAAGGGGATCACCATGCGTATCGAAGTGCTTGTCGACGTCAAGACCACCCTGGGCGAAGGCCCGGTGTGGGACGTCGAGCAACAACGCTTGTATTGGATCGACAGCGCCGACGGCCGCATCTTGCGATGCACCGACGACGGTCGCGAGCTGCGAGCCTGGGACGTGGGCCAGAAAATCGGCTCCATGGCCCTGCGCCGCGACGGTGAGTCGGCTATCGTCGCCCTGCAAAACGGCGTGCACACGCTCGATCTCAGTAGTGGCGAACTCAACCTGGTCGCTGATCCGGAACCGCACTTGCCGGTTAACCGCCTCAACGACGGCAAGGTCGACCGCCAAGGCCGCTTTATCTTCGGCTCCATGGACACCCAGGAAGACAACGCCAGCGCCAAACTCTACCGGCTTGATGCCGACCTGAGCCTGCACACCCTGGACGAAGGCATCATCGTGTCCAACGGCCCGTGCTGGAGCCCATCGGGTGACACCTTCTACTTCTGCGACACCTGGTCCGGCGAGATCTGGGCCTACGACTACGACCTGGCCACCGGCAGTGTCAGCAATCGTCGCACCTTCGCCAAGGTCGACACCTCCGGCGAGGGCGCTGCCGATGGTTGCACCGTGGATGCCGAAGGCTGCCTGTGGCAAGCGCTGGTCTACGCCGGAAAACTGGTGCGCTACACCCCCGACGGGCACGTCGACCGCATCATCCAGATGCCGGTGAAAAAGGTCACCAGCCTGACCTTTGGCGGGCCGAACCTGGACACCCTGTTTGTGACCTCCATGGCCAAGCCGCCGCTGCCGCGTTTTCCGGCGGACGGTCAGCAGCGCGGAGCGCTGTTCGCCATTACTGGGTTGGGCGTGCAAGGAATAGCCGAGCGACGGTTCGCCAGCTAGCGCGTGTGTGTGACAAGGCATATTCCTTCGCAACCTTGTGTCAGTGCGCGCCCTTGCGCGCCTGGAGAGGCCCATGGCAACTATAAAAAAAGCGTCGCTGCGCAGCATTCACCGGCATTCCTGGGTGTCGCTGCTGGTCTGCTGGATGATCTGGATCCTCAATGCCTACGACCGTGAGATCGTGCTGCGCCTGGGGCCGACCATTTCCAAGCATTTCGATTTGTCCGCCGACCAATGGGGCACCGTGGCCACGGTGGTCATGCTGGCCCTGGCGCTGCTGGACATCCCCGGTTCGATGTGGAGCGACCGTTACGGTGGCGGCTGGAAACGTGCGCGCTTCCAGGTGCCGTTGGTGCTGGGCTACACGGCGATCTCGTTTCTGTCCGGATTCAAGGCGTTGAGCGGCAACCTCGCCACCTTCATTGCCCTGCGCGTCGGCGTCAACCTCGGCGCCGGCTGGGGCGAGCCGGTGGGCGTGAGCAACACCGCCGAATGGTGGCCGGTTGAGCGCCGCGGGTTTGCCCTGGGCGCGCACCATACGGGTTACCCGATTGGCGCGATGCTTAGCGGTATCGTCGCGAGTTTTGTCATCACCGTGTTTGGTGAAGAGAACTGGCGCTATGTGTTCTTCTTCGCGTTCGTGGTGGCGCTGCCGCTGATGATCTTCTGGGCGCGTTATTCCACCGCCGAGCGCATCACTGCACTGTATGTCGACATTGCCGCCAAAGGCATGACCCCGCCGGACAACGCGCCGGCCAGCCAAGTCAAAGGCGAGGCCTGGCGTACATTCCTTGCCACCTTGCGCAACCGCAATATCGCCCTTACGGCGGGCAACACCATGCTCACCCAAGTCGTATACATGGGCGTCAACATCGTGCTGCCGGCCTACCTCTACAACATCGCCGGCTTGTCCCTGGCCGAGTCGGCGGGGATGAGCGTGGTGTTCACCCTCACCGGCATCCTCGGGCAACTGGTGTGGCCGTCGCTGTCGGACATCATCGGCCGGCGCACCACGCTGATCATTTGCGGCGTGTGGATGGCGGCGAGTGTCGGCGCGTTCTACTTCGCCAATACGCTGACGTTGATCGTCGTGGTGCAACTGCTGTTCGGCCTGGTGGCTAACGCGGTGTGGCCGATCTATTACGCCGTGGCCTGCGACTCGGCCGAGCCTTCGGCGACGTCGACCGCCAACGGCATCATCACTACCGCGATGTTTATCGGCGGCGGCCTGGCGCCGGTGCTGATGGGCAGCCTGATCGCCATGGGCGGCGGTTGGACCACGCTGCACGGCTACACCGTCTGTTTCTTCGTGATGGCCGGCTGCGCCCTGGGCGGCGCACTGCTGCAACTGTTTTCCCATCGCCCCCAGGCCATGGCCGTGCAACTCGACTCCTAGAACAACACCGATGCGCCCCCCAGCCCGGCTGGCGGGGCGCCAAGAGGAATTGCCGATGACTACCGCCACTTCCGCCCGCACCCCGCAGGCGTTGAACAAACTGATGTTCGTCAAGTTGATGCCCTTGCTGATCATCGCCTATATCCTGAGCTTCCTGGACCGCACCAACATCGCCCTGGCCAAGCATCATCTGGACGTCGACCTGGGCATTTCCGCTGCGGCGTACGGGTTGGGCGCGGGGCTGTTTTTCCTGACGTATGCGCTGTCGGAAATCCCCAGCAACCTGATCATGCACAAGGTCGGCGCGCGGTTCTGGATCGCGCGGATCATGGTGACCTGGGGCCTGATCTCGGCGGCCATGGCCTTTGTGCAGGGCGAGACCTCGTTCTACGTGCTGCGCCTGTTGCTGGGCATTGCCGAAGCCGGACTGTTCCCCGGCGTCATGCTCTACCTCACCTACTGGTTCAACCGTGAACAACGGGCGCGCGCCACCGGTTATTTCCTGCTCGGCGTGTGCTTCGCCAACATCATCGGTGGCCCGGTGGGTGCGGCCTTGATGCGCATGGACGGCATGCTCGGCTGGCACGGCTGGCAGTGGATGTTCATGCTCGAAGGCCTGCCAGCGGTGGCGTTTGCCTGGGTGGTCTGGCGCAAATTGCCGGACCGTCCGAGCAAGGCGCCGTGGTTGTCGGCCGAGGAAGCGCGCGGCATCGAACAGCGCATCGCCCAGGAAACCGAAGAGGGCGCGGGTGAGGGCGGTCACTCGTTGAAAAACTGGCTGACCCCGCAAATCCTGCTGGCGATTTTTGTGTACTTCTGTCATCAGATCACCATCTACACCGTGATCTTTTTCCTGCCGAGCATCATCAGCAAGTATGGCGAACTGAGCACCATGAACGTCGGCCTGCTGACTTCGTTACCGTGGATCGCGGCGGCACTCGGTGCCTTGCTGATTCCGCGTTTCGCCACGACGCCCGGACGCTGCCGGCGGTTGCTGGTCACAGGGCTGCTGACCATGGCGCTGGGCCTGGGCATCGCGTCGATATCGGGGCCGGTGTTCAGCCTGCTCGGTTTTTGCCTGTCGGCGGTGATGTTCTTCGTGGTGCAGTCGATCATTTTTCTGTACCCGGCTTCCCGACTCAAGGGCGTTGCGCTGGCGGGCGGGCTGGGTTTCGTCAACGCGTGCGGGCTGCTTGGCGGGTTTGTCGGGCCGTCGGTGATGGGCGTGATCGAGCAAAGCACCGGTAATGCGATGAACGGCCTGAAGGTGATTGCGCTGGTATTGGTGGTGGCGGCTATTGCGGCGCTGCGGTTGCGCATGGGGCACGAGCCTGAGCGTGGCGCACAGGCCAGCGAAGCGTCCTACACGTAGACGCCAGCAACGCGGCTTTCTACACTGCGGCTTGTCTTGGGGAAAGGGGCAGGCGCCGATGAATCGCAATGAATTACGCAAGGCCGACATCAACCTGATGGTGGTGTTCGAAGCGCTGATGCTGGAGCGCAACGTGACGCGGGTGGCGGAGAAGCTGTTTCTCGGCCAGCCGACCATCAGCTCGGCCCTCAACCGCTTGCGTACCTTGTTCAACGACCCGTTGTTCATTCGCGTCGGCCACCGCATGGAGCCCACGGCGCGGGCCGAGGAAATCATCCAGCACCTGTCGCCGGCGCTGGACTCGCTATCCTCGGCCTTGAGCCTGACCCACGATTTCGACCCGTCCATCAGCACCATGACCTTTCGCATCGGCCTGTCCGATGACGTCGAGTTTGGCTTGTTGCCACCTTTGCTGCGCGCCCTGCGCCAGGAGGCGCCACAGGTGGTGTTCGTGGTTCAGCACGTCGACTACTGGCGTATTCCCGACCTGTTGGCGTCCGGCGATATCACCGTCGGCATCACCCAGACCCGTGGCCTGCCGGCGAATGCCAAGCGCAAGCTGCTGCGGCATATTCGGCCGCGTTTATTGCGTGCCGACGCCTCCGACACACCGCTGACCCTCGATGAATATTGCTCGCGCCCCCATGTGTTGGTGTCTCACACCGCCAACGTGTCCGGTTTCGCTGATGAATGGCTGGCGGAAATCGGCCGCAAGCGCCACGTGGTGCTGTCGGTGCCGCAATACAGCGCACTGCCGGCGTTGCTCGCCGGCACCGACCTGATCGCCAGCCTGCCGGACTACACCGCCGAGGCCATGGCCGTGTCGGGCCACCTGTTCTGCGAGCCGTTCCCGTTCGAGACGCCGACCCTGGACTTGTCTATGGTCTGGCTCAGCCATGTGGACACCGACCCGGCCGAGCGCTGGGTACGCTCGCGACTGGAAGCGTTCATGAGTGATCGAGGATTGGCGACCAAGGCCTGACTCCGTGGTATATCTAGGATTCTTCCTACCAAAGACTCGGAGCCCTACATGCCACACCTGCATCTGGAATACACCGCCAACCTGACGAACCTGGCCGTTGAGAAAACCCTGCTACGGCTCAACAACGTGTTGATGGTGTCTGGCCAGTTCGGTTCCGAATTCGATATCAAAAGCCGTGCGGTCAAGGTCGAGACGTTCCAGGTGGGCACCTCCCTCGACCCTCGCGGTTTTATCGCAGTGAAGCTGTCGCTGCTCAGCGGGCGGTCGCCGCAGGTCAAGAAGCAGTTGTCGGAAAGCCTGTTGGCTGCCTTGCAGGACCTTGGCGACTGGCCGGCGGGCGTACAGGTTCAGCTGAGTGTTCTGTTGGTGGATATGGATCGCGATTCCTACAGCAAAGTCGCGATTGGTTAAGCCCTACAACAACCCCTGATCGGCACACACCTTCACCACCTGTTCACGAAACCAGGTATTGGCACTGTCCTGTTCACTGGTTTCGTTCCATTGCATCTCCAGCGTGAACCCCGGCAAGCCGTTCGGCGCTTCGCAATGGCCGAATGCCGTGGCCGGTGCCAGCAACTTTTGCACGCGGCGCGGCAGGGTGACGATGAAATCGGTGCCGGTGATCATCTTCAAGGCTGCGCTGTAGCTGTTGGCACGGGCGATGACCTGGCGCTTGTGGGCCTGGCGTGCGAGCCAGCCGTCGATCATGTTGGTGTCGGAGGTCCACGGCGTAGGGAACACATGGCGGCGTTCGACGAAGGAGTGCAGGCTGAAGGCCGGTTCCCGGGGGGCCGAGCGTTTGTCGAACACGCACACAAGGTCGTCCTCCAGCAGCATCTGGGTGCGGAAGTCTCTGTGGGCGCGGTGGAAGTTGGGGCCGAAGCAAATCACCAGGTCGAGACGACCTTCGCGCAGGTCGTCGGCGGGGATGTCGGTTTCCAGCTTCTGCACATTGACGATCACCGGCAGGTCGGCGCGGTCGAAGTTTTTCAACAGGCGCGGCAGGATCAACTGTTCGAAATATTCCGGCGCACACACGTTGAAGGTCACGGCCTTCTGCGTCGGATCGAACGCCTGGCCACCGGCGTGGCAAAGGTTGATGCTTTCGAGGATTTTCTGCACATGGCTGTACATGGTGGTGGCCTTGTACGTCGGCCGCATGCCGGCCCGCGTGTTGATAAACAGCTCGTCTTCGAAGCTGGTGCGCAACTTCTTCAGGCTGTAGCTCACGGTGGACTGGCTGACAAACAGCGTTTCAGACACCTCGGTAACGCTGCTCTGGTCATAGACGGCGATAAACACCATCAAGTCCTGCATATCGAGCTTTCTGAGCAAGTTACTGTTTAGCATCGGTTTCGTCCGTAAACCCTTTGTACCGAATTCAGTACAAGACAGCACAAAAGCTTAACGGAACGAGCGTGCCAATAGAATGCTATGTAGGGCGTTTCTATGTTTGGTGTGAGACAAATACTGTTTGCAACACGACCTCAGCGTATATGTCGTGCGTAATGCTTTGGGTTGAAGCGCGTCACGATCAACAGCATCAGCACGATCACCGCCGTCAGCGACCACCAGGCCCATTCGAAGCTGCCCAGTCTGTCACGGATCATCCCGGCGATCAGCGGCGACAACCCGGCAATCAGGTAGCCGATGCCTTGCACAAACGCGGTGAGGCCACCGGCGCGGCGCGGGTTGTCCAGGTGGTCGAGGGACAGGATCAGGCTCATCGGGAACAGGCCGCCGATGCCCAGGCCGAGCAGGCAAGGCCACAGCAGGCTCAGGTGTTGCGGGCTCAGGATCAGGCCGCAGAAACCGAGGATGATCAGCACCAGCAACACCGCAACGACGCCGCGTTTATCCTGGCGACGGTTGGCGATGGCGGGGGTGATCAGGCCGGACACGACTTCCATGGCCGTCAGGAAACCCAGCAGCAAACCGGCGTTCTGTTCACTCCAACCCTGCTCCACGTAGTACGGCGCCAGCCAGGCGAGTACGCAGGTGTAGGACGCGGTGCCGAGGCCGAAGAATACCGCGAGTAACCAGGCGCGACCGTTGCCGAAAAATGATTCTTGAGGGCCCGCACCGGCTTGGGGCAGTGGCGGCAACACCGAGCGCTGCGCGTACCAGAACACCAAGGCCAACAGCGCCAGCACCGCCCAGATCGCCAGGCCGATGCGCCAACTGCCGGTCTGTACCTGCACGAACGGTGCAAACGACGCGGCCAGCGCCGCGCCGCCCATGATCGCGGTGACGTACAGGCCCATGAACAGCGAGACATTGTCACTGAACCGCGACTTGATCAGCGCCGGCATCAGCGCCTGGATCATCGCAATCCCCACGCCGGCGGCGATGGCGCTGACAATCAACTCCAGCGCCGAGTCGAGGAACAGCCGCGACAGCGTCGCCACGCCAATCACCACCAGTGACACCACGATGCTGCGGTGCTCGCCAAAACGTTTGGCCACGCCCATTCCAAAGAACATCGCCAAGCCCATGGCCATCACCGGCAACATGGTCAGCAGGGCCGCGCTGCTGAAACTCAACGGCACGTCGCCACGAATCGAGGACAACAGGGGGCCGACAGCGGCCATTGAGGGGCGCAGGTTGAGGGCGACCAGCACGACACTGATCATCAGCCAGACGGCGGTGGTGGGTTTTGTTTGGACGGTTTCCATGGGACGGCCTTGAGTAAACAGGCGCGAATCAGGCCATGGGTGGGAGGAGGGGCGCAAATGAGAAAGTCGCAGGGGCTATCTAAAAATTGCGCTGATCAAAATGTGGGAGGGGACTTGCCTCCTCCCACATCTGACCTGCGCCGTCAGTTAGAGCTGATCACATGCTTGATCTCCTGAAACGCCGCCAACCCCCACGGCCCCAATTCACGGCCAATGCTGCTCTGCTTGTAACCGCCCCACGCGGCCTGCGGGAAGATCACCTGCGGCGCGTTGACCCACACCAGCCCGGCTTGCAAGGCGTTCGCCACCCGCTCGGCGGTTTCATGGCTGGCGCTGACCACACTCGCCACCAGGCCGAAATCGCTGTCATTGGCCAGGGCGATGGCCTCGGCTTCGGAGGTGAAGCGTCGTACACAGAGCACCGGGCCGAAGATTTCTTCGTTCCACAACGCGCTGTCCAGCGGTACGTCGGTGAACACGGTCGGGCGGATGAAAAAGCCCTGCGGCAAATCTGCCGGGCGATCGCCGCCGCACAGCAAGCGTGCGCCATCTTCAACACCGCGCTGGATGTGTCCGAGTACGCGCTGATATTGCACGCGGTTGATCAACGCACCCATTTCCACGTCATCGGCAAATGGGTCAGCCACGCGAATACCTTCAGCCCGTGCCTGCACACGTTGCAGGAATTCATCCGCCAGGCTGTCAGCTACCAGCACGCGACTGGTGGCGGAACACATCTGCCCAGCGTTGAAAAATCCACCGCCACAGGCCAGCTCCACTGCCAGGTCCAGGTCGGCATCGGCCAGCACCAGCAGGGAAGATTTGCCGCCCAGTTCCAGGCTCACGCCCTTGATGGTTTCGGCCGCGCGCTGCATCACCTGCACGCCGACGGCGTTGCTGCCGGTGAAGGAAATCTTCGCCACGCGGCGATCCGCCGCCAGCGGCGCGCCCACTTCCAGGCCCGTGCCGCACACCAGGTTGAATACCCCAGCCGGCAAGCCGGCCTCGGCGATAATCCGCGCCAGTTGCAACTCCGCCAACGGCGTCACTTCCGATGGCTTGAGCACCACGCAGCAACCGGCCGCCAGCGCCGGGGCGAGTTTCCACGCGGTGGTGACCATCGGGAAATTCCACGGCACGATCAGCCCGACCACACCGCATGGCTCACGGCGCAGGCGTGCGCTGAAGTCCGCGCTGGGCAATGCCACCGGGCTATCCTGGCTGGCATCCATCGCTTCGGCCACGCTGGCGTAATAGTCGAAGGTGGCGATCACATCGTCCACATCAATCGCGGCTTCAAACAGCGGTTTGCCGTTGTTGCTCGATTGCAGGTGCATCAGCTGTTCGCGCTGCTCGCTGACGCCTTGGGCGATCTTGCGCAACAGCACGGCGCGGTCGCGGCCGGTGCTTTTCGACCAGTCGATGAAAGCGGCGCTGGCGGCATCGACGGCCTGGGTGACGGTGCTTGCATCACCGACGCTGACTTGGGCCAGGACGGCCTCCGTCGCGGGGTTGATCACCTCAAGCGAGGCCTGTCCGGCATGCCATGCCCCATTGATATACACACCGTTCAAGACCACGCTCATACCGCTACCTCCTTCATCCACAGCCCTTGGTCGACTTCAATCAGTGTCGGCCCTTGGCGATCAGCCGCAGCGCGTAGTGCCGCACGTAACGACTCAATCCCTTGAATGCTGTCGGCGGCGCAACCGAGTGCCTTGGCCACCCCGATAAAGTCCGGCGTGTAGATGTCCACGCCGACCGGCTCGATGGCGCGGTTGACCATGTATTTCTTGATCTCTTCATAGCCGTGGTTATTCCATAGCAGCACGATCACCGGCGTGCGCGCTTCCACGGCGCTGGCCAGTTCCGGCAGGGAGAATTGCAGGCCCCCGTCGCCGATCAGGCACACCACCGGCTGCCCATCGCCACGCCCCAGCCAGGCGCCGATGGCGGCGGGCAGGGCGTAGCCCAAGGTGCCGTAGCCGGTGGACGAGTTGAACCAGCGGCGCGGGTGGTCGAGGTTCAGGGTCAGGTTGCCGCTGTACACCGGTTGGGTGGAGTCGCCCACCAGTACGGCGTTGGGCAATTCTTCGAGGACGGTATTGAGGAACAGGGTTTGCGCGCGGGTGGCTGCGTCCCAGCTCGGGGTCAGTTCCGCCCACAGGTGTGCTACGCGCTCAGCGCCCCACGCGCTGTCACGCGGTGGCAAGGGTTTGCTGCTCAGCTCGGCCAGCAAGGCCTCTGCGGCGATTTGGGCATCGGCCACCAGCGCCACTTGCGGTGGATAGTTACGCACGGTCTGGTCGGGGTCGATATCGATGCGCAGCAGCGCGCCGGGAATCTCGAAACCACCGGCGAAGGTCACGTCGTAGTCGGTTTCCGCCAGTTCGGTGCCGATGGCTAGCACCACGTCCGCTTCGGCCACCAGCGCACGGGTGGCGACCAGGGTCTGGGTCGAGCCGATCAGCAGCGGGTGGCGGCCGGGCAGCATGCCTTTGGCGTTGATGGTCAGGGCCACCGGCGCGCCGAGCACTTCGGCCAGTCGGGTCAGTTCCGGGGCCGCGTCGATGGCGCCGCCACCGGCCAGGATCAAGGGTTTCCTGGCCGCCGCGAGCAGTTGGCTCATCTGCTTGACCGCCGAAGGCGCGGCACCGGCACGGGCCACGCTGACCGGTTCACTGCCCCGCAGTGCGTCGGCATTTTTCACCAGCACATCCAAGGGGATTTCGATGTGCACCGGTCGCGGCCGCCCGGCCTGGAACAACGCAAACGCCCGTGCCAACACGCCGGGCAGCTCCGCCGCCGACATCAGGGTGTGGGAGAACGCCGCCACGCCGGCCATCATCGCGCCCTGGTTCGGCAGCTCATGCAGCTTGCCGCGTCCGCCGCCCAATTGGCTGCGCGACTGCACGCTGGAAATCACCAGCATCGGGATCGAGTCGGCATAAGCCTGGCCCATGGCGGTGGTGATATTGGTCATGCCGGGGCCGGTGATGATGAAGCACACGCCGGGTTTGCCGCTGGTGCGCGCATAACCGTCGGCCATGAAGCCGGCGCCCTGTTCGTGGCGCGGGGTGACGTGACGGATGCTGGAACGGGCCAGGCCGCGGTACAGCTCCACGGTGTGTACGCCGGGAATGCCAAACACCTGGTCCACGCCGTAGCCTTCCAGGAGGTTGACCAATACTTCGCCGCAGGTCGCCATACAGATCGCTCTTATTGTTGAGGTAAGGCGTTATTGGACCGGCTGGCCCGTAGCGGCAACAATCGATAAAAAGTCATACTAGCCATGTCCTCACGTCATGGCTTGCCCCCCTATGAAACGCCTCCCGCCACTGCCCGCGCTGCACACGTTCTGGGTCACGGCCCAGTGCTGCAACTTCACCCGCGCTGCCGAGCAGTTGCACATCACCCAAGGCGCGGTGAGCCGGCAGATTGCCGGGCTGGAAAGTCATTTGGGCTATGCGCTGTTCCAACGCCAGGCGCGGGGTCTGAGCCTGACCGACGCAGGCCGCGAATGGTCACTGCGCGCACAGCAGGTGTTTGGCCTGCTTGGCGAAGCGGTGGAGCAGATCGGCAGTCGCCGCCAGACCCTGCAACTCAAGGCCTCCACCTGTGTGATGCGCTGGCTGCTGCCGCGCCTGATGCAGTGGCAGAAGGAACGCCCGGACGTGCCGGTTGAACTCACCACCACCGTGGCCTACACCGTGGACTTTCGCCGCGAGCAATTCGACGCGGCGGTGATCTATGCACCCATCGCCGAGCAAACGAGCGCGGCGCGGCATCTGTTCGACGAACAGCTCACACCGGTCTGCGCACCGGCACTACTTGCGGGCTTGCACACACCGCAAGATTTGCAACAACAGGTCTTGCTGCACCCCACGCGGGATGAGCGGGATTGGGCATTGTGGCTCAAGGCGGCGCAGACGCGACTGGGCAATTTGAGCCAGGGGCATCATTTTGAAACGCTGGATCTGGCGATGACGGTGGCGTCCCAGGGTTCCGGCGTGGCGATTGGCGACAGTGCGTTGATTGGCGAGGATTTGAAGGCGGGGCGGTTGGTGATGCCGTTTGAGTTAAGGGTGCCGACGGGGATGGGGTATTACTTGGTGTATCCACCGGGGGCCGAGCCTTCGGCGGGTCTGGAAGCCTTGATGGATTGGTTAGTGAGCCAAGCGCAACAGTCGTAACACCGCAGACCAAATGTGGGAGCTGGCTTGCCTGCGAAGGCGCTATGTCAGTCAATGATGTGCTGACTGATCCAGCGCTATCGCAGGCAAGCCAGCTCGCACAGTTTTTAACCGCGTTGCCTCAGTAGCCTACGGTGAAGCGCTGGCGCGAGTGCTTCGGCGATTCAACTTCGTCGATCAAAGCAATCGCATAGTCAGCAAAACTGATCCAACTGCGGCCTTCACTGCTCACCAGCAAGTCATCCTGGCCCACCCGAAATTTACCGGTGCGCTCAGTCTCGACGAACTCCGCCGACGGCGACAGGAACGTCCAGTCCAGTTCCTTCTCCTGGCGCAGTGCGTCGAGAAACGCCGCACCCGCCGTGGCTTCAGCTTTGTATTCCTCAGGGAAACCCACGCTGTCGATCACCCGACCGCCACTTGGCAGCAATAGCGAACCGGCACCGCCCACCACCAGCAGGCGTTTCGCCCCGGCTTTCTTCACCGGCCCGATCACGGCGCTGGCGGGCAGGGTGGCGAAGTGCGCCGCGCTGATCACCACGTCGCTGCCACTCACTGCCTGTTGCAGGGCGTTGGCATCCAGGGCGTCGACTTGTTTGACGGTGACGCCAGGGCGCACGGCCAGCTTGTCGGTATTGCGTGCGATGGCGGTGACGGTATGCCCACGACGCAGCGCTTCTTCCAGCAGTTGGCTACCGGCACGGCCAGTGGCACCAATGATTGCAATCTTGCTCATGACGTTCTCCAGTACGTTAGGGTTTGAAACGGTTCACCACTTCATTTCGCCCTTGGCGACTTTGGCGCTCAGTTCCAGCGAGCTTTCGTCGGCGAGGGTGGGGTAACGCTTTTTCATGGCCGCGATCAGGGCGGTGGAATCCTTGGCCTTGGCGGTCTCGGCGTCGAAGGCCTTGATGTAGTCGGCGGTAAAGGCCACGGATTTCAGGGATGGCGTGCCCAGGTAGTGGCCAGGCACCACGGTGCGCGGCTTCAGTTGTTCAATGCGTTGCAGGGTGGCGAGCCAATCCTTGTGGGACTGCGCGCTCTGGGTATCGGCCATCCACAGGTGGATGTTTTCGGAGACGACTACGCCACCGACCACGGCCTTGATCGACGGGATCCACACAAAGCTGCGATCCGGCTGTGGGCCGTCCAGGCCGATCACCTCCAGTTGCTGGCCTTCCAGGCTCAAGCTGTGGCCTTCGAGGACCTGCGGCACGATAGTTTTGGCCGGCTTGTCGGCACCCATTTTCGGGCCCCAGAACTCAAGCTTGCCGGCGACGGTGGCCTTGATGTGGTCGACCACCGGTTGTGGCGCCAGCACCTTGGCGTCGGGAAAGGCGGTGGTGAGGGTGTCGAGGCCGAAGTAATAGTCCGGGTCGCCATGGCTGATGTAGATGGTGGTCAGGTGTTTGCCGCTGGCACGGATCTTCTGCACCAATTGTTCGGCCTGGCCTTTGCCGAATTGGGCGTCGACCAGGATCGCGTCCTTGGCGCCGCTGACCAGCACCGAGCTGACCGGGAAGATCGCGGCTTCGCCTGGGTTGTACACATCCAGCTTCAGGTCGGCCGCAGCCGCATGGGCGGCGAAGGCCAGGGTGGCGGTGGCCAAGGTCAAGCGCTTGAAGGTTGAGAACATCGGGCGGCTCCAGCATCGGTAAAGGATGCACAGAGCTTAGTTGCACAAAACCAGACTAAAAATGCGATGCTGGGACATAGTTTGTTTCTGAAAGTGGACAGATCATGGATCGTCTTCAAGCAATGCGCGTGTTTGTCACGGTGGTGGACCTGGGCAGCCAGTCCGCTGCCGCCGATCATCTGGACCTGTCGCGCCCGGTGGTGTCGCGTTATCTGGCGGAGCTGGAAGACTGGGTGGGTGCGCGTTTGCTGCACCGCACCACGCGCAAGCTCAGCCTGACGGCGGCGGGCAGTGAAACCCTGCCACGCTGTCGGCAATTGCTGGAATTGTGTTGCGACATGCAAGCCGCCGTCAGCGAGCCCGATGACGCGCCTCGTGGTTTGCTGCGCCTGAGCGTCAGCACCTCGTTCGGCCAAGCGCAATTGGCCCAGGCCATTGCCGAGTACGTCAAGCGCTACCCGCTGGTGACGGTCGACCTGCAGATGCTCGATCGCACGGTGAACCTGGTGGATGAGCGCATCGACCTGGCTATCCGCACCAGCAGCGACCTGGACCCCAATCTCATTGCCCGACGCCTGACGGTGTGCCGCTCGGTGGTGTGTGCTTCGCCGGCTTATCTTTTGGAGCATCCGTCCCCTCGGAAAGTCGAGGATCTGGCCGGGCACAATTGCCTCACCCATTCCTATTTCGGCAAAAGCCTGTGGCATTTCGAGGAGCGTGGGGAGCCTGTCTCGGTGCCGATCAACGGCAATATCACCTCCAACGAGGCCAGCACGTTGTTACGCGTAACGTTGGCCGGTGCAGGGGTGTCGATGTTGCCCACTTACCAGGCCGGCGATTACATCCGACGCGGCGAACTGGTGCGCCTGCTGCCTGACGCCGAGCCACGGCAGATGAACATCTACGCGGTGTACGCCTCGCGCAAGCACATGCCGTCGGCGTTGCGCAGTCTGTTGGATTTCCTGGTATTGCGGTTCCCGGAAGAGCCGGCGTGGGATGTCGGTCTCTAGGCCGGGATCAACCTGTTGAATGTCGTCCGATAATGGCAACTTGGCCGGGTTGACCTATGCTTTAGACAGCACCCTGTAGATCCGCAGAGGTCTGTGCCATGAGCATTAAAACCAGAAAGTACCTGATGATTTTCAGCCTGTGCGCCATTGCCAGCGCACTCTACGGGACCGCCGCCTACCGTGTGGAGCTAACCCGTATGCAGCCGACCTTTGCGATCAGCTGCCATCAGGATCAATGTGTTCCCCACACCGGCAGCTTCAGCGCGCTCAGGTAGCCGGTTGTTCGGCTTTCAACTGCTCGCGAAACGCCTTGGGTGAGAACCCGACCCGTCGGCGAAACAGTCGAGAGAAGTTGGTGGGGTCGGAAAAACCCAACACCTCCGACATCTCATTGATGGTCATGCTGGTGTAAGTCAGCAGGCGCTTGGCTTCCAGCAATTGGCGGTCATGCATGATCTGCAGCGCAGGTTGGCCGCCCAACTCCCGACACGTCCCGTTCAGGTGTGAGACAGAGATGCCCAGCTTGTGGGCAAGATCCTCGATCTTCGGGTGTTCGCGGTAATGCTGCTCGACCAACTGGGTAAAGCGCCGAAAGTACTCACGCCCCCGTGGCGCGCGTGGGTGACGGCGCTGGATGGCCTGGCGGCTGATCCACACCAGCAACACGCTGACCAACGCGTGCAGCATCATGTCCCGTGCCGGTTGTTCATCGGCGTATTCATCCTGCAAGCGCGCGAACTGGCTGTTCAGGTAATCACTGTCTTTGCCCGCCGGGTAACTGCCGAGTGTCTGCAAACCGTCCACCGTTGTACCCAGTTGGGTTTGCAGGTGGCTGACCAACGGCGCCGACAGTGTCACCACGTAACCTTCAACGTCCTCGGGAAAGCGGAACCCATGCACGCACAAGGGGGGCAGTACTTGCAGCGTCGCTTCGTTCAGCGTGGTGCGTTGGCCTTCGATCTCCAACTGTGCCTGACCTTTGTGCACGTACAGCAATTGGCACAGATCCGCGTGCCGGTGGGGTTGGATTTCCCACTGGTATTCCCGACTGCGCCGGGAAATGGTTTCGCAGTGCAACAAATCGGGGGTGGGCCATTGCTGGTGTTCCCCGTAAAGCTTGAAGACCGGAATTGCGGTTTTGGTCATGGTTTCAACCCGATACTCGAAAGAGTGGTGCGGTAATCGCCCCGATTGGCAAAAAGCGCAGGCTTTGGCTCAGTTTTCACCTTCTTATGCCGCTCACTCAAGTGAAAAATGTCAGCAACAAGATCAATGACAACTCTTTCACCCGATCCGTTCGAGTGGAAATTGCGGACCATAAAAATAATGAAAACGCTGAAAACCCAAGTCGCCATTATCGGCGCCGGTCCTTCTGGATTGCTGCTTGGCCAACTGCTGCATCAGGCAGGGATCGAGACCCTTATCCTAGAGCGCCAGAGCGCCGATTACGTGCAAGGCCGCATCCGTGCCGGGGTGCTGGAACAAGGCATGGTCGACCTGCTGAGGCAGGCGGGTGTCAGTCAGCGAATGGATAGCGAAGGCCTGGTGCATGATGGTTTCGAGTTGGCGCTGAACGGTCAACTCACCCATATCGACCTCAAGGGCCTGACAGGCGGTCAATCGGTGATGATTTACGGCCAGACCGAAGTCACCCGCGACCTGATGGCCGCCCGTGCCGCCGCCGGTGCCACCACCCTGTATGAAGCGCGCAATGTGCAGCCTCACGATCTCAAAAGTGATCGACCCTGGCTGACCTTTGAACATCAGGGCGAATCCTTTCGCCTGGAGTGCGATTACATCGCCGGTTGCGACGGTTATCATGGTATTGCGCGCCAATCGATCCCTGCTGAGTCGCTCAAGGTCTTCGAGCGGGTCTACCCCTTTGGTTGGCTAGGCATCCTCGCCGATACACCGCCGGTACACGCCGAGTTGGTTTACGCCAAGCACGCGCGCGGCTTTGCGCTGTGCAGCATGCGTTCGCCGACGCGCAGCCGTTACTACCTGCAGGTGCCGGTCGAGGAACCGATTAACGAATGGTCCGATGCACGCTTCTGGGACGAACTGAAAAGCCGCCTGCCCAGCCACCTAGCCGATCAGTTGGTGACCGGCCCGTCGATTGAAAAAAGCATCGCACCGCTGCGCAGTTTTGTGGTGGAACCCATGCAGTACGGGCGCCTGTTCCTGCTCGGCGATGCGGCGCATATCGTGCCGCCCACCGGCGCCAAGGGCTTGAACCTGGCGGCCAGTGATGTGAGCACCCTGTACCGGATCTTGCTCAAGGTTTACGGCGAAGGGCGGGTGGATCTGCTGGAGCGCTATTCCGCCATCTGTCTGCGGCGGGTGTGGAAGGCCGAGCGGTTTTCCTGGTGGATGACCTCGATGTTGCATCAGTTTCCCGAGGCCGACGGTTTCAGCCAGCGCATCGCCGAGAGTGAGCTTGAGTACTTCATCCACTCCGAGGCGGGACGCAAGACCATCGCAGAAAATTACGTCGGACTTCCATACGAAGCTATCGAATAGCCTGCTATCGTATCGAGCATTCCCGTGGGCCGCCTTTTCCCGCGGGCCCTGCTCGAAGGTCCTGCCGTGACGCACCTCAATCAGCCTGTTCCGCCACTGCCCGCTGTGCGCAGCATTCTCGCCTCACTGATGATGGCGATCTTTCTGGGGGCGTTGGACCAGACCATTGTCGCCGTGTCCATGCCCGCGATCTCCGCCCAGTTCCATGACGTCAACCTGCTGGCCTGGGTCATCTCCGGCTACATGGTGGCGATGACCGTCGCGGTACCGATCTACGGCAAGCTCGGTGACCTGTACGGGCGGCGGCCGATGATGCTGATCGGCATGGGCCTGTTCACCCTGGCCTCGCTGTTCTGCGGCATGGCGCAAAGCATGGAGCAACTGGTGCTGGCGCGGATCCTCCAGGGTATCGGCGCAGGCGGCATGATTTCGGTGAGCCAGGCGATCATCGGCGACATCATCCCGCCCCGTGAACGTGGCCGCTACCAGGGCTATTTCAGCAGCATGTACGCGGTGGCCAGCGTGGCCGGGCCGGTACTGGGCGGCTACATGACCGAGTACCTGTCGTGGCGCTGGGTGTTCCTGATCAACCTGCCCCTGGGTGCCGGCGCCTGGTATGTGGCTCATCGCACGCTGGTGGGGTTGCCGGTACCGCAGCGCAAGCCGATCATCGATTACCTCGGCACTGTGCTGATGATCATCGGCCTGACGGCCTTGTTGCTGGGCATCACCGAAATTGGCCAGGGCCATCATTGGCGCGATGATCAAGTGCTGGGACTGCTTGCCTGTGCGTTGGTGGCGTTGACGGTGTTTGTCTGGCACGAACGCCGGGCGCGGGAACCGTTGTTGCCGATGCATTTGTTTGCCAACCGCAGTGCGGTGTTGTGCTGGTGCACGATCTTTTTCACCAGCTTCCAGGCGATTTCCCTGACGGTGCTGATGCCGCTGCGTTATCAGACGGTGACCGGTTCCGGCGCGGACAGCGCGGCGCTGCACTTGCTGCCATTGGCCATGGGCTTGCCGATGGGGGCTTATTTTGCCGGGCGCATGACCTCGGTGACCGGGCGCTATAAGCCGATGATCCTCAGCGGCGCGCTATTGAGCCCCTTCGCCATTCTCGGCATGGCCCTGAGCGCGCCGCAGGCGGTGGGGCTGACGGCCTTGTTCATGCTGCTGTGCGGCATTGCGGCCGGCATGCAATTCCCGACGTCCCTGGTGGGCACGCAAAACTCGGTGGAGCAGCGCGATATCGGCGTCGCCACCAGCACCACCAACCTGTTCCGCTCCCTGGGCGGGGCGGTGGGGGTGGCGTGCATGTCGGCACTGTTGCTGGCGCTGTTGCAGGATTCCAGCTTCGCCCACCTGGCCAGCGGCGCGTTGGTGGCCGAAGGCGGTTCCGGTAACGTGCTGCTCGACGGCCTCAACGCCGCTCCCGGCCCGGCGCAGGATGCCCTGCGCGGGGAGTTGGCGGTGACGTTCCGGCATTTGTTGATGGTCAGTGCGGCGGTGTCACTGCTGGGGCTGGCGGCGGCGATTGCGATGCCCAATCGGGTGCTGCGTGGCCGTGAAGACAAGGCCAAGTAGTTTCAAGGGCTGTAATAACCCACCGCCACCATGAAATGCCCGGCCTTGCGCACATACGCATGCTTGTTCTCGATCTTGTCGGTCACCGGGTTTTTCCAGCGGTATTTGTACTCACCCTGGTCCTGCTCGGCCATCAGCTTGAGGATCGGCTCGCCCACCGGCTTACCGTCCGGGTCCTTGATCTTGCTGAAGTCGGTGTTGATCAGCCGCAGCGTAGTACCGTGGGCCACGTAGCGCCGGGTATTGAGGTCCACCACAAACACGTAAAGATCATCCTGTAGGAAACCGCCCTGCAATGAATTGATGGCCTTGAGTGTGCCGGTTTCATCCTTGAGCAAGGCGGTTGCCGCCTTGTTGCGCAGGGAACGGGCCTGTTCCGGTGTGGCCCGTGGCAAGTAATAGCCCACCGCGAGGATGCGTTCGCCCACGCGCTGATAAAAAACGTGCTTGTGTTCGACCTTGCCATCGTTCCAGTTTTGCCAGCGATAGTCGGCCTGCTGGATGCCCTGGCCTTCCGGCACCTTGAGCGCATCCTTGAAGGACTGGCGCAAATCCGGCCCGAGGACTTCGGACACGTCACGGCCGATCAAGGCGGAGGATGGACCACCGCTGGCCAGCAGCACGCCCTTCGTGTCGACCACAAACACATAGCGATCGTGGTCGACGAATTCGCCCTGTCGACTGAAGGCGGCAAACGCCTTGTCGCCGTTGCTCTGGTAGTAGACCAAGGCTTTTTCCAGCAGCGCCTTGGCCGCCTTGGCGTCTTCATCCTGAGTCGTTTCAGCGTGCACCTGGCTGAAACACAACAGCAGCAGCCAGGTGAGTTGGAACACTACCTTCATTACCCGTCCCTCGTTCTTGTTGATGTGACAAGAGCGTAGACGGTCACGGGCGACTCAGAAGGGTTTGGTCGGCAGGTACTTGCCGTCCAGGGTGATCACCGCGCGGGAGCCGCCGTCCGGGTCCTCGACCTTCTTGATGTCTAGCTTGAAGTTGATTGCACTGATGATGCCGTCGCCGAATTGCTCATGGACCAGCGCCTTGAGGGTGGTGCCATAGACCTGAAGCATTTCGTAGAAGCGGTACATCGTCGGGTCGGTCGGCACGCCGCCGGGGAAGCTGCCGCGCAGTGGCACGCTTTGCAGCAGGCGGCTGGCGTCCTGGTCCAGGCCGAGCTTGTCGCAGACCACGTCCGCAGCGTCCTTGGGCAGCGGGTGCTGGCCGAGCAGAGCGGCGGTGACGAACGCCAGGCTGAGCCCGGTGCCGTCGGTGAGGTCTTGCCAGGACAGGTTCTTGCGTGCCTTGAGGTCGATAACGGTGTCGGCCAGGGCCAGGCGTGGGGTTTGTGAGAAGTTGGATTGCAACATGATGTTGTCCTCTTGGTTGAAATGGGGTCAGGCAGCGTGGATCTGATTGAGCAGCGACACGAAACGCCCACTGCGGCTGTCCAGGGCGTCGATGGCGCCCGTTTCGATGTCGTACACCCAGCCGTGCAACGTCAGTCGGCCTTGTTCCAGAGCCAGGGCGACGGAAGGGTGGGTCTTGAGATTGGCCAACTGGGCGATCACGTTTTCGCGTACCAAGTCGCTCAAGCGGGCGGCATCGGATGTGTGCTGGCGTGCGGCGTTAATCACCTTGGCCGACTCTGCATGGCGCAACCAATTGGCCACGGCGGGCAGGTGGTCCAGGCATTTGCAGGTGGAGATGGCAGTCATCGCCCCGCAGTCGGAATGGCCGCAGATCACAATGTCACTGACCCCCAGCACCGCCACCGCATATTCGACGGTGGCCGACACACCGCCCGGCTCCGGGCCGTAGGACGGCACGATGTTGCCGGCGTTGCGGATTACGAACAGGTCTCCCGGTTCTTGCTGGGTCAGTAGCTCGGGGACTACACGGCTGTCGGAACAGGACACAAACAGTGTGCCCGGGGTTTGCGTGGTCGCCAGGTGTTTGAACAGGTCGCTGCGTTGGGCAAAGGCTTCGGCCTGGAATTTGCGGAAGCCATCGATGAGATGTTGCATGGGAGGTTCTCCTTGCGTCGCTGATGGGGCAAGGATGGAAGTTTTCAGCTATAGCGTCCAAGACCGACTTATTATGGTTTCCATTGGTCATGCCTATAGTTGGGGGCTTCGATGCTGCTGCGCCATATCCGTTACCTGCTGGCGGTGGCTGAACACCGCAATTTCACCCGCGCCGCCGAGGCGCTGCATGTGTCGCAGCCGACCTTGTCGCAGCAGATCAAGCAGTTGGAGGACACCTTGGGTGCACCGCTGCTGGACCGCTCCGGGCGCAGCGTCAGCCTGACCGACGCCGGCGAAGCCTATGTGCGCTTTGCACGGCTGGCCTTGCAGGACTTGCAGGCTGGCACCCGCGCCATGCATGACGTGCAGGACTTGAGCCGGGGCAACCTGCGCCTGGCCATGACGCCGACTTTTACCGCCTACCTGATCGGGCCGTTGCTGGCGCAGTTCAACCAGCGGTATCCGGGGATTACGGTGAGCATCGAGGAGCTGACCCAGGACCGCATGGAAGCCGCCTTGGCGGAAGACGCGCTGGATATCGGCATAGGTTTTACCGGCGAGCATCTGCCGGATATCGAGTGCGAAGGGCTGTTTGTTGAAACGCTGAGTGTGGTGGTCGGCGCCAATCATCCGGGGGTGGACAGTCGGCAGTGGCTGGCGCAACCCCTGGTGTTGTTGAACACCGGCTTTGCGACCCGCCGCTACATCGATGATTACTGCCGTGCCCAGGAGGTATGCCCTTTGATTGCCATGGAGGCCAACTCCATCAGTGCAATCATTGAAATCGTGCGCAGCACGGCGCTGGCGACTATCCTGCCCAGTGCAATCGCCGAGGCCCAGCCAGGTTTGAACGCAGTGGCAATCAGCCCTGCATTGCCGCAACGCACCGTGGCACTGCTGAGCCGCAAGGGCGCCTATCGCAGTGCCGCGTGTCGCGCCTTCGTGTCGTTGATCAAGGCGCGGCCAGCCACTGGCTGACGATAGCGTCATAGGCCCCCGTGGCCTGGCTCAGGTGCAGCCATTGATCGACGTAGCTTTTCCAGGCCACATCATCACGGGGCAACAGGAAGGCTTTTTCGCTGTACTGCATCTGCCGTTCGGGGTTCACCGCACACAGCCCCGGCTTGAGCTTCTGTTGGTAACGCGCTTCGCTGGCGTCGGTGATCATCACATCGGCCTTGCCCGCCAGCAGTTCATCGAAGATGGTCACGTTGTCGTGCAGGCGGATCTGCGCCTGGCCCAAGTGGGCACGGGCGAATACTTCGTTGGTGCCGCCGGCCGGTTCGATTACGCGTACCTGGGGCTGGTTGATCTGTTCGACAGTCTGGTAGCGCTGCACATCGGCGCAGCGCACCAACGGGATTTTGCCGTCGACGCCCAGGGATTGGCTGAAGAAGGCTTTTTTCTGGCGCTCCAGCGACACCGAAATCCCGCCCACGGCAATGTCACAGCGCTGGGCCAGGAAGTCCGGCATCAGGGTTTTCCAGGTGGTGGGCACCCATTGGATCTTTGCGTTGAGGCTCTTGGCCAGGGACTCGGCCATGGCAATGTCGATGCCTTCATAGCTGCCGTCGGCGCGCAGCGAGGTGTAGGGCTTGTAGTCGCCGGTGGTGCAAACGGTCAGCGTGCCGCGCTGGAGCACCTGGTCGAGGCGCGACGGCGCGGTGTCGGCCAGGGCATTGGTGGCCAGACTTGCCAGTACACAGAGGGCAAAAGGAGCTTTCATGCGGTCGAGTCCTTGGGGCATGGGCGTGGGCGCTCATTATTTCCAGCACCGGGCCAGGTAGCAAGGCGCGGCGAATGTTTAGCCAAGTCGCAACCAAACTCCGTCAACCCTGAATTTAATCACCTGTGCAGGCGTGTGACGCTGGCGGTTACCTCTAGCACTGTGATCCCCGCATGGACGGCTCCTCCGACACCCATCCCGCGATACTGCCGTCCGATCTCGCGTTCTGGGCACTGTTTCACTGCCGACACGCACGCCCACCAGATAGCGCATTCCTACGTTGATCCATCCCCTGGATGGCGTGCACCTGCGCGCCTGCCTGACCCACACGTATGAGAATGCCCATGAGTGTCTTTGCCTGCCTGCACGAAGCCCAGTCCTTCCTCGAACAAAACCCGGACATCGAGATGTTCGAGCTGTTTATCCTCGACAACAACGGCGTGCCACGCGGCAAGTTGCTGCACCGCGATGAGTTGCTGGCGGTGTATGAAAGCGGCCGGCCGCTGCCCAGTACCATTCTTGGCCTGACCATCAATGGCGACGACGTGGAAAACTCTGGGCTGGTGTGGGAGGTGGGTGATATTGATTGCCGCGCCTACCCGATCAGCGGCAGTTTGCAGCGCATGCCGTGGCGCCTGATTCCGACGGCGGCCGTGCAAGTCAGCATGCACCCCACCGAAGGCCTGCCCGCGACCGTCGCCGATCCCCGGCATTTGCTGGCGAAGGTGATCGATGGACTCAAGGCCGACGGTTATTACCCAGTGATGGCGGCGGAACTGGAGTTCTACCTGCTCGACCAGAAACCCGACAGCAACGGCCGCCCGCAACCGGCGCGGGATGTGGACGGCGGGCGCCCGCGCTCGACTCAGGTCTACGGCCTGCGCGAGCTGGAGCAGATCGAACCCTTCCTCGCTGACCTTTACAGCGCCTGCAAACTGCAAGGCATCCCGGCGCGCACGGCAATCTCCGAATACGCCCCAGGCCAGGTGGAAATCACCTTGGAGCATCGCGCCGACGCCCTGCAAGCCATGGACGAAGCGGTGCGCTACAAACGCCTGGTCAAGGGTGTGGCGCATAAACACGGGATGACGGCCTGTTTCATGGCCAAGCCGTTCGACGACCTGGCCGGCACCGGCATGCACATGCACGTGAGCCTGGCGGATGCCGAGGGCAATAACCTGTTCGCCAGCGAAGCCACCGACGGCACACCGCTGTTGCGCCAGGCGGTGGGCGGCATGCTCAGCACCTTGCTCGATTCCTTGCTGATGTTCTGCCCCAATGCCAATTCCTACCGCCGCTTTCAGACCAACAGCTACGCGCCTCTGGCCGCCACTTGGGGCGTGGACAACCGCACCGTCAGCCTGCGCGTGCCGGGCGGGCCAGCGAGTTCTCGACATATCGAGCACCGAATCTGCGGTGCCGACGCCAACCCCTACCTGGCCGCCGCCGCGATTCTGGCCGGCATCCATCGCGGCATCCGTGAGCAGCGTGACCCCGGCGCCCCGGTAGAAGGCAATGGCTACGCCCAGGCCAAGGAGTTGCTGCCTACCGACTGGTTGACCACGTTACGTGCCCTGGAAGGTTCGAGCTGGGCGCGGGACGCGTTCGGCAGTGAATTCCTCGACGTGTACCTGGCGGTCAAGCGCGCCGAATATCGCCAGTTCATGGGTGAAGTGGGCGAGCAGGATTGGCGCTGGTATCTGCATCAGGCGTGAACAGGCTTCGGTGGTGAACGTTTCGACCTTTTTTTGACATTGCACTGGTTAAGCTGCGAATCAAGGTCGTTCACTGCCGTTCCACCCACATGAGCCCGCGATGTCGCCACAACCACCATCCTCCATCGAGATTGAATACGCCGAGCGCTGTGACCGTGAGCACGCCAGGGTCTGCGGCGATACACGGCCGCCAGGGCTGCGGCAGCGACTGGCGTCGTGGCGCGATGAGCGGATGGTGCGCCAGGCGCTGAAAGTCGCCGGTGAACCTGGGTTGGTGTTGGACCTGGCCTGTGGCTCGGGGCGCTTCTGGCCTGTGCTGGCCGAACACGTCAACCGGGTGATCCTGGCGTCGGACAACTCCCAGGACATGCTCGACCATGCCCGCACCCATCACCCGGCGTCCTTGCTCAAGCGCGTCAAGACCTTCCAGGGCTCGGCGTTCTCCATCAGCTTGTCGGCGAATGCGGTGGATTGCATTTTCTGCCTGGAATTGTTTCGCCATGTGCCCAGCAGTGAAGGGCGCTTGGCCCTACTGCGCGAGTTCCACCGGGTCAGCCGCGACACGGTGATTGTCTCGGTCAACTCCCGTACCTGCGTCGATGATGAGTTCCGCCAGGCGGGCTTCAAGGTCCTGCATCATCAAGAATTCATGCCCGGCTCAAGCCTGTGGCGGGTCTACGTGCTGCGTAAGAGAGGATAAGTCCCGCCTGTCGGACTATTCTTCAACTCCTGTCTGAGTTTTCATGGTTGCCTGTGCACTGCGGATGCTCGCTAGCCCCTTTCGCGATATATACTGCGCGCCATTCTTCAAGGGAGAGCCGTGTGGCCATCGATATTCACTGGATCTGCGACAACGATAGCCTCGGCCAGCATTGCGCCGAATGGCAGCAGTTGCCATTCGTCGCCCTCGACACCGAATTCATGCGGGTCGACACCTTTTATCCCATTGCCGGGCTGATCCAGATTGGTGATGGCGTGCGCGCTTACCTGATCGATCCCCTGACCATCGACAACTGGCAACCCTTGGCCGCCTTGCTGGAAAACCCGGCGGTGATCAAGGTGGTGCACGCCTGCAGCGAAGACCTGGAAGTGTTGCTGCGCTTGACCGGCAGCCTGCCAGTCCCGCTGTTCGACACCCAATTGGCCGCCGCTTACCTGAACCTCGGTTTCTCCATGGGCTATTCGCGCCTGGTGCAAGCCGTGCTGGATATCGAGCTGCCCAAGGGCGAGACCCGTTCGGACTGGCTGCAGCGGCCCTTGTCCGATACGCAAGTCAGCTACGCCGCCGAAGACGCGGTGCACCTGGCTGAGGTCTACACGCGTCTGCGCCCGCAGCTGTCGGACGACAAGTACGCCTGGGTGCTGGAGGACGGCGCGGAGTTGGTCGCCAACCTGCGCCGCGAAGTCGATCCCTACGAGGTGTACCGCGACGCCAAGCTGGCCTGGAAGCTGTCCCGCGCCCAACTCGCCGTACTGCGTGAACTGTGCGCCTGGCGCGAGCAGCAGGCCCGCGCCCGTGACCTGCCGCGCAACCGCATCATTCGCGAACACTCGTTGTGGCCCTTGGCCAAATCCCAGCCGGATAACCTCGCCGCCCTGGGCAAGATCGAAGACATGCACCCGCGCACCGTGCGTCAGGACGGCCAGTTCCTGCTGGACCTGATCAAGCGTGCCGGCAGCGTGCCGATGGACCAATGGCCGCCTGCTGTTGCCGAACCGTTGCCGGTGGATGCCGCCGCGCTGATCAAGCAACTGCGCGCCCTTGGCCAGGCGGAAGCCGAACGCCTGGAGATGGCGCCGGAACTGATGCTGCGCAAGAAAACCCTCGAAGCCCTGGTCAAAAGTGGCTACCCCGATGGGCCTTATAAATTGCCAGACTCGCTGCGTGGCTGGCGCCGCGAGTTGATGGGCCAGGCGCTGCTCGACAGCCTGGCTACCGCCGGAGAACAGCCTTGAAACGTATTTGCTCCATTTACCGCAGCACCAAACGCGCCGGCATGTACCTTTACGTACTCAAAAGTGATGAGCTTAAACGTGTGCCCGAAGGTTTGCTCGCGGTGTTCGGCCAGCCGCTGCTCGCGTTCAACCTGGTGCTGACGCCTGAACGCAAACTGCAACAGGAAGACATCGTGCAGGTGCTGGAAAACCTCGACAAACAGGGTTACCACCTGCAAATGCCGCCGCCCGAGGACGAGTACATCGAACACTTGCCCGAAGAACTGCTGCGCCGCAACGACCCGATGTGATCGACCGGTGCTCCGTCCGGGGCACTTGCTTCAATGGAATCGTATAAGTGGGCGGTGGCCGTAAGGATGCGGGCAGCCGTCCGTACTGTTTTTGAAAGGTTTTATGCATGCGTGTTCTGATTGCTGAACAGGATCACCCGCTCTACGCCCAATTGCTGGGCGAAGCGGCACCGGACCTTGAAGTGTTGACCAGCGGCGACTCGGCAGAACTGTCGCGGCTGGCCGCCGATTGCCCGGTCTGGCTGGGCCAGCCGGACCTGCTGGCGACGCTGCTGCGCCAGGGCCATCACCCGCAATGGCTGCAATCGACCTGGGCCGGCATCACCCCGTTGCTGGCTGAAGGCTTGCCCCGCGACTATCGCCTGACGCGTGCGGTGGGCATTTATGGCCAGGTCATGGCCGAATTTGTCCTCACCTATATGCTCGGCCACGAACGTGAGGTATTGGCACGTCTGGTCAGCCAGGTCGAGCGCAAATGGGACAACCGCATGGGCCAGAGCCTGGCGGGGCGCAAAGTGCTGATCGTCGGCACCGGCGATATAGGCCAGAGCGTTGCCGAGTTCCTGGTGCCGTTCGGCGTGAAGTTGTACGGCATCGCCAGCACCGCTCGAGAGCAGGCGCCGTTTGTCGAAGTGGCCGGGCTTGACGCCCTGGGCCGTCTGGTGGGCGAGGTGGACTACGTGATCAACCTGCTGCCCAACACGCCGAGCACCCATGACCTGTACGACGCGGCGCTGTTCAAGCAATTCAAGTCGACCGGGTTGTTCATCAACGTCGGACGCGGAGTGGCGGTGGTGGATGCGGACTTGGTCGAGGCCCTGAAAGAAGGGCACCTGGCCGGTGCGGTGATTGACGTGTGCCGCCAGGAACCGCTGCCGCAACGTCATCCGTTCTGGACCGCGTGGGGCCTGTTGTTGACCGGGCACAGTTCGGCACCGACGTCACCAGCATTGATGGTGGAGTTGTTCGTGCAAAATGTGCGGGCGTATCAGGCCAAGCAAGCATTGCGTGGAACCGTGGATTTCGAGCGCGGTTACTGATAGCAGAGGAGCCGGCATGCCGGCTCCTCTTGGCATTACAGGCTGAAGTCACCTTCCGATACCAACTCGCTCAACGGCCGGCGTGGGCTCGGCGTTTCGCGACCTTGCAGGTACTCCGGCAAGCTCGACTTGTCCCCCAATTTGCCAATCGCGACGGCGGCATGCAGTGCATAACCTTCCGGGATTTTCAGCTCTTTGCGGGTCAGGTCCTGATCGAAACCGGCCATGCCGTGGGTGTGCCAGCCGCTGAGGCTAGCCTGTAGCGCTAGGTGGCCCCAGGCCGAGCCTGTGTCGAAGGTGTGCCACAGTGCCGGGGTTTCTTCCGTAGCGCCGGGGGCGGTGAAGTCGGTTTTCGAAGCGATGATCACCAGGGCCGACGCGTGTTGCGCCCAGCCACGGTTGAATTCATTCAGCAAGTCCAGGAAACGCTCCCAGTCCGGCGTGTCGCGGCGCGCGTAGAGAAAGCGCCAAGGCTGCGAGTTGTAGGCGGACGGCGCCCAGCGCGCGGCTTCGAAGAAACTCAGCAGGGTCTCCTTGGAGATGCTCTCGCCGGTGAAGGCGCGGGGCGACCAGCGGTCGGTGAACTGGGTGTGGATCGGATAGTCGGCAACACGTGTCATGGAGCAGTTCCTGATCGTCAATTCGGCGCTCAAAGCTACTGCGCGGCCACTAGACTGACAAGTGTTGTAACACCGCCAGTCGTAAGCGCTTGGCCGCAGGGGCCTTGGGCACTAGACTGGCGGCCTTTTCACCTACCGATACTGATGTAGAGCCATGGCCGCCAAAGTCGAACCTTTCTGGATACGCAAAACCCTTGAACACCTCGACCAGGAGGAGTGGGAGTCGTTGTGCGACGGCTGTGGCCTGTGCTGCCTGCAAAAGCTAGAGGACGAAGACGACAACAGCGTCTATTACACGCGGATCGCCTGCAAACTGCTCGACCTGAAAACCTGCCAGTGCACCGACTACCCGAACCGTCGCGCGTCGGTGCCGGATTGTATCCAGCTCACGCCGGGCCAGGCTGACCAGTTCAAATGGTTGCCGCCCACCTGCGGCTATCGCCTGGTCAGCGAGCGCAAGGACCTGCCGCTATGGCACCACCTGGTCTGCGGCGACCGCGATGCCGTGCACCACGAACGCATTTCCCAGTCCGGGCGCATGCTCAGCGAAGGCAGCGTGCCCGAAGACGACTGGGAGGATTACCTGATTTTCCGCGCGGGCTGACAAGGAGTGGGTATGAGGGGGGCAATCAAGCTGGCGGCATCGTTGGTGTTGCTGACGCTGAGCACATCGGCGTGGTGCGCGAAGAAAGTCGACCTGGATTATCACGTCAAACTGTTGCCCCAGAGTGATCAGGCTGAAGTGCGGGTGAGTCTGTCCCAGGGCTCGGCGGTGCGCAGCCTGAACTTCGACCTTGGTGCCGATGGTGACTACAGCGACTTCAAGGCCGACGGCCAGTGGAGCGTCACCGAGCATCGCGGTCAGTGGCAACCCAGCGCCAATAAAGCCAGCCTGACCTACCGCGTACGCCTCACCCACGCACGCAAGGCCGGTGTCTATGAAACGCGGATGACGCCGAGCTGGGCGTTGTTTCGCGGCGAAGACCTGGTGCCGACGGCGAAACTGGACCAGCAAGACGGCGTCGAGTTGGTCTCACGCCTGGTGTTCGAACTGCCAGCCGGCTGGAAAAGCGTTGAAACCGCTTGGCCGCGCATCGGCAAGCACAAATTCCGCATTGATAACGTCTCCCGCCTGTTCGACCGGCCCACCGGCTGGATGCTCGCTGGCAACCTCGGCAGTCGCCGCGTGCGCCTGGGCGAGACGGAAGTCACCGTGGCTTCGCCCAAGGGCCAGGCCATGCGCCGCATGGATGTGCTGACATTGCTGACCTTCGTCTGGCCCCAAGTGGAAGCGGCCTTCCCGCGCCATCCGGCCAAGCTGCTGGTGGTGGGCGCCAGCGACCCGATGCGCCGTGGCGCGTTCTCGGCGCGGGATTCGGTCTACCTCAACAGCCGCACGCCGCTGGTCAGCGAAAACGGCGGCAGTCCGTTGATACGTGAAGTGGTGCAGGCGATCGGGCGCTTCAATGATCACGACACCAGTGACTGGATCAGCGAAGGCCTGGCCGAGTACTACGGCATCGAACTGGTACGTCGGGCCGGTGGTATCACCGACGAGCGGTATCAGGCAATACAGGCGCGGTTGGCCAAGGAGGGCAAGGACGTGACCAGCCTGCGTGGCGAACACGTCAGCGGTGCGACGGTGTCACGGGCGGTGGTGGTGTTGCAGGAACTGGACCGCGAGATTCGTGTGAAGACTCACAACAAACGGTCATTGGATGACCTCGCGCAGGCGGTGATGCGTGCCAACAGCATCACCACCGCGGAGTTTGTGAAGCTGGCTGAAAGCATCATCGGCGAGTCGTCGGTGGTGCTGGACAACAAGCTGCTGCGTTAGCCGGTGGTTTTAGTAGCCTTCTCGGCCGCGACTTCGGCCTTGGTCTTCAGATTCTTCAGCTCGGCCCCGGCGCGTTCGATCTTTGTGCGCACCGCGTTCATGTCCTGGCGGCCCTGCTCCAGCTTGTCCTTGAGCGAGCTGTGACCGGTAAAACCACGGGCCAGCGCCACACCGCCGATGGCCACCTGGATCAAACCGAAAATTCCGCCACGGCGCAGGCCTTTGCCCACCATCATCGCGCCACCGGCCACCGAGCCAATGCGCTCCCAGCCGTGCACGTTCTGTGTGGGCTGGGTCTCGAAAGGCGTGTGTTCGATGATAGGTCGCAAGGTTTTGCTGTCGCTCATGATCTGTCTCCAACGAGGGCTATTGATAAATAGCTGACTGCCCGCAGGCACCGGATGTTCCCGCAATCTCAATACTTGGGGCCCGAGCGGGTGTTGTTGCCCTTGGCCAGGCGGTCGTAAAGCACGACGTTGACGGTGGCGGCAAGGTTCATGCAGCCGGTGGTCGGTATGTAGACCACGTCTTCGCACCAGTCGCGGATCTCTTTGTCGAGGGAGCCGTCTTCCGGGCCGAAGATGTACAGCGCGCGGTCGGGGTGGGTGTATTCCGGCAGGGGACGAGCGCCCTCCACCAGCTCCACGGCAACGGGAATGCAGCCCAGGGGCAGAATTTTCTTCAGGTCATCAATGCCGATCAGCGGAATGTCGTGGTGGACTTTCTTGGTGTCGGTGATGAAGTCCCGCGCGCGCTCGTAACGCACGCCGGTGTAGAACACCGAGGCCACGCCGTAGCAGCCGGCGGCACGCATGACCGAGCCGACGTTCTCGGGGGATTTGGGGTTGTACAGACCGATGCAGCTGTAGCGTTTATTGCCCACGGGGAAGGGTGCCTTGGAGGAAAACGGCGATTATACGGGGATTAGGCAGGGTGCGGTGTTGTCTGGGATATCGCTATCGCGGGCAAGCCCGGCTCCCACAGAGGAATGCATTCCAATTGTGGGAGCTGGCTTGCCTGCGAAGAGGCCGGCACAGTCAGCGAAGATTTCAGTCGTCCTTCTTCATCAACCCTGCCAACGCCGCAAACGGGTTATGCGTGGCCTTGGCAATCGTCGGGCTGCTGGTAGAACCTTCGCCGAAGTACTGCTGGTCGGTATACCGCGAGTGTTCGTTGTCGTGGCAATACAGGCACAACAATTCCCAGTTCGAACCGTCCTGCGGATTGTCATCATGATTGTGGTTTCGATGGTGTACGGTCAGCTCACTCAGGCGTTTGCCGGCGAACTCACGGGCGCAGCGGCCGCACACGTGGGGGTACATTTTCAAGGCTTTATCGCGGTAGCCCATTTCCCGGTCGCGCTGGGCATCGGCAAGGATGCGGTCCAGCTTGGCGGTGTGGGAGGGCGGGTTGGTCGAGCTCATCATGGCTCCTGGCTATTTTGGGGTTCACGGATAGGGTTGATTCTAGCCGCTCGCGATGCAAATAACCGCTTCACTTTATCGATAAGGATCTGAAACTCATGCGTCTGCATTCATGGACTATTGCACTGTTGTTGTGTGGGCTCACGGCCCAAGCCCAGGCATTCTCTACACCACAACCCGGCCAGGTGATCGAGGTGGCCCTCGACCAATTGCACCCGACCCAGGCGGTGGTGGGTTTTGACCAGATTTACTACAGCCTCGGCCTGTTTGCTGACAAACCCGCCAAGGTCTTCGATGAATACTGCGAAACCAACGGCCAGGGCGAGGCCGACAAAGTGCCCAAGAGCGCGGACCTGCACAAGCCGGCGAGCTTCACCTGCAAGGACCCGGTGGGCACCCATCCCGACGACATGAAAACCGTGGTCGTCGGCCCTGGCGGCCAGTTGTACCTGACCGACGGTCACCACAGCTTCACCACCTTGTGGGAAGTGCCCGGCGGTGGGCCTCGCCTGAACATGTGGGTCAAGGTCACCGATGACTTCAGCAACAGCCCGACCATGGCCAACTTCTGGCAGCGCATGGAGGCCGCGCGCAAGGTCTGGCTCAAGGACAATCAAGGCCAGACCCTGCCGCCCGAGCAACTGCCGGCGCACCTGGGCTTCAAGAACCTGCAGGACGACACTTTTCGCAGCCTGGTGTATTTCACCCGCAAGGCTGCGTATGGCAAGCCTGAGGCCGGGGAGATCGCGCCGGAGTTCCTGGAGTTCTACTGGGGCAACTGGCTGCGCACTCAAATTGATCTGGGCAAGTACAACCTGAACAAGAAGGGTGGCTACAAGGACGCCATTGAGGCCGTGGCCAAGCGCATGGTCAGCCTGGCGCCGGGCTCACAGGTCGGCGATAGCGGTTTCACCGCCCATCAACTGGGCGGCATGACTAAACTCGACCGAAATGAGCTGGAAAAGACCTTCGACAAAAAAGTCCCGTATGTGATCGATTACCGCAATTCCCTGCGCTAACCGATCACACCTTCTGCGCAATCCAGATGGTGTGTCGGGTGCCCTTGTTACCATGGGCAAACACCTGCACTTCCTCGGCCTTGAAACCGGCCTTGCGCAGTTTGTCGCTGAACAGCTTGTCCGCGCTGGCCGACCACACGGCCAGCACGCCTTTGGGGCGCAGGGCCTTGGCGCAGGCGGCCAGGCCGCCGGCGGAGTAGAGCCAGCTGTTGGCCTTTTGCGTGAGGCCTTCGGGGCCGTTGTCCACGTCCAGCATGATCGCGTCAAAGCCCTGGGGCTCGGCCTGCAGCACCTTGGCCACGTCTTCCAGGCGGATCACCGTGCGCGGGTCCAGCAGCGGGCGGCCGGATTTTTCGCCCAGCGGTCCACGGTTCCACTCCACAACGCCCGGCACCAGTTCTGCCACGACCACTTCGGCAGTCTTGCCCAGGTGCTTGAGGGCTGACGCCAGGGTAAACCCCATGCCCAAGCCACCGATCAACACCCGTGAATCCGCACGCCCGGCGACTTTGCGGCAGGGGATCTCCGCCAAGGCATCTTCGGAACCGTGCATGCGCGTGTTCATCAACTGGCCGCCGTCACCGCCCTGAATCTTGATGACGAAATCTTCACCGTATTCGAACAGGCACAAGGCACCGCCGTTGTCGGGGATCGGGGTGGTGTCCAGCAGAACGAAACGTTTCATGGAAATCTCATTGGGAAGGGCATTCTTGCGCGGTTGGGAGTAGCCTTACGACATTCCGGTCAGGCCATGGAGCCATCGATGAAGTGCAGCATTCTAACGGTCATTGTGTTGAGCGCGCTCGCCTCTGGTGCGGCGCAGGCTCAGGAGTTGCAAACCGTACCGGTCGCGCCCGCCCCAACGCCGGGCGCGCCGGGCACCCCGACGCCGACGTTGTACCCGCAAGTCACCCCACCGGTCGTGCCCAAGACCAACGGTTCGCCGCCCTTGGTGCCGATCGTGCTGCCAACGCCGCCCAAGGACCAGACGGTGCCGGGCCTGCTGCAAAATGACAGCAAACCGAAGACGCCTGGCGGTTAAAACTGTTGCGAGAGTAATTGCCCATCGGCCATGCGCAAGCGCTTGGACAGGGCGATGGCAATCGCGCGGATGATCTTGGCGGCGACCCTGGGCGCTTCGTTGAGCATTTTTTCCAGGGAGTCCTTGCCCAGATTCAGCAGCACGCAGTCACTGGCCGCCATGCAACTGGCCGAGCGTCGCTCGCCGTCGAGGACCGCCATTTCGCCAAAGGCCCGACCGCTGCGCAGGGTGGCGATGGTCAGGCGCTGGCCTTCGTGGTTGGTTTTTTGCACCGCCACCTGGCCGCTGTGGATGATGCACATGAACGTGCCAGCATCGCCCTCGAGGAAAATCACCTCATCGCGGGCAATGCTGCTGATATTGAAATAGCCGGCGGCGACGTGAAAGTCTTCCGGCAACAGCGGGTCGAACAGGCCGCAATCCATGAGCATGTCGCGGATTTCGTTATTGAGAAGCGTCGGTTGTGGCATGGCAGCAGTATTGATCCGTCAATCATGTGGGGCGTTCTGTGTTCAGACAGAGCCGCCCCGCTAAGTTCCTTAAATGAGTTCCAGCGCCCTGAACACAAAGCCATATTCGAGTGCTACGTCACGTAATCCCTGGTAACGACCGCTCATGCCACCGTGGCCGGCGCCCAGCTCGGTCTTGAGCAACAGCAGGTTGTCGTCGGTCTTGGTGTCGCGCAGCTTGGCCACCCACTTGGCGGCTTCCCAATATTGCACGCGGCTGTCGTTGTAGCCGGCGATCACCAGCAGGTGCGGGTAGGCCTGGGCGCGAACGTTTTCATACGGCGCATAGGCCTTGATGCGCTCGTAGACGTCCGGTGCTTGCGGGTTGCCCCACTCGTCGTACTCGGTGATGGTCAGCGGCAGTTCAGGGTCGAGCATGGTGTTGAGCACATCGACAAACGGCACTTCGGCAATCGCCGCCTGGAACAGCTCCGGACGCTGGTTGAGCACTGCGCCGATCAACAGGCCGCCGGCACTGCCGCCGCTGATGGCGAGTTGTTTGGAGGTGGTCAGGCCCTCGGCGATCAGGTGTTCGGCGCAGGCGATAAAGTCGCTGAAGGTGTTCTGCTTGTGTTCCTGCTTGCCGTTGCGATACCACGCCTCACCCAACTCACCGCCGCCGCGCACATGGGCGATGGCAAACGCCACGCCTCGGTCCAGCAGGCTCAGGCGTGCATGGGAGAACCACGGGTCCAGGCTCGAACCATAGGCGCCGTAGCCATACAGGTAGAGGGGCGTTGGTTTACCCAACTGGTCGCGCTTGACCACCAGGCTGATCGGCACCTGGGTGCCATCCGCCGAGGTGGCCCACAGGCGCTGGCTCACGTAATCGTCGGCATTGAACACGCCGAGTACCGGGGTTTCCTTGAGCACCTGTTGCGCGCCACTGGCCAGTTCCAGCTGACGGACCTGGGCCGGGCGGTTCAGGGCTTCGTAACGCAGGCGGATCTTGTCGCTGACAAATTCCAGGCTGTTCTGTACGTAGAGGCTGTAGGCAGCGTCAGGCAATTCCACGCGATAGGCCGGCAAGCCCTGCGGGTGCACTTCGATCACCGGCAGGCCACCGATGCGCAGGCTCAAGGTCATGGCATGGGTGTTCAGGCTCACGCCATCGAGCATCACCTCATCGCTGTGGGGGATCAGGTTCTGCCATTCAGCTTGTGTCGGCACGTCGCCAATGTCGGTTGCCACGAACAGGGCGTAATTGATGCCTTCGCGGTTGCTGCGGATAAACCAGGTCCACGCCCCATTTAACTGGCCGTGGTCGACATCGTATTCATGGTCTTCTACACGTGGCGCCAGGCAGGTGAAGTCCAGGTGTGGCTGATCGGCGTCCAGGGCCCAGACTTCGCTGGTGGTCTTGCTACCGAGGGACAGCAGCAACTGGCGCTCGGAGCTGGAACGGTAGCAATGCAGGAAGAAACGTCCGTCGGGTTCATGGAACACTTCCTGCGCCGCCGTGCCGTCCAGGCGATAGCGATACAGCTTGTGCGGGCGGTGGGTGTCGTCCAGTTCGCCAAAGAACAGGGTCAGGCTATCGTTGGCCCAGGTCATGCTGCCGTCGCAGTCTTCAAACGCCAGTTCGCTGACTTTGCCGGTGGCCAATTCCTTCACGTACAGGGTGTAGATCTCTTCACCGCTGGTATCGAGGCTGTAGGCCAGGCGTTGGTGGTCGGGGCTGATGCTGAACGCGCCGAGGGAGAAGAAACCGCCATTGGCCAGCACGTTCGGGTCCAGCAACAACTCTTCGCTGCTGTCGTCCACCTGATTGCTGTCGTCGGCCGGGCGGCGGCAGCGGTAGTGGCGGGCGTATTCGTCACCGGCGGTGGTGCGGGTGTAATACAGATACGGGCCCCACGGTGACGGCAGCGACAGGTCGGTTTCGAGAATGCGGCCCTTGATCTCCTCGAACAGGGTTTCGCGCAGTGCTGCCTGGTCGGCGAGCTGGGCTTCCTGCCAGGCGTTTTCGGCCTTGAGGTAATCGAGCACCTCAGTGCTGTCGCGCTCTTGCAGCCAGGCGTACGGATCTGGACCTTGGGCCTTGCGGGCAATCGGAGCGGTCGATGTAGGCATGGGATTATTCTCTATCGGGCGGACGGTGGCAGGCTTTGCAGCCGCGACACGCAAAAGCCGTTATCATAGCCGCCTGTTTGCCAACCTTGCCATGGACACCATGACCGAGAACGACTATCTGACCGCTTGGGGCCTTTACGCCTTCGCCGCTTTGGGCTGCCTATTGGTGTGGTGGCGCATGACCCGCTGGATCTGGCGCTGGCTGCGCGAGCCGCTGCAATTGCTGATGGCGGTGCTGCTGTTCAGTCCGACCATCGTCGACCCGGTCAAGACCCAGTTCGCACCGGCCGTGGCCATCACCGCCCTGGACTTGGTGCTCAAGGTTGGCAATAACGCCTGGCGGGCCATTTCCGATCTGTTCATGTACACCATGATCGCCTTTGGCGTGTACCTGGTGTTTGTGCTGATCCGTTGGCCCATCGAGCGCGCCGCCAAGGCCCGCCGTGAGCGCAAGGCCGCCGCGGATGCTGCGCTGGCTGCCGAGCCGGATCAAGATGAAGACGACGTGCCTTTTCGCCGTCCTGCACCTGTGAGCGGTATGCGCGTCGAACCGCGCCTTTAACGTTGTCCGCCCTGCTGCGAGAGCCCTGGCATGTGTGAATTATTGGGCATGAGTGCCAACGTCCCCACCGATATCGTGTTCAGCTTCACTGGGCTGATGCAGCGCGGTGGGCGCACCGGTCCCCACCGTGACGGTTGGGGCATCGCGTTCTATGAAGGCCGTGGCCTGCGCCTGTTCCAGGACCCGGCCGCCAGCAGCGAATCGGAAGTCGCGCTGCTGGTGCAGCGTTACCCGATCAAGAGCGAGGTGGTGATTGGGCATATCCGCCAGGCCAACGTCGGCAAGGTCAGTTTGGCCAACACCCACCCGTTCGTGCGCGAACTGTGGGGCCGCAACTGGTGCTTTGCGCATAACGGCCAGCTGGCCGACTTCAACCCACGCGCCACCTTCTACCGCCCGGTGGGCGATACCGACAGCGAAGCGGCCTTCTGCGATCTGCTCAACCGCGTGCGCGAAGCCTTCCCGGAGCCGGTGGACATTGAAGAAGTCCTGCCGGACCTGATCGCCGCCTGTTCCGAATACCGCAGCAAGGGCGTGTTCAATTGCCTGCTCAGCGACGGCGACTGGCTGTTTTGCTATTGCTCGACCAAGCTCGCACAAATTACCCGTCGCGCTCCGTTTGGCCCGGCGCGCTTGAAAGATGTCGACGTGATCGTCGATTTTCAGGCCGAAACCACGCCCAACGACGTGGTGACCGTGATCGCCACCGAGCCTTTGACCGACAACGAAAACTGGACCCGCTACGAACCGGGCCAATGGAGCCTGTGGCGACGTGGTGAATGCGTCAGCCAGGGCATCACCGAGTAAGGATATCGACCATGTTGCTCAGTTATCTGCGGTTGGTGCTGTTTGCCATTGGCCTGTTGGTCGGCGTGCAAGTGCCGGGGTTCATCAGCGACTACGCCAAGCGCGTCGAAGCCCATTTGATCGAGGCCCAGACCGGCCTCAGTGGGTTTGAAACCACTGCACGGCAGTTCTTCAACGGCGACTTGAAGGCATTGGTGGCGCATTACCGCGCCAGTGACGACCCGGTGTTCCAGAGCGACGCCAACAGTCTGGGCGCCATGCTTGATCGCCAGGTAGCCTTGGACAAGCAATTCCAGGCCATGCAAGGCCCGTGGTACATCCGCGCCCTGCAAGTGGCGGTGGCGGCGGACCCGGATATCCGCCAGGAAACCTGGAACGGCTACAGCTATCAGATCCTGCTGACGCCCGAGGCCATGGGCTGGGGGCTGGGCGGGGCGATGCTGTTGTCGTTCGGCCTGGAGTGCCTGTTCCGTTTGATCGACTGGGTGGTGTTGGGCGGCAAGCGCCTGCGCCAGAGTCGACCGATTGAAGAGCGAGACCTGAAAGGCCTCTAAAGACCGACGCGGTCAAATGTGGGAGCTGGCTTGCCTGCGATAGCTATTTATCAGTTAATGCATCAGTGACTGATACACCGCTATCGCAGGCAAGCCAGCTCCCACAGTTTTAATCGGGTTTTGTCAGTAACATTCTGTCTTCACCGACTTCTTCGGCATAGCGGGCAACGACTTTCTGACACAACCCCACAATCTCTTCCACCAGTTCCACCCCCACGCGCCACGACACCACCACCTGCAAGTTCGGCAGTTTCTGCGCCATCGGCAACATCACCAATTCGCCGCGCGCCAGTTCTTCGCTGACCAGCACCGGCGGCAGCGCGCCAATGCCGAAGCCATCGCGCAACAAGCGAGTAATCGCCGACACCGAGTTCACACAGTTCATCCGTGGCGCGGCCACGCCGTTGGCTTGCATCAGGCTGATCACGTCCTGGTGCGGATGGGAGTTTTTCGAGTAGGTGATGATGCGCTCCTGGGCCAGTTCGGCCAGGGAGGCGTAGTCACGGTTATAGATCGACTGGCTGGCGACGATCCAGGCCATGGGGTGGCTGCACAGCTCCAGGCTGCGCACGGTTTCGAGGCGCAGCAGGTCGGTTTGCAGGATCAGGTCGAGGAAGCCTTTTTGCAGCTGATCGCTGAGGTTCAGCGCGGTATCGGCGACCAATTCGATTTCTACCAGCGGGAAGTAGTCCATCAGTTCCGCCACCAACGGGCTCAGCCAGGTGTGGATCACCGTGTCCATTGCGCCGATGCGGATGCGCCCGACTTTGCTGCTGGTAGTCTCCAGGGACTGCTTCAAGCCCTGCATGGTCACCATCATTTGCTCGGCGTAATCGAGCACCTTCAAGCCTTCCGGGGTCAGGCTCACGCCGCGTGAGTCGCGCAGAAACAATTTCACCCCCAGTTCACTTTCCAGCACCGCGATGCGGCTGGAGATCGACGCCTGGGTGGTGAACAACTTCTCGGCGGTCAGGCGGAAACTCTTGAGCTTGGCCACCCAGACGAAGGTTTCGAGGAACTTCAAATTCATGGGATCAACTTTTTCTTATGCATGGATCGGTTTTTATTAGTTGGACGCCGCACCGGGCCAGCGCCAAAAATCGAGCCATCCCACGATAAGCGTCGTAGGGGGGTCAGGACAAGTTGCGAGTTCTGTGTAAAAAATCCCACACTACAAAAAAATAAAGCCTACAGGAGCGACCAGCGTGAGCCGCCTTCTTCTGAATTGCGACATTGGCGAAAGCTTCGGCAACTGGACCCTGGGTCTGGACGCCGAGGTCATGCCGTTCATCGATTGCGCCAATGTGGCCTGCGGCTTCCATGCCGGTGACCCGAGCATCATGCGCAAGACCGTCAGCCTGGCACTCAAGCATGGCGTGCAAGTCGGTGCGCACCCGGCGTATCAGGACCTGCAGGGTTTTGGCCGTCGTTCCATGGTCTACACGCCCCAGGAAATCCAGGACCTGTTGCACTATCAGATCGGCGCCCTCGACGGCATCTGCCGGGCGCAAGGTGGGCGGGTCAGCTATGTGAAGCCCCACGGCGCGATGTATAACGACATGATGGCCAACCCGGCGCAATTGCGTGCGGTGATCCAGGCCGTGGCGGCCTACGGCGAACTGCCGCTGATGTTGCTCGCCACCCGCGACAACAGCGTAGCGCAGGCGTTAGGCGACGAGTATGGCGTCACCCTGTGGTTTGAAGCCTTTGCCGACCGCGCCTATGACAACAAGGGCCACTTGGTTTCGCGCCAGTTGCCCGGTGCCGTGCACCACGATTCCGACACCATCCTGCAGCAAGCCCTGACCATCTCCCGAGGTGAAGCCCTGACCGCCAGCGACGGCAGCTCGTTGGTCCTGCAGGCCAATACGCTGTGCGTACACGGTGACAACGCCAGCTCGATCGCCGCCGTGCAGCGTATCCGCGAGGCATTGAAGCCAGCATGAAGCCTCGGATTGAAGTGGTAGCCATCGACTGCCTGATGGTGCGTCTGTTTGATGCAATCGCCGAAGCCAACATGCCGTGGATGCTCGCCGCCACTCAGCGCTTGCGCAGCGGTTTCGGCGCGGCCTTGGTGGACCTGGTGCCGTCCTACACCACCTTGATGGTGCATTACGACCTCGGCGCATTGAACCCAGCCCAGGCACGGGAATTGATCGACCTGGCTCTGACCGACCTGCAACCGCAGACCCAGGGCAGCGGCCAGTGCCATGTGCTGCCGGTGTGGTATGACCTGAGCGTCGGTCCTGAGCTGACCCTGCTCAGCCAGCGTAGCGGCCTGGCCATCGACGATGTGATCCGCCGCCACAGCGCCCACGAATACCAAGTGTTCGCCCTCGGCTTCGCCCCCGGTTTTGCCTTTATGGGCCTGGTGGATGAAATCCTCGCTGCGCCACGCCTAAACACCCCGCGCAAACGCGTGGCGGCGGGCAGTGTCGGCATCGCCGAACGGCAAACCGCCGCCTATCCGGTGGTCTCGCCGGGCGGCTGGAACCTGATAGGCCGCACGCCGGCCAAACTCTTCGATCGTGAGCGAGACGGCTACAGCCTGATGCAACCGGGCGACACTGTGCGCTTCGAATCTGTCGATCACGCCGAATTCATCAAACTGGGTGGCGATGACACGCCGTTGGAGGCGCAGGCATGAGCCGCTTGATCATCGAGGCCAGCACACCGCTGTGCCTGTTGCAGGACGCCGGCCGTTTCGGCGTGCGCCACCTGGGCGTGACCCAGGGCGGCGCGCTGGATTGGGTGTCGATGTCCTGGGCCAACTGGCTGCTGGACAATGCGCTGGACGCGCCGGTGGTGGAAATCACCCTCGGTGGTTTTACCGTGCAGGCCGAGGATTATTGCCTGCTGGCCCTCGCCGGTGCGGATTTGGGTGCTTACATCGACGAACGCGCCATCAGCCCTGGCCGCAGTTTTATCCTGCAAAAGGGCCAGCGTTTGCGTTTCACCCAGCCATTCGATGGCGCGCGGGCCTACCTGGCGGCACCGGGTGGGTTTGATGCGCCGGATGTGCTGGGCAGTTGCGCCACCGTTGTACGTGAAGAACTGGGCGGCGTGGACGGTTTCGGCAAGGCACTGGCCGAAGGCGCGTGCTTGGTCTATTCCGGTACAGGTGGCGCAATGAAGGTGCTGAGCGCACCGGATTTGCAATCCGGTAAACCGTTGGATGTGATCGTTGGCGCGCAGATTGGCCAGTTCAGCGGGCAAAGCCTGTTCGATGCGTTCAACACAGCATGGGTCCTCGACAGTCGTGCCGACCGCATGGGCATGCGTCTGCTGGGCACGCCGTTGCAGTACCAGGGGCCGTCGCTGATTTCCGAAGGGATCCCGTTGGGCGCAATCCAGGTACCACCGGATGGGCAGCCGATTGTTTTGCTTAATGATCGGCAGACCATCGGTGGTTATCCGCGCCTGGGAGCCTTGACGCCATTGGCGTTGGCGCGCTTGGCGCAGTGTTTGCCGGGTGAAAAAGTACGGCTTGCACCGGTTGTACAGCAAACCGCCCACGAACAGCATGTGAAGTTTTTGGCTCGATACAACAGTGGGGTTTGAGGGCCGTTTTAGTGTTGAGCACTGGAACGAGGAACCTGGGTATGTGTGGATGCAGCGCTTCATGGCCAAGTACAGGAAGTTGATCTGGATTAACCCGTATCCCAAGGACACGTGGGGGTATACCGCCTCGATCAATATCGTTCGGAAACTGATCGAGGGTCAGATGTAACCGCTAACCTTGCGCGGCCTGGGGGAAGGGATGCGGTTCTTGTCCAAATAAGCGCCCAGTATTGCTCAGCACTTTTTGCGTGGGCGCGGTACTGGCGGCTTACGCGGTTTTTTCGAAGGCTTGCATGTGTGTGCATCATGCCAGTCGAAGACTAGAAAATTTCGAGTAAAACGACGGACCAGCTCTGTGTCAACAATGTTGGACTTACCGTCGTTATTCAAATCCCAACTAATTGGCGTACCCGCACCGGAACCGTCGCCGTTGGTGTAAAACGCAGCCGTATAGACAATAGTTTCATCACGAGGAACACCCTCGCCTTCATGAAAATGCAGGCGCACGGTATCGGGTATGCCGTTGGCGTCAAAGTCTTCGGCAAAAATCTTCAGGTATTTAACGAAGGGCGCATCCAGGCTGAACCAATTGAACTCAATGAATTGCTGCGCGAATTCAAGCGCCATCACTTCATCCAGCCTGTCGACCACGCCGTTGTTATTGACGTCGTCGGCCAGGCTCCATTCAAGTTTGCCGTCATTATTGATATCGAAGAGGGTGGCTTTTAAAACAACAGGCTGGGCAAGAGCCTCATCGTGAAAGTCCAGGTAAACCACATCGGGTTTGTTGCTGTCGTAGACATCGTGAGCACGCAAGATCAAGAAGCGCATAAAGAAAACCGGTAAAGGAAGAAGACAATAGGCTCCCATTTGTACGGTTTGACGTCGATTCACCGACCTCGCCAGAAACCGTCAGTCAATTCCGACCTCTTTGAGGCGCCGACGGGGAAACTCGCATCAGCGATGCCGAGTTCCTACAAAATCAGCGAAACCGCTGCAAATACTGAATGTGTTGACGGTGCGCAGTCTCTTGAACCACCGGTACCAACCGAACTTTCTACCCCGGCAGACACTGCGCCAGCCGCGCCAGCGCACCTAAACGCGGGTAACCAACAATGGTCTGCCGATCATTGAGCAACACAATCGGCGCGTTCGTGTGTGCAACGCTGCAGTCGCACAGAGGTGTCAGAAGTGGCTGACTCTTCCTATCAGGTTTAGGGTATCGAGCTTCAGCGGTAGCAATGCCAGCCTATCGGCTCTGCCCTCAACTGATTTGCCATATGCGATTCTTGATCTTGCGCGCTTATGATATCGACGATAACAATAAGCCTGATGTGGTTTATCTGGACTTCTACGATGAAACGCTTGCCTATACGGCTGCCCTTTATATCAGCGGTGATGGCTCCGGTAAGGGAGCCTCTTTAAGTTGGGATGTAAATAACGACGGTCGGATCAATCTTGTGGATAAGGAACTGGTCCAACGTTTCAGCAGGAATTTTCTGGTGTTCGGATGGCACGACGGGTGCCAATCCAAATCATATCAACTCATGTAGAGCGGATATTCGGTTCCTCCGAAGGCTAGCGGTTTACTTGGACAAGAACCGCATCCCTTCTTCCAACCCGCGCAGCGTCAGCGGATACATCTGATCCTCCACCAACTCCCGCACAATCCCCGTCGACGCGGTATACCCCCAGGTGTCCTTCGGATACGGGTTAATCCAGATCAGCTTCTTGTACTTGGCCATGAAGCGCTGCATCCACACATAGCCCGGCTCCTCATTCCAGTGCTCGACGCTGCCGCCGGCCTGGGTGATTTCATACGGCGCCATCGACGCATCGCCGATAAAGATCACTTTGTAGTCCGCGCCATATTTGTGCAGCAAATCCTGGGTCGAGGTGCGTTCCGAGGTGCGGCGCTGGTTGTTCTTCCACACCGACTCATAGACAAAGTTGTGGAAGTAGAAGTACTCCAAATGCTTGAACTCGGTCTTGCACGCCGAGAACAGCTCTTCGCAGATCTTCACGTGGGCATCCATCGAGCCGCCGATATCGAACAGCAATAGCAGCTTGATGGTGTTGCGCCGCTCCGGGCGCATCTGGATATTCAGCAACCCGGCGTCACGTGCGGTGTGGTCGATGGTGCCGTCAATATCCAGCTCTTCCGCAGCACCCTGGCGCGCAAATTTGCGCAGGCGGCGCAGGGCGATCTTGATGTTGCGCGTGCCCAGTTCAACCTGGTCGTCGAGGTTCTTGTACTCGCGTTGGTCCCACACCTTAACGGCCTTGCCCTGGCGCTTGCCGGCATCGCCGACGCGAATGCCTTCCGGGTTATAGCCGCCGGAGCCAAAGGGGCTGGTGCCGCCGGTGCCGATCCACTTGTTGCCGCCGGCGTGACGTTCCTTCTGTTCTTCCAGGCGTTTCTTGAATTCCTCGATGAGTTTGTCGAGGCCACCCAGCGACTGGATCTGCGCGCGTTCCTCATCGGTCAGCGAACGTTCGAATTCCTTGCGCAGCCAGTCTTCGGGGATCAACGCCTGCAGGTGGTCGTCGAGTTTTTCCAGGCCATTGAAATAAGCGCCGAAGGCCCGGTCGAACTTGTCGAAATGCCGCTCGTCCTTGACCAGGATCGCCCGGGCCAAGTAGTAGAACTCGTCCATATCGGCGAAGGTCACGCGCATTTTCAGCGCGTTGATCAGGTCGAGCAGCTCGCGCACCGACACCGGTACCTTGGCGGCACGCATCTCGTTGAACAGGTTGAGCAGCATCAGCGATTACCGCGACGGCTCATGAACGCCAGACGCTCCAGCAACTGCACGTCTTGCTCGTTCTTCACCAACGCACCGGCCAGCGGCGGGATGGCTTTGGTCGGGTCGCGCTCGCGCAGCACGGCTTCGCCGATATTGTCAGCCATCAACAGCTTGAGCCAGTCCACCAGTTCGGAGGTGGAGGGCTTTTTCTTCAGGCCCGGTACTTTGCGCACGTCGAAGAACACGTCCAGCGCTTCGCTGACCAGGTCTTTCTTGATGTCGGGGTAGTGCACGTCGACGATCTTCTGCAAGGTGGTGCGGTCTGGGAAGGCGATGTAGTGGAAGAAGCAGCGACGCAGGAACGCGTCCGGCAGCTCTTTTTCGTTGTTGGAGGTAATGATGATGATCGGGCGTTTCTTGGCCTTGATGGTCTCGTCAATTTCGTAGACGTAGAACTCCATCTTGTCGAGTTCTTGCAGCAGGTCGTTGGGGAACTCGATGTCGGCCTTGTCGATTTCATCGATCAACAGGATCACCCGCTCCTCAGACTCGAAGGCTTCCCAGAGCTTGCCCTTTTTCAGGTAATTGCGCACGTCATGCACCTTGTCCACGCCCAGCTGCGAGTCGCGCAGACGGCTGACCGCGTCGTACTCGTACAGGCCCTGGTGGGCCTTGGTGGTGGACTTGATATGCCAGGTGATCAGCTTGGCACCGAAGGACTCGGCCAATTGCTCGGCGAGCATGGTCTTGCCGGTGCCGGGCTCGCCCTTGACCAGCAGCGGCCGCTCCAGGGTGATGGCGGCGTTGACGGCCAGTTTCAGGTCATCGGTAGCCACATAGGCCTGGGTGCCTTCGAACTTCATCGGTGTTTCCTCGCATTCATCAATGCCCGGACTATACCGCGCAGCCCCGGCGACTGTGAACGCAGGCGGCTTATTCAGTCTCTGAATGACCAGTCACGATCAATCCGCCGACGGCTTGGGTTGTTCATAGCGCGCATTGAACGCCTGGATGAACCCATTGCGCAAAATCGCCAAAAACGCGGAGAACGCGCTGACATTTTGCTGGTGCACGCTGCCACTGAGTTCAACACGGGTGGCGAACTGGTTTTTCGCCTGGTTTTTCAGCACGGTTTCACTGGCGCCGACCACGGCCTCCCAGATCGAGCGGAAGATGTTCTTGTCCTTGTTCTCCACGTCCTGTTGCCAGTCGAACACTTCCACATCGCGCATCAGCGGCTTGATATAGCCGGTCAACTGGCCTTTTTCCGCCTGGGCTTCGATCACCACGTCGCCGGTGCCAGCCTTGAAATCGAATTTGCCGTAGGCCGAGGCGAAGTCATTCATGCGCTTGAGCTGCAGGTCCTTCGCGCGAAAACGGAATTCGAAGTTCTCGAAATTGCTCAGCGGGTCGAAGGTGGCGGTGGCTTCCAGCGGCGCCTGGCCCTGAAGGAGCGCCTTGCCCTCGAAGCGGGCGTCGCGCTTGCCTTTGACGTCGACCACGTTGGTCAGGTTATAGAAGCTGGCGTTGACCTCGGTGGCATTGATGTTGACCGGTGGTTTGGAGTTGAAGTTGTGGAAGGTGATCTTGCCGTCCTCGATGCGCACCTCGTCGAGGGTGATGGGGGCCAGCTTGCTCAATTGCTCGCGCCAGTCGGTGCCCTTACCGGTCTGGGACGCCTGCTTGTTGGCGCCGCCGTCGACGAAGTTCACTTCGGGGTTGATAAAGCGCACCTTGGCGACCACCGCATGGTCGTACCACAGCGAGTGCCAGCTCACCGCCAGGTCGATCAACGGCGCCTTGACGAACGGTACGGGCACTTTGCCATCGACCTTGATGATCTCCAGGCCGTTGATCCTGTAGGCGCCGCGCCACAGGGCCAGGTCCACATCGGTAACCTGGCCGCGGTAGTCGCCCATATCAGCGAGCTTCTCATTCAAATAGTTGCGCACCAGGTAGGGCAGGGCGATGCTCAGGGCAACCAGCACCACCAGCAATCCGGCAACGGTCCATAGTGGCCAGCTGTAGCGACGTTTCATGGGGAGGGTCCTCTGTCCGTATAGGGGATGGACTGTTGTGAAGCGTGCAACGTTCCTCCGACTGGACGCTTCGCGGCACGAGGCATACCCTTGTGGCCTTCCTGAACACCGCCCAATAGGACCCGTCATGAGCCGCATCTTTGCAGACAACGCGCACTCCATCGGTAACACGCCCCTGGTTCAGATCAACCGGATCGCACCGCGTGGCGTGACCATCCTGGCCAAGATCGAAGGGCGTAACCCAGGTTACTCGGTGAAGTGCCGCATTGGCGCAAACATGATCTGGGACGCTGAAAGCACCGGCAAACTCAAGCCGGGCATGACCATTGTCGAACCCACCTCCGGCAACACCGGCATCGGCCTGGCATTCGTCGCCGCCGCCCGTGGGTACAAATTGCTGCTGACCATGCCGGCCTCCATGAGCATCGAGCGACGCAAGGTGCTCAAGGCACTCGGCGCCGAGCTGGTGCTGACCGAGCCGGCCAAGGGCATGAAGGGTGCGATCGAGAAAGCCGGCGAAATCGTTGCCAGCGACCCCGCCACCTATTTCATGCCGGCTCAGTTCGAAAACCCGGCCAACCCGGCGATCCACGAGAAAACCACCGGTCCGGAAATCTGGAATGACACCGATGGCGCCGTGGACGTGCTGGTGGCGGGGGTGGGCACTGGCGGCACCATCACCGGTGTGTCGCGCTATATCAAGAACATCGCGGGCAAACCGATCCTGTCGGTGGCGGTCGAGCCGATTGTGTCGCCGGTGATCACCCAGGCGCTGGCCGGTGAAGAGATCAAGCCCAGCCCGCACAAGATCCAGGGCATCGGCGCCGGGTTTGTGCCGAAGAACCTTGACCTGTCGATGGTTGACCGTGTGGAACTGGTGACCGACGACGAATCCAAGGCCATGGCCCTGCGCCTGATGCAGGAAGAGGGGATTCTGTGCGGTATCTCCTGCGGCGCCGCGATGGCCGTGGCGGTACGCTTGGCCGAGAAACCGGAGATGCAGGGCAAGACTATCGTGGTGATCCTGCCGGACTCCGGTGAGCGCTACCTGTCGAGCATGCTGTTCAGCGATTTGTTTACCGAGCAAGAAAACCAGGCTTGATTTGAGTCAGCGCCGAAAGCCCGGGCCTTCTGCATAATGGCCCAACTGTTTATCATGGCCGGCTGCTACGTCTGCTGTTGGCCAGGCGCTTATTTCCAGGAGTTGCTGCATGACCTTTTCTTTGGCCGCCAAGCTGTCGGTGCTGGCGTTGTTTATCGGCAGCACGTTGTATGTGCACCTGCGCGGCAAGGCGCGTTTGCCGCTGTTGCGCCAGTTCGTCAACCATTCGGCGCTGTTCGCCCCGTATAACGCCTTGATGTACCTGTTCTCGGCCGTGCCGTCCAAGCCGTACCTGGACCGCAGCAAGTTCCCGGAGCTGGATGTGCTCAAGGACAACTGGGAAGTGATCCGCGAAGAGGCCATGCACCTGTTCGACGAGGGATACATCCGCGCGGCCGAAAAGAACAACGACGCCGGCTTCGGCTCGTTCTTCAAGAAGGGCTGGAAGCGTTTCTACCTCAAGTGGTACGACAAACCCCTGCCGTCGGCCGAGGCGCTGTGCCCGAAAACCGTGGCGCTGGTGAGCAGCATTCCCAACGTCAAGGGCGCGATGTTCGCGCTGTTGCCGGGCGGCAGCCACCTCAACCCGCACCGCGACCCGTTTGCCGGTTCCCTGCGTTATCACCTGGGCCTGTCGACGCCGAACTCTGACGACTGCCGCATCTTTGTCGACGGCCAGGTCTACGCCTGGCGTGACGGTGAAGACGTGATGTTCGACGAAACCTACGTGCACTGGGTCAAGAACGAAACCGAGCAGACCCGTGTGATCCTGTTCTGCGACATCGAGCGGCCACTGAGCAACCGCGTGATGACCCGCGTCAACCGTTGGGTCAGCAAGCAATTGGGGCGCGCCACTGCGCCGCAGAACCTGGATGACGAGCGCGTGGGCGGGATCAACCAGGCGTATGCCTGGAGCAAGACCTTCAGTGACAAGTTCAGCGGCGTGGTCAAGCAGTGGAAGCGCAAGCATCCGAAGGCTTACCGGATTGCTCGGCCGGTGCTGGCGGTGGTGGTGCTGGTGCTGCTGTGGAAGTGGTTGTTCGGCTGATTTGAAATGCAGTTGAAATTGTGGGAGGGGGCAAGTCGAACCGTCGCACCGCCCCTCCCACATTTGACATCTATCGTTCTTAAGAGGCGATCAACTGGCGCAGCACGTAGTGCAAGATGCCGCCCGACTTGAAGTATTCCACCTCATTGAGCGTATCGATCCGGCACAGCACCTCGACCTTCTCGCTGCTGCCATCCTCCCGGGTAATCACCAGCGTCAGGTTCATCCTCGGCACGATCTCCACCTCGGTCAGACCGAGAATGTCGATCTTCTCCTTGCCGGTGAGCTTGAGCGACTTGCGGTTCTGATCCAGCTTGAACTGCAACGGCAGCACGCCCATGCCCACCAGGTTGGAGCGGTGAATCCGCTCGAAACTCTCGGCGATCACCGCCTTGACGCCCAGCAGGTTGGTGCCCTTGGCTGCCCAGTCGCGGCTGGAGCCGGTGCCATATTCCTGGCCGGCCACCACCACCAGCGGTGTGCCCGACGCCTGGTATTTCATCGACGCATCGTAGATCGGCATTTTCTCGCCAGTGGGGATGTACAGCGTATTGCCGCCTTCTTCGCCGCCGAGCATTTCATTGCGGATACGGATATTGGCAAAGGTGCCACGCATCATCACTTCATGGTTGCCCCGGCGTGAGCCGTAGGAGTTGAAGTCGCGCGGTTCCACGCCTTGTTCACGCAGGTAGCGACCGGCGGGGCTGTCGGTCTTGATATTGCCGGCCGGGGAGATGTGGTCGGTGGTCACCGAGTCGCCCAGCAGCGCCAGCACGTTGGCGCCTTTGACGTCTTTGATGACCGGCAGAGGCCCGGCAATGTCGTCGAAGAATGGCGGATGCTGGATATAGGTCGAGTCTTTCTGCCACACGTAGGTGGCGGCCTGTGGCACTTCAATGGCTTGCCACTGCTCGTCACCGGCGAATACCTCGGCGTATTCCTTGTGGAACATACCGGTGCTGACCTGAGCCACGGCATCCGCGATTTCCTTGCTGCTTGGCCAGATGTCCTTGAGGTACACCGGCTTGCCATCCTGATCGTTACCCAGCGGTTCACTGCTGATATCGATGCGCACGGTGCCCGCCAAGGCATACGCCACCACCAGCGGCGGCGAAGCCAACCAGTTGGTTTTCACCAGCGGGTGCACGCGGCCTTCGAAGTTGCGGTTACCCGACAGCACAGACGCCACTGCAAGGTCGGCCCTCTGGATGGCTTTTTCGATCGGCTCGGGCAGCGGGCCGGAGTTGCCGATGCAGGTGGTGCAGCCGTAACCCACCAAATCAAAGCCGAGCTTGTCCAGATACTGGGTGAGGCCCGCCGCTTTGTAATAGTCGGTAACCACTTTGGAGCCTGGCGCCAGAGAGGTTTTAACCCACGGCTTGCGTGTCAGGCCTTTTTCCACGGCCTTTTTCGCCACCAGACCGGCCGCCATCATCACGCTGGGGTTGGAGGTGTTGGTGCAGGACGTGATCGCGGCGATCACCACCGCGCCGTTTTTCAGGCGATAGGTCTGGCCGTCGTATTCATAGTCGGTTTCGCCGACGAGGTCGGCATTGCCCACGGCAACCCCGCCACCGCCTTCGCTTTCCAGGCGGCCCTCTTCTTTGTTGGTGGGTTTGAATTGCAGGTCGAGGAAGTCGCTGAAGGCTTGGCCGACATTCGGAAGCGCCACACGGTCCTGCGGGCGTTTCGGCCCGGCCAGGCTGGCTTCGACGCTGCCCATGTCCAGGGCCAGGCTGTCGGTGAACACCGGCTCCTGGCCCGCGTTGCGCCACAGGCCCTGGGCTTTGGTGTAAGCCTCGACTAGCTTCACGGTTTCTGCGGGACGGCCGGAGAGGCGCAGGTAGTCCAGTGTTACCTCATCCACCGGGAAAAAGCCGCAGGTGGCGCCGTATTCCGGGGCCATGTTGGCGATGGTGGCGCGGTCGGCCAACGGCAGGTCGGCCAAGCCGTCGCCATAGAACTCGACGAATTTACCCACCACGCCTTTCTTGCGCAGCATCTGGGTCACGGTCAGCACCAAGTCAGTGGCGGTGATGCCTTCCTTCAATTTGCCGGTGAGCTTGAAGCCGATCACTTCCGGGATCAGCATCGACACCGGTTGGCCGAGCATCGCCGCTTCCGCTTCGATCCCGCCCACGCCCCAGCCGAGTACGCCCAGGCCGTTGATCATGGTGGTGTGGGAGTCAGTGCCGACCAAGGTGTCGGGGAAGGCGTAAGTGCGACCGTCTTCGTCCTTGGTCCACACGGTGCGGCCGAGGTATTCGAGGTTGACCTGGTGGCAGATGCCGGTGCCCGGTGGCACCACACTGAAGTTGTCAAAGGCGCTCTGGCCCCAGCGCAGGAAAGCGTAGCGTTCGCCGTTGCGCTGCATTTCGATGTCGACGTTCTGCTCAAAGGCGTCGGCGTTGCCGAACTTGTCGACCATCACCGAATGGTCAATTACCAGGTCCACGGGCGATAGCGGGTTGATGCGCTGCGGATCGCCCCCGGCCTTGGCCACGGCGGCGCGCATGGCGGCCAGGTCGACCACGGCGGGGACGCCGGTAAAGTCTTGCATCAACACACGGGCGGGGCGGTACTGGATCTCACGGTCGGACTGGCGTTCCTTGAGCCAGGCGGCAATGGCCTTGAGGTCGGCGCCGGTGACGGTCTTGTTGTCCTCCCAGCGCAGCAGGTTTTCCAGCAGCACCTTCAGTGACATCGGTAGCTTGTCCAGGTCACCCAGGCTCTTGGCGGCTTCGGGCAGGCTGAAGTAGTGGTAGGTTTTGCTGTCTATTTCAAGGGTCTTAAGGGTTCTCAGGCTATCAAGCGATGACATGACACGACTCCTTATGGTCCGCACGGCTACGGACCTGACGGGACGAACAGAGCTATCAACTTAGCCCTGTTTTCATTAGCAGGCTAATAACTGGACTCTATCGTTAAGTCCAAGGTTCCGAACTCCGTTATCATGCGCGGGTTTTCATGACAGGCATTGCGACAGCGCAACGTCAGTTGATTCACTTGGAGAGTTGATGAACACCCTTTTTATGCACTGCCGCCCGGGTTTTGAAGGCGAAGTCTGTTCCGAGATCGCGGACCTCGCCGCGCGCCTGAACGTTTCCGGCTACGCCAAGGCCAAGACCGGCAGCGCCTGCGCCGAATTTGTCTGCACCGAAGAAGACGGCGCCCAGCGCCTGATGCACGGCCAACGCTTTGCCGAGCTGATTTTTCCTCGGCAGTGGGCGCGCGGGGTGTTCATCGACCTGCCGGAAACGGACCGCATCAGCGTGATCCTCGCCCACCTGCGCGAATTCCCGGTGTGTGGCAGCCTGTGGCTGGAGATGGTCGATACCAACGACGGCAAGGAACTGTCGAACTTCTGCAAGAAATTCGAAGTGCACCTGCGCAAAGCCCTCCTGAACGCCGGCAAGCTGGTGGACGACCCGAGCAAGCCGCGCCTGCTGCTGACCTTCAAGAGTGGCCGCGAAGTGTTCATGGGCCTGGCCGAGTCGAACAACTCGGCGATGTGGCCGATGGGTATTCCGCGTTTGAAATTCCCCCGCGAAGCGCCCAGCCGTTCGACCCTCAAGCTGGAAGAGGCCTGGCACCACTTCATCCCCCGCGACCAGTGGGACGAGCGCCTGCACGGCGACATGACGGGCGTCGACCTCGGTGCAGCGCCCGGCGGCTGGACCTGGCAGTTGGTCAACCGTGGCATGCTGGTGACCGCCATCGATAACGGCCCGATGGCCGAAAGCCTGATGGACACTGGCCTGGTGCAGCACTTGATGGCCGACGGTTTCACCTTCGTGCCCAAGCAGCCGGTTGACTGGATGGTCTGCGACATCGTCGAAAAACCGGCGCGTAACGCCGCGCTGCTGGAAACCTGGATCGGCGAGGGGCATTGCCGCGAGGCGGTGGTGAACTTGAAGTTGCCGATGAAGCAGCGGTATGCCGAAGTGAAGCGCTTGCTGGAGCGCATCGAAGACGGCTTCAAAGCGCGCGGCATCCGCGTGGAGATCGGCTGCAAGCAGCTGTACCACGACCGAGAGGAAGTGACCTGCCACCTGCGTCGGTTGGTGGATGTGAAGAAAACCAAGGCCCGGTAGACTGGCGGCCAGTTTCAGGAGTAGATCATGAGCGATATTTTCGACACCGCCGTCGACGGCACCCTAGATGCAACAGGCTTGAATTGCCCAGAGCCCGTGATGATGCTGCACCAGCACATCCGCGACCTGGTGCCCGGCGGCTTGCTCAAGGTGATCGCGACCGACCCGTCCACGCGCCGCGATATCCCCAAGTTCTGCGTGTTCCTTGACCACGAACTGGTGGATCAGCAGGAGCAGGCCGGTACGTACCTGTACTGGATCCGCAAGAAGTCCGCTTAAACCCGCGCCTTGTCGGCGCGAATGCGCCGGCGTGCACTGCGCGCCAGGCGTACCAGCAACATCCCCGCCGCACAGCTCAGGCCCACGATCAGCCCTTGCCACAAGCCGCTTGGGCCGCTCGGCTCGCCCAGCCAATTCGTCAGCCCCAGGGCGTAACCCACCGGCAGGCCAACGCCCCAATAGGCGAACAAGGTCAGTACCATCGTCACTCGGGTGTCCTGGTAACCACGCAGTGCGCCAGCCGCCGTGACCTGGATCGAGTCGGAAAACTGGAACAGTGCCGAGAACACGATCAGCGTCGAAGCCAAGTGAATGACCACCGGGTCCGGGGTATAGATCGCCGCAATCTGCTCGCGAAACAGCAACATCAGGCTGCAGGACAGGCAGGCGTAGGCCAGCGCCGTGCCCATGCCGACACCTGCGGCGAAGCGGGCTTCACGCGGTTCGCCACGCCCTAGGGCCTGGCCGACCCGCACAGTGACGGCCATGCTCAGGGAGTAGGGGATCATGAACACCAGGGAGCTGACGTTCAGCGCGATCTGATGACCGGATACCACCGTGGCTCCCAAGCTGCCCAGCAGTAGGGCAATCACCGCAAAAATGCTCGACTCGGCAAAGATCGCCACGCCAATCGGCAGGCCAATGCCCAGCACGCGCTTGATCACCGCCCATTGTGGCCAGTCGAAACGCTTGAACAGTTCGCTGCTCTGGTAGGCCGGCCCCCAGCGGGTCCAGCCGGCCAGGCCAAGCATCATCACCCACATCGAAATGGCCGTGGCCCAACCGCAACCTACGCCGCCCATGGCCGGCAGGCCGAGGTGACCGTAGATGAAGATGTAGTTCAGCGGGATATTCAGCGCCAGGCCGCCCAGGCCCATGACCATGCTCGGCAGCGTACGGCCCAGGCCGTCACTGAAGCAGCGCAGCACGTAATAGAACGCAATGGCCGGCATACCGGCGGCGATGCCATGCAGGTAACCCATGGTGGGCGCGATCAGGTCCGGCTCAACCTTCATTGCATGCAGGATCGGCTCGGCGCAGAGCAGTAGCAGTGAGCCGATGATGCCGACCACCAAGGCCAGCCACAGTGACTGACGCACCAGCGGTCCGATTTCGCTGTACTGGCCCGCACCGTAGCGTTGGGCGACTTTCGGCGTGGTGGCCAGCAGCGTACCGCTCATCAGCAGGTAGACCGGGATCCAGATCGAGTTGCCCAGGCCCACCGCCGCCAAGTCTTGGGGACTGACGCGGCCGGCCATCACCGCATCGACAAAACTCATCGCAGTGGTGGCCAGTTGGCCGACCATGATCGGCAGGGCGAGCGTCAGCAGGCCGCCGACTTCCCGGCTGATGCGGGCGGGGCGGGTGAGGGTGGCAGAGGCAGTGTTCACGTACAGGTGTCCAATAAAGGGATGCGCAAGGACCGCGGATTCTACGCTTTGACGCATTGGTCAGGAAAAATCCTGTGTTAGGGATTTGTAAGCGCGGGTCGTGATCCCTGTACACTGCGGGTCCGCGAAAGGAGCCTGCCATGTTGATTGTTGCCGACGAAAATATTCCGCTGCTCGATGCATTCTTCCAGGGATTTGGCGAGATCCGCCGGGTGCCCGGCCGTTCCATCGACCGCGCCACAGTCGAGCAGGCTGACGTGTTGCTGGTGCGCTCGGTGACCAACGTTAACCGTGCGCTGCTGGAGGGGACGAATGTGCGTTTCGTCGGCACTTGCACCATCGGCACCGATCACCTGGACCTCGACTACTTCAAGCAGGCCGGCATCCAGTGGTCCAGCGCCCCCGGCTGCAATGCCCGTGGCGTGGTGGATTATGTGCTGGGCAGCCTGATGACCCTGGCTGAAATCGAAGGTGCCGACCTCACTCAGCGCACCTATGGCGTGGTTGGAGCCGGCGAAGTGGGCGGGCGGCTGGTCAAGGTGCTCAAGGGCCTGGGCTGGAACGTGCTGGTGTGTGACCCGCCACGGCAGATTGCCGAAGACGGCGATTACGTCAGCCTGGAGCAGATCATCGAGCAATGCGATGTGATCAGCCTGCACACGCCGTTGACCAAGTCCGGCAATGGCTCCACCTGGCACCTGTTCGACCGCGAGCGGCTCAACCAGCTCAAGCCCGGCACTTGGCTGATCAACGCCAGCCGTGGCCCGGTGGTGGACAACGCCGCCCTTCGCGAGGTGTTGCTGGCGCGCGAAGACCTGCAAGCGGTGCTGGATGTGTGGGAGGGCGAACCTGAAGTTGACGTGGACCTGGCCGACCTGTGCGTGCTGGCCACGCCGCATATCGCTGGTTACAGCCTGGATGGCAAGCAGCGCGGCACGGCGCAGATCTATCAGGCGTTCTGCGCGCACCTGGGGCAGGAGGCGAGCATTCAGTTGAGTGATTTACTGCCGTCGCCGTGGTTGGCCGAGGTGCAGTTGAACGCGTCCACCGACCCGGCCTGGGCGTTGGCGACCCTGTGCCGCAGCGTGTACGACCCGCGCCGGGATGATGCGGATTTCCGGCGTAGCCTGGTAGGCACCGTGCAAGAGCAGCGCAAGGCGTTTGACCTGCTGCGCAAGAACTACCCGGAGCGCCGTGAGATTGATGGCTTGAAGGTGCGCATCAACGGTGAATCGGCGGTGCTATCGAACATCATCCGCGCATTGGGCGCCGTGAGCGCTTAGACCCCCATAAAAAACCCGGCCACCTGGGCCGGGTTTGCAAGAGCATCGGCGCTTCAGCCTTGCTGGGCAGGCTTGACCAGTCGCTGTTCCAGTTCGCTGCACGCTTGCTGGATCATCTCTTCGGTAATCTGCACTTCGCGGCCTTTGGCGTCGATGTACGAGCAAGGCAACTGCTGCGGTTGGCGGATCACTTCAATCTTGGCATCGCTGCTGTTCTGCAAGGTCATGGCCTGTCTCCTCATCAGGTTGTTTACCTAGTTTGCGTCTTGACTCTAAGCCGCCCGAGTGACCACGCTGTTACAACTCTCTGCAAGATCACCGGTTTGAACACCCAGTCCACCAGAAACCGCCTCGGATTTCCAGCCAGGGGTTAGACCGATAGCCTCTAGGGATAGGTATCGGCGGGCATAATTAACCTGACTCATTGTTATTTGCCCAAGTTCCCCCAATGTTGAGGACAGGTTCCTCACTGGTGATGCCCTCCATGTTCTCAGTCCGTCAACGCCGCGCGATCCGCCTGGCCAGCCGCTTCATCGCGCCCTACCGCTGGCAGGCGCTCGGCGCCCTGTTGGCGCTGATCGTCACGGCCGGTATCACCTTGTCCATGGGGCAGGGCATCCGCCTGCTGGTGGACCAGGGTTTCATGACTCAATCACCACACTTGCTCAACCAGTCCATCGGCCTGTTCATGATCCTCGTACTGGGCCTGGCAGTGGGCACGTTTGCACGGTTTTACCTGGTGTCGTGGATCGGCGAACGGGTGGTGGCGGACATCCGTCGGCAAGTGTTCAACCATCTGATCTACCTGCATCCAGGCTTTTACGAGAACAATCGCAGTTCGGAGATCCAGTCGCGGCTGACCACCGACACCACGTTGCTGCAATCGGTGATCGGCTCGTCGCTGTCGCTGTTCCTGCGCAACGCGTTGATGGTCATCGGGGGCATCGTGTTGCTGTTTGTGACCAACCCCAAGCTCACCAGCATCGTGGTGGTGGCATTGCCGCTGGTGTTGGCGCCGATCCTCATCTTCGGCCGCCGGGTGCGCAGCTTGTCGCGGCAAAGCCAGGACCGCATCGCCGATGTGGGCAGCTATGTGTCCGAGACCCTCGGCCAGATCAAGACCGTGCAGGCCTACAACCATCAGGTGCAGGACGAGCAGCGTTTCGCCGTGACCGTGGAAGACGCCTTCACCACCGCGCGCAAACGCATCACCCAACGCGCCTGGCTGATTACCCTGGTGATCATGCTGGTGCTCGGCGCCGTGGGTGTGATGCTGTGGGTGGGCGGCATGGATGTGATCAGCGGGCGCATATCCGGCGGCGAGCTGGCGGCTTTTGTGTTTTATAGCCTGATCGTCGGCAGCGCCGTCGGCACCCTGAGCGAAGTGCTCGGTGAGTTGCAACGCGCCGCCGGGGCCGCTGAGCGGATTGGCGAGTTGTTGCAGTCGAGCAACGAAATCCAGGCGCCCGCCGCCGGGACCGTGCAACTGCCTGAGCGGGTCAGCGGCCGCATGGAACTGCAAAACCTGCGGTTTTCCTACCCTTCACGGCCCGATAGCTATGCTGTTGACGGCCTGAACCTGACCATCAACCCCGGTGAAACCCTGGCGCTGGTGGGCCCATCCGGCGCGGGCAAATCGACGATTTTCGACCTGTTGCTGCGCTTCTACGATCCCCAACAAGGCTGCATCCTGCTCGAAGGCCATCCGCTGACCGAACTCGACCCTATGGACCTGCGCCGCCACTTCGCCCTGGTGTCCCAGAGCCCGGCGCTGTTCTTCGGCAGCGTTGAAGACAACATCCGCTACGGCAACCCGACCGCCACTCGGGAACAGGTCGAAGCCGCCGCCCGCATTGCCCACGCCCATGACTTCATCCTGCAAATGCCCGACGGCTACCAGACTCACTTGGGCGACGGCGGCATGGGCCTCTCCGGCGGCCAACGCCAACGCCTGGCCATCGCCCGCGCGCTGCTGGTGGACGCGCCGATCCTGCTGCTTGACGAAGCTACCAGCGCCCTCGATGCCCAGAGTGAACACCTGATCCAGCAAGCGCTGCCGCAACTGATGCAAGGGCGCACCACGTTGGTCATCGCCCATCGATTGGCCACCGTGAAGAACGCTGACCGCATTGCGGTGATGGACCAGGGTAAGTTGGTGGCGGTCGGGACGCATCAACAGTTGATTGCGAGCAACGCGTTGTATGCGCGATTGGCGGCGTTGCAGTTCAGTGATGGGGTAGAGGTCGCGAACAGCGAGGTCTAGGCAAGTTGCCAAGCATTGTTGAGGGTTGCTGAGGGGGCTTCTGTGGTGAGCGGGCTTGCCCCGCGCTGGAGTGCGAAGCACTCCCAATTCAGTCGTCACGGTGTAGGTGTAGCCGATAAATTGTGATATCCGGTTTTGGGGCTGCTACGCAGCCCAGCGCGGGGCAAGCCCGCTCACCACAGAAAGCTAGCTGACCACCGCAGGCCCGCTTGCTACAGGGTTTTCAATCCCCTGGAGCAGGGGGACCTTCGGGCTAGGCCTTACTGATCATCAAAATACCGCTCATGCCAATCCACCAGCGGCTGTGGCGAGTTGAGTTTCTGCCCGTAGATCACCGAATAAGACAGCACGTTCTGCACATACTGGCGGGTTTCGTCGAACGGGATGCTTTCCACCCACACGTCGAAACTCAGGTGGTCGGCGCCGCGCAGCCATTGGCGCACGCGGCCGGGGCCGGCGTTGTAGGCGGCGGAGGCGAGTACGCGGTTGCCGTTGAACTGGCTGTGCACCTGGCTCAGGTAGGCGGCGCCGAGCTGGATGTTCTTGTCCGGGTCCAGCACCTGTGCCGGGGAGGCCAGGGGAATGCTGAACTTGCGCGCGGTTTCCTTGGCAGTGCCGGGCATGAGTTGCATCAGGCCGCTGGCACCGACGCCGGAGCGGGCGTCGTCCATGAAGGCGCTTTCCTGGCGAGTGATGGCGAACACCCAGCTGGAATGCAGGCCGCGCACCTTGGCTTCACGCACCAAGGTGTCGCGGTGCGCCATTGGGAAGCGGATGTCCAGGTCGTCCCAGTATTGCGCCTGGCTGATGGTGCGGATCGCCGGGAAGTACCACTTCATGTCGTAGGCCAATCGGGCCTGGGCGACCATCTCGTCACGGTTGAAGTGACGGCTGACGTGATACCACTCGCGGCGGCCATCCACGATCTGGCCTCGGGCGTAGAACTCCAGCGCACGGCGTACGCCGGGGGTGTTGCGCACCTTGTTGATTAGCGCCTGGCTCATTGGCAGCGGTTTGTTCTTCAACTGGTACGGGGCCTTGGAGCGATCCGCTGCGAGGAAGCCGTAGAAGTCGCGCTCTTGCGACAGGTGCTTGTACAGGACCAGCGCTTGCGGGTTTTTCGGCTCGGCCAGTTCCAGGCTGCGGGCCTGCCAGTAGCGCCAGCGGTTGGTGGTGGCCAGGTCTTGTGGGAGTTTGCGGGTCAACTGGTAGGCATCTTCCCAGCGGGCCAGGCGCAACAGCAGGCGCAGGCGCCATTCGGAGACGGTGTTGTCGCGCAGTTCTGGGTCGTACTTGGTCATCACCTCGAGGGCGCGAGGGTCATAGCGCTTGGCCAACGTCAGGCCTATTTCCCGGGCGATCGACACTTTTTCGTCACGGGAGAAGTGCATGCTGCTGGCGTAGCCATCGAGCAGGGCCATGGCCTTGTCCGGATCTTGGCGGGCCAGGCGACGCAAGCCCAGGCCGACGGCGTCCGACATGGCCTCGGTGGCCGGCAGGAAGCGTGACGGGTCGCTGAGCATGTCGGGTTTTTGTGCCACGTCCACCATCAGGCGGCCTTGGGCGCCGAGGGTAGGCAAGGTTTTCACCAGGCTGTTGGCGAGTGCGTAGTTGCGCGCTTCGGCGGCGAGTTTGGCGCGGTCCCAGATCTTCTGTTCGGTGAGCTGGCCGTCGGCCGCCCATTGGCCGAAGGTGGCATCGCAGGCTGCCGGTTGAGACTTGCCGGTCATCCACAGTTTTTCGGTGGTCTTGTAGCCTTCGGCTTTCAGATTGTGGGTGAGCTGGTACTGGCCATGCAGGCAGTCCAGCTCAACGAAATTAAGCTTGGCGTCGTAGTACTTTTCAAAGGTCTGCCAGTCGCCGCGTTCAGCCAGCCAGCGCAACCAGCGCAGTTTCATCCAGTTGGCCTGGGGCAGGTCGCCGTTTTTGGCGAGGAACTGCTCGATTTCCTGGTTGCTCGCGGTTTTCAGGCGGGCGGTCAGCTCGTCGTAGGCCAGGTAGGGCGTCAGCGGGTAGTCGGCCAGGGCCTGGCTGTATTGCATGTACGGGCCGGTGTCGCCTTTGGCCAGGGCGCGTTTGGCTTCATCGTAATATTGACGTTGGGTGGTGAGGTCCACGGCCTGGGCGGATTGAACGGCGGTGGCGGAAAGAAGCAGACAAGATAAAAAGTTGAAAAGGCGACTGCGCATGAGACGTCCGTGCAGAGAAATCACGACTAGCATCGGCACCGCCGACACTGATTGCCCCTAGCTTAGCCTTTTGCCCGACGCAGACGAAAGCTTTGCTGGGCGGTTCGTTCAAGTTCGTTGGAAATGTCCTACAGAACGTGTCGGCAGCGAAAATGCCAGCCGCATCCCACCCCTAACTCAGGTAGAATGCGCGCCCAGTTTTTGGAGAAGCGTATGACCCTGCTCAAATTCAGCGATGTGTCCCTTGCTTTCGGCGCTATGCCGTTGTTGGACAAGGTGTCCTGGCAGATCGCCCGTGGTGAGCGGGTGTGCATCATCGGCCGCAACGGCACCGGCAAATCCAGCATGATGAAGCTGGTCAAAGGCGATCAGAAGCCTGATGACGGCTCTGTATGGCGCGCGCCGGGCCTCAAGATCGGCGAATTGCCGCAAGAATTGCCGGTGGCCGACGGACGGACTGTGTTCGACGTGGTTGCCGAAGGCCTCGACGGCGTCGGCGCACTGCTCGCCGAATACCATCACCTGGCGCAGAACTGCGTCACCGAAGACGACCTGAACAAACTGATGCACGTTCAGCAAGACCTCGAAGCCCGCGATGGCTGGCGCTTGCAGCAACTGGTCGACAGCACCTTGAGCCGCCTGCAACTGCCGGCCGACAAGACCCTCGCCGAGTTGTCCGGTGGCTGGCGTCGTCGCGTGCTGCTGGCCCAGGCTCTGGTGTCCGAGCCGGATCTGCTGCTGCTCGACGAACCCACCAACCACCTGGACATCGGCGCGATTGCCTGGCTGGAAGAGGCCCTCAAGGAATTCCAGGGCGCCGTGCTGTTCATCACGCACGACCGTTCCTTCCTGCAAAACCTGGCGACCCGCATCCTCGAACTGGATCGTGGCGGCTTGATCGACTGGAACGGCGACTACGCCAGCTTCCTGGTGCACAAGGAAGCTGCGCTGGCCGCCGAAGAAACCGCCAACGCGCTGTTCGACAAGAAGCTGGCCCAGGAAGAAGTCTGGATCCGCCAGGGCATCAAGGCCCGCCGTACCCGTAACGAAGGCCGCGTACGCGCCCTGAAAGCCCTGCGTGTCGAGCGCAGCGAACGCCGCGAGCGCACCGGCAAGGCGAATATCCAGCTGGACACTGCCGACAAGTCGGGCAAGCAGGTGATGGTGCTGGAGAACGTCAGCTTCCATCACCCGGACGGCCCGTTCCTGATCAAGGACTTCTCCATGGTCCTGCAGCGCGGCGACCGTATCGGCCTGCTGGGCGCCAACGGCACCGGCAAGACCACCTTGCTCAAGCTGATGCTCAGCGGCCTGCAGCCGACCAGCGGCACCGTGGAAGAGGGCACGCGCATCGACGTGGCTTACTTCGACCAGTTGCGCCACCAGTTGGACCTGGAAAAGACCGTGATCGACAACGTCGCCGAAGGCCGCGACTTTATCGACATCGACGGCCAGAGCCGCCACGTGCTCAGCTACCTGGGCGACTTCCTGTTCAGCCCGCAGCGTGCACGTACGCCGGTGAAAGCCTTGTCCGGTGGCGAGCGTGCGCGCCTGCTGCTGGCCAAGCTGTTCAGCAAGCCGGCCAACCTGCTGGTGCTCGATGAACCGACCAACGACCTCGACGTGGAAACGCTCGAACTGCTGGAAGAAGTGCTGCTGACCTTCAACGGTACCGTGCTGATGGTGAGTCACGACCGGGCATTCCTCGACAACGTGGTCACCAGCACCCTGGTCTTCGAAGGTGAAGGCAAGGTGCGTGAATACGTCGGTGGTTACCAGGACTGGCTGCGCCAGGGCGGCTCGCCGCGCCTGCTGGGCGTGACCGAGAGCAAATCCGGCAAGGCCGACTTGAACTCGGCCGTGGTGGCTCCGGTGGCGGCGGCTGCGCCGGTTGCAGAGGCGGCGCCAGTGGGCAAGAAGAAGCTCAGCTACAAGCTGCAGCGTGAACTGGAAGCCTTGCCGGGTGATATCGAGGCCAAGGAACAGCAGATCGCCGCGGTAGAGGCGGAAATGGCTGACGCGGGCTTCTACCTGCGTCCGGCGGCGGAAACCGCCAAGGTCATCGCCTCCCTGGAAACATTGAACCAGGAGCTGGAAGCGTTGGTTGAGCGTTGGGCTGAGCTGGATGCCTGAGTGATTCCAGTGCATTAAAAAACCCGGTGTTCATTTTCATGAGCACCGGGTTTTTTATATGAAATACAGTTAAAAATGTGAGAGCTGGCTTGCCTGCGATAGCAGTCTGTCAGTTGATACACCTGGCGACTGACAGACTGCTATCGCAGGCAAGCCAGCTCCCACCTTTGATTTTCAGTGTTCTTAGGAGCTCTTCACCAGCTTCACCGCCAGTACGTCGCACGGCGCACCGTGCAGCACATCATTGGCTGTAGAACCCAGCAACAACGCCAAACCGTGACGACCATGGCTACCCACCACGATCAAGTCGCAAGCCTTTTCCTTGGCCAGATGGTGGATTTCCTGGCGCGGTTGGCCGTACGTCAGGTGGCAGTCTTCCTTTTTCAGGTGCGGGTATTTGAGAATCAAACGGTCCAGGCGCTCCTTGGCCTGGTCAAATTGTTGTTGCTGCAACTGGGAAAGGTCCATGGGCACGTCGCCACCAAAGGCCATGGCCATGGGCTCGACGATATGCACCAGCGACAGTATGGCGCCATTGGCCAATGCAGATTCCTGCGCGCGCTTGATCACCGGATCGCACTCTTCGGTCAGATCGACAGCGACCAGAATATGTTGGTAGGGCATGAGGCGTTCCTCCAAGGGACTGCAATATGTTCAGTATGGCTGCTTTCAAGCGGATGGGGTTGCGTCAGGTCAAATCCGCTCATCTAGAAATTCGGGAGTACACATATGACGGTCTGGATAGTGGTGTCAATCCTTGTGGTGGTTCTGAGCCCCCTGGCATGGCTGCGCCCGTCGCGCCATCAGAGCGGGCGCATGGCCCTGCGCATGGAGGCGCGCCGCATCGGCCTGGCCATGCAGTTGTCCCCCCAGGAATGGCCGCATTGGCTCAAGCAGGAGCCACCGAGCCCGTGCGCGCAGTACTGCCGGCCACGGCGTGGCAGCACACCGGCCATTTGGAGTTACTGGCAGTTGGAGCCCGGAGTCTGGGTGAATCAGTGGCGTGAAGTGTGTGTTGATGAAAAGTTGTTGCCGCATTTTGCGACGTTGCCGGACAACGTCTACAAGGTCGAAGCCGACAAGCAGATGATCGCCCTGTATTGGGGCGAGAAGGGCGAGGCGAGCGTGTTGAAGGCTATCGATACGCTACTCAGAGCCCTGGCCTGACACCGACCCTGGCGGCCTGCGACAACCCCCTGTAGGAGCCCGGCTTGCCGGCGATGGCGTTCTCAAGATTGGCGCAATGTTTGCGGGCCCCATCGCCGGCAAGCCGGGCTCCTACAAAGGGCGTGCAAATCATGGAAAACGGCAGGCAATAAAAAGCCCGACATCATCATCGGGCTGGAGTTGGCCAGGCAGGCCGGTAATTCTGTGTTCCCTGCGTCGGATGTTCATCCAAGCGCGGTACGGTTGTCGCTAGCCTAGCGGCATATCCCGTTCTGTACAGCCTTTTCCCTCATCTTTTGCATTATTGATTTCGTGAATATTTGAATATTGACGAGTCGCGGGCTTATGGTCGGGGTTCTGAAATGACTGGAAAGTCGCGTTTTTCCTAGCCTTTCGAGCGATTGACAATTGCTCGGAATTGGATGAAGGTGGCGTACCCAAATCAAACGGGCGTATGAATTGAGCGTTTGTCTGTCAGACCGCTCATACAGAATCCCGACTATCGCATTGGCGGGTGTGCCTGGCGGATTGGCATGAGCATTGACGCAACTGTCAGTGTCCAGCCAGAGGCCAGCGTCCAATGTGTACTGTTCAGCTTCCATATCGTGGAGATCAGTTGATGATTTACGAAGGTAAAGCCATCACGGTTAAGGCTCTTGAAAGTGGCATCGTCGAACTGAAATTCGACCTCAAGGGTGAGTCCGTCAACAAGTTCAACCGTCTAACCCTGAATGAATTGCGTCAGGCCGTAGACACCATCAAAGCAGATGCTTCGGTCAAGGGCGTGATCGTTTCCAGCGGCAAGGACGTGTTCATCGTCGGCGCTGACATCACCGAATTCGTCGACAACTTCAAGCTGCCCGATGCCGAGCTGGTGGCTGGCAACCTCGAAGCCAACAAGATTTTCAGCGATTTTGAAGACCTCAACGTACCGACCGTCGCCGCGATCAACGGCATCGCGTTGGGCGGTGGCCTGGAAATGTGCCTGGCGGCAGACTTCCGCGTCATGTCGGCCACGGCCAAGATCGGCCTGCCTGAAGTCAAACTGGGCATCTACCCAGGTTTTGGCGGTACCGTGCGCCTGCCGCGCCTGATCGGTGCCGACAACGCTATCGAGTGGATTGCCGCCGGTAAGGAAAACCGTGCTGAAGACGCGCTGAAAGTCGGTGCTGTCGACGCTGTGGTTGCCCCGGACAAACTGGCCGAAGCCGCATTGAACCTGATCAAGGGCGCCATCAGCGGCGAATTTGACTACAAGGCCAAGCGTCAGCCGAAGCTGGAAAAACTCAAGCTCAACGCCATCGAACAAATGATGTCGTTCGAAACCGCCAAAGGTTTCGTGGCTGGCCAGGCCGGCCCGAACTACCCGGCACCGGTTGAAGCGATCAAGACCATCCAGAAAGCCGCGAACTTCGGTCGCGACAAAGCTCTGGAAGTGGAAGCGGCTGGCTTCGTCAAACTGGCGAAAACCTCCGCAGCCCAGAGCCTGATCGGCCTGTTCCTGAACGATCAGGAACTGAAGAAAAAGGCCAAGGCCTACGACGAAATCGCCAAGGACGTGAAACAGGCTGCCGTACTCGGCGCCGGTATCATGGGCGGCGGTATCGCCTATCAGTCGGCGTCCAAAGGCACGCCGATCCTGATGAAAGACATCAACGAGCATGGCATCGAGCAAGGCCTGGCAGAAGCCGCCAAGCTGCTGGTCGGTCGTGTGGACAAAGGTCGCATGACCGCTGCGAAAATGGCTGAAGTGCTTAACGGCATTCGTCCTACGCTGTCCTACGGCGATTTCGGCCACGTCGACCTGGTGGTCGAAGCCGTTGTCGAGAACCCGAAGGTCAAGCAAGCCGTGCTGGCCGAAGTGGAAGCCCAGGTCAAAGACGACACCATCCTGGCGTCCAACACCTCGACCATTTCCATCTCGCTGCTGGCCAAGGCCTTGAAGCGTCCGGAGAACTTCGTCGGCATGCACTTCTTCAACCCGGTGCACATGATGCCGCTGGTGGAAGTCATCCGTGGCGAGAAGTCCAGCGAGCTGGCCGTTGCCACCACCGTTGCCTACGCCAAGAAAATGGGCAAGAACCCGATCGTGGTCAACGACTGCCCGGGCTTCCTGGTCAACCGCGTGCTGTTCCCGTACTTCGGCGGTTTCGCCAAGTTGGTCAGCGCCGGCGTGGACTTCGTGCGCATCGACAAAGTCATGGAGAAATTCGGCTGGCCAATGGGCCCGGCGTACCTGATGGACGTGGTCGGCATCGACACCGGCCACCATGGTCGCGACGTGATGGCTGAAGGCTTCCCGGACCGCATGAAAGACGACCGCCGCTCGGCGATCGACGCGCTCTACGAAGCCAAGCGCCTGGGCCAGAAGAACGGCAAGGGTTTCTACGCCTACGAGGCCGACAAGAAGGGCAAGCAGAAGAAAGTGGCCGACCCGTCGGTGCATGAAGTGCTGGCTCCGGTCATCTACGAACAGCGTGAGGTGTCGGACGAAGACATCATCAACTGGATGATGATCGCCCTGTGCCTGGAAACCGTGCGTTGCCTGGAAGACGGCATCGTCGAAACCGCCGCCGAAGCCGATATGGGCCTGGTGTACGGTATTGGTTTCCCTCCATTCCGTGGTGGTGCGCTGCGTTACATCGATTCGATCGGTGTGGCCGAGTTCGTTGCCCTGGCTGATCAATACGCTGATTTGGGCCCGCTGTACCACCCGACCGCGAAGCTGCGTGAAATGGCCAAGAACGGCCAGCGCTTCTTCGGTTAAGTGCCCAGACGACTAGAGCGAGAATATTTATGAGCTTGAATCCAAGAGACGTCGTGATCGTCGACTTCGGTCGTACGCCGATGGGCCGCTCCAAGGGCGGCATGCACCGCAACACCCGTGCCGAAGACATGTCGGCACACCTGATCAGCAAACTGCTGGAACGCAACGTCAAGGTCGACCCAAACGAAGTCGAGGACGTGATCTGGGGCTGCGTCAACCAGACCCTGGAGCAGGGCTGGAACATCGCGCGCATGGCGTCGCTGATGACCCAGATTCCGCACACCGCCGCCGGCCAGACCGTCAGCCGCCTGTGCGGTTCGTCGATGAGCGCGCTGCACACCGCCGCCCAGGCCATCATGACCGGCAACGGTGATGTGTTCGTGGTCGGTGGCGTGGAGCACATGGGTCACGTCAGCATGATGCACGGCGTTGATCCTAACCCGCACATGTCGCTGTACGCGGCAAAAGCCTCGGGCATGATGGGCCTGACTGCGGAAATGCTCGGCAAAATGCACGGCATTACCCGCGAAGCCCAGGACGCGTTCGGCCTGCGTTCCCACCAGCTCGCCCACAAGGCGACTGTGGAAGGCAAGTTCAAGGATGAAATCATCCCGATGAACGGTTATGACGAGAACGGTTTCCTGAAACTGTTCGACTACGACGAAACCATTCGTCCGGATACCACCCTGGAAAGCTTGGCCGCGCTGAAGCCAGCGTTCAATCCAAAGGGCGGCACCGTGACAGCCGGTACTTCGTCGCAAATCACCGACGGCGCTTCGTGCATGATCGTGATGTCGGCGCAACGTGCCCAGGATCTGGGCATCCAACCGCTGGCCGTGATCCGTTCGATGGCTGTGGCAGGTGTGGACCCGGCAATCATGGGCTATGGTCCTGTACCGGCCACACAAAAAGCCTTGAAGCGCGCAGGCCTGACCATCAACGACATCGACTTCTTCGAGCTCAACGAAGCTTTCGCCGCACAGGCCCTGCCCGTGCTGAAAGATTTGAAAGTACTCGACAAGATGAATGAGAAGGTTAACCTGCACGGCGGCGCGATTGCCCTGGGCCACCCATTCGGTTGCTCCGGTGCGCGTATCTCCGGCACTTTGCTTAACGTGATGAAGCAAAATGGCGGCAACCTAGGGGTTGCAACCATGTGCATTGGTCTCGGCCAAGGCATTTCCACCGTCTTCGAACGCGTCTAAGCGTTAGGTTGACGGAAGCCGGGGCCCAGTGCCCCGGTTTTTGTTTTTGGGTGGTTTTGTATTTTTTTTTTAACAAATTTTGTAAGAGGGCCAGAGCATGAAAGTCGAACCAGGGCTCTACCAGCATTATAAAGGTCCGCAGTACCGTGTTTTCAGTGTGGCACGCCACTCCGAGACCGAAGAAGAAGTAGTGTTCTACCAAGCACTGTATGGCGATTACGGCTTTTGGGTACGCCCCTTGAGCATGTTTGTGGAGACCGTCGAGGTTGACGGCGAGCAGGTCCCGCGCTTTGCTTTGGTCCAGGCCGAACCCAGTCTTTTTTCAGGGCAATAACGGCAGGTCGCGCAGAATGCTGCGCTTGACCTCACCTTGTTGCCACTATATATAGCGTTGCCGCGACAGGCGCCAACTGCCTTTCACTTCTCGAATTCAGGAATTTTCCGATCCATGGGCAAATCGCTGGTCATTGTGGAATCCCCGGCTAAGGCCAAGACCATCAACAAGTACTTGGGCAACGAGTACGTGGTGAAGTCGAGTATCGGCCATATCCGAGACCTGCCCACCAGCGGTTCGGCTAGCGCCAGCAAGGAGCCTGCCGCCAAGCGCGGCAAGGCGGCTGCGGGCGAAGGTCCGGTGCTCACCCCTAAAGAGAAAGCGCGCAAGCAGCTGGTCTCGCGCATGGGTGTGGACCCGGATCATGGCTGGAAGGCCAAGTACGAAATCCTTCCAGGCAAGGAAAAGGTCATCGAAGAGCTGCGCCGGCTCGCCAAGGATGCTGACACCATCTATCTCGCGACGGACTTGGACCGCGAAGGGGAAGCCATTGCCTGGCACCTGCGGGAAGCCATCGGCGGTGATGACAGCCGCTACAAGCGTGTGGTGTTCAACGAAATCACCAAGAAAGCCATCCAGGAAGCCTTCTCCAAGCCGGGCGAACTGGACATCGACCGCGTCAACGCCCAGCAGGCCCGTCGTTTCCTCGACCGCGTCGTGGGTTATATGGTTTCGCCGCTGCTGTGGGCCAAGATCGCCCGTGGCCTGTCGGCCGGTCGCGTGCAATCGGTTGCGGTGAAGCTGGTGGTGGAGCGTGAGCGCGAGATTCGTGCGTTCATCCCCGAAGAGTACTGGGAAGTCCACGCCGACCTCGGCACTGCCAAGGGCGCCAACGTGCGCTTTGAAGTGGCCCGCGAGAAAGGCGAGGCCTTCAAGCCGCTGAACGAAGCCCAGGCCATGGCCGCGCTGGAAAAGCTCAAGTCTTCCAGCTACAGCATCGTCAAGCGTGAAGACAAACCGACCAGCAGCAAGCCATCGGCACCGTTCATCACCTCCACCCTGCAACAGGCCGCGAGTAACCGCCTGGGCTTCGGTGTGAAGAAAACCATGATGATGGCCCAGCGCTTGTACGAAGCCGGCTACATCACTTACATGCGTACCGACTCCACCAACCTGTCGGTGGATGCGGTCGCGATGGCGCGTACCTATATTGAAGAAGAGTTCGGCAAGAAGTACCTGCCGGAGAAGCCGAACGTCTACAGCAGCAAGGAAGGCGCACAGGAGGCTCACGAAGCGATCCGTCCTTCCGACGCCAATACCACGCCTGCCAAGCTGAGCGGCATGGAGCGCGACGCTGAGCGCCTTTACGAGCTGATCTGGCGCCAGTTCCTGGCTTGCCAGATGCTGCCAGCGCAATACCTGTCCACCACTGTCACCGTGGCGGCCTCCGATTTTGAGCTGCGTGCCAAGGGCCGTATCCTCAAGTTCGACGGTTACACCCGTGTGATGCCGCAAATCGCCAAGCCTGGCGATGACGACGTGCTGCCGGACATGGCCCAGGGCGACACGCTCAAGCTGATCCAGCTCGACCCGTCCCAGCACTTCACCAAGCCGCCGGCGCGTTATTCGGAAGCCAGCCTGGTAAAAGAGATGGAAAAACGCGGTATCGGTCGTCCGTCGACCTATGCAGCGATCATCTCCACCATTCAAGACCGTGGTTACGTTGCGCTGCACAACCGTCGTTTCTACTCGGAAAAGATGGGCGACATCGTGACCGAGCGCCTGTCCGAGAGCTTCTCCAACCTAATGGACTACGGCTTCACTGCCGGCATGGAAGAGAATCTCGATGACGTGGCCCAGGGCGAACGCGACTGGAAAAACGTGTTGGACGAGTTCTACGGCGACTTCAAGAAAAAACTCGAAGTAGCCGAGAGCCCTGAAAATGGCATGCGCGCCAACCAGCCGGTGATGACTGACATCCCGTGCCAGACCTGCGGTCGGCCGATGCAGATTCGTACGGCGTCCACTGGCGTGTTCCTCGGCTGCTCGGGCTACAGCCTGCCGCCGAAAGAGCGTTGCAAGGCCACTGTCAACCTGGTGCCGGGTGATGAAATCGCCGCCGACGACGAGGGTGAGTCCGAGTCGCTGGTACTGCGTGGCAAGCACCGTTGCCCGATCTGCAGCACGGCGATGGACGCCTACCTGCTGGACGAGAAGCACAAGCTACACATCTGCGGTAACAACCCGGATTGCAACGGCTACGAGATTGAAGAAGGTACCTATCGCATCAAGGGCTACGAAGGTCCGAGCCTGGAATGCGACAAGTGCGGCAGCGAGATGCAGCTCAAGACCGGCCGTTTCGGCAAGTTCTTCGGTTGCACCAACCCAACCTGCAAGAACACCCGCAAACTGCTGAAAAGCGGTGACGCGGCGCCGCCGAAGATGGACCCGGTGAAGATGCCCGAGCTCAAGTGCGAGAAGGTCAATGACACCTACATCCTGCGTGACGGCGCTTCGGGGTTGTTCCTGGCGGCCAGCCAGTTCCCGAAGAACCGCGAGACCCGCGCGCCGTTGGTGCTGGAGATCGTGCCGCACAAGGATGAGATCGATCCTAAGTACCACTTCCTGTGTGAAGCGCCGAAGAAGGACCCGGATGGTCGTCCAGCCGTGATCCGCTACAGCCGCAAGACTAAGGAGCAGTACGTGCAGACCGAAGTGGACGGCAAGCCTACCGGCTGGAAAGCGTTCTACGACGGCGGCAAGTGGAAGGTCGAGGATAAGCGCCAGGGCGCTTGATCAACTAATCTGCCCACTATGTAGGAGCGGGCTTGCTGTGGCGAGGGAGCAAGCTCCCTCGCCACACTACACAGCCAGCATCACGCTTATTCGTTGTGGAGATTGCCGTCATGGCCAACGAACTCTATACCCGTACCAATCAGAAAATTTACTTCGCGGGTTTGTCCCTGGAAGCCCTTGGCCGTGCCGAGGAAGGGAAAGAGATGAATGCCATCGCGCTGGTCCAGGCGGGGCGTGAAGCAGCGTTGTTTCACCTGTACGGCGCTTTGCTGGGTTTGTGTCATGAAATCGCCGGGTTTTACCGCCTGCCTCAGGCCGGTTCACCCCGTGCAGAAATGATCATGAATCGCGAAGTGCTGGACGCGATGGCCATTCCTGAGCTGGCCGAACTGGTCGAAATGGCTCAAAGCCCGGACAGTTGGGTGGCGCGTTTGCTCAAGGCGCATGCGGATATGTTCCAGCCACCGCGTATTCCACATGTGCCCAAGGGCGATGTGACGCAGCCGCTGATCGTGGCGGTTGCGGTGGAAGAGGAAGAACCCAAGCCGTTGAGCCGTGAAGAGCTGGAGGGGTGGCGTCAGGAACTGAAAAAGATGGCGCTGCGCTTTCGCGAAGGCCTGAACGAGTGCTGATCCGCTCGTAGGAGCCGGCTTGCCGGCGATGCAGGCACCTCGGAGTGTGAGGCGCAACGCGTTGTAGCCATCGAAGCCGGCGACCATTCATCAAGCTGTCAACAAACCTGTTCAGATCCTCTGCGGGGCTGGGTGGATGACTGATATAATCCCGGCCTTTCGTGGAGAACAGATTTTTATGCCAACGTCCTTTCTGGAAATTGTTGAGTTGCCTGACGGCCGAATCGAGCTGCGCCGGGCTGAGGACGAGGGTTCTCTGGTTATCTTGGATTTTTCCGAAGACGCCAAGCAGTTCCTGCAAGGCCAACACGTGGAAGTGGCTAAAGCCATGTTGAGCGTGGGCGTGCAGATGGCCGGTCGCCTGGCTGAAGGCGAGCCGGAGAAAGACGAAGGGCCGCGGGTTCTTCACTGAGCCTTGTGGTGAAGGAGTCTGGGGTGGTTAGACAGGCTTCTGTGGTGAGCTAGCTTGCTTGTAGTGAGTGGGCTTGTTGTGGTCAGTGAGATTATTGTGGTGAGTGGGCTTGTTGTGGTGAGCGGGCTTGCCCCGCGCTGGGCTGCGCAGCAGCCCTAAATAGATTGACGCAGTACATCAGGTATTCCACGGTGCCTGGTTTTGGGGCCGCTTCGCAGCCCAGCGCGGGGCAAGCCCGCTCACCACAGAAGCCCGCATGTCACAGAAGCCCGCTCACCATAGAAGCCTGCATGTCACAGGACTTCGGTCGATCAGCACTCAGCCCAATCGAATATTCAAACTCTGCGCATCACCCGTACGAGCGGCGCTGATCAGCTGTTGCTTGGCGCTGACACTCAGTGGATTCAACCAGCTCACCACGGTATGGCTGCGGCCCAGGCGTAGTGCTTCGCAGGTCAACTGTTGGGCACTTTGCGCGCCGCGTGGCTGCAGCAACAGAATGCGCTCGCGGTTGAGGCCGGCATCCCGCAGCCAGGCCTGGGTCAGGCTGGCGGGTGGGGCGATCAGCGTCAGCCAGCGGGCGTCCTGTTCCTCGCTCAGATCGCGCAGGATCGGCGCCAGCAGGCTCAGGCAACTCCCCGCTGCACCGCGCAACGACAATTCACTGAACGCCTCAGGTTCGGCGCCCCAGGGCGCCTCGACCGTTTCCTTGAGGATAGGCGCAAGGGGTTGGGCCATGAAGGCCTCGAACAGCGACAGTTGTGTGTGTTGTGGGGTGTGGACGAGTTGCATGATGCCTCCTCTAGCGGCGAATGACGCCGACGCTCAAGCCTTCGATCACCAGGTCCTGATCTTTCAGGTTCACTTCAATCGGGGCGAACTCAGGGTTCTCGGCCAGGAGCCAGACCTTGCTGCCTTCGCGCTTGAAGCGTTTGACGGTGACTTCATCGCCGATACGGGCGACGACGATCTGGCCATTACGGGCTTCGCGGGTGGTGTGGACGGCCAGCAGGTCGCCATCGAAGATGCCCACGTCCTTCATGCTCATGCCATGGACCCGCAACAGGTAGTCGGCGCGAGGATGGAAGAAGGTCGGGTTGATGTTGCAGGATTCCTCGACGTGCTGCTGCGCCAGGATCGGCGCACCGGCGGCGACGCGGCCGATGATCGGCAGGGTCGATTCGTCGGCCTTGGCTTCGAAACCAGGAATGCGAATACCGCGCGATGCACCGGGGGTCATCTCGATCGCGCCTTTGCGAGCGAGGGCCTTGAGGTGTTCTTCAGCGGCGTTGGGGGACTTGAACCCCAGTTCCAGCGCAATTTCCGCTCGTGTCGGCGGGTAGCCGTTGTCATCGAGGCAGCGCTTGATAAAAGCCAGAATCTCAGCTTGGCGTGGCGTCAGTTTTAGCATGTTGATCGCTCTGTCTTTTTATACAGTGACTGGGATTATATACAGTGAACTGCTATTGGCAATCATCCTTTTCTGCCCCTCCGCTGGACGGTCATCGGGCAGGCTTCCCACAAGCCAGAGATAGCGCTGCCTACAGACCGGTATGGATGTGATTAAATAGCGATGAAATGTATGACTGCCCGGCCGGAAAGCGAACCCGCAGGCTTGACAAGACACACCCTGAAACGTATGTTTCAAACAAGTGTTTGTCAGGCGGAGTAGCCATGGCCCAGTCGGAAACCGTTGAACGCATTCTCGATGCAGCCGAGCAATTGTTCGCGGAAAAAGGATTTGCTGAAACCTCATTGCGGCTGATCACCAGCAAGGCTGGCGTCAACCTCGCTGCTGTGAACTACCATTTCGGCTCGAAAAAGGCCCTGATCCAAGCCGTGTTCTCGCGCTTCCTGGGGCCGTTCTGCGCCAGTCTTGACCGTGAGCTGGAGCGTCGCCAAGCCAAGGCTGACCATAAGCCGACCCTGGAAGAGTTGTTGGAAATCCTCGTCGAGCAGGCCCTGGTCGTTCAGCCCCGCAGCGGCAACGATTTGTCGATTTTCATGCGCTTGTTGGGCTTGGCGTTCAGCCAGAGCCAGGGTCACCTGCGCCGTTACCTGGAAGACATGTACGGCAAGGTTTTTCGTCGCTATATGTTGCTGGTTAACGAGGCGGCCCCGCGTATTCCGCCGATCGAGCTGTTCTGGCGCGTGCACTTCATGCTCGGTGCTGCCGCGTTCAGCATGTCCGGGATCAAGGCGTTGCGGGCCATTGCCGAGACCGATTTCGGCGTGAATACCTCAATCGAACAGGTCATGCGCCTGATGGTGCCGTTCCTGGCCGCCGGCATGCGTGCCGAAACCGGTGTGACCGACGCCGCCATGGCCGCTGCTCAATTGCGCCCACGCAGCAAGTCCGCGCCAATACCCGCCAAGGTTTGACCGCACCGGGTGGGCGCGACCGCTTGCATCCGCTAAGCTAGCGGCCCATGCCGAATTCAGCTATCTACTCGCAACCCGTTGTACTCACTGTGCGTGGTGAGGGCAACGGGTTGTGTGCGTTATTTAAGGAAGGTTTATGACTGCTGCCCTGCAAGGTTCTTTGATGGTTGACGTGGCCGGCACCTGGCTGACGGCCGAGGACCGCCATCTGCTGCGCCAGCCTGAAGTGGGCGGCCTGATCATCTTCGCGCGCAACATTGAGCATCCGCGCCAAGTGCGGGAATTGAGTGCAGCGATTCGCGCTGTGCGCCCGGACCTGCTGCTGGCCGTCGACCAGGAGGGCGGCCGCGTACAGCGCCTGCGCCAGGGTTTCGTGCGTTTGCCTGCCATGCGTGCCTTGGCGGATAACCCCAACGCCGAATACCTGGCCGAGCAGTGTGGCTGGATCATGGCGACTGAAGTGTTGGCCGTTGGCCTGGACCTGAGCTTCGCCCCGGTGCTGGACCTGGACTACCAGCGCAGCGCGGTGGTCGGCACCCGATCCTTCGAAGGCGACCCCGAGCGCGCAGCCGTGCTGGCTGGTGCATTCATCCGCGGCATGAACAGCGCCGGCATGGCCGCTACCGGCAAGCACTTCCCCGGTCACGGTTGGGCTGAGGCCGATTCCCACGTCGCCATTCCCAATGATGAACGCAGCCTGGAACAGATTCGTGCCAACGACCTGGTGCCTTTCGCACGCTTGAGCCAGCAACTGGCCGCCGTGATGCCCGCCCACGTCATCTATCCGCAAGTCGACGCCCAGCCAGCTGGGTTCTCGCGCCGCTGGCTGCAGGACATCCTGCGCGGTGAGTTGCAGTTCGATGGGGTGATTTTCAGCGATGATCTGTCCATGGCCGGTGCCCATGTGGTGGGCGACGCCGCCAGCCGCATCGAAGCGGCGCTGACGGCGGGTTGCGACATGGGACTGGTATGCAACGATCGTGCGGCGGCTGAGTTGGCGTTGACTGCCGCTCAGCGGATGAAGGTCACGCCATCGCCACGCATTGCGCGGATGCGTGGGCAGGCAATTGCTTCGACGGAATACAAGCAGGATCCGCGTTGGCTTGCGGCGCTGACTGCGTTGCGGGATGCTCAACTGATTGAGTGAGACCGTGTTGCGTCTATCGCCGGCTTGCCGGCGATGGCGATCTAACCGTCAGCGCTTTTCCTGTTTGTTGGGCAACGGCGCAAACAACGCCTCAATATCCTCATTGCCCAACTGCCAATCCCCCGTCGTACGCCCATCCAGCACGCCCGCTGCCAGGTCGGATTTTTCCTTCTGCAGGTGCTGGATTTTCTCTTCCACCGTGCCCCGGGCAATCATCTTGTAGACGAACACCGGCTTCTCTTGCCCGATGCGATAGGCGCGGTCGGTGGCCTGGTTCTCCGTGGCCGGGTTCCACCAAGGATCATAGTGGATCACCGTATCGGCCTCGGTCAGGTTCAGGCCAACACCGCCGGCCTTCAAGCTGATCAGAAAAATCTGCAGCTTGCCGCTCTGGAAGTCCTTCACCGGCGTGCGCCGATCCCGGGTCTGGCCGGTGAGCAGTGCGTAGGCCACGCAGCGTTTTTTCAGCTCGACTTCGATCAGGCTCAACATCGAGGTGAACTGGGAAAACAGCAGGATCCGCCGACCCTCCTCAAACAGCTCCTCAAGCATTTCCATCAAACTATCGAGTTTGCCTGAGCTGCTGCCACGTGCGGGCAGGGTCGCGTCGTTGACCAGCCGCAAATCGCAACACACTTGGCGTAACTTCAGCAGCGCCTCAAGGATGATGATCTGGCTGCGCGCCACGCCTTTGCGGGTGATCTCGTCGCGGACTTTCTTGTCCATGGCCAGGCGCATGGTTTCGTACACGTCGCGCTGGGCTTCATTGAGGTCGACCCAGTGGATGATCTCGGTCTTGGGTGGCAACTCAGTCGCCACCTGTTCCTTGGTGCGGCGCAGCAGGAAAGGTTTTATCCGACCGTTGAGGTGTTGCAACCGCACATCACTGGCACGCTTTTCGATGGGCACGCGGTAATCACGGTTGAAGCTTTTTACATCACCGAGCCAGCCAGGCAGCAGGAAGTGAAACAACGACCACAATTCGCCCAGGTGGTTTTCCAGCGGCGTGCCGCTCAGGCACAGGCGTTGGCGTGCGTTCAGCTCGCGTGCCGCCTGGGCCGCCTTGCTGGACGGGTTCTTGATGTACTGGGCTTCATCGAGGATCAGTACATGCAAGGGCAGGGCGGCGAGTTGTTCGATGTCCTTGGGCAGCAGCGCATAGGTGGTCAGCAGCAGGTCATAGTCCGGCAGGTTGGCGAAATGTTTCTTACGCCCTGCGCCATACAGCGCCAACACCTTGAGTTGCGGTGTGAAATGCGCCGCCTCATCCAGCCAGTTGGGAATCAGGCTGGTGGGCATGACCACCATGCACGGCCGATCCAGGCGACCGGCGATTTTCTCAGTGAGAATATGCGCCAGGGTCTGTAGGGTTTTGCCCAGGCCCATGTCATCCGCAAGTATGCCGCCGACATCAAGCTGACGCAGCGACTGCATCCAGCTCAAGCCTTCCAGTTGGTAAGGGCGCAAGGTCGCGTTCAGCCCTTCAGGCGCTACACACGTGAAATCCTTGATATCCCGCAGGCGCTGGGCAAAGTTGCGGATCTTCTCGCCACCTTCCCACTGCAGCGGTAGGTCTTCCAGCGGGTTAAGCCGGATCGCATCCGCCTTGGCCAAGCGCAGCGTAGTGGTGCCGGCTTCCTGTAGGTAAAACTCACCAAGGGTCGCCAGCACCGGTTTCAATCGGCCGTAGGGCAGCGCCACTTGTATCGGGCCGTGACCATTGGGCAGGCCTGGGATGTTCACCAGAATCAGCTCATCATCACGGCGCCGCGCCAGCTTCTCCGGGTTGAGGATCTCGGTGTGGGAACGCATCAGGTTTAGCAGGATCGGCAACAGGCTCAGTCGCTCGCCGTTGACGATGATCCCCAGCTCCAGATCGAACCAATCACGCTCCGGACCTTCGTCAACCGTGGCGTACCAGTCATCGACCGCGCTGAGGTCGAAGCCGAAATCATCATCGATCAGCAGCTCCCAACCCTCGGCTCGCAGTGTCGGTGTGGCATTGAGGGTGAAGGTCAGCCAGGCACTGTCATTGACCATCTCGAACAGCTCGCCGGCGCTTTCCGGCAGTGCCTTGCTCTGGCGCGTGGCGATCTTGAAGCCCAGCAGGCGCAGTTGTTCGCGATACGGTTGCTCAAGCTCCGGATGCCGCTTGATGCGCAGGCTCTGGGTGTCCTGTCGCACGATGATGTCGGCGTTTTTCTGCCCGCTGACGTAGTTGCCCAAGTAGTTGAACGACAGCGCCGCCCGGTGCTGGATATAGCGCTGCATCTTGCCGTTGCGCGGTTCAAAGGCGCTGAATTCGACACTGGCCATCCACAGGCGCGGCACCGGCACCACGTCTTCCATCACCACTTGCGGCAGCACCGCCCGGTTTTCCAGCACGGCCTGGAGTTTTTCCAGCAGCTCGGCATCCTGTGCGGCGGCGGGGTAGGCCAGGGTTTCCTGGACCTTGAGCAATACCGCGGCGATGTGTTTGCAGTTGGTGTGCACCGGGCAGGTACAGCGGCTGTCCACCAGGATCAAGGTGCCCTTGGCCGATTCGCGCAACGAGATGGTCTGCCGATACACGTTGCCGCCGGAGCCTTCGCAACTGGCGACGATGGTGCTGTCGCCGCATTCGACGATGCGCACCCGGTTTTCCAGCGCATAACGTCGCCCGCGCTCAAGGCTCTGCTCTTTAAAGCGATTGGCCCAGGAAGGCGCCAGGGGTTTGGTCAGCGACGACGTGAGGGACATGGCGCTGGATCAGTCCTGAATGTCGGATGGTGGCGCGCTGGGTGGCTTGGCGGTCAGCGAGGTGATCTTGATCAGCAGCGCGAGGTGGCCACCGTCCAGGTAGTTGAGCTGGTTGTTCTTGGTACGCACGTCGGTCTGGCTCAGCTGCTCGCTGGCGATCACGCTGCCGTTGGCGTCGAACTGGTTGATCCAGAAGTTCGCATCAATGTCGGTAAAACGGCCCAGTTGCAGGCTCAACACGCCCTCGATCGGAAACTGGCCGAATTGTTCCTGGCCGTCGGTGATTGCGACCTTGACCGGCTGCTCGCCCAGGTTCTGTTCCCACGCCTTATGCAGCAGCACTGTGTAGGTGGGGTCGGCACGCAGCTTGTCGACAATGTTGGACAGGCGCGGCGGGCTCAGTCTGTCGGCCAGGCGCGCTGCCCCGGCATCCCAGTTTTCCGGGGCGGCGCGGCTGTTGATCACCGGTTCGGCGTTCTGGCGCACCAGGATCATTTCCACCTGGTACGGGCTGTCGGCGAACGCCGCAGGTGCCACGACCACCAACAACAGGCTCAACATGCGGAACAGGCGCATTGGGGCGTCCTTCAAGCAGATTTCGGGATGAGGCGCTCGAACAACGCCTCCAAGGTATTAAAGCGTTCTTCGGCACGTTCCATCGGCACCATGAACTTGAACAGCGTAGCCCCTTCGAACTTGTAGCGGTTGGGCTGGCCCTGGATCAGCTTGATCAATACCAGCGGGTCCACCGGCGTTTGCGCTTCGAACTCGATGCGCCCGCCTTGCGGCCCGGCGTCGACCTTCTTGATGCCGAGCTGCTCGGCCTGCAATTTCAGCAGGGTCAGGCGCACCAGGTTCTTGGTGGGTTCCGGCAACAGGCCGAAGCGGTCGATCATCTCCACCTGCAGGTCCTTGAGGCCTTCTTCGTCGGTGGCCGAGGCGATGCGCTTGTACAGGATCAGTCGCGCATGCACGTCGGGCAGGTAATCCTCGGGAATCAACGCGGGCAAGCGCAGATTGATTTCCGGCCCGCCGCCCAGCGGTTGATCGAGGTTCGGCTGCTCGCCTTTGCGGATGGCTTTCACCGCGCGCTCAAGCATCTCCATATACAGCGTGAAACCCACCGCCTGGATCTGCCCGCTCTGGCCGTCGCCCAGCAGTTCGCCGGCGCCACGGATTTCCAGGTCGTTGGTGGCCAATACAAAACCGGCGCCCAGGTCCTGGGTGTTGGCGATGGCTTCCAGGCGCTTTTCCGCGTCGGAGGTGATCTGCTGGCGCGGCGGCGTCAGCAGATACGCGTACGCCTGGTGGTGACTGCGCCCGACGCGACCGCGCAGTTGGTGCAACTGAGCCAGGCCGAACTTGTCGGCGCGCTCGATGATGATGGTGTTGGCGCTCGGCACGTCGATGCCGGTCTCGATGATGGTCGAGGCAATCAGCACGTTGAAGCGCTTGTGGTAGAAGTCGCTCATCACCTGTTCGAGTTCGCGCTCGCGCATCTGCCCATGGCCGATGGCGATACGTGCCTCCGGCACCAGCTCGGCGAGGTCGGCGGCGCATTTCTCGATGGTCTTCACGTCGTTGTGCAGGTAGTACACCTGCCCGCCGCGCAGCAGTTCACGCAACAGCGCTTCCTTGACCGTGCTTTTGTTCTGCTCCATCACGAAGGTGCGTACCGACAGGCGGCGCGCCGGCGGCGTGGCGATGATCGACAGGTCACGCATACCAGACACCGCCATGTTCAGCGTGCGTGGAATCGGTGTGGCGGTGAGGGTGAGGATATCGACTTCACTGCGCAGGGCCTTGAGCTGTTCCTTCTGACGCACACCAAAGCGGTGTTCTTCGTCGATGATCACCAAGCCCAGGTTCTTGATCTTCACATCGTCCGACAGCAGCTTGTGGGTGCCGATCACGATGTCGATCTTGCCTTCGGCCAAATCGGCGATGGCGGCGTTCACTTCCTTGGCGGACTTGAAGCGGCTCATCACTTCCACGGTCACCGGCCAGTCGGCAAAGCGGTCGCGGAAGCTGTTGTAGTGCTGCTGGGCGAGCAGGGTGGTCGGCACCAGGATGGCTACCTGGCGACCGCCGTGCACGGCGATGAAGGCGGCGCGCATGGCCACTTCGGTCTTGCCGAAGCCCACGTCGCCGCAGACCAGGCGGTCCATGGGCTTGGGCGCGAGCATGTCGGCGCGCACCGCTTCGATGGTGGTTTGCTGGTCCGGGGTTTCTTCGAAGGCGAAGCCGGCGCTGAAGGTGGCGTAGTCGGCTTTCGGGTCGGCGAACGCGTAGCCTTCGCGTGCGGCGCGGCGTGCGTAGATGTCGAGCAGTTCGGCGGCGACGTCGCGCACCTGCTCGGCGGCTTTACGCTTGGCTTTCTGCCAGGTTTCCGAACCCAGGCGATGCAACGGCGCCAGGGCGTCATCGCTGCCGGTGTAGCGCGCAATCAAATGCAGGCTGGCCACTGGCACGTAGAGCTTGGCGCCCTCGGCGTATTCCATGGTGAGGAATTCGGCGGCCTGGTTGTCGATCTCCAGGGTCTGCAAGCCCAGGTAGCGGCCGACGCCGTGGTCGATGTGCACCACCGGCGCGCCTTCGCGCAGTTCGGTGAGGTTTTTGATCACGGCATCGTTGTTGGCGTCGGCGCGTTTTTCGCGGCGACGACGCTGCATCACGCGCTGACCGAACAACGGGCTTTCGGCGATCAGCGCCAGGGCCGGATCATCCAGCAACAGGCCTTCATCGAGCGGTGCGATGGTGATCGCCAGGCGCTCTTTGCTTTTGACAAAATCTGGCCAGCTGTCGACGGTTTTCGGGCGCAGTTTCAGGCGTTCGAGCAGTTCCAGCAGTACTTCGCGGCGGCCAGCGGATTCGGCGGTAAACAGCACGCGGCCGGGGAAGTCGCCGAGGAAGTTGGACAGCGCTTCCAGCGGTTGCGTGGCTTTGGCCTGGATTGCCAAGTCCGGCAGTGTCCCCGCCGGGAAGCGTTCGCGGCCGACACCGGTTTCCACATCCTGTTGGCTGGCGACCACGCGCGGCCAGCTTTTCAGGCGCGCGAAGCAGTCTTCCACCGGCAGGAACAGTTCGGCGGGCGGCAATAAAGGACGGGACGGATCGACGCGACGCTCTTCATAGCGGTTGCGCACGTCGTTCCAGAAGTTTTCCGCCGCTTGCTCGATACCCGGCAGCGAGAACACTTGGGTGTCCTGGGGCAGGTAATCAAACAGGGTGGAGGTTTCGTCGAAGAACAGCGGCAGGTAGTACTCGATACCGGCCGGTGTAATCCCGCTGCTCAGGTCCTGGAAGATCGGGCAGCGGCGGAAGTCCACGTCGAAGCGTTCACGGAAGCGCGCCTTGAAGCGGGTCACCGCGTCTTTTTGCAGCGGGAATTCCCGCGCAGGCAGCAGCTTGACCGAGTCGACTTTATCGATGGAGCGTTGGTTTTCCGGATCGAAGGTACGCAGGGTTTCGATTTCGTCATCGAACAGGTCGATGCGATACGGCAATTTGCTGCCCATTGGGAACAGGTCGATCAGCGCACCGCGCACCGCGAACTCACCGTGCTCGTACACCGTGTCGACGCAGCGGTAGCCACTGGCTTCCAGGCGCGTGCGCATCTGCTCCACATCGAGCTTCTGGCCGATATCCAGCACCAGGCTGCTGCCCAGCAGGAACTTGGTCGGCGCCAGGCGATGCAAGGCCGTGGTGATCGGCACCACCAGCACGCCGTGGGCCAGTTCCGGCAAGCGGTACAGGCTGGCGATGCGCTGGGAGATGATGTCCTGGTGCGGCGAGAACAGGTCGTAGGGCAGGGTTTCCCAGTCGGGGAAATGCAGCACCGGCAAATCGGGGGCGAAGAAGCTCAGCTCCTGCTCCAACCGTTCGGCGCTTTGGCTGTCGGCGGTGAGCAGCAGGGTAAAGCGCTTGGCTGCGCTGGCAGCCTCGGCGATGGCCAGGCTCAGGGCGGCACCGGGCAGGTTGCCCCAGTGCTGTTTGCCTGCCGCAGCAGGGAGTAGCGGTAGACGCAGGACGGGCACGGAAGGTTGAGCTCCAAGCGTTGCGACAAAGTCGGTAATTGTAACGGTGCGGGGCGCCGTCTGTCAGTTGCTGACTGAGCCTATTACGGTTTGTAGGAAATGTAGTGGCTAAGACAAACAATGGCGGGTTTTGACTCATTATGTAGTGCCAAAATGTACGCGTTTTTCGGAGAGTTACGGACAAGTCGTCCCGCGCGCGTCATTGATGGCCTTCTGGAACCCGCGTATTTACTGGGCTGTAGCGGGGTGTCAATTTTCCGCAAGTGGTTTTTGTTGTCCGGGGCGCATTGCTCCGGGGGCGGTCGGGCGGCATAATGTAGCCCCTTTTTTCTGCCCCTACATGTGGAAGGTTCCCGTGACTCAGAAGCCCGACCAGTGTCTTGGTGAATGGATCGACCGTGAAGCACTCGCTGAAGCGATGATTCCGCTTATCGGTCAGCTGTACCGCAATAACAATGTGGTGAGCTCGATCTATGGCCGCAGCCTGATCAACCAGTCTGTCATCGCGATTCTCAAAGCCCACCGCTTTGCGCGTCACCGTTCTGCCGACGACAGCGAACTCTCCGTCCACGAAACATTCCCACTGCTTAAAGCCATGAGCGAGCTCAAGCTCGGCGCGGCTTCGGTAGACCTGGGCAAGCTGGCCTACAAATTCCGCAAGGAAGGCGCCGGCCGTACCGCCGAGCAGTTCGTGCGTGAAGAAATGGCCGATGTGGTTGGCCAGCAAAACGCCGCTGCCCGCAAAGGCACCGACGTGGTGCTGTACGGCTTCGGTCGTATCGGCCGCCTGCTGGCCCGCATCCTGATCGAAAAAACCGGTGGCGGCGACGGCCTGCGCCTGCGTGCCATCGTCGTGCGCAAAGGCGCCGAGAACGACCTCACCAAGCGCGCCAGCCTGTTGCGCCGCGATTCGGTACACGGTCCGTTCAACGGCACCATCGTCATCGACGAAGAAAACAACACCATCACCGCCAACGGTAACCTGATCCAGGTGATCTACGCGAAGAACCCGTCCGAGGTGGATTACACCCAGTACGGCATCAAGGACGCCCTGCTGGTGGACAACACCGGCGTATGGCGTGACGCCGAGGGCCTGGGCCAGCACCTGGCCTGCCCGGGTGTGGACCGCGTTGTCCTGACCGCGCCTGGCAAAGGCAAGTTGAAGAACATCGTTCACGGCATCAACCACGGCGAAATCACCGCTGACGACAAGATCGTGTCCGCCGCTTCCTGCACCACCAACGCCATCGTGCCGGTGCTGAAGGCTGTGAACGACAAGTTCGGCATCGTCAACGGCCACGTCGAAACCGTTCACTCGTACACCAACGACCAGAACCTGATCGACAACTTCCACAAGGGCGATCGCCGTGGCCGTAGCGCCGCGTTGAACATGGTGATCACCGAGACCGGTGCTGCCACCGCTGCTGCCAAGGCCCTGCCTGAGCTGGCCGGCAAGCTGACCGGTAACGCGATCCGTGTTCCGACGCCAAACGTGTCGATGGCCATTCTCAACCTGAACCTTGAGAAAGCCGCCACCCGTGAAGAGATGAACGAGTACTTGCGCTTCATGGCGCTGCACTCCGATCTGCATAAGCAAATCGACTTCGTCAACTCGCAGGAAGTGGTCTCCACCGACTTCGTTGGCTCGCGCCACGCCGGTGTGGTGGACGCGGAAGCGACCATTACCCAGGACAACCGCGTTGTCCTGTACGTGTGGTACGACAACGAGTTCGGCTACAGCTGCCAGGTGGTTCGCGTGATGGAAGACATGGCCGGGGTCAACCCGCCTGCGTTTCCGCGCTAAGCATCAGCTGTAAATGAAAAAGCCCCGACTGGTTCGGGGCTTTTTTATGGTTGTGAGGGCCTCTTCGCGAGCAAGCTCGCTCCCACATTCGACCGGGTGTTTTCAGGGCGCGCGCGGTTAAATGTGGGAGCGGGCTTGCACGCGAAGGCGGTCGTTCAGCCAGCGCAAATCTTCAATTGAGCAACTGGGTACGCAAGCGTTCGGACAGCCCATTGGGCGCCAGCCAGAGGCTCAGGTAGGTCCTGGCAAGCTCATCGTCGCGACTGCTGAACACCACCTGCCTATTGATCTCCAAATTCAAACCACGTCCCGGATGAAAATCCAGGGCATACCGATCGCCGCTGCGGATATCGCGAAAACTGGCGTGCAGTTTGTCTATCTCGGGCTTCAACCGGGCGCTGGCCTGCTGGCGCTGCAGCGTGGCAGCGGCGGCTTTGATCACATCATTGCGGTCGATGTCACGGAAGTAGTACAGCGTCAGGCGCAGCGCTTTTTGTTGCGCCCAAGCCTGCTTGGCGCTCAGGTCGGACGGGGCATACAGCGCAGCCGCGTAGACATCCGCCCAGAGGTAGGTGAGCACCGCCTGGTTTTTCAGGGTCAGTTGCTGTGACTGCGCCGGGAAATCGGCTTGTTTCAGACGATCCGCTTCATTGGCGTGCACCGTGATCGACAGCATCAGCAATAAACAGAAAGCGACATGTCGCATAATGGCCAGTCCTGCAAAGGGGCTTGCTGGCAGTGTAATTGCAATTTCCTGATGGTGTAGTAAAGGCAAGACTGGCCTACGACGCGACCAAGGGTTAATGTTCGCGGCGTTGAGCCTTATATAGACTGTGCCCCGGTTCACACACTTGAGCCAAATTGTCCTTCATGACCGCTGGCCGCGGCATGATTTAGCCCGGCGTCCAACCGTACGCCTGGCCTGTTCTGAGGAGTACGCATGGCTGTCTACAACTACGACGTGGTGGTACTGGGTTCCGGCCCGGCTGGAGAAGGTGCGGCGATGAACGCCGCGAAAGCAGGGCGCAAGGTGGCGATGGTCGATAGCCGTCGCCAGGTCGGCGGTAACTGCACCCACCTGGGCACCATCCCGTCCAAGGCCTTGCGTCACTCGGTGCGCCAGATCATGCAGTTCAACACCAACCCGATGTTCCGGGCCATTGGTGAGCCGCGCTGGTTCTCGTTCCCGGACGTGCTCAAGAGCGCCGAGAAAGTCATCTCCAAGCAAGTCGCCTCGCGTACCGGCTACTACGCCCGTAACCGCGTCGACCTGTTCTTCGGCACCGGCAGCTTCGCCGACGAGCAAACCATCGAAGTGGTCTGCCCCAATGGCGTGGTCGAGAAGCTGGTGGCCAAGCACATCATCATCGCCACCGGTTCGCGCCCTTATCGCCCGGCGGATATCGATTTCCACCACCCGCGTATCTACGATAGCGACACCATCCTGAGCCTGGGCCACACCCCGCGCAAACTGATCATCTACGGCGCTGGCGTGATCGGCTGTGAATACGCCTCGATCTTCAGCGGCCTGGGTGTACTGGTGGAACTGGTGGACAACCGCGACCAGTTGCTGAGCTTCCTCGACTCGGAAATCTCCCAGGCGTTGAGCTACCACTTCAGCAACAACAACATCACCGTGCGCCACAACGAAGAGTACGAGCGCGTCGAAGGCCTGGACAATGGGGTGATCCTGCACCTCAAGTCCGGCAAGAAGATCAAGGCCGATGCGTTGCTGTGGTGCAATGGCCGTACCGGCAACACCGACAAGCTGGGCATGGAAAACATCGGGGTCAAGGTCAACAGCCGTGGCCAGATCGAGGTGGATGAGAACTACCGCACCTGCGTGACCAACATCTACGGTGCCGGTGACGTGATCGGCTGGCCGAGCCTGGCCAGTGCGGCGCATGACCAGGGCCGCTCGGCCGCTGGCAGCATTGTCGATAATGGCAGCTGGCGCTACGTGAACGACGTGCCGACCGGGATCTACACGATTCCCGAGATCAGCTCGATCGGCAAGAACGAACACGAACTGACCAAGGCCAAGGTGCCTTACGAAGTGGGCAAGGCGTTCTTCAAGAGCATGGCGCGTGCGCAGATCGCCGGTGAGCCGCAAGGCATGCTGAAGATCCTGTTCCACCGTGAAACCCTGGAAGTCCTCGGCGTGCATTGCTTCGGCTACCAGGCGTCGGAGATCGTGCACATCGGCCAGGCGATCATGAGCCAGCCGGGTGAACTGAATACCCTGAAGTATTTCGTCAACACCACGTTCAACTACCCGACCATGGCAGAAGCCTATCGGGTAGCGGCCTACGACGGCCTCAACCGGCTTTTTTGAGCGGCTCCGGCCGGTGGCCTGAGCCGGCCGGGGAGACCGATTTCAGTAATTCCCGAGGGTGGCAGTGGCCAAACCGGGAAAGTCTGTAATCAGGCTATCTACGCCGAAGTCGGCGAGCCTGCGCATCAGCGCGGGTTCGTTGACGGTCCACACGGACACGTGCAAGCCCTGGCGCTGGGCTTTTTCCAGTCGCTCAGGGGTGCACAGCGTCCAGTTCAACGCCAGAATCTCACACCCGTAGTTTTGCGCGACCTTCAGCGGATCGAGCCAGGCGTATTCCGCCACCAGTCCGCGTGACAGGTCGGGAGTGAGTTCAACTGCGGCTTTCAGTACTTCCCGCGAACTTGAGGTCACGGTGACCTTGTCCATCAGCCCGAAACGCACGGCCATTTCACGAATCGCCAGCACGGTGGTGGCGGCGCGGGTGCGCGAGGCGCTTTTGACTTCCAGTTGCCAGTGATCGAAGTCGCACTTTTCGAACAGTTCTTCCAGACGCGGAATCGGGCACGGCTTGACCCAGCCCGGACCGCCTTTGCGTGCGTCCATCTTCACCAGGTCGGCCGCTGAATACTCTACGACTTTGCCGCGCCGGTCGGCGGTGCGCTTGAGGGTCGGGTCGTGGATGACCATGAGCTCGCCGTCCATGGACAAGTGCAAATCCAGTTCGCAACGGCGTACACCGTGCTTGAGGCACTCCTGGAAGCTGGTCAGGGTGTTTTCCGGTGCTTCGCCTTTGGCACCGCGGTGGCCGTAGATCAGGGTCACAGTTGCTCCTTCGCGCCAGGATAGCTGGCGTAGTGAATACGAATTCAGATGTCGTCGTTTTGTTCCCGCGCCAGGCGCCGTTCCTGGGCCTGTTTCTGCAGGATGTAGCGCGCCAGCAGTTGGCGTTGGGCGTCGGTCATGGCTTCGAATTCCGTGCCGACATCAAAGCCTGCGCCTTTGGGGTCGCAATGGGTGACGCGCGCGCGCAGCAACAAGCCGAGCGCTTGTGGCATCAGCACCAGCTTGACCGCCAGGTGTGCGCCGGCCGGCAGGGGCGTGGGGTGTTGGAAGTCGATGCCACCTTCGGAAATGATCACCGGTTGCGGTGCGCCGACCTCATCCAGGAGGCCGCGCGCCATGATCTGGCTGAGCAGGTCCAGGCGTTTGTTCTGCACGCGCAGGAAGGCGGCGAGGGTGCGATCCTTCTCGCTGAGCTGGCGCAGCAGGTGCTGGGCTTCGAATTCACTCAGGTGCAATTCACTGAGTAAATTGAACAGCGGAGAATCATCCAGCAACACTTCCTTGCTCGCCGCCTCGGGGGCAGACAGGCTTTTGATTTGAAGTGCGATCATGTCGTCGATACGGTAGTATTCGCGGCGTTCTTCTTCATCTAATGTCGACATGGCGAACCCCAGCTAGCGGTAATGGTCAGAGTGTAAAGCTGCTTACCAGACCCCGCCACCGGGACGTCTTCTTTTCCTCCGAACAAGCCCCGACATGTTCAGACCTCTCTTCGTATTTATTGGCACGCGTTATACCCGTGCAAAGCGTCGCAATCATTTTGTGTCGTTCATTTCCCTGACCTCGATGATCGGGCTCGCCTTGGGCGTGGTCGTGATGATTGTGGTGTTGTCGGTGATGAACGGCTTCGATCATGAGATGCGCACCCGCGTGCTGGGCATGGTGCCCCACGCGACCATCGAGGGCGATGCGCCCATCAGTGACTGGCAAAGCCTGGCCGACAAGGTCAAGCAGAACCCCAAGGTGCTGGCCGTCGCGCCATTCACCCAGATGCAGGGGTTGCTGACCAATGACGGCAAGGTGCAGAAGATCCTGCTCAATGCCATCGACCCTGCCCAGGAACGTAATGTCTCGATCATCGACAAGTTCATGCTGCAGGGCAAACTTGACGACCTGGCGCCCGGCAGCTTTGGCATCGTCATCGGCGACAAGGCCGCTGCCAAGCTCGGCGTGGGCCTCGGCGACAAGCTGACCTTCGTCGCGCCGGAAGTCACCGTAACCCCGGCGGGCATGTTCCCGCGCATGAAGCGCTTTACCGTGGTTGGCACTTTCCACGTCGGCGCCGGCGAGATCGACGGCTACCTCGGCCTGACCAACCTCACCGACCTGGCGCGCCTGCATCGCTGGCAGCCGGACCAGGTGCAGGGCCTGCGCCTCAAGTTCGCCGACCTGTTCGATGCGCCACGCGGCGCCTGGGAAATCGCCCAGCACCTGGGTGAAAGCCAGTACTACGCCCGCGACTGGACTCGTACCCACGGCAACCTCTACCAGGCCATCCGCATGGAAAAAGCCATGATCGGCCTGCTGTTGCTGCTGATCGTCGCTGTGGCGGCCTTCAACATTATCTCCACGCTGGTGATGGTGGTGAACGACAAGAAGGGCGATATCGCCATCCTGCGCACCCTCGGCGCCACGCCGGGGCAGATCATGGCGATCTTCATGGTGCAAGGCACCGTGATCGGCGTGGTTGGCACCTTGATCGGTACGGCGGTGGGCATTCTTGCCGCGCTGAACGTCAGTGCCGCCATCGCCGGCCTCGAAACCCTGATCGGCCACAAGTTTCTCAACGCCGACGTCTACTTCATCGACTACTTGCCGTCCCAGGTTCAGGCCCAGGACGTGTTGATGGTAGGCGGCGCTGCGTTGGTCCTGAGTTTCCTTGCCACCCTGTATCCAGCCTGGCGCGCGGCACGTACCCAGCCAGCACAGGCCTTACGTTATGAGTGAATCGGGCATGAGTGAAAAAGCAATCCTGAGCTGCCGCGACCTGGGCAAATCCTACGAGGAAGGCCCGGAGTCGGTAGTGGTGCTGTCCAACCTGCAACTTGAGCTACACCCGGGCGAGCGCGTGGCGATCGTCGGCAGTTCCGGTTCCGGCAAAAGTACCTTGCTGAACCTGCTGGGCGGCCTTGATACCCCGTCCCAGGGCAGCGTGTGGCTGGCCGGTGAAGAACTGTCGGCCCTCGGTGAAAAGGCTCGCGGCCAGTTGCGCAACCGTTCGCTGGGTTTTGTATACCAGTTCCACCACCTGTTGCCGGAGTTCACCGCCCTGGAAAACGTGTGCATGCCACTGCTGATCGGCAAGACCGCGATCCCGGAAGCCCGCCAGCGCGCTAAAGCACTGCTGGAGCGCGTCGGCCTCGGCCATCGCCTGGAGCACAAGCCGGCCGAGTTGTCCGGCGGCGAGCGCCAGCGTGTGGCCATCGCCCGCGCCTTGGTGAACAACCCTGGCCTGGTGATGCTCGATGAACCCACCGGCAACCTCGACTCCCACACCGCCCAGGGCATCAAGGACTTGATGCTGGAACTGAGCACCCAGATGCGCACCGCGTTCCTGGTGGTGACCCATGACATGAGCATGGCCCGCCAGATGGACCGCGTGCTGCACCTGCAGGAAGGTCATCTGGTCGCCATCTGACCCGTTTCAAGCCCGGTGTTTCAAGCGCCGGGCTTTTTCATTTTTTCAACGGTGCCCGCGAATGTTCAGACCGTTATCGATTTTCATCGGCACGCGCTATACCCGCGCCAAGCGCCGCAACCGTTTTGTCTCGTTTATCTCGATGACCTCGATGATCGGCCTCGCCCTGGGCGTGTTGGCGATGATCGTGGTGTTGTCGGTGATGAACGGCTTCCAGCGCGAAATGAGCTCGCGCATCCTTGGCATGGTGCCTCACGCCACCATCGTCGGCGTGAACCCGATTGACGATTGGCAGCCGGTGGCTGCTGCCGCGATGAAGAATCCGGAAGTGACTGCCGCCGTACCTTTCACGCAGATGGACGGCATGTTCTCCTACAAGGGCGCCATGCAGCCGATTGAGATCAGCGGCATCGACCCGGCGCAGGAAGGCAAGGTGTCGATCGTGGCCCAGCACATCGTGCGCGGCAGTCTGGAAGACCTGAAACCCGGCGAGTTTGGCGTGGTCATCGGCGACATCACCGCCCGGCGCTTTCGTCTGAATGTGGGCGATAAAGTGACCCTGATCGTGCCGGAAATCAGCACTGCACCGGGCGGTATCACCCCGCGCATGCAACGCTTGAACGTGGTGGGCATTTTCAAGGTCGGTGCCGAGCTGGATGGCTCCATGGCGATGATCCACATGGCCGACGCCGCAGAGATCCAGCATTGGCAGCCGAACCAAGTACAAAGCGTGCGCCTGGCGGTGAAAGACTTGTACGCGGCCCCCAAGGTCTCGTCGGACATCGCCGCCAGCCTGGGCACTGCCTACAAGCCTGACGACTGGACCCACACCCAGGGCAGCCTGTTCAGCGCGATGAAGATGGAAAAGACCATGATCGGCCTGTTGTTGCTGATGATCGTCGCCGTGGCCGCGTTCAACATCATCGCCACCTTGATCATGGTGGTGAACGACAAGGGCGCGGATATCGCGATTTTGCGCACCATCGGCGCGACGCCTCGACAGATCATGGCGATCTTCATGGTGCAGGGCACGGTGATCGGTATCGTCGGCACCTTGATCGGCGGCGTATTGGGCGTGATTGCCGCGCTGAACGTGAGTGAGCTGGTGGGCTGGGTCGAGCGGGTCACCGGGCAGCATATCTTCAGTTCGGACGTGTACTTCGTCAGCAACCTGCCTTCGGAGCTGCAGGGTGGGGATGTGCTGCTGATCTGCACGGCCGGGTTTGTGTTGAGCTTTCTGGCGACGCTGTACCCGGCGTATCGGGCGGCGAAAATTGAGCCGGCGCATGCCCTGAGATATTCGTAAGCCTTCTGGCCGCCATCGCAGGCAAGCCAGCTCCCACAGATTGATCTGTGGATACATTCCAATGTGGGAGCTGGCTTGCCTGCGATGGGGCCGGCCCAGCCTGCATCAATCCCTCTTAGGTAACTCGATCACAAACCGGGTCCACCCCGCCTCAGATTCACCATAAATCCTCCCCCCATGCGCCCGCACAATCGACTGGGTAATCGCCAGTCCCAATCCCGCATGCTCACTGCTGCCTTCATGGCGCGCAGGGTCCGCTCGGTAGAACCGGTCAAACAACCTCGGCAGCAACTCCGCTGCAATACCATCCCCGGTGTTCTCCACTGAAAGCCTCACCCCATCCTCTATCCGCACACGCACTTCGCCACCCGGCGGAGTAAACCGCAACGCGTTATCCAGCAAGTTTGACAAGGCCCGGCGCAGCATCCCGCGATCACCCGCCGTAATGGCCGCGCCCTCTCGAACCAGGCTGACCTGTCCGTCTTCCGCCAGCAGTGCAAAAAACTCCAGTAGCGCGTCCACTTCATCCGCCAGCGCCAAGGTTTCGCGCTTGGGCATCAGCAGGCCGTGATCCGCCTTGGCCAGGTACAACATGTCATTGACCAGTTGTGCCATCCATTGCAGCTCTTCCAGGTTGCTGTGCAATGCCTCGCGGTAATCCTCCAGCGGGCGCGGCTGGGTAAGGATGACCTGGGTCTGGGTCAGCAGGTTTGACAGGGGCGTGCGTAGTTCATGGGCGATGTCGGCGGAAAACGCCGAAAGGCGCTGGAAGGCGTCGTCCAGTCGTCCGAGCATGGCGTTGAAGGCCTGGGCCAGGTCGGCCAGTTCCGTGGGCATTTCCTGCTGAGGCAAACGTTGGGTCAAGGAGTGGGCCGACACACTGGCGGCCACTTCGCCCATGCGTCGCAGTGGCCGCAACCCGCTGCGGGCGGCCCAGGCGCCGAGCAGGGCGGTCGCCAGGGCTGACAGGCCCACAGTGAGCCAGATCAGGTGCTGCATGCGCTGCAAAAAGTGCTGATGGTGGGTAATGTCGAGCATCAGGCTCAGTTGCGGCGAGTCGGGTTGGCCTGCCCTCAACGGCGCGTTGTAGACCCGGTAGTCGGTGTCGGCGTTTTGCAGGCTGTGCAGGCCGGGCGCGTCGGGCAAGGTCACGCTTGGCGCATCGTCCAGCCAGCGTTCGCCGGCGGCGGTGATGCGCAGGGTAAGGTCGGGCTGGCGACTGAGTTCGGTGCGCAATTGCGCTTCACGCCGGGCGAAGGCCTCCGGCGAGTCGACGCCCTGTAAGGTGCTGCGCAGCGCCACCAGTTTGCTATCGAGTTGTTGCTGGTCCAGCTCAATGAAGTGCGCCTCGCTCGCGCGATTGAACAGCACACCGGCGATCAGCGACACCACCGCGGTGCAGGCGGCAAACAGCAGCGCCAGGCGGCTGGCCAGGGACAGGCGCTTGATCAATTGACGCGCTCCTCCAGCACATAACCCATGCCGCGTACGGTGTGGATCAGCTTGTTGGGGAAGTTGTCGTCGACTTTCAGACGCAGGCGGCGGATCGCCACTTCGATGATGTTGGTGTCGCTGTCAAAGTTCATGTCCCACACCTGGGAGGCGATCAGCGATTTGGGCAGCACTTCGCCTTGGCGGCGCAGCAGCAGTTCCAGCAGGGAGAACTCCTTGGCGGTCAGGTCGATGCGCTGGCCGTCCCGTTCGACGCGGCGGCGGATCAGGTCCAGGCGCAGATCGGCCAGTTGCAACGCGGTTTCCTGCGGTGTGCTGCTGCCACGGCGCAGTAGGGTGCGCACGCGGGCTAATAATTCGGAAAACGCGAAGGGCTTGACCAGATAATCGTCGGCGCCCAGTTCCAGGCCATGCACGCGGTCTTCCACGGCGTCGCGGGCGGTGAGGAACAGCACCGGAATGTCCATGCCGGCACTGCGCACCGCCTGGAGGATCTGCCAACCGTCGCGGCCCGGCAGCATCACGTCGAGGATCAACAGGTCGTAGTCGCCGGTCAACGCGAGGTGCTGGCCGCTGGTGCCGTCGGCCACCAGTTCGGTGGTAAAGCCCGCCTCGGCCAGGCCCTGGCGCAGGTAGTGGCCGGTTTTAGGTTGGTCTTCGACGATCAGCAGTTTCATGGGCGGCTCTTGGCAACGGTGGACGACGGCTTTATACCTTGAGTGCCAGGGCAGGGGAGCAACCTGACAAAGTTGTAATCTAGCAGTCAGCTAGCTGGCAGCGGCGCAATCTTAGAGTGCTGCCCAAGCTGTTCCTATATTTCTGGAGAAGACCGATGGCGTTGCGTACACCCCTGTTGTTGGCGGGTTGCCTGTTGGCGTTGAGTTTTGATGCGATGGCCGATGCTGCCCACACCTATGCCTTCGGCGAGGCAGCGCCGGCGAGCAAAGCCACGCGTACCGTGGAAGTGACGTTGCAGGATATTTCCTTTTCGCCCAAGTCGCTGGACGTAAAGGCCGGTGAGACGGTGCGCTTTGTGCTGGTCAACAAGGGCCAATTGCTCCACGAGTTCAACTTGGGCGACGCGGCGATGCATGCCGAACACCAGAAGGAAATGCTGCAGATGCAGGCCAGCGGCATGCTCACTGCCACCGGTATGGGCAAGATGGACCACGCTGCCATGGGCCACGGTGCGATGAAACACGATGACCCCAATAGCGTATTGGTTGAGCCGGGCAAAACCGCCGAGCTAACCTGGACGTTCACTAAGGCCACGGGCCTGGAGTTTGCCTGCAACCTTCCGGGGCATTACCAGGCGGGCATGGTCGGCAAGCTCAACGTCGATTGATCCGCTGGCGTTTAGGCACGGGGGCAAAGGCTGGTAGACTGGCGCGGTTTATTTAGCCAGGTTTCCGCCATGCATCCCGCAGCCGAACATTCGCCGCTGGGCAAGTCCAGTGAATACATCTCCACCTACACACCTTCGTTGCTGTTTCCGATCCCACGTGCCGCCAAATGGGCAGAGCTGGGCCTGAGCGCCGAGACCCTGCCTTACAAGGGCGTGGATTTCTGGAACTGCTTCGAATTGTCCTGGCTGCTGCCGTCCGGCAAGCCGGTGGTGGCCATCGGTGAGTTCAGCATCCCGGCCGACTCGCCGAACATCATCGAGTCCAAGTCGTTCAAGCTGTACCTCAATTCGCTGAACCAGACCGCTTTTGCCGATGCGGCCAGCCTGGAAGCCACTTTACGCGCCGACCTCAGCGCTGCCGCCGGTGCGCCTGTGAGCGTGCGTATCCGCAGCCTGGCCGAGATCGAGGCCGAAGGCGTGATGGCGCTGCCGGGCGTTTGCATCGATGATTTGGATATCAGCGTCAGCAACTACGAGCACCCGCGCCCGGAGCTGCTGCGTTGCGATAACTCGCGCGTTGTCGAGGAGAGCGTGCACAGCCACCTGCTCAAATCCAACTGCCCGGTGACCAGCCAGCCGGACTGGGGCAGTGTGGTGGTGCAATACCGTGGTCACGCGTTGGATCACGCCAGTCTGCTGGAGTACATCGTGAGCTTTCGCCAGCACTCGGACTTCCATGAACAGTGCGTGGAACGCATCTTCCTGGACTTGCAGCGCTTGCTGAAGCCGGAGACGTTGACGGTGTATGCGCGGTATGTGCGGCGGGGTGGGTTGGATATAAACCCGTATCGGAGTACTGAGGATATGGCGTTCCAGAATGTGCGGCTGGCTCGCCAGTAGCTATCACGCAAATCAAATGTGGGAGCTGGCTTGCCTGCGATGACGGTGTATCAGTCACCTGATGGATGACTTAATGATCGCTATCGCAGGCAAGCCAGCTCCCACATTTTGCTTCTGTGCTGGGCGGGGGACTGTATTAGATCCCGATATTGCCCAAGGTGATCATGATATTGCGCAATGTCCCGGAAATAACCGGGTGCTCAGTATCGAACTCGATGGCCGCTTGATTGACATCGTCGGAAATACTGGGTGTTTGAGTGGCCGGCTCAAGTTCGAGTTGCAATTCAAACTTGGCAATCAAGGCCTCCAGCGCTTCACGTTTTTCTTCCGACAGCGGCGGTTCCTGTTCCAACTGCCCGCGCAGGATTTCGACCTGTTCTTCCAGTTTTTTGCGATCAGGCATGACGTGTTTCCTTTTATCGATAGGCACTGGCATAGACCGCGGCACGCCGAGAAAGGTCTACGGGCTGACCTGTAGATTAATCCACTGGCGTCGACTGTGCATGATCCGTGTCAGGGCTTCTCGCCTTTGAGCTGGCGCAGGCTGATGTCGGCCAGGCAGGTGCCGAGTTCGCCCAGGTGATCGATCACCGAGTGCACGCCCAGCCCGTACAGCGCGAGGGTGGCCTTGCCGCGCTTGAGCTCGCGCTCCTGTTCGCTCAGCGCCTGCCATTGTTCGGGCGCCATGCCGCACAGCGAGCCGCAGGAGGCCAGCCCGATGGTCCACAAACCGGCATTGAGCCCGGATTGCAGCAGGCGCGGTTCCCCACTGACCAAGACGCAGCCTTCCAGGCGTTCGATGTTGAGTTCCATCAAGGCTTGCCAGCAGGCGTGGGGCGCGGGCCAGCGAATCGAGGAGGGTGATGTCGCCTTGACCCACGCAGGCAGGGTGGCGGCCAGCGGGGTGGTGACGGCGGGGGGGAGTTCATCCAGCCAGGCGCAAGGGACGCCTTGGTCTTGGAGGCTGCGCAGGATTTTCAGCGCGCCTGGTGTGGCTTGGGAGTCCGGTGAGGGTGAGTCGGTGCGGGCACGGGAACCGAAGTCCACCAGGCAGCCACTCAGGCCAAACAGAACGGCAGTCAACGCAGGAGCGCTGGCGATGGCTATCTCGGCGTGAGGCATGTCGACATCCCTGAAATAGCGCCAACGCTATCGGGTCAGGATGACAAGTCGATGACAGGATTGTTAATTGTAGGAATTTTGTCCATTTTTGGTCTGACGTTTCCTAGTTGCTGCCTAATTGGCGACTTCCGTCATATACTGACGGCCTTATTCAGGGCATAGCGCCCATGACAGACCATTCAAGGAGCAAAAGCTATGCGCTGGAGCCACTACTTCGCTCAGCTGTCGGTGTGTGCCACTGTCCTGCTGGCGCCTTTCGCTGCACAGGCTGCATCGGAAGACGATCCATGGGAAAGCGTCAACCGCCCGATCTTCACCTTCAACGACACCGTTGATACCTATGCCCTCAAGCCACTGGCCCAGGGTTATCAGTTCGTGACCCCGCAATTCGTTCAGGATGGCGTTCACAACTTCTTCCGCAACATCGGTGATGTGGGCAACCTGGCCAACAATGTGCTGCAGCTCAAGCCCGAAAAGGCCGGTGTAGACACGGCCCGTTTGCTGGTCAACACCACGTTCGGCGTGCTGGGCTTTATCGATGTCGGCACCAAAATGGGGCTGCAGCGCAGCGATGAAGACTTCGGCCAGACCCTCGGCTACTGGGGCGTAGGCAGCGGTCCATACGTAATGCTGCCTTTGCTGGGCCCGAGCACCTTGCGTGATGCGCCGTCCAAGTACGTGGACAGCTACACCCAACCGTACCGCTACATGAACGACATCGGCTGGCGCAACAGCACCTTCGGCCTGAATATCGTTGACACCCGTGCCAGCCTGCTCGACAGCGAGAAGCTGATCACCGGTGACAAGTACACCTTCATTCGTAACGCTTACCTGCAGAACCGCGAGTTCAAGGTCAAGGACGGCAAGGTCGTCGACGACTTTTAAGCTGTGACGTTTTGAAATGAAAAAGGCGACCCTTGCGGTCGCCTTTTTTGTTCGCGGTTTTCAGCGCATTTTCAGGATCTTGAGGCCCAGGTGCTGGTCGTCACCGCTGGTTTTGGTCCATACCACCTCGGTGTCCGCCTCCAGGCCCTTGAGCGCCGCGTGCTCCGAATCGATGCGCACCGTCAACCGGTCGCCTACGTTGAACTGGCGCGGCGCCTGCACTTGCATGCCGGAGCTGGAAAGGTCCACGCAAACCCCGGCAATCTCTTGCCCGGCATGGATCAGAGACACATCGGCATCCACACGCATGCGGATGAAATCGCGTTTTTCGGCGTAGTCGCGCTCGTGTTCGCTCATGGGCTCCATCCTTACTTTGTGTTGTGGTCGTGCCTGTTCTTATAACTCCCGGTGATTTGCGGTGTAAAGACGCCCGGCGACCATCGGCATGAGCTTGAAACCCCTGACGGATGGGAGTACCGTCTGCGCCTTAGAAGGGCACCTCTGCTTTACCTTTGTGCATGGGAAAAATCCCTATGCTTTGTAGGACAGAGAGGCTAGAAAGCGAATCCAGTACGTGAGCCCGGCCATTGTCGCGCCACCTACGCCAACCTAATTCTGGCGCCGTTTGCCCACATGCAAAAAACCAGTGCCACGCTGCTGATAATCGATGACGACGAAGTAGTGCGCGCGAGCCTCGCGGCCTATTTGGAAGACAGTGGCTTCAGCGTCCTGCAGGCCAGTAATGGCCAACAGGGTCTCCAGGTATTCGAGCGCGACCAGCCCGACCTTGTGATCTGCGACCTGCGCATGCCCCAGATGGGCGGCCTGGAGCTGATTCGCCAGGTGACTGAGCTCGCCCCGCAGACGCCGGTGATTGTTGTGTCGGGCGCCGGGGTGATGAACGATGCCGTCGAAGCTCTGCGCCTGGGCGCCGCCGACTATCTGATCAAACCCCTGGAAGATCTGGCGGTGCTGGAGCACTCGGTGCGCCGTGCCCTGGATCGTGCACGCCTGCTGGTGGAAAACCAGCGCTACCGTGAAAAGCTCGAAACCGCCAACCGCGAACTCGAAGCCAGCCTCAACCTGCTCCAGGAAGACCAGAACGCCGGTCGCCAGGTGCAGATGAACATGCTGCCGGTCAGCCCCTGGACCATCGACGACTTCCAATTTGCCCACCAGATCATCCCGTCGCTGTACCTGTCGGGCGATTTTGTCGACTATTTCCGCGTGGATGAGCGACGTGTGGCGTTCTACCTGGCCGACGTCTCCGGCCACGGTGCTTCCTCTGCTTTTGTTACCGTGTTGTTGAAGTTCATGACCACACGGCTGCTGTTCGAATCCAAGCGTAATGGCACCTTGCCGGAGTTTACCCCCTCCGAGGTGCTGGGCCACATCAACCGGGGCCTGATCAGCTGCAAGCTGGGCAAGCACGTGACGATGGTCGGCGGCGTGATTGATGAAGAAACCGGTCTTTTGACCTACAGCATCGGCGGTCACCTGCCGATGCCGGTTTTATACACTCCAGACAGTGTGCGTTACCTGGAAGGCCGTGGTCTGCCGGTAGGCTTGTTCAATGAAGCCACCTACGAAGACCATATCCTGGAACTGCCGCCGACGTTCAGCCTAACGCTGATGTCAGACGGCATCCTGGACCTGCTTCCAGAGCCTACACTCAAAGAGAAAGAAGCCGCCTTGCCCCAAAAGGTCAAGTCGGCGGGCGGCAGCCTGGATGGCCTGCGGCAGGTTTTTGGATTGGCCACGCTAGGGGAGATGCCGGATGATATCGCCCTATTGGTGTTGAGCAGGAATCTTTGATGAGTACCGGAAGAATCCAATTCGCCGAGCAAGACGGGACCTTCGTCCTGAAATTTGTCGGTGAAGTGCGCCTGACCTTGTGTTCGGCGCTGGATGCGACGATTGAGCGGATCTTCACAGCGCTGAACTTCTCGGCGATCGTGATCGATCTGACCGAAACCCGCAGCATCGATAGCACCACCCTGGGCCTGTTGGCCAAGTTGTCCATTCTGTCTCGGCAGAAGGTTGGCCTGTTGCCGACTGTGGTCACCACCCACGAAGACATCACCCGTCTGTTGCAGTCCATGGGCTTCGACCAGGTGTTCAACATCGTTGACCGCCCGATTCCGTGCCCGGAATGCCTGACCGACCTGCCTTCGCAAGACCAGTCCGAAGAAGTCGTTCGCGTCAAGGTGCTGGAAGCGCACAAGATCCTGATGGGCCTCAACGAGTCCAACCGCGAAGCCTTCCACGACCTCGTCAACGCCCTCGAACGCCACTGACGAACCACGCCCCCTGTGTAGGAGCTGGCTTGCCAGCGATGGCGACAGTCCAGGCAGCATAAAAAAGGGCGGAACCCTCACAGGTTCCGCCCTTTTTGCAGTCGCTGCCTTTTACAGCTTGGCAGTCAGCAACGCCTCCAACTTCTCTTGGTCGCGAGCAAACTGACGAATCCCTTCCGCCAGCTTCTCAGTCGCCATCGCGTCCTCGTTGGACTCCCAGCGGAACTGCGCTTCAGTCAGGTGCACACGGGCTTCACCGGCATGGCCTGGCGACAGCTTGCGCTCCAGCTTGCCTTCATCCGCTGCCAGCTTCTCCAGCAGGTCCGGGCTGATGGTCAGGCGATCACAGCCCGCCAGCTCTTCGATCTGGCTCAGGTTACGGAAGCTCGCCCCCATCACCACGGTCTTGTAGCCATTGGCCTTGTAGTAGTTGTAGATGCGCGTCACCGACTGCACGCCCGGATCTTCAGCACCGGTGTAGTCGTTGCCGTTGGCCTTCTTGTACCAATCGTAGATACGGCCCACGAACGGCGAGATCAGGAACACGCCAGCTTCTGCGCAGGCCACAGCCTGGGCGAAGGAGAACAGCAAGGTTAGGTTGGTCTGGATACCTTCTTTTTCCAGCTTCTCGGCAGCGCGGATACCTTCCCAGGTGGAAGCGATCTTGATCAGCACGCGATCACGGCCAACGCCGGCTTTGTCGTACAGCTCGATCAGGCGGTGTGCGCGCTTGAGAATAGCGGCTTCGTCGAACGACAGGCGGGCATCTACCTCGGTGGAGATACGGCCTGGCACCACTTTGAGAATCTCTTGACCCACCGCCACCGCAAAACGGTCGCTGGCCAGGCCCACGTCACCGTTGCAGTCTTGCACGGCCTCATCCAGCAGCTTGGCATAGCCCGGAATTGACGCAGCCTTGAGCAGCAGGGAAGGGTTGGTGGTGGCGTCTTGTGGCTTGAGCTTGGCGAGGGTGGAAAAATCGCCGGTATCGGCAACGACAGTGGTGAATTGCTTGAGTTGTTCCAGCTTGGAAGTCATGGGCGTGCTCTGTCCTGTGGGTCTGATGACATTACCCGAGCGCTGGCAGGCGCTCAAGGGCGCAAATGCGTTCGATCGTTTGCGAGGGCAACAACCTGAAAACAGCCGTTTGAAAGACCGGCCGTACTGCTCAATAGGAGGGCAAAACGGCTGGCAGGTTCAACCCAACTGCTACTGGCGACTCGATCTACTGTAGGAGCTGGCTTGCCAGCGATGACGGCAGCCCGACCCCCCTATATCAACTGACCCTCATCGCCCCTCCAGCAAAGCCCCCGCCTGATCCAGCAATGCCAAAGGATCACTCGCCTTATGAATATCCACCGACAACAACTGCCTGAACTTGCGCGCCCCCGGAAAACCGGTACCCAACCCCAGAATATGCCGAGTGATATGGTGCATTGAGCCACCGCTCGCCAAATGCTGTGCAATATAAGGCCGCAACTGCACCAACGCCTCCGCCCGACTGATCACCGGCGCCTCACTGCCAAACAACTGCTGATCCACCTCCGCCAGCAAATACGGATTGTGATAAGCCTCCCGGCCCAACATCACCCCATCAAACGTCTGCAAATGCTCATGGCACTGCTCCAGCGTCTTGATCCCGCCGTTGAGAATGAACTCCAGATCCGGGAAGTCCCGCTTCAACTGCGCTGCGACGTCATAACGCAACGGCGGAATGTCGCGGTTCTCCTTCGGCGACAACCCCTCCAGAATCGCAATCCGCGCGTGCACGGTAAAGCTGGTGCACCCTGCGTCCTTCACCGTCCCGACGAAATCACACAACTCGGCGTAGCTGTCCCGGCCATTGATGCCGATACGGTGCTTTACCGTTACCGGAATCGATACCGCGTCACGCATGGCCTTCACACAATCGGCAACCAGGGCTGGGTGCGCCATCAGGATTGCGCCGATCATGTTGTTTTGTACGCGGTCGCTTGGGCAGCCGACGTTCAGGTTTACTTCGTCGTAACCGGCGGTTTCGGCCATGCGGGCACAAGCCGCCAAATCAGCCGGAACACTACCGCCCAGTTGCAGTGCAAGTGGATGCTCGGCTTCGTTGTGACGCAGGAAACGGTCGTGGTCGCCGTGCAGGATGGCGCCGGTGGTGACCATCTCGGTGTAGAGCAGGGCGTGTTTGGAGAGCAGGCGCAGGAAGAACCGGCAGTGGCGGTCGGTCCAATCCATCATCGGCGCCACGCTAAACCGGCGCGACAGCTCTGAGCGGGAAGGGCTAGCGTTTACTGGAGGTACGGCTTTTTCAGAATTCATTAATACTGATCTTTTATACAGCGGTTTTTACCCATTTTCCCTTGTTTTCTAGAGTCCGTTGCTACATTGTAGCGATCGAATTCGCCAATGTAGCAACTGGAAATGGGCACGATCACAGCACGTAAGCGCAAGGACAACTCGATAGCCTACACGGCGCAGATACGGATCAATCGGGATGGCAAGACAGTTTATCAGGAAAGCCAAACCTTCGACCGTAAGCAGGTCGCCCAGGCTTGGATCAAGCGACGGGAGACCGAGCTGGCCCAGCCAGGTGCTATTGAGCGGGCGAATCGGAAGGGGGCAACGATCAAGAAGATGATCGAGCAGTACCTGGAAGAGTACGAGAAGATCCGGCCGCTGGGAAAGACCAAGAGCGCGACGTTGAGCGCGATCAAGGATACCTGGCTGGGTGAGTTGGATGATGCAGCGCTGAACAGCCAGAAGCTGGTGGAGTACGCGCAGTGGCGGATGAGCGAGGAAGGCGGCGGGGTGCAGGCACAGACGGTTGGTAATGATCTGTCGCACCTGGGCGCTGTGTTGTCTGTGGCACGGCCAGCATGGGGCTATGAGGTCGATCCTCATGCAATGCCTGATGCTCGCAAGGTCTTGCGCAAGCTTGGCATGGTCAGCAAGAGCAAGGAGCGTAATCGCCGGCCAACGCTCGAGGAGCTGGATAAGCTCATGGGGCATTTTTTCGAGATGCAGAAGCGCCGGCCGGACTCTATCCACATGCCGAAGATGATCGCCTTTGCGCTTTTCTCCACGCGCCGGCAGGAGGAGATCACTCGAATTCGGTGGGAAGATGTTGATTGTGCTATGCAGGCGGTCTTGGTGAGGGATATGAAAAACCCAGGGCAGAAGATCGGTAACGATGTGTGGTGCTATTTGCCTGACGAGGCATGGGCGATCCTTCACGCAATGCCGAAAGTTAAGCGAGAGATTTTTCCATATAATGCGAAGTCAATATCGGCCTCTTTTACTCGCGCATGCCCTTTGCTGGGAATTGAAGACTTGCATTTTCACGACCTGAGGCATGAGGGTGTGAGTCGTTTATTTGAGATGGATTGGGATATACCTAGAGTATCAAGCGTATCTGGGCACAGGGATTGGAATTCTCTTCGTCGATATACTCATCTTCGTGGTCGTGGTGATCTATATGAAAACTGGAGCTGGTTGAGCCGTGTCTTGGTGACCGTATAAAAACGTAAGGAAAACGGGTAATGGTTGACTTTGATTTCAAGAGACTGGCTGCATATCTCAAGCGGAACCTGGTGGGGATATTGGTGGTGGCTACTATCTATGCAGGGATTGGGTTGAAATTATTGGACGTGCAAAAGGATCAAGAGGTTGAATCTAAGCGTTTAGCGCATGAGCGTGTAGTACTTAATGATCTGAAAGTAGAGTTTGAGAAAGAAAAGGCTAACTCTTCTGTTGAACAGGCGAAACGTGAATTAGAATTGCAAAAGCGCGAATTTCTTATCGCACGCACTGACGAAGAGATTGCTAAGCAACAGATTGAGCTGGGTGCTAGAGAACAGTCTTTGCTGGATTCGACGCAAAGGCTTCAAGCTGGACAGCGATTACTCAGTCAAGAACAGGTTGCTGCTTCAGTTGAAGAAAAAATTCAAACCTTGATGAGTGAGTTCTCCGCTTTAGGTGTGAATTTGGATGACAACTATTTTTGCTTTTCTGGTGAGTACCTACAAAGATACTATTCGGCGAAAGCTAAGTTTTCTCAAATATATACGTTGGTGAAGGCTAATCTTTTGCTTGGTAAGTATGGGGATTTCATAGAGCAAAATAAGCCGCAGCGCCGTTGGTATGGTTGTGGAAGATAAACTAAGGGGCTTTCGCCCCTTGTTTTTCTACGCTGCACGCCCCATAAGTTGGTTTTGCTCTTTGGCAGCTTTTTCTCTTTGTCGGTCTATGTAGTCAGCAAGGTCTTTAAGGTGAATTCCTAGCGCTGCTTTTTGGGAGTTGGCCCCTAATCTAATAATTGGAATATCAATCTCGCCATCTAGGCGTTTTCGTTTAAATTTTTCAACAGTTAGATTCATGTAGTCTGCACAGACTATATCTATTGGGACAACAGCCCGACCATCATATTGCGCCATTAGGAGAAACAGGGTGTTCATGCTGCTTCTCCCGCATATGTGCTTTGTTCAGGGTCTTTATTGGCGCTGAGCAGCGCCATCATGGGCCATGGTGACACTGAGTTGCCCACCATAAGCACCTGTGTCTTGTTGCTGAACCTGCGGCCATCGTGCCCGCGGTCGATCACATAGTTGTCGGGGAAGCCCTGTGCACGATAAAGCTCACGAGGGGTGAGCATGCGCATTCCGATGTCGACGATCACGTATGGGGCGCCCTTGATAGTCACTTTGACGAGTGCAAGGCGGTCCCGTGTAGTGATGGTTGCAGCCGGGTCACGCAGGTCGTAGGTGTTGTCGCTTCCGTAATAGCCCATCAGGAATGCAGCGACACGCATGGCACTGGCCTCGACCTCTGGAGCGAGCTTGTACTCGACTAGTGCGTGGTGCTCCGCACCGGCAGTGATGGTCGGTACCAGTTCATCCATGCCCCGGCCGATGCAATTCCTCCGGAGCGTCGTTAGGTGTGCGGTGACTATCTGTTGCTGGCTGCCCGTAGTGGTAATCGCCGTCAGCGGTTTCTCGGGGTGGTGCCCGGGCGTTTCGTTGTACCCGCCGTTGTGCTGGGCGACGTAGGCCACGGCCAGTGCGAAGTGCCCGCCCTTGACGCCGCTGCAGATGGTTCGCAAAGGATCATCACCCGGCATATTGCGCTGGCTGCTGCCATTGGCATGTTCGGTGATGAAGGGCGCGAGCTGGGGCGTGACAAGTGCAAATCCCTGCGCGGCGGTGATTGTCTTCGCGGGATCTTCCACGGATTGGCAGCGCGCCAGGTCGTTGCCACTGTGATTAACACTGACAATGAATGGGTTCTTGTGCTCAAGGACGTAGCGCTTTGCGCCTTTGCGCAGGCGCTCCATGGTGTTGTTCACCAGCGGTCGTTTGACGCCTGCAGCGCGGCCTTCTTCCTTGGAGAGGAAAATGCTCGGGCATGGGATCGACCAATCGATGCAACTGGCGGCAGTCCGGTAGGCTGACTGTCCCTTGGCTGGGTTCTTGAAGTGTGTCGGTTCCGGCCAGTGCAGTGGCTGGCCGTCACGCCGTGCAATAAGGAACAAGCGCTCGCGGGTGGTTGCTGCGCCAAAGTCGCAGGCCTTGAGTTTGCCGTACATCAGGTCATAACCCATGGACCGCAAAATGCTTTCGAAGCGGCGCCAGGTTCGTCCTTTGCGCTTAGGGTCGGGCACCAGGTATTGATCTTGTACTGGCACTCGCTCGCCGGTAGCTGCGACGGTCATGTCGCGGCGGACCACTCGGCCAGTCTTGCGGCAGCGTTTCGCGATCAGTGGCCCCCACTGGAGGATCTGTACGACGTTTTCCATGGTGATCATGCGAGGGCTGGCCTGGCCGCCCCATTTAAGGATGACCCACGATTGCGAACGGCTGGTAGTGCTGCGCGCCTGGCCGCCGGCCGCGAGGCTGTGGTGGGTGCATTCAGGGCTGGCGTGCAGGTGGGCAACTGGACGGCCGCGAGTCGCCACACGCGGGCACACGTCGTAGACATCGGTGATGTAGTGCTCGGCGCTTGGGTGGTTGCGCTTGTGCATGCTGATGGCGTCAGGGTTGTGGTTGATGGCGATATCGACTGGCATGCCGGTGCCCATCTCCTGACCCATGGTTGCGCCACCACCGCCGGCGAAGAGGTCTACGCGGATTTCGCCGGCGAAATCCAAGCCGAACTGGGTTTTTACGGCCGATCTGATAGGGGAGGGATCGAAGGAAGTCACTTTCCACCCCCGTGGACTTGAAATGGGAAAGTGTTCAAGCTAAGTGATTGAAATATGGCAAGGAGCCATTGATGTTTCCTGATTTGGTCAGCTTTAAGATCAGCACGGTTTACAAAGCTGCGGTCTCTCCTCCTGGTGCACTGCTCATCGGTGCGGCCGCAGTCTTGGTTTTTAGGCAATGGCCTACCGATACAGCCGCTGCTTGGGTCCAAGCGATTGGATCGATTGGGGCTATTCTTGGTGCGTTTGCGGTCGCGAATCGTACCCATAAAATAGAACGCGAGGCGGAGCGTCAGAAGCAGCTTGAGCAAGAATGTAGTGCTGCTTATATCGCAGAAACAATTGCTTGGCAGTTTGGCGAGGTGGCTAAGGGGTTTTATGGGGCGGCATTGGAGTACGAGTCCGTTCATTCTCACTTGCGAAATTTGGAAACTATTCGAAGTGACTTTTCGACCTTCATCTCTGTATCTACGCCCTTGCAAGTAATTCGCGAGGTCCTCCAGCTCAAAGGGTATCTGGATAAGTTCTGCACCTCGTTCGAAGCGGCTCTTCGGTTCAAAAGCGGCGTACTTTGGTCGGACATTCAAGATTTTTCGGGATATCGAAAGAAGATCGAGCAACATCGGAGAAACATTGAAAATATTGCGTGTGGCCTCGCGGCAGACGCTGGTCTTGAGCAAACCAGACGTTAGCGCAATCTTACTCTTTCGCTTATACACCGCGACAGGCTGCGCGAGCGGGCGCTCCTGAGCGTTTAGCGTTGCATCAGCGAGCGCTGCCCCGCGCAGCTTTTCGTGGGGTATAAGTGCCTCGGCAGTGGCGCTGGAAGGAGCAATAATGCCTGCTGCTGCGCAGCAGAGGCTGTTTGTTTCTAGCGTGTCGACGCTACCTGCCGTGCTGAGCAAAGCGGGCAGGGCGCTGATGTTGTCCTGGTGGTTCTTCATGCCGCTTTCCTCCGGTGTTCGATTGCGAGTTGGTCCATCAGCCGCTGGTGGTAGGTGAGCCGGGCTTCGGCGGCAGGCCATGGGCGGATGGTTTCAACCATGGGTTCGATGCCGACCAAGCAATCCCAGATAGCCGGATCGGTTGGCATGAGGTCGCGGCGTTCGGTTGCCAGTGCAATCAAATCGGCCTGGTGTACGCAGGCGGGAAGATCAAGAGCCAGGTCAAAGCGTTCGCAAACACGCTCCCAGATAACATCCTCGAAGTGCCGGTAGGCAGAGATCCACTGCTTGAGCGGGCGGGTCATGTCACCCAGGTACGTCTCGGTCGCGTCGTGGAGCAATGCCGCAAGCTTGTGCTCTTCCGGCACCAGCTCGGCGACGATGCAACTGTGCTGGGCCACGCTGTAGAACTCGCGGGTGTGGCCGTTAAATCGGCACAGGTGGGCCAGCGCGTGCGAGATGTCCCGTGGGTCGATCATGTCGGCATCAGGCTCGAACAAGTCGAAGCGCTTGCCGGTGGAGGTAAGGATCCAGTTCATGCGGCTTCCCTCACCAGGTCGGCCAGCAGCAACGCGTTGTCGGTCGCCTTGTGCAATTGGCTCAGAGCTTCGTAACCGATCAGGGCTTTCAACTGGCGGTCAAACTCTTTGCTGTAGCGGGTCAGTGCGCGCAGTTCCTTGGTGGTGTTGGCGTATTGCTGCTGCAGCGTACCGGCGGCTTGGGGTGTCAGGCGCAGCATGGGGATGGCTTGGCTCATACGGCGTCCCCCTTCAGCTCGAAACGGTCCATCAGGGCGGCCATATTCCGTGCCTTGTCACATAGGGCAAGTGCCTGCACTGCTTGGCTTTCGGATCTGACGGCGCGGAAGGTGTCTGCGGCGAGCTTCAGCTTCTCGGCAATGGCGAGAAGGGTGTAACGGTCTTGCGGTTCCCGGCTCAATAGGAGTTCGGTGCGCATGCATTGATCTGACATCTTATTGAGAGAGGTTGCGTATGCGGCTGAAGCTTCTTCACGGCCCAATGCGTACCCGTCGGAATGGCCTTCGTCGTAGCCATCATTTTTGCCATCTGTGAGGCCGCCTCGATAGCCGATCCAGTAGAGGATGCCGGCGGCGATTACGATGCTGATCAATGCGCAGATTTGAATTGCAGTCATGTGGTGTGCTCCTGGTAGTTACGTTGGCTGGTGGTGGCAGCCGTTGGGGTTACTGGTCTAGCTCGGTTAAATCGTTTTGCGGGCGCGGCATTTCCTCGTCTGCTCTGTAGGCGCGGATATCGATCAGTGCCGCGACGTGCTTGATGTGCGCGTACCGCAACGCCTTCACACTGTGATCCAGCGTGGTCACCGGCAGCTGAATCCGGCCGCTGTTGATCGCCTCGGTAAAGGTCTTTTCGTTGAGGTTCTTGAAGTAATGCACGCGCAGCTTTTCCAGGGGGATAAGCACGTCGCCGAATAGTTGGTGCAGCATCTCGACGGTTGCGCTATCCGGTGCGGGTTGCAGTCGTAGCGGTGTTTGACCGGTGTTGCTCATGGGCGGCGGCCTCCTTGCGGTTCAGTCGTGAAGGGTGGTTCCAGGCATTCAGGCAATGGCGCTTGGTCAGCTCCCGCAGATGCTCCGGCACTTCGAGAAGCGCAGCGTTGCGCTCCTCGCGTGTGCCCATGGCGACGATCTGGCGGGCGTACTCCCTAGGCCACCTCACGGTTATCTTCCGGGACGGCTGGCAGTTCGAGGCCGAGCTGATTCGCCAGCCAGGGCATGCCGGCTTGTCGGACCTTGGTTGACTGGCTGTACTGCATGCCGGCTTTCTCGTGGTACCAGTTGCTGTCCTTGACCCGCAGGTATTCGCGATCACGGACGGGGAAGGCCGGTAAGTTGCTGTCGTTGAGCAAGCCCTTTTCACGCATGAGCGCGATCAGCTTGGGGCGGGTGAGACCGAAGTACTTGGCGGCTTTTTCCAGGCTACGTTCCATCGCGGCCTCCTAGGCTGCATGCGCGGCGGGTGTCGCCACGGCAGCCAGGTGGGTGATGGATTCGGCCACCATGGAGTAGATCTCCACGTCACTGCCATACACCGTGAAGCACTTGGTGCGAGGCTTCCTGACGCCGATGCTCATGATGGTGGTAATGCCGGCGCGGGTTTTGCTACGGTGGATTGCCAAGTTGATCGGTTGCTCGAAGCCCATATCGAGGCTAATGGCGCCGCCGGTTTGCACCAGGTCGAATACCTGCTGCTTGTGTTCGGTCTCGAACACGCCGTAGCGGCGCTCTGCGTGCGGCAGAGAGAATGGATCGGTTGGGTTGGTTGGCCCGTTGACGATCTCCTCAATGAAGTCCGCAAGCTTGAGGTGCATCTTCTTGGTATTGGTCAGGGTCAGCGTGTGGCGTTCGCTGCCCAGCTCAACGGTGAAGTGCGTGTCGACTTTGCGGCGCTCGACATTCAGGCGGAACGCCAAGGCCTCACGCTGCGTTTCGGCTCGTAGGAGGTGGTTGAAGGTTTGGGTCAGGCTGACCTGGGCCTTGAGCAGGGTCAGGGTACGGTTGTCGAGTGTGAACTTTTTCATGCCGCGTGCCCTCCGCCGTTTGGATCGAAGGGGGCGGGTGCGTAGCGCTGTTTCAACTTGGGTTTGGACGCGATGAAGGCGCAGCCGCAGTCTTGCGCCAGGCGGCGGACCTCGAAGATGCGGGAGGGATTGGCTGCGGCCGGATGGACGTGCAGGGTGGCTGTGGTGTGCATGGTGTTGCCTCGCTCTGTGGTGGAAGAGTGAGACAAATATCAACCAGTGGTTGTTTTGTGTCAACAACTACTGGTTGATATTTTTTTCGGACCCATTCCTCCGGGAAGACACCCACGGATGAGGCTGATAAGATTTATAAAATTAGGGAGTTTGAAATTATGGATAACGTTCAGGAAAATATAGCTTCTAAACCCGTTGTTAAATTTGCTAACTATGCGTTCAAGGTTCTTAGGAAAATTGAAGCTCAAATAGTTAGATTTAACAGGATGTCTTTCGAGGAGCTTAAGAAGTATCAGGCCGCTAACAGGTATAGTAGTTTTTATCATCTGACTTCTCCTAGCGGTAAGTATTTGCCCTATGGAGAGATTGGTAATGACTGCTTTAATGAGTTGTGCGAACTGATCTTGAAATATGATGCCGGATTGAAGGGGAAGTTTTCATTTGATTTGACTAAGAAAACATTGCAGTCAATATTTGTTGATTTTTTTGTCAAGGATTTGAAGGCGGTCGAAAGGGAAAGTTGTGAGCCATATTTTATAAAAGTAATATGTGCGATGGTTTCAACGGCGCGAGAGTTTGAGCATCATGTGCCTTGCAATTTTTTTGTGTTTGATAGTCCAGATACTTTTTGGATTGGTCCTGTAAAATTTACTAAGACTGAAGTTTTTCTGCAGGTATTTAAAAATTCGCTGAATGAAGATTCTCAGGGGGAAACACTTAGTACTTTGGATTATTACGAAGGGCGCTCTATGGAGTATTATAGAGAATTTCCTTGGGTTGCCAGTGTCAAAGTGGGTCAGTGTGATTTTGAGACGTCATATGAATGGGCTCTATTTCATTGCAATACAGCGTTAAATGTCACTCGGGTTTTGTTTGGTGCTAATAGCACAAAGTGGGTTCGGCTTGGCTATGATTTAGGAAGTCCTTTAAGCTCTGCAAAGATCTGGTCCGAAGATAGTAAAATAAAATGTTCTATCGCTTCTAGAGTTCGTGCCCCAACTGGACCCACGAATTGGTATGATTTCCTGAATAATGAAGCCCTTGAGATTAAGCATATCTTAGGTTCGGTCATAAGCCATACAAGCAAATTTGGACAATATTCAGAGCTTAGTAATCGTCTATTGGATGCTGTGAATTGGTTTGGCGACGCGGCTAAAGAGTCGTCTCCAGCCGCCTCAGTGTTGAAATATGTTACTGCAATCGAAAGGCTTTACTTCGGCTCATTTTCATCAAGTTTCAAGAAGAGATTTGTATCTCGAGTGTCAAAGGTGTTAGTAGATTTTGAATGTCATTGCGCTTCTGGATCCGATTCAGTCTTAAATGAAGTGTATGAGGCTCGTTCAACTTTGGTCCATGGCGCTGTATCGCCATCACTTGGTGATGTGATGTGGCCTAATTGGAAGGCAGAAGAAATAGCCAGCCAATGTATTTTTTGTGCTATACAGTTGTATGGTTTGTTTAGTGAGACGCTTTATCCGCAGTCGTCACAAGAGCTTGAAGAATGCTTCTTGCAATATGAAGAAAAAGGTATTGAATGGTTTATGTTGGAAGTGGAAAGAAAAAGACATGATGCGAAATTTAGTCGGGAGGCGGAATGCTAATTTCCGATTATTCCGGTATAAACGACCCGACTACTTTCCCGCAGATGTGGGTTTCTTCAGTAATATCTATTATAGGGTATTGCGGATTGATAGGTTTTAAAAACTGTCGACCTGCATCCTCAACCAAAACTTTAAAAGTCGCTTCATTTGTGCGTGGAACACGCGCTATAACCCGATCACCCGTCATAGCTTCGGCTTCAGGATCAACAAAGATTATACATCCAGTTGGATAGCTGCGCCCCGGCCCTGGGTTAGTCATAGAGTCTCCTTGCACCTTGAGGGCATATCCGGCTTCACTGATGGGAACAGGGCAGGATAACCAGCTTTCACCGTCGTGTTGCTCGAAGTTAGCCTCACACCACGCTCCCGCCTGAACCCAAGAAATGAGTGGTACTTTTCCGAAACGGCGTGTTACTTCCCTTACATTGCTTTCACTTCCTTTAGCAATCAAATGAACATTGCTGGCTCCGATTTGCTCTTTCGGTAGAACCCCGTATTCAAGCCATTCGCGGCGAACCCTCAGCCACGAACACAGCACAGCCATGCTGTCAGCCTCAGGAATAGATTCTCCATTCAGCCATTTACTAATAGCTTGAGTACTTTTTTCAGCCCCAACCTTGAGCAAATGCTTATGAATATCCACCCCACGTCCCCGGGTGCGTACACCGGCATCGTCGAGTGCTTCGTGAAGGCGCGCCGTGAAAGCTGCCCGTAGCTCGTTCTTATCAACCATGAGTTGATACTCTCACAGGGGTTGCGCAATAGTCAGTTGATGTTAATATCAACCGCGAGTTGATAAATGGAGGTTGCCATGTTGGACCCCGCAGATTTTCCGAACGCCATCGCGTTCGCATTTGAAGCAGTAGGCGGCATTGGTGCCGCCGCCAAGGTGTGTGAAAGGAGCTATCAGGCGCTCAACAAATGGCGCTTGGCTGCCAGTCTTCCCCGCACCGATTACACCGGTGAAACCCACTACGCAAAACTTTTGGCGACCGCTGCAGAGCAGAAGGGCAACGCGTTTGATGCTGCCTGGTTGCTCAATGCATCGGCTCCGCAGAAAGCTGCAGTGTAGATAGAAAAAAGGCGACCCAAGGGCCGCCCAGTTCCTCCCGGCACACACCACCACAGTGCTGTCGGGTCGCGACGAAGGTAGGAGGGCACACCACATGCAAACCACCTCCCTTTATCGCGCTGCCAAGACACGGATGTCTTGGGTTGCTGCCTTTTCCACCACAGATTAGGCAGCTGTTGCGCCAGAGGTGAGCAACGGATTGTTCGCCTCGGCACGGTGCCGGTTTCGATCCCTAAGATCTGGCCGGCGTTTGGGCCCTTTCAAGCCACGCGGCAAATGTATCACCACTGCATGTCGCGGGGCACTGGCAACTTCGTAGGATTAATGCCATGAGCCGAGTAGCTTTAAGCTGTGTTGACCGAGCGCAAAGGGAAGTTCTGACGCTCGAATTAGCCCTGTACCACGCCGCACGGGACTATCCCGGTGGTGCCGCTGCAATCGCAGCCACCACCGGTCGAAATGCCACCACGCTGCAGCACAAGTTGTCTCCCACTCATCCTTCACACACCGTCAACGTCCAAGAGTTCGGCGAGATCCTCGAACTGACCAAGGATCGCCGCATTCTCGATGCGGTGCATGCTTTGGTCGGTGATACGACTTGGCAGGAACTGGCAGAAACCTACACCAGCGACATGCCCGAAACGCTGACCACCGGGATGGCCTCGTACTTCCGGCAGGTGGCCGATCTGGCCGACACCTGGGCCAAGAGCATTGGCGACGGCGTTGTGAGTGATCAGGAACTGGCCGAGATTCGCCTGCAGGTGTTTCGCGGCATCCAGGGGCTGCTGGGGATGTTCAACCGAGCAAAATACGTCAACCAGACGACTCGGGGTACGGACCGTGGCTGATATCGCTGATTTTGCAAATGACCTGGTGCAGGAGCGGATTGATCAAGCCGTTGCCGCACGCTTGGCCCTCATGCCCAAAACCGTCCTGCATTCCCTGATGTTCTGTGATGAATGCGATAACGCAATCCCGGAAGCCCGCCGCTTGGCCCAGCCTGGTTGCACGCTCTGCGTTGTGTGCCAGGCCGCTGATGATATGAGGGCTGCTCGTTATGCTCGATGAAGTTCTCAACCAGTTCGCAGACTACGGCCTTGAACCCGCCCAACCCCTGGTCTTCGGCAAGCTCACCCGCTGCAAAACCACCCAGGACAAAGGCAAGGAAAAGAACGGCTGGTACGTCATCCATGAACACCGCACCGAAAAAGACGAGACGCTGATCTTCGGCAGCTTCGGTGACTGGCGCTCCGGCGAGACCCAGAAGATCAAGGTCAAAGCCGGACGCATGAGCCCCGAGGAGCGCGAAGTCATGCGCGCTCGCCAGGAGGACGCTAAGCGCAAGGCCGCCGAGATCGCGGCCAACGCGTCACGTCGAGCGGCCAACCGCGCTGCCGGACTGTTCAAGCGTATGCCGGAAAAGGGCAAGAGCGCCTACTTGGATCGAAAGCAGATCGTCGGCTTCAAGGTTCGCTATGCGCCACGTACCGGCGCTTTTTTGGTGCCCATGTGCAACGTGCGCGACCAGATCGTTGGCCTGCAGGTGATCTTCCCCGCGAAGCAAGAGGACACCGGGCGTGATAAAGCCTACTGGCCCTACGGTATGTCGAAGGAAGGCGCATTCCACCTGATCGGCCCACACCCTGAACCCGGCGAGCCGGTGCTGGTGTGTGAGGGCTACGCCACGGGCGCAAGCCTGCACATGGCGACTTCGCTCACAGTCGCCATCGCATTCGACGCGGGTAACCTGCTGCCGGTCTCCAAGGCCATGCGCGAACGTTTCCCCGGCTGCCCGTTGATCATCTGCCGAGACGATGACTGGAAGACCAAACGCCCCAACGGTGACGCCTGGAACCCAGGCGAAGAAAAGGCCGCCAACGCCGCGCTGGTCGTCGGCGGTCAAGTGGTGGCGCCGGTGTTCTCCAGCGAGCGCGAGATCAAGTGGACCGACTTCAACGACCTGCACGTCGCCGAAGGTTTGGAGGCCGTCCGCCGACAGGTGCTGGCGGTGGTCAAGCCTCCTGCAGCGGGTGGTTGGAAGGACCAGCTCGCCCGCACCGAAAACGGCTCCATGATCGCGCACATGCAAAACGTCGAGCTGATCCTGAGCAACGACGAGCGCTGGGCCGGTGTCATCGGTTACAGCGTCTTCAGCTCCAAGATCGTCAAACTGCGGTCTGCGCCTTTCGGCGGCGGTGCCGGCGATTGGGCCGATATCGACGACATGCGCGTCATGAAATGGCTCGCGCAGCAATACAACCTGCGGGTCAAAGCCTCCCATGTGATCGAGGCGGTCAGCGTGGTAGCCCACGACCATGCCTTCCACCCGGTGCGCGAGTACCTCGGGAAGCTGGAGTGGGACCGTGTACCCCGTATCGAAACCTGGCTGACCGACGTGCTGGGCGTTCATGCCAGCGAGTACTCGGCGAAGGTCGGCAAGCGCTGGCTGATCTCTGCGGTCGCTCGGGTAATGCGCCCAGGCTGCAAGGCTGACTCGGTGATGATCCTCGAAGGCGGGCAGGGCGCTGGTAAGTCCACGGCCATGGGCGTCCTCGGCGGCGAGTGGTTCATGGACACACCTTTTGCACTCGGCGACAAGGACAGCTTCCAGGCGATTCGCGGCAAGTGGATCGTTGAGCTGGGCGAGCTGGACAGCTTCAACAAGGCCGAAAGCACCAAGGCCAAGCAGTTCTTCTCCGCGTCCACCGACACCTACCGCGAAAGCTACGGCCGCAGAACGAATGACGTGCCACGCCAGTGTGTTTTCGTGGGCACCACCAACCAAGAGGAATACCTCAAGGACGCCACGGGCAACCGCCGCTATTGGCCGGTGTTCTGCAACAAGGTCGACCTGGAGAAACTGCGCGAGATCCGCGACCAGCTGTGGGCAGAAGCGCTGTTTTGCTTTGAGGCCGGCGACATCTGGTGGGTGAACAAGGACGAATCGAAGATGTTCGCCGAGGCTCAAGACGAGCGCTTTGTGGTGGATGAATGGGAAGGGCCGATCCTGGCTTGGATGGAAGAGTCGCAGATCGGCGAAACCGCCACCGGCAACGAGATCCTCACTCAGGCGCTCAAGCTGGACTTCGGCCACTGGGGCAAGCCCGAGCAGATGCGGGTCGGGGCGATCATGCATCGGTTGGGTTGGCGCAAGCGGCGCATGCCGGCATTGCCCAAGAGCGGGGTGCGGCCATGGGCCTATGAAAAGCCTGCGGGCTGGGGGCGTGCGTCTGCGTTGCAGCAGTCGGTGATCGAGGAGCCATGCTTCGATGATTAAGCGAATCGACGAGATGCTCAAACTATGGGCGCAGGATCTGCACTCACCCATGCCGGAAAACATGGGAGGGCCGAGTGGCGGCAACATGATCGCCATGCTGATGGAGTGCAAGGGTGAGCTGATACGCGGCACACGCGGCAGTCGGGTGCTGCTGGATGAATCGGCCGACATCGAGCTGATCGTCAACAAGCACTTGCCGCCGCACCTGTCTGTCGTCGTGCGTGAGCACTACTGCAACCACGAAAGCTTCCTCTCGCAGAAGATGCTGCATTGCGGTTGCAGTGCGCCGACCTATTACCGGCGCCTTCACGAAGCCCACGTCTCCATCGACGGCATGCTGATGGGGAAGGCTGCATGACCCTCGGCGTCACTGCGCGTGCCTCTGTCCTACTGTCCGCCCTTGTCCGACTGCCATTTAGCGCAGTTGGACAGGCGCAGGCCGCGCCGTTGTTGACCTGTCCTACTGTCCAACCTCCACCCGCCCCACGCACACATGAGCATAGCGGGCACGTGATCGCGCCCATGGCGCGCACGCGTGCTTTTAGCTTTCTCTCTATACACAAGAGAAAAGTAAAAAAGGTAGGACAGTAGGGCAGAGCCCCGTATTCAGGCGCCTGTAGCTGTCCTACTTCGATCCAGAATAGTGGGACAGGTCAGACAAGGCACCAGAAGCGATAGCCGATTGAATGCGTTGTCCCTCCGTTGCACCTGCGTCATACCCATGTCGCACCCGTATTGCTCCATGGCATTAAAACCCGCTTGCTGCCATGATAATCCACCTGTAAAAAGTACCCATCTTTGATAGGTGCGACCGCAAGCAGCGGGACACACCACCACACTGAACCCGGCCATTGCGCCGGGTTTTTGCATTTATGGGGTAGGGCGATGACGAACGAGCAGCAAGCGCTTATTGAGATGCCGGTCTGGATGGTGATCCTACTGTCCCTGGTCGGCGGGATTTCCGGCGAGGCATGGCGGGCCGACAAGGCGGGGGTGAGCGGTTGGTCTTTGGTTCGCCGCTTGCTGCTCCGCTCCGGGGCCTGCGTGGTCTGCGGGCTTTCCACCATGATGTTGTTGCACGCCTCGGGCATGTCGGTGCTGGCGGCGGGGAGTATTGGATGCCTTACCGCGATGGCTGGCGCCGATGTCGCCATCGGGTTGTACGAACGCTGGGCCGCCAAGCGTTTGGGTGTGTGCGATGTGCCGCCCTCGGGCAGCGGTCAGGCATGATGTGCTGGAGGCCACGGGATACGTGGTCTGCACCAAAATGAAGCGCCGAAAAGTCGCCGGGGACCCTGGGGACATTCGAGGGACACGGGGCATGAAACCCGCGGGAAAGCGTTAGCCGGTGGGCTGCCAGCTTACTGAAATTCAATGATTTGAAATTGAAGTGGCCGTGTTGAAATTTTGAATTTCAATGAGGATTTTGGTGGTGGCTTTTGGCTATTCATGGTCGCTAGGAATGTGTTTCCATGTGTTTTTCATAAGCAAGAGGTGAACACATGGCAATTGGTGAGCAGATGATGATGGCGGCGACGGAGGCTGTCAGTGTTTTTACCGAACTTTATGACGGAGCATCGGTGTCTTGTGGACCTTTGTATATTCGAGACGGCCATTCTGCTGTGCTCGACTGCACTGCCACTAAGAACCGAATCATCGTTATGACGATGGAAAGCAAGCCAGGTGAATTCGCTATCGCGGTGGCGAACAAGGAAGCTGATGAGGATGTTAAGCATGAGGTGCTTCCCGAGAGTCAGCTGACTACCTCGACATTGCTGACATACATGGAAGCCCACTTCGCCAAGTAGTTCCAACTCCCAGAACGAATCGGAGGGGGAATGTCCGTAAATCCCCTTTCCATTCTTCTCTGGATCTCCTTCAAATGTTGCCTCTCTACCTCTCAAAAAGCGCCTTCGCCGCTCGCATCGGCAGGACACCGAGTTACATCACCTGGCTGAAAGACAACAACCGCCTGGTGTTGTCGCCGGATGGCAAGAGGGTCGACGTGCTGGCAACCGAAGCGCTGATTCTTGAAACCGCCGACCCCAGCAAGGCCGCCGTCGCGGCTCGACACCAGCAGGACCGGATCCAGCGTGACGTTTACAGTCAACTGTCCCCTCTGGTCGAGCCGACTAACACGGCTGCGCCGCAGCAGCCCATTACCGCCAAGAGCCATGACTTCCAGAAGGCCCGCGCCATGCGCGAACACAACCTGGCGCAACTGGCTGAGATCGAACTGCACAAGGCACAGAGCTCGCTGGTTTCCAGGGATGCCGTGGAGCTTGGGGCGTACAACGCGGGGCGCCATCTGCGTGACCAGTTGTTCGGCCTGTTGCCCCAGTTGTCCCACAAGCTGGCAGCGATGACCGACCCCTGGGACATCGAAAAGCACCTGACGGCGACACTCCGTAAATCACTGGAAGAGGCTGAGCGCATGTCCTCGTCCGACCTTGAACGAGCGATGACAACGAGCTGACCTATGACCACGGAATTCCCTGACGGTGACCGTGCGTACCGTGAGGCGTATTTCCGTGGGCTACGTCCTGACCCAGACCTGTGGATCGACGAGTGGGCCGACGAGTACATGCGCATCCCACGGGATACCGGCGCGCCTGAGCCCGGCCAGTACCGCACGGACCGGACGCCCTACGCTCGCGAACCCATGCGCTGCCTGTCGCCGGCCCACCCGTGCCGGCGAGTCGTCACCATGGTGGCCTCGCAGCTGATGAAAACGCAGATCGCCTTGAACTGGATGGGTGGCCTGATCCACATGGCGCCGTCCAACATCCTGGCGCTGTTGCCGAGTCTGAGCCTGTCCAAGCGGGTCTCCGGGCGGATCAGCAAGACGATCAAGGCCACGCCGGAACTGGCGAAGCGTGTAGCTGCCAGCCGCTCACGGGATGCCCGCAACACCATGGACACCAAGGAGTTCGAGGGCGGCGCCCTGTACGTCACCACGGCGGGCTCTGCGGCCAACCTGTCGGAGCTGTCTGCGCGCTACATCTACGGCGACGAGGTCGACCGTTGGGAAAACGATGTGGGCCAGGAAGGTGACCCCATCGTGCTGGCGGAAACACGGGCCACCAACTTTGGCCGCAACGCGAAGATCTACTTCTCCAGCTCACCGACGATCAAGGGCGCCTCCCGGATCGCCGACTTGTTCGAGTCCAGCGACCAGCGTTACTACTACGTGCCATGCCCCTCCTGCGGGCATATGCAGGTGCTGGAGTGGGAGCGTCTGCTCTACAGCAAGGACTACAAAACGGTTCACTACCAGTGCGCCGCGCCTGAATGTGATGTGTTGATCGAGGAGCACCACAAGACCGACATGCTCGCCCGAGGCGAATGGCGCGCCCATGGCAACGGCGATGGCAAGACGGTGGGCTTCCACCTCAACGCGCTGTATTCACCGATTGGCTGGAAGGACTGGCCCTCGCTGGCCGAGGAATTCGAAGACGCCAAGACGGCGCAGGCCAAGGGGGATATGGGCCTGATGCAGGTGTTCTACAACACCCGTCTCGCCAAGGTTTGGGACAGCGCGCAAGAGCAGACCAAGGCCGAAGTGCTGATTGCAAGGGCGCGGCTGGAGATCTACACCCTCGGCAGCATGCCGGTGGGCGTGATGATGCTGACGGGCTCTGTCGACGTCCAAGCCAACCGCCTGGAGCTGATGGTGATGGGCTTCGGCGTTGGCATGGAGCGTTGGGTGATCGACCACCAGGTGATCTGGGGCGACCCTGCTGACGAGCGCACCTGGGCGGTGTTGGACGAGAAGCTCAAGGCCCGATACCGGCACCCTTGCGGTGTCGCGTTGGCGATCCTGGCGACAGGCGTTGACTCAGGCGGTCACCACACCGATGAGGTGTATCAGTTCTGCCGTGTGCGTCGCTGGCGCAACGTGTTCGCACTCAAGGGCGCGAGCAAGCCCGGCAAGCCGGTGATCGCTCAGCGTCCATCCATGGTCGACGTGACCTGGAAGGGCCAGACCGAACGGGGCGGCGCCGAGCTGTGGTTTGTTGGCACCGACACCGCAAAGGACTGGATCTACAACCGCTACGCCTTCGAGGACGGCCCCGGCTCGCTGCACTTTGCCAACGACCTGCCGGACGAGTTCTTCGCCCAATGCGTGGCCGAGCGCAAGGTCGCCCGATACGTCAAAGGCTACAAGCGCATCGAGTGGGTCAAGGGCAAGGCCGAGCGCAACGAGGCGCTCGACCTGATGGTGTACTGCCTGGCAATGGCGCATTACCTCGGTATCAACCGGTACCAGGAACACGACTGGGAGCGGGTGCGGCAGGCACTAGCGCAGTCCGGTTTGTTTGATGACGCGTTGGGCATCAAGCCGGTGCAAGGCGAGCGCGTCGACGCTGACGTAACACCGGCACCGGTTGCAGCGCGTCAGTCGCAACAGGCGCCGCAACCTGCTGCCCCGGTCGTCCAGCCACGACCCGCGGTGTCAGCACAACGGCGCAGCTCTACCAGCGGTTACTTGAAACGACGATAAGGTATCAAGGCAAACCTACGGCCGATCCGAGGAGTCTTGCACCGATCCCCATTAACTCGGACACCGAAGCGCGGAAGGTTTCTTTGCCTCCTTCCTTCGCCGCCGCAGTGATTGCTTCTCCAAACGTTGCGCCGTTATCCAGGCTTGCAGGGGATGCTTTAAGTACCTCAAGACCACTTGCCGTGAGCACAACGTCCCGGATGTAGTAGGGCGATACTTCCCGGTAGCTCAAGTAGCCGGAGGACCCTAGCCAAATCACTGTGGCGTAAAAGAACTCCGCTTCTTTGCTAGGTACGTCGGAAGCAACGTGCTCGCACCATCGGGTTGCAGGTTCGACAAAATTCCCCGCGACCAATGTTTTTGGTACGGGAAATTGTGCATACAGCTCAACTAACACCAAGCCAGTTAATTCATTGAATCGATCAATGTTGGAGACAGCCATGTCGGGAAACTCCGAAGAAAATATACAACGAGTGAAGAGTGTAAAAGCCGCCGCCGAGCTCCAACAGGAGTTACGTCGGATGGTGGCTGATCAGTTAACAGGACGAATGGACTGGGTCCGAGCTCGATCCTACTGGCATCTGCGCTTGCCAGATATTCCTGCTGACGCATTAGCCGAAGCCCTCACGCATGTTTTAGCGGGAGGGAGTTTTCGGCAGGAAATTCAGTCGCGGAATCAGAATTTCGTCTAACGGTTTTTATATCACACCTGCCCCTTTTCTCCAGAGGCGACCATGTCCTTTACCCCTAAACACCTCGAAGCCATCGAGCGCGCCATCGCACGCGGTGAAAAGACCGTGCGCTACAGCGACCGCACGGTGGAGTACCGCTCCATCGACGAACTGCTCAAGGCCCGCGACGAGATCCGCACGTCGCTGACCAACGCTGCCGGGCCGCGCTCTCGCGTGGTTCGGCTTTCCCACGGAGGCAAAGGACTCTAATGGCCCGACATTATCCGACGCTCACCTGTAATGGATTCTTGCTGCCGTCGAACATCAAGGCCAGTTACGAAGGCGCCGGGGAGGGCCGGCGTTCGGCCAGTTGGGAAGCCACCGACAACGGCATAAACAGCATCAACACCCCGGCCCTGCGTAACCTGCGGGCACGTTCGCGGGCGGCAGTACGCAACGACCCGTATGCGTTCAACGTCATCGACAAGCGCGTCAGCAACCTGATCGGCACCGGGATCACGCCCAGGCCGACAACGGATGACGCGGCCCTGCGCAAACTCAAGCAGCAGCTGTGGGATGACTGGGTGGACGAGGCCGACGCCGACGAACTGACCGACTTCTACGGCATGCAGGCCCTGGTGGCGCGCACCGTTGAAACGGCCGGTGAGTGCTTTGTGCGGTTACGGCCACGAAGCCCGAGCGAAGGGCTGGCAGTCCCGCTGCAGCTGCAGGCGCTGGCCCCTGAATTTGTCCCTCACGACAAGTTCGAGACCGCCAAAAATGGCAACGTGATCCGTGCCGGGATCGAGTTCAACCCGGCCGGCAAGCGTGTGGCGTATTGGATGTACCTGTCGCATCCACGGGATTCGTCGTCGTTGAACGCGGGTTACAACCAGTTGGTGCGCGTACCGGCGGCGCAGGTGCTGCACATCTTCGAGCCGATGGAGCCGGGACAGTTGCGCGGCGTGCCGCGTCTTGCCCCGGTGTTGAAGCGCCTGCGCAGCCTGGACAACTACGATGATGCGGTGTTGTTTCGCCAGGAAGTAGCGAATCTGTTCGCCGGCTTCATCAAGCGGCCGGCCCCGGACAGCGGGCCGCCACCCCGCGACCCTGTCACGGGCCAGTTGCTGACCACCGACCGCGATGGCTTCACGCCGATGGTTGCCCTGGAGCCCGGCACCATGCAGGAGCTGGGGCCAGGTGAAGAGGTGGAGTTCTCCAAGCCACCGGACGCCGGCAACAACTACCCGGACTTTATGCGTCAGCAGCTGATGGCTGCGGCAGCGGGATCAAGCACGCCTTACGAGATCCTCACCGGCGATATGCGGGAGGTCAACGACCGGGCGCTGCGGGTAGTGCTTAACGAGTTCCGGCGCCGGTTGGAGCAACTGCAATTCGGCGTGTATGTGCATCAGCTGTGTCGCCCTGTGCGGGCGGCCTGGATGGACATGGCGGTGTTGTCCGGCGCCCTGGTGCTGGAGGACTACGCGCAACGTCGGCGTGAATACCTGCGCACGCGTTGGGTGCCACAAGGCTGGGCCTACATCCAGCCGGTGCAGGACGTGCAGGCTCGGCGGATGGAAGTGCAGGCGGGCTTTGCCTCACGCAGCGAGATGGTGCTGCGTACCGGTTACGACGCGGAAACGGTCGACACGGAAAACGCTGCCGATCTCGTCAGGGCCACGGGCCTTGGCCTCAACTACACGACGCTTGAAGCCATCGAGACGTTTGATGACAAGGAACAACCATGAGCAAAAAGACGAAGCCCCGCGTTTATGACAAGGCGGGCAAGCAGGTCAAGGTCGCCGATAAAAGCTGGTACACGTTTCAGGCGAGCGGCGAAGCCGAACAGCACAGCATCGAGATCTTCGTCTACGGCGAGATCGGCGCCTGGGGTGTCACCGCCAATCAGTTTGTGCAGGATCTGCGTGCCATGGATGACGGCGCGTCACCGATCATCGTCGCGTTCAACAGCATCGGCGGCGATCTGTTCGATGGCCTCGCGATTCACAACGCGCTGTCGCGACTTGGCGAGCGCTGTACCGGGCGCATTGATGCCCTGGCAGCCAGCGCGGCGAGTGTCGCGGTGTGCGGCGCTCATCGAGTGGTGATCGCGGCCAACGCCATATTGATGATCCACAACCCCTACACCTTTACCGGTGGCGATGCCGAAGACTTCCGTCGTGTCGCCGATGTGCTGGACCAGACCCTGGAGGCGATTATCGCGGCTTACAAAGCCAAAGCGCCGGATATTGATGAGGCCGAGTTGCGGCGGCTGGTCAACGCCGAGACCTGGCTCACCGCCAATGAGGCGGTGGCGTTGGGTTTGGCTGATGAAGTGGGTGATGGCTTGAAGGTCAGCGCCTGCCTCGGCCAGGGCAGCGTGCTGCAGCGTTTCCAGCATGCCCCACCTGAGTTGCTCGCTCAGCTGGATGAAGAGCCGGATGTCGAACCGACAGAGCCAGTTAATCAGCCTGATCCGGCTCCTGTGCTGGACGCCGCCGGATTGGCACTACTGGTCACCAAGAGTTGCGCGGCGGCAGGCATCAGCAACCTGGTAGAGCCGCTTCTCGCTACCACCAAGCTGGAAAGCGAAGCGGTAGTCACGGCGGCGCTGACCAGGGCGAAAGCGCTTCACGGCCTTTGTGTTGCAGCACGGTTGCCTGAACTGACCGGCGAGTTTATTACGGCGGGCCTGGATGAAGCTGCGGTCAGGGCGCGCCTGTTCGACAAGCTGGTGAGCAGTGGCGGCGGCTTTGAAATCAACAACAGTCTGCCGCTGGACAATGACCCTGAACCCACGGTCAAGGCCAAGCAGGTCGACACCCAAGCAATCTGGAGCAGTCGTCAGGCAGCTCAGAACGGAACCTCGAAAGGAGCAAAAGCATGAAAACTGAATCGATGCACGCAGGCGAGTTCCTGCTGTCAGAAGGCGCTGGCAACATTTCTCGCGAAGCGATCAACGTCGCGGCTGGTGCAGCGCTGGAGCCGGGCCAGATCCTGGGCCTGATCACCGCCACCAGCGAATTTGCACCCTATAAGCCAACCGCCGAGGATGGCACGGAGAACGCCATCGCGATCCTCTACGGCCCGCTTGGCGAGTCCGATGTTCCTCGTCGCGGTCGCGCTGTCGTGCGCTTGGCAGAGGTCAGCGAAGCCCACCTGACCGGCCTCGACCCGGCCGCCGAAAAGGCCCTGGCGTCCCATTTCGTGATCATCCGTTAAGACGTTCACCTCACTTATCCATCCCGCCGCGTGCGGGATTTTTCGTTTCAGGAGAGTACCTCATGGCCGATATCGCCATTTTTGAAGACGATGCGTTCAGCGTCTCCTCGCTGACCGCTGCAATAAACGAACAAGAATACCTGCCTGGCCGCATCAGCAGCTTGGGCCTGTTTCGCGAAGAGGGCATCAGCACCCTGACCGTGCAGATCGAGAAGGACGGCGACACCCTGGCGCTGGTACCAGCCGGTGAGCGTGGTACATCGGGTCTGGTGGTTGGCGGGACCAAGCGTACGTTGATCCCGTTCAACACCGTGCACCTGCCGGAGCGCTTCACCATCAAGGCGGATGAGATCCAGGGCATTCGCGCCTTTGGCACCCGCAGCGAATTGCAGGCCGTCCAGGACGTAGTCAACAAGCGCCTGGCGAAGGCCCGTCGCCAGTTGGATGCCACCCACGAATTCCAACGCATGGGCGCGTTGAACGGCCAGGTGCTGGACGCCGATGGCAAGACCGTCCTGTTGGATATTTACAAATCCTTCGGCGTGAATCGCCAGAAGTTGCCGATGGGTTTGAACAGTCCAGATACCGAGCTGCGGGTCAAATGCGGCGAAGCGCTGGATATGCAAGAGGAAGCCCTCGGCAGCGTCACCAGCAGCGGTTCCCGCGCTCTGTGCGGCAAGAACTTCTGGAACAAGCTCATCGTTCATAAGTCGGTCAAGGAAACCTACCTCAACACCATGCAGGCCGCGTCTCTGCGTGGCGATGCCCGTGAAAGCTTCGAGTTAGGCGGGATCGTCTGGGAGCGTTATCGCGGCAAGGTTGCCGGCGTTGCGTTTGTCCACGATGACAAGGCGTTGCTGATCCCTGAGGGCGTACCGGATCTGTACATCTCGTCCTTCGCACCGGCCGACTACATGGAAACGGTCAACACCCAGGGCATTCCGTACTACAGCAAGATCGAGCCGCTGCCGTTCAACAAGGGCGTGGCCGGTGAAGCCCAGTCCAACCCGCTGCACCTGTGCACGCGGCCTCGGGCGCAGATCCTGCTGGAGATGTGACCGTGGCCTTCCGCGATCTGATCGACGACGTCGACGATGTTGTGTTCGAGACCTTGGGCGACAGCGCATTGATCGAAGGCCGCGCCGAGGCGGTGTTGGGCATGTTCTCGGCACCGTGGAAGCAACCTGCGTTCGGCAAGGTCCACTCCGCTATACGCGAGCCTCGCTTTGAGATCCGCGTGAAGGATTCGGACGGACTCAGCAAAGGCCTGCGGGTCACGGTCGACGTACCGGCATTGGATGGTGGTGGCGAATACGACCTGCTGCAGCTGGAGCCCAACGGTAATGGACTGGTGGCATTGATCTTGAGGAAACGCGCATGAGCGTCGGCAGCTACGCACATAAGACGCGGGACAGCGGGATGCTCAATATCCAGCCGTCAGCGGTGCATTCCCAGGCGTTACGCGAGTTCGGGCAGTTAGTGCCCAAGGCTGCTGCAGCGGCCCAGCGTCGAGCAATCAATAAGACGCTGGGCAGGCTGCGCACTCACATCGCCCGAGCAGTTGGTAAGCAGGAGCGGATCGCCATCGGCGCCGTCCGGCAACGCCTTCGGGCGTACCCGGTCAGCGGCGGGGCGATGCGCGGCAAGTTGTGGTTCGGGGTCAACGCAATCGAGGCCAGTCGGATCGGTAAGGCTCGGCAAACCCGTGCCGGTGTGTCAGTGGCAGGGCGACGTTACCAGGGCGCGTTCTTCAAGCAGGTGTATGGAGGCAGCCCTGATATTTGGATCCGCACGTCGAGCAAGCATTTCAACGCCACGGACTACCCCGGCAGTACGCAGGGGCGGCGCAGCTCTGGCTTCATCGCGGAAAGCGACAACCGCTTTCCGCTGGCGAAAGCCAAGGTGTCGCTTGACCAGGTGCGACCGCACTTTGATAGCTGGGTCAAACGCGCCGATGAAATCCTGCTGGAGATCCTCAAGCAAGAACTCAACTTTGAATTGCAGAAGTACCTAAAGGGGACCGCCAGTGTCTGATCAGCCTTTCAGCCTTGACCAGTTGTATGGGGCCATCGAGCAGCACCTGCAGGAACATCTACCGGGGATTCAGGGAGTGTCGTTCTGGCCGGATCTGTCGGCGGAGACCACCCTCCCAACGCCCGTGGTGCTGCTGGAAATGGCCGAGATGGAGCCGGCGCCGGACACCGGTACCGGTGAAACCTCGCTGACCTGCAAGTTCGAGGCGCGAATCATCGTTGACTCAATCAGCGCGGACCCGCAACGGCAAGCAGTGCAACTGGCGTCTCAATTGGCGGTGCTGCTGCGCGGGCAAAGCTGGGGCTTGGAGGTTGACTGCGCGCAGTTCGTACGCTCCACCCAGGACTGGACCAAGCCCGAACTGGACGGCTACTTCGTCTGGCTGGTGGAGTGGGATCAGACCGTTTACCTGGGCGTCGAGGAATGGCCGTGGCCGGATGAGCCGCCGGGGTCTCTGGTCATCGATCTGGGGCCCGGTGTTGGGCAGGTCAGGCCGGAGGATCTGCGATGAGTTACGCCACCGCCCAGCATGATCGGATGATCGCTTCCACCGTGCTGCCCTGCGTTGTCGTGGCAGTCGATCTGCCTGCCGCCATGGTGCGTGTGCAGTCGGGCGATTGGACCAGCGCCTGGGTTCGCTGGCACAGCCAGGCGGCTGGCAAGACGCGCCACTGGCGAGCGCCGAGCCTAGGCGAGCAGGGCGCGTTGATCAGCCCTAGCGGCGAGCCGGCGATGGGCACGTTCCTCCCCGGTCTGTACGGCAATGCCGGCGCGCAACCGGACAACCGTGACCATGTCGAGGTTTGGCGGTTCGACGATGGCGGCTCCCTGGTCTACGACTGGGAGGCCCACAGCTACACCATCGACCTGCCGGCCGGCACCGTCACGGTCAAGGTCGGTGGCTCGGTGCTGGAGATGACACCGGACAGCACGCGACTGGTATCGGGCGCGATCAATCTGGTGGGCCCCGTCACCATCGACGGTACAACCCAGATTAACGGCAAGTTGAATACGACCGGCGACATCAACAGTGCTGGCAAGGTCATCGATGTCGGCGGCAACACGCCGAACCATAAACACTGATCCCGACCCGCCTAGTGCGGGTTTTTCGTTTTAGGAGCATCCATTGATGAGTAGGAACAAACCCGACAGCCAGGACGAGATTGGGCCAGGCCGCGTGTTTCGCGACACGCTCTTTACCTCCCGCACATTGGTGCTGCCCGATGGCAGCACTATGGCCGTGAGCAAGGCTCGCGTGACGGCTACCACTGACGAGCAGCTCGCTTTCCTTATGACCCACCAGGAAATGGTGCAGGAGTAACCCTGATGATCGGAATGGATCGCCGCACCGGTCAACCGCTGTCCGGGCTCGACCATCTCCGGCAGTCCATCGGGGACATTCTCTCCACGCCGGTCGGCAGTCGGCGGATGCGACCTGAATACGGCAGCCAGATCCGGCGGTTTGTCGACTTGCCGGTTAACGCTGGTTGGAAGAGTGCGGTACAGGCCGAGGCGGCTCGCTCGCTGGAGCGCTGGGAGCCGCGGCTAAAGCTCGAACAGGTGCAGGTTGTCGCCATTGTCGGCGGCCGCATCGACTTCAAATTAACCGGTGAATACCAGGGCGAACGCCTGCTGCTGGAGGTGTCGGCATGAGCACAGTGGATTTATCGGCACTGCCGGCGCCGCAGGTGCTGGAGGCCTTGGACTACGAAGCGTTGTACGAAGAAGGGCTAGCTGCCTTTCGTGGGCACATGGGCGACAACTGGTCGGCTGCGCTGGAGAGCGACCCGGTGGTCAAGCTGGTGGAGCTGGGGGCGTACGGCAAGATGCAGAACCGGGCACGGGTTAACGATGCGGCCAAGGCGCTGATGTTGGCGTACGCCGAGAAGGAAGATCTCGACCAGCTTGCAGCCAACGTGAAACTCCAGCGCCTAGTGATTCAACCGGCCAACCTGCAGGCGGTGCCGCCAGTGGAGGAGGTCAGGGAATCGGACGATGCCCTGCGTGAGCGTATCCAACTGGTGTATGAAGGGCTGACCACCGCCGGCCCGCGTAACAGTTACATCTTCCATGCGCGCAACGCCTCGGCGCTGGTGGCTGATGCCACCGCAGAAAGCCCATCACCAGCCGTAGTGGTGGTGACTGTGCTGAGCCTCGCCGGCAACGGCAAAGCCGACCAGGCTCTGCTCGACCAGGTATACGCCAAGCTTAGTGATGATGACATTCGTCCGGTGGGCGACCGCCTTACGGTGCAAAGCGCACAGATCCTGGAGTACCGGATTGATGCGGTGTTGCATATGACCGGTGCCGGTCCTGAAAACGATGCCTTCTTGGCTGAGGCGATCAAGCGCCTCGCGGCCTGGATCAATCCGCGTAAACGCCTGGCTCTGGAAGTCGCCCGATCTGCTATCGACGCGCAGCTGCATGTCGGTGGCGTCGGCCGGGTCGAGCTAAAAAACTGGGTCGACCTGAAACCGACCAAGTTCCAAGCCGCCTATTGCACAGGTTTCAGCGTTGTCCTAGGGGGCTCCACATGACCAGTCTGCTCCCCTTGAACAGCATACAACTGGAGCTCGCCATTGAGGCTGCCTTAGCCGAGAAAACCGAGATCCCGCTCCGTACCCTGTACAACCCGGACACCTGTCCGGCGCATCTGCTGCCTTGGCTGGCCTGGACCTGGTCGGTCGACCGCTGGGACAACAAATGGTCGGAAGCCGTTAAGCGTTCCGCCATCCGCTCCGCGTTTTACGTGCATGCCCACAAGGGCACCATCGGCGCGTTGCGCAGGGTGGTCGAGCCGCTCGGCTACCTAATCGAAGTGCTGGAGTGGTGGCAGACCACGCCCAAGGGCATTCCCGGCACTTTCGCCTTGAAGGTCGGCGTGCTGGATACCGGCATAACCGAAGAGATGTACCTGGAGCTAGAGCGTCTGATCGACGACGCCAAACCCGTCAGTCGACCGTTGACCGGACTCGCGATTAGCCTCGAAACCCAAGGCGCCATAAACATCGGTGTCGCCCTCTACGAAGGCGACGTAATCGACGTCTACCCACCCGTGCAACGTGACATCGAAGTCACGGGCTACATCGGCGTGGTCGGGCGCGAACACAGCATAGACACTCTGGACGTTTACCCATGATTGATCGCAACTCGCAATTTATGGCGATCCTCACCAACGTGGGGGCCGCGAAGCTGGCGAATGCCAACGCCCTGGGCATTCCCTGGAACCTCACTGCGCTGGGGGTAGGGGATGCCAACGGCACTGACCCAATCCCCAGTGCAACCCAGACCAAACTGATCAACGAGCAGCGACGGGCGCCACTGAATCAACTGCGCGTCGATCCGGTTAACGCGGCGGTGATCATTGCCGAGCAGGTGATCCCGGCAGACGTCGGCGGTTGGTGGATCCGTGAGATCGGCTTGTACGATTCGGACGGCGACTTGGTCGCGGTTTCCAATTGTGCGCCGAGCTTCAAGCCGGCGCTGGACCAGGGATCAGGACGCACACAGATTGTGCGGATGAACTTCATTGTTTCAAGCATCAACAACATCGTGTTGAAGATCGACCCTGCCATCGTCCTAGCGACTCGCGAGTGGGTTGATCTAGCGATCACCGAGGCGATCAACAAGCAGGACTTCAAGCATTCGGTGTTGGTGGCCACCACGACCAACATCGTCTTGAGTGGCATTCAGACTGTCGATGATGTGTTGTTGTCAGATGCCGATCGTGTTTTGGTGAAAAATCGGACACTGGCGAAGGACAACGGGATTTACATCGTATCGGCCAGCGGTGCCTGGAAGCGTGCCCAAGATGCTGACACGAGTGTCGAGATGACACCGGGCTTGTTTGTGCACGTTGAGAAAGGTGCCGCCAACGGTGACAGCGTCTGGCAACTGGTGACGGATGCTCCGATTGTCCTGGGCACTACGCCGCTGGTGTTCGAGATGGTCGCAGGGCGTACGGGCATAGGTGCGGGGACATATCGCAGCTTGACCGTAGACAAGAACGGCCGGGTTATCGCTGGGACAAACCCAACTACGCTCGCCGGCTATCAAATCAGCGATGCGTATAAGCGCACAGACGTTGATTTTTTGCTGTCTGGCAAAGCCAACAACGCCATCACACTGGCGGGGTATGGCATTGGCGACGCATACACTAAGACTGCTATAGATGATTTCCTTACTGGAAAGGCCAATAAGGCAACAACGCTCGGTGGTTATGGGATTTCCGATGCCTACACGAAAACAGAAACCAACACGTTTCTTAATGCAAAGGTATCGATCGCTAGCAGCGGTATTTCGGGAGTTGCGCCACTGATAACCGGGCCGCTTGCCGCTGTGCCTTCAAGCCAACTATTTTCAGCGGTTAGCCCCGGCACCACGGACACACCACCTAGCTACCCGAATACTGTTGGCATGCATTTTATTTTCGCCAACACCAGTTTCGGCGCCGATATAGGAATCAGTCTTAACGACAACATAGGTAATCTTTTATTCCGCAACTTAGGCCCGAATTCAAGCGGCTGGCGGAAGGTTTTTCACGATGGAAACTTTAACCCTTCATCCAAAATAAGCGGCACTGCGTGTTCGGAAGCTGGATTTGCCAGCGGCTCCGTCAGTGCCCCATTCATGCGGCATACGGACGGCACTGTGGTCGCGTTGCAGGTCGACAGGCCGAAGGATACTGCCAACTTTTCACCAAGCGGGTTCAGCAAGAACGCTGACACTGGTGAAATTATTCAGCGGATGGAAGTGGCTATCGGCGACATCCCGTCTGGTGGGCGTACGGTCGATATAACTTGGCCGTTTGCATTCCCAAACGCGTTTGTACATGTGACTTCTATTGTTTTCCGTAGCGCGGATGCCACGGTGCGCCATGTCTCGAATGGTTACTATTCGATGGGCACGGTCAACGGCTGCCGCTTACAAATCGACGAGGCCGCACAGGTCGTTCAGCCTTCCTCGCTTACAGCGATTGTCACGGCACTCGGGAGATAAGTGATGAATATTTATTACAGCGCTAAGCAAAACTTATTTTTCAACGATGTATTCCACGGCACTCGCTTGATATCTGTTAGCGATCCTGCATGGGTTCGGCCTACCCTTAAAGCGCAGGACCCAAAGTGGACCCCGCCAGACATCGAGGTTACAAACCCCGCATGGTCTGAAGACGCCGAGGATGTTCCAGAGACTATCTTTGTGCCCGATCTTAAGGCAAAGCCACCGCTTATCGACGTTCCAGACGAGTCAGCCAACGCCCCGATAATTGAAGTGAAAAACCCAAAATGCTTATTACCCCCGGAAGACGAGTTGGTGGATGTTCCAGAGGATGAGTATCAGAGGCTGCGTGCGATTATTGCGACGAGCCCTTCGGTGATTACCAGTGACGATAAGGGGCGACCAATAGCTGTTCCTGCTCCAGGGCCTACACCGGAACAAGTGGCATACAGTGAACGCGCCTTGCGAGATAAAATGCTGTTGCTGACTGATCCACTGGTCGCACGTCACCGCGACGAACTGGAGTCCGAGCGTCCGACCACACTTACTGCTGCGCAATACAAGCAGTTGCAGGGCTACCGCCAGGATCTGCGCGACTGGCCCGAGTCGGAGCATTTCCCGGCAGTCGAGTACAGGCCTGAGCAGCCCGCCTGGCTGGCTGAGCAACTCCAATAACGCCCCGCACTGACGGGGCGTTTTCTTTTCCGCTACATGCATCACAACCAAACCCCGGCCTCGCTTATGCGGGGCTTTCTCGTTTCTGGAGTTCAACCATGAGTGCAAGTGGATTTTTTCACGGCGTCACCGTGACCAACGTCGACACCGGCACGCGGCCTATCGCAGTGCCGTCCTCGTCCATCATCGGCCTTTGCGATACCTTCACGCCTGGTCCCAATGCCAGCGCATTGCCCAATCAACTAATGCTGATCACCCGCGAGAGCGAAGCCATCGCCGCCTGGGGGCCAGATGCGGCGATCACCAAGGCGGTCAAGGCCATCTATGTTCGCTCCAAGGCCGTGATCGTCGCCTGCGGTGTGGAAAAGCTGGCCGACGCCGCCGCACAGACATCGGCCATCATTGGCGGCGTCCTGGCAAATGGCACGCGAACCGGGATGCAGGCGCTGCTCGACGGCAAAAGCCGCTTTAACGCGCAGCCTCGTTTGCTGGCCGCGCCCAAACACACTGCGACGCTGGCCGCCGCCACGGCGCTTGTGGCCCTGAGTGACAAGTTGCGTGCCCTGGCGATCATCGACGGCCCCAACACCACTGACGAAGCGGCCATGGAGTACCGTGAAAACTTTGGTAGCAAGCGCGTTTTCCTGGTCGACCCTGGCGTGCAGTACTGGGATACCGCGCTCAGTGCCACCATCGACGCACCCAGTTCTGCCTGGGTCGCCGGGCTCTTCGCCTGGACCGATTCGGAGTACGGCTTTTGGGCTTCTCCGTCGAACAAGGAGTTTGTCGGGCTCACCGGCACCGGTCGTCCAATCGAGTTCCTGGATGGCGACGAAACCTGCCGGGCGAACCTGCTCAATAACGCGCAGATCACCACCATCATCCGTGATGACGGCTACCGCCTGTGGGGCAACCGCACCTGTTCCAGCGATCCGAAGTGGGCGTTCGTTACCCGTGTTCGGACCATGGACATCGTGATGGACGCGATCCTCTACGGCCACAAATGGGCGGTCGACCGCTCGATCACCAAGACCTACGTCAGTGACGTGACCGAAGGCCTCGCGGCGTTCATGCGTGACCTGAAAAACCAGGGGGCGGTGATTAACTTCGAGGTGTTCGCCGACCCTGTACTGAACACGGCCAGCCAGTTGGAGCAGGGCAAGGTGTACTGGAACATCCGATTCACCGATGTACCGCCGGCAGAAAACCCCAACTTCCGCGTCGAGGTCACCAACCAGTGGCTGACCGAAGTTCTCGACACCAACGCATAAAGGAGAGCCGCCGATGGTTCCGCAAACGCTCTACAACATGAACGCCCATATCGATGGCGTCAGCTTTGCCGGGGATATCACCAGCGTGACCCTTCCCAAGATGACCCTGAAAACCGAGGAGCATCGCGCCGGGGGCATGGATGCTCCGGTTGAGATGGATCAGGGCATGGAGAAACTGGAGGCCAGTTTCGCCGGCAAGGGCGTACGCCCTGAGGCCATGAAGTTTTACGGCCTTGCTGATCAGACCGCCTTCAACGCGGTGTTCCGTGGCTCCTTTAAAGGTCAGAGAGGCGCGACCACTGCGGTGGTTGCCACCCTTCGCGGCATGCTCAAAGAGATTGATCCAGGCGACTGGAAAGCCGGTGAAGCCGGCGAGTTCAAGTACGCCGTGGCGGTCAGCTATTACAAGCTCGAAGTCGCCGGTCGGCTGATGTACGAGATTGATCCGGTCAACTGCGTCCGGGTCATCAACGGTGTCGATCAACTTGCCAGCGTACGTCGCGACCTGGGTCTGTAACGGAAAGGTATCTCATGAAAAAGCTGAAACAACTTCCATCCTGGCTCACGGTCACCTCCGATAGTGCAACGGTCGTCCTCACTCGTCCAGCCGATATCAACGGCGAGAGGCTCGAGCAGTTGAGCCTACGCGCACCGACTTTGCGGGAAGTACGCGCCTCGGACGCGATAGGCGGCGATGACGCGGTGTTGCGTGAAGTGACCTTGTTCGCCTCGCTGACTAACGCGGGCACCAAGGACATTGATGGGCTCACGTTGGTTGACTACGGACGGGTGCAGTCGGCCTATTCCCGCATACTTCAGGACAGTGGTATTCCTGAGAAGAAGGACGAAACACCTGGCTGGTTGGTCGTTGATCTTGAGCGGGCGCTGGTGACGTTGTCCAAACCCTGCGAGATCAAAGAGGTGAAGGTAGACCGCCTGACTCTGCGCGCACCCACGGTTCGCGACGTGCGCGCTGCAGCTTCCGCCTCCAATGGCGATGACGAACAGCGCGAGACCATCCTCCTGGCCAACCTTACTGAAACCGACATCAAGGATTTGGAGGGGCTCAAGCTGACGGACTACCAGCGGCTACAAGCCGCCTACTTTCGCCTGGTGCAGGATGACGGGGTTTAACGCCTCCCTGCAGAAGCAGGCCGCGAAACGCCTGGCTGCGGAGTTCTCCTTCGCGGCCAGCGAAATCGAGACCATGCCCTTTTCCACGATGATCTGGTGGCTCACGGACTGAGCCCCGCATCCCTGCCCGGAGTAATCCCATGGCAAATAACCTGGCGCTCGGCCTGGTCATCGGCGGCGCCGTCAGCTCCACCGTCGGCGCCGCCTTCAAGGACGTTGAAGGCCGTATCAAGAAACTTGGCGAAACCGGCACCAAGGCCCGCGTGCTGCAAAGCACCATCGGCGACACGATCCGCTTGCGAGACGAATGGAAAAAGGCCCACGACACTGGTGCGGCGTCGGCTGACGGTCTGTTACGAAAACTGGAAAACAACCTCAAAACCCTGAAAGAGCAGGGTATTGAAGTCGGCAAACTGCGCAAGGAATACCAGGCTCTCGGCCAAGTAGCGCGTGGCGCCGAACTCAAGGCGCTGGGCCACACGCAGATCCAGCAGGGCAAAGAGGGAATGAAAAACTCCCTCGGCAAAGCGGCGGCGTTGACGGCGTCGCTGGCGATTCCGACCAAGGTCTCCGGCGATTACCAGGCGCAGATCCGCCAGATGTCGTTGTGGGCCCACACCTCCGGCACCGGCGATGAGATCGAACTGGCGGCGAGCATCAGCAAGGTCGCTGCGGAGAAGGGTATGAGCCAGCAACTGCTGGCGAAATCGGTCGGCGCGTTGATCGAAAAGGGCGTGGATTGGGACGTGGCCACCGCCTATGCCGGACAGATCGCCGACCTGATCGACGGCCAAGGCATGGAGCCCGAAACCATCGCGACCCTGATCAACTCTTTCAAGGAGGCTGGAGTCAAGCAGGGCGACATGGCGGCGATGCTGGGCCAGGTAGCAGCGGCCGGTGACATCGGCGCGTTCGGTCCCAAAGAGATGGCGCGGTATCTGCCGGCCATGCTCGGCAACATCAAACGCCTGGGCATGGAAGGCCCCGAGGCGGTGCGCTTTCTCGGTGCCAGCCTGCAGTCGCAGTTCTCGCAAACCCAGGACGCTGCAGCGGCAGCCACCAACATGAACAACTTGCTCAACGCAGTGATCAGCAGCACTAGCCAGGAACGTTTCGCCAAGGAAGGCTACGACCTGGCCGGCTCGATTCTCGCCGCGACCAAAAGCGGCAAGGCAGCCAACCCGGTCGACGCTTTTATCATGCTCAGCGAGCAACTGATCAGGAAGCAGGACCCGGCCAAGGCTAAGAAGATCGAGGCGCTCAAGGCCAGGATCAAAGCGTCGGCGGACGGCAGTGCCGAAGAGGAGCAGGCTATGGTCGCTCTGACCGAAGCGGCCGGGTTGGCGAACATCGTCAGCGATCAGAGTGCCAGTGCCGGTTTGCTCGCGCAGATCAAATATGGCGACAAGATCAAAGCGGATATGTCGACCATCAAGGACACGGATGGTAAGGCCAAGATCGAGGCTGATGCGGCGAAAGCGCGAGAAACTTCCAACCGGAAGTGGGCCTCCGCGACTGCCGGCATTGAATCATCAATGACGCGTATCGGTGATGCGGTGCGGCCGCTGACGGACATTGCGGCAGACGGTCTGGCGAAAGTGGCGTATGGGCTTGGGGAGTTGGCAGGGAAGTTTCCGACCGTGATCAGCGGTACTACGGTGCTAGCCGCTGGTGTTATCAGTCTCGGTGCTGCGATCAATGCGATCAAGATCGGTAAAGGCCTGCTCAACGTTGGGCGTGGCTCGCTGATGGGCAATCCCAACGTGATCCAGCGCGTGTTCGTCACCAACCCATCCAGCGGCGCGGGCGGGGTTGATGTCGGAGATGGGAAGCGTCGCCGTGGCAAGGGTAAACGTGGTCGCGGTGGTCGAGGTCCTATCCCCGGCCCGGTACCCGCAACCCCGGTCGGAGCCGTCGCCAGTCGATTCGCGCCAAAGGCGATGATGGGCAAGGGTCTTGGGTTCGCCAAGGTCGGCGCACCTATGGCGCTGATCGAAGCTGGATTGATTGCTGCTGATACGTATCAGAATGCCGAGACCCGCGACGAAAAAGCCGAGGGTTACGGCAACGCCGCCGGTACTTTGGCTGGCACGCTGGCCGGTGCTGCAGCTGGGGCAGCGATTGGTTCGGTAGTCCCGGTGATCGGCACGGTGGTCGGTGGACTGATAGGCGGATTCCTCGGGAGTTGGGGCGGCGGTGAGCTGGGTAGCGCTGTGGGCAAGGCTGCATTTGGTGGGCCGGATGCCACTATAGAACGCTTGGCTCAACCTTCGCCGTTACTGCTGCCGAAACCAACCGGGCCGGGTATCTCCCGACTCGCGCAATTGGCGCCGACTCCTAAGACCGGCCCACTGATGGGAGATGTCGCTCGCTCGCTGGTGACGGCTCCACCAGCAGCGGCAGTGCCCGCATTGCTCAGTGCCGGTACAGCAGCAAAACCGGACCCGGCTCGCGTCGAGCAGGCCTGGACGTTCGCCCCAACCATGCCGGTGACCGTGCAGGGCGACGTCAAGGACCCACGGCAACTGGCGCAGGAAATGATGCCGTACATGCGTCAGCTGTTCGAGGAGTTCAGCCGAGAGCAGGCGCGGCGAAATCTGTTTGATGCCCCTCACGTTTAAGGAATAGCCATGGCTTACATGGAGCAACTGCAATCCGGCTTCAAATCCCTGGTCCAGGCCGGGGAGGCTGGCCGGCACAGCATCGACGGCATGATCGGGCCGGTGAACGGCGCCATTGGCGAAATCACCGGTGCGGCTGATGAGCTGTCCAGCATTCCCGGTGTGCCGCCGGGCGTTGGCGAAAAGTTGCAGCGGGTGATGCGCGGGATCGATGCGGCGCAGTCCAAGGTCGGCGCGGTCTTGTCGACCTACAGCAAAACGACCCGTGCGATATCGGCCATTGATGAACGCCTGGACACTTTGAAGGAACAAGCCGCTCGTGCTAGTACGGCAATCAACCAGATGGCCGGCAAGGTCAGCCCAAGCCTGGCGAACATCTTGCCCTCCAGTGCCTTGGCGCCGAACGCGACTCCCTTGGCGGAAGCGGTGAAGCCGTTCCCGCATCTGTTGATCCTGCAGCCGCTGCAAACCAACGCCCAGCCGTTTTACTTCAACCTGGACACGGCGGCCTTCGACGAATTGCGCCGGCTGACGGAATTTCGCTGGGCTTAGCAAGAGCGCCTCAGTCGTCGACCGGCGCAGCAGGCCGTGGGCATGGGGGAGGAAAAACTCAGCCTCAAGGGCGCGATCTTCCCCACGTTCAAAGGCGGCCTCAAGCAACTGGACACCCTCCGCTCCATCGGTGCGAAGTTACTGCCGTTGAACCTGATCACTGGCTACGGCGTAGTCCTCGGGACCTGGTGCTTGCGTAGCCTGGAGGAAGAGCAGGGCGCGTTGCTGGCTGGCGGGATCCCGCGCAAGCAAACTTTTAGTTTGGAGTTCACACGCTATGGCGATGATATGCAGAACGTCTGACGGTGACCTGCTGGATACGCTGTGCTATCAGCACTACGGGCACCTGAATGGCACTGTCGAGGCGGTGCTGGCGGCCAATCGATTGTTGGCGGATGAGCCACAGCCTTTGCGCACGGGGTTGCTGATCACCTTCCCAGATCTCCCTGAGCCTGTGGGCGAGCAGGTGCAGTTGTGGGATTGAACCTCGGAGAGAACCCATGAAACCCATCTTTCGAATTGTGGCTGATGGGGCAGACATCACTGCCCTGATCAATGATCGCCTCTTGCTGCTGCGTACGTTGGATAAGCCCGGCATGGAGTCGGATGAGTTCGAGTTGCGCATTGATGACCGCGACGGCGCCGTGTCCCTCCCCGAAAAAGGGGCAGCGATACAGATCTACATGGGGTACGACCGCAAAGCACTGACCCGCCTGGGCCGCTACACGGTCGATGACATTGAGGTTTCCGGCCCCCCTGATACCCTGGTCATTCGCGGCAAGGCCAGCGACATGCGAGGCAGCGGCAAGACCACTCGTAGTGGTAGTTGGGAGAATGTGCCGTTGTCCAATATCGTCAGCGACATTGCCGCTCGCAATGGCTGGAAGCCTGAATGCCCCGTCGCCACGCTGGTGCCTCGGGCTGATCAGTTGAACGAGTCAGACTTCAACTTCATCACCCGGCTCGCCAAGGATCACGACTGCACGGCCAAAGTCGCCGACAGCAAGCTGCTGGTGCTGCCTCGCCAAAGCGGACAGACCGCTAGTGGTAAGAACCTGCCGGCGATCACTATCCGACGCAGTGACGTCAGCCGCTGGCAATTTCGCTTCACTGATCGCACCACGCAGAAAGCCGTCAAGGCTAGGTACCAAGACAAGAAAACCGGCGAGCTGGTCAACCTGACTCTGGACAACGACGACGCCCCTGCAGGGCTGCCGCCCGTTCATACCGATCGGCATATCCATCCAAATAAATCCGCCGCTGAGCAGGCGGCCAAAGCCCGACTCGCGGCATTCAACCGCTCCACCGCCGAGGTTCGGCTGGAGATGGTTGGGCGCACTGACTTGTTTGCAGAACGGCAGATCAATGCGCAGGGCTTCAAGGACGGTTTGGACGGCGAGTTCCTCGTCGACTCAGTGGAGCAGGTGTTCACTCAGTCTGGATGGAGCACCACAGTGGAATGCAACGCAGGGAAGAAAGGTAAGGCCAAGGCGGCCGGTAAGAAAACGAAGAAGTCCAAGGAGGTCAAAGTCCTGGAGCTGTAATTGGCCGTACCTACTTCATCACCCGCCGCCTTTGAGCGGTCTTTTTTTGCCTGGGGAAAAGCGATGTCCATTACCGAGCAACAACTCCAACGCATCATGCCCAACGCCCGCCGCCAAGCGGGCGTTTTTGTATCCGCGCTAAACGCAGCCATGACCAATCGCAAGATCGATACGCCAAAGCGTCAGGCAGCATTCCTCGCCCAGGTCGGTCACGAGTCCGGCCAACTGCAGTACGTGCGTGAACTGGGGAGCGATCAATACTTCAGCAAGTACGATACCGGCCCACTGGCTGCAAAGCTGGGGAACACGCCTGCTGCTGATGGTGACGGGCAGCGTTATCGCGGCCGTGGGCTGATCCAGATTACCGGCCACGACAACTATCTGCGTTGCAGCCTGGCGCTGTTCGGCGATGAGCGATTGCTGCGCACGCCGGAGCTGCTCGAACTACCGCAATGGGCCGCCGAGTCGGCCGCGTGGTTCTGGTCTATTAACGGATTAAACGCGCTCGCGGATCAAGAGCAATTCAACACCATCACCCGGCGGATCAACGGCGGGCTCAACGGCCTGGAGGATCGGCTGCAACTCTGGGCCAGGGCGAGGGCGGTGTTATGCGTCTCTTCGACCTGATTCCCGCGCAATACCGGATTGCGGCGGTCGGCCTGCTGCTGGTGATGTTGACCGCCGGATCTGCTGCCCTGGCCTGGACCACTCAAGACTGGCGCTATGGTAAGCAGCTGGAGCACCAGGCCCGGCTCCATGCCGACACCCTCGGCGAGTTATCCCAAGCCGCTGCCGCCCTGCAGCGCAAAGAGCAGGACAAGCGATTTGCCCTGGAGCAGCGCCTGCACAACAACGACGAAACCCACCACAAGGAATTGACCGATGAGCAAACGAAGCAGGCTCGTCTGCGTGATCGCCTGGCTACTGCTGATCTGCGGCTGTCAGTCGTTCTCGCCGCCACCGAAACCACAGGCAACTGTGCAGTGCAAACCACCACCGCCACCGCCCGCGTGGTTCATGGCCCCACAAGAGCCCAACTTGACCCAGCGCATGCTCAACGAATTATCGGAATCACCGATGCCGGCGACCAAGGATTGATCGCCCTGCGGGCCTGTCAGGCCTACGCAAAAGAAGTCTCTACATCGAAGTAAAAGGAGCGGCCGGGCAGGATGCGTCAACATCCAACCCGGCCACCTTCCCCGCAGATCGACCCTGCAAGTCCAGCCAAGGCTCCTGCTTCGTGCACAAAGCGGAGCGAGCCTAGCACTGTTTATCCATACAGCAAAGGTCTTGCTTATACATGTCCACACCCATCATCCCTTGGATGGGCGGCAAACGCCGCCTGGCCGACCGCCTTATCCCGCTCTTCCCACCCCGCGAATGCTACGTCGAAGTCTTTGCCGGCGGCGCCGCGCTTTATTTCATGCGTCCTCAGGCTGCACCGGTTGAAGTCCTCAACGACATCAACGGCGACCTGGTGACGCTGTACCGCGTGGTGCAGAACCACCTGGAAGAATTTGTGCGCCAGTTCAAATGGGCGCTCAGTTCCCGCCAGGTATTCGAGTGGCAGAAGATGACCCGCCCTGAAACCCTCACCGACATCCAACGCGCCGCCCGGTTTTTCTACCTGCAGCACCATGCCTTTGCCGGCAAAGTCACTGGGCAGACGTTTGGTACCGCGACCACAGGCCCGGCCATCAACCTGCTGCGGATCGAGGAGAACCTTTCTGCAGCTTGGCAGCGGTTGTCCGGCACCTATGTGGAGAACCTGCCGTGGCTGGACTGCGCTGAGCGCTATGACCGTGCACACACTTTCCACTACATGGATCCGCCTTACTGGCAGACGGCCGGTTATGGTGTGGATTTCCCCTTTGAAAACTACGAGCGCATGGCCGACTTCATGCGACGGTGTAAAGGAAAGGTGATGGTCAGCATCAACGACCACCCGGATATCCGTCGCGTGTTTGAAGGCTTTCACTTCGAGACGTTGGAGATCCGCTACAGCAACACAAATCAACGACAGGGCAGGGCCGAGGTCAGTGGCGAGCTGGTTATCATGAACTGGACACCTTCATCTTTAGGTTCTCTGTTCTGACCCCGACACTTACGTTCAAAAGCGGGAAATCCGTTCTGGAGCACCGATCAGCAGATGATGATTCGCTTTGACCTTTCATTTCGTTTCGAGGTACAAGATTCCGAATATTCAGTTCGGCGCGTTAATGCCAAATTTTTCTTGCCCTCTATGCCGTTCACCAAGGAGCTTTCATGAAGGCGTTTTGCGTATTTAACAACAAAGGTGGCGTTGGAAAGACGACACTCCTATGTAATCTTGCAGCTTATTATGCTTTAAGAAGTAATAAGAAGGTTCTTGTTGTCGATGCGGACCCTCAATGCAACGCCACGGCATACATGTTCAAAGAGAAAGTCTTAGATGATCTTTACACCGCTTCGAAAGAAGGAGATACGATAAATCAGCTGGTTACATCATTAAAAAAATCGAAGGGTTATTCTGATATCCCCATCAGGAAGAGTGATACCTTTGGTGTTGATGTAGTGCCGGGTGATCCAAGATTTTCTTTAGCGGAAGATTTTTTAGCTAAAGACTGGGTTGATGCGACTAGCGGTCAAGAACGAGGTCTCAAAACGACTTTTCTTTTTAGAGCATTGCTGGAATGGGCTTCAAAAAAGAAGTATGACTATGTTTTTTTTGATATCGGTCCATCTCTAGGTGCGATAAATCGCACTGTTCTTCTGTCGTGTGACTATTTCATTCTTCCAATGTCCTCTGATATATTTAGCTTAAGAGGTCTTCAGAACATTGAAGTTGCTATCACGAGTTGGACGAAAGGGCTCGAGCGAGGGCTGACTAGCTATCGCGAGGATAATGAGGAGGATTTTTTGTTTGATGGTTTGCATAAAAGAAATCCTTTGGGAATTAAATTTCTCGGTTACGTAACTCAGCAATATACTGCGAAAACAGTAGCTGGAAAAAAGCAACCAGTTGATGCTTATGAAAAAATTATTAAGCGGATCGGACCTGCAATTAAGAAAAGCCTGATTGAAAAAATTAATCTCGGGCAATCGCTAAATTATAAGCTTGGGGAGATTCCTTATTTTAGTAGTTTAGTGCCAATGGCGCAGACTTCAACGAAGCCGATATTTATGCTCAAGTCCGCGGACGGTGTAGTAGGTGCTCATTTCGATAAGGTTAAGCAGTTCGAGAAGGTAATTGCGGATATCGCTGCGAATCTCAAGGTGAACATGGATGAGATTTCGTGATGTCTATTTGGCCTAAGGATTTGGTGCATTCGATTGCATGTAGACGATGCGTGCTTTTCTTTGGGGCGGGCGTTTCTATGAACTCGGTTGGGAATGATGGGGTCAGACCTCCGAGTTGGTCGGCATTTCTATTGGAAGCTGCCGGTCAGATCGGCCCTCCTGGAAAGAAGATTGTTAAGGAAATCACCGCGCTTATTAAGTCTGGTGATTTTTTGACCGCAGCGGAAGTGATACGGAATGAGATTAAGTCTGAAAATTTTCGAAACTTGGTGAAAGCCCGTTTTCATACGCCCGACTTTAAAGCTGCACCCATTCATAAGCTTTTATTTAATTTGGATTTGCGGATCGCGATTACTCCTAATTTCGATAGCATCTATGAGACCGCAGCAGGAGAGAGAGGTGCTGGTGCGCTCACAACCAAAATTTATCATGATGATGATATTGCAGATTGCTTGCGTCGGCATGAGCGAGTTCTTATAAAAAGCCATGGTACCGTGTCTTCTGCAAATAAACTTATTTTTACAAGGACCGATTATGCGAAGGCTCGAAATGAGCATGGCCAGTTTTATGAGTTGTTAGATGCACTTCTTCGAACGCATACGTTTATATTTGTGGGTTGCGGTGTTAACGATCCTGATATCAGATCTCTTTTGGAGAATTATCGCTACAGGCATCCATACGGCCAGAGCCATTATTTCGTAACTGCTTCGAAAAGCTTCGGGTCAGAAGTGAAAGCGGTGTTGAGCGAGTCTCTAAAGATAAATTTTGTTGAGTATTTGGCAACCAAGGATCACGCAAACCTGTCGAAAGAGTTGCAGGTGCTTATTGATTTGGTTGAGTTGGAGCGTATGGAACTCAGCAAAAATCAGTCATGGTGATTATAGCGTAGTTTCAAAGTAAGAATGGGCGTCGTTTTATGGGATAGTTTTTTGACTGGGTGTTAATAATGGATTAATTCACTCTGTAGGAAGAATTAGGTCAGCCCATGGTTTTTACATTGCCCACCTCTCTCATGACTTTAAACCACTCAAGTACGTCAGCTAGCGTGCCCGGCAGTCTAGGTTGGACTATGCGCCGGGAGATGATGAGTCAAAGTTACACAACTACGGTAGATCAGTTGTGGGCGGTAGAGTGCAAGTAATGGGAGGGGGATGGATGTGGTGAAGGAGATTTTTCCTATAAATATTGGAGTAGTTATAGCTTTGGTTCAGTTGTCTTTATAAGGTCTATAGTTTAGACTCTGAGCCGTGGCCATCCCTAAGGATATAATTGCCACAATCAGAGCGAAAATTGTTAGTACTTCCATCTTGCGTTGCGCTTTGATACTTTCCCGAACACTAATAATGCTTGAGAGTTGTTCAAGGTGTTCTCGCAGTGAATGATCCTCAGTTATCACCTGATTAGAAAGAGAGTTAGTATGTTCGCATAATTCTTGAGAAATCGTGCGCGGAGGATTCTCTGGGCGCCAATTTTGAGAGTAAAAAAGGGCGCAGTCGTGGACAAAGTTGCTAGAGTGTTCGGATCGATTTCGCAACTCTGCGGCAACTACAGGAGTTCCCAAAGAATTATCGAAAAATGTTTGAATCTTTTCAATCGCGAGTAAACCGTTGTCCTTACTCACCTTGTGCATTTTGAGCGAGGCTCGGCTCACCCGGAGGTTTTTCAAAGCCTCAGTTAGGAAACCTACAGCCGCAAAATTGCTAATTATGCCATCCATTAAGTCAGCACTATGTGATATAAATGCTCTGTTGGATCTTTTGCCTCGATATTTTGTCGCGTCATCAGAGACTTCTTCTTTGCATAAACAAATTATTAGATGGGCGGGGTCATCCTTTAGACCATTGCGACTAGTGAAGCTTACTCCAGTCCCGGTCGAACTATGCCAAGTATCGTATGGCGAGCATAATGCTATAATGTCCCTCCAACGATCAGATGTCGCGCGTCTTGTGTTTTCTTTGGGAAGTAGTGGGTTGGTAGCAGTTGTTATAAGTTCGGCAGTTGGTAGTCGATAGATGTCAGAGTTGCAAAAATATCCCGGGAGATGTGAGTGAAACCAATTTTGTGCTATTTTTCGAAGAGCTTGTCTAGCATTAATTATGTCGCGATTTTTAATCTCTTCTGCGGAGATTCTCAAAATACTTTTTCTCTCCATGCGTTTGTTATAGCCGACTCTGCTTTTTTGTAATTCTGATTCGTAAATTGTTGAGATGTGCTCTTTAAGTATGAATCCTATAACAATTGAAGTGAGGGCGGGTGTTAGTTGAAAGATTTTGACTATCAGGTAGTCAACATTATCTGGTAGTTTGGTTTCATTCGTAGGAAATAAATACTTATGGCTATCGTTGGGGCTCGATACGATTCCTACATTATACCATCCGCCATGGCCGTAAGAACGCTGTCGACGGACCCATTCAGAGGCATCGTCTCGTTTGCTAGACCCAGAACCAGCGGTCCAATTCAAACGTGCCAGGTTTTCGCACAGCAGCTCATTTTCAGATGGGCCATACATCTCGACGCCCCATACAATTTGTATGCGAAGTTCTTCGCTATCAGGCACCCGAGACTCTTGATTGGATCTGAGGTCATGCTCTTTAGAAAATGTTGATTCACTCTCAAAAAAATTTGAGAAAATATTAGGGAACAACCATTTTGTGCGCCATTTTATCCTGCGGATGAGTTTGCTAAAACGAGTGTCAGGCGTCGGTAAGGTAACGTCTGGACATTTTTTCTTTAGTTCTTCTGGTTCAATTAATTCCGACATTACCGCTGGTACTCTCAAAATGATGTATGCGTTAAATCATAGCTGTTGAACGAAGCCTCTGCACTGCATGAGGTGAAAACGCTGCCACTCTTGCTAAGTACACAGCCTTAACTCCAAGCCGCATGCACCTTTCCCTCACAATGTGATCCAGCCAAATGTTCGCGCTCAGCTTCTGAAAGGGCTTTAGGTGGCTTTGGTTTCTACGCGAATTAAGGCTGCCTGCCAGCAAGCACGCTTAGCGTGACCGCTAGTTCTAGTAGGCTTAGGCGAGGTTCAGCTTAGAGGATTGCTACGAAATTGCTACAGGACCAGCGCATAGAGGCGTTTAAAACCAATAAAATTAGGGAAAGCAACGATATACCTCCAATCCATCATCGGGGTCACGGAAAAGCGGCGTGGGCTGCTCAAGCAGATGTAAATTGGTCACCCTGTTATCCAACGACTGCATACGTACCTGCTATTCTCTATGCGGTGAATCCCGCCACAATGGGATTCTCTGTCAGTACTTTTTCGTGGATTCATGTTCTGAAATAAAAAAATATTTAATCTAAAAGTGCAAAGGTTAATCATGATAATTGAATGCAATCATTGTGAGTCAAAGGTAGATGGAGTAGAGAAAGGGGAGGTTTACGATAACGACCCGGATTATCCATTTCCCTGTAAAAGAGTATTGGTTCAATGCCCAGTATGTAAGTCGGCTCTGTTGGGGATTACGGAGAAGATACAAGTTGGGTACGATGATTGGGAGTGGGATAATTTACATCGGTTATGGCCACCACAAGATGCGAGTGTTGATCGTGAAATTCCTGAAATAGCAAGTGTTTCACTTGTAGAAGCAAGGCTCTGCTTCAAGGCTAAAGCGTATAGCGCATGTGCAGTAATGTGTGGGAGGACTATCGAAGGTTTGTGTATGCACCATAAAACAAAAAATAAAACGTTAGCTGGTGGGTTGAAAGAGTTAAAGGAGGCTGAAGTAATTGATACGAGGCTGTTTGAATGGGGGGAGGCATTGAGAAAGCACAGAAATATTGGCGCGCATGCTAGTAGTGAGAGGATATCCAAAGAGGATGCAAAAGATTTACTGGATTTCAGTAGTGCTATATGTGAGTACGTATTTGTATTGAATACTAAGTTCAATCGATTTGTCGAGCGCAGTGCGAAAAATAATAAATAATTGCGGTGTGGCTATTGGTTCGAATTAAAGGATGCGCATCTTCCAGCAGCTGGTGTGTGTTTCGTAAGCGCTCCATAAACCCCGCCAACTTTAATGGTGGCGTGCTCAGCTAGATGATGCGGGTGAGCAGTTCCACGGCAGCAGCGCTTCGTGATCTTTAATCGAGGTCGCCAGCGGTAGTCGCTCTAATGCGTGGCGCAGCCACGCATAGGGCTCTTGGCCGTTGGCTTTGGCAGTCTCGACCAGGCGTTTATACATCGTCATGCATGCGCGCATTACAGCCAGCAACCAAGGGCTTTGTCCCCGATATCCCCAAATACCCCTACGCAATTGGGGTGTGCTCAATCAGAGGTCTCTGGTTCGCAGTTTCGCTAAGCCTTGCTTGATGTGGCCGGGGTTTTCGCCTATCACGAATAAAGCGCCACGTACGTTATCGCCGATGTCACTCAATCCTTCCTTCTCGCTTTGGAGCGTCAACTCCATCAGAGCTGCTTCCAACGCGAGCTGATTCTCGTACATTCGTTCAAGCAAATCTGTGAGCGAGTATTCAACTGCCATCAACGCACCTCATCCAAAAAACCAAGCATAGCAGCGGGATAATCAGTGTGCGCTTGCTTAAAAATTTGCTACAGATACGCTGCCTCAACGATTTTGAGCAATTTCGTCGGGACATTAGGGAAGACTACGTCCAACCCTCTTCGAAACCCGTTTATTTCCCAAATCTACGCGAGATATGCTGTCACTCTTAGGGCCATGCCTTTCAAGGTCTTTGTTTAAGGCTGTTTATTTACCTTGGCAGCCTTGAGCACCCGATCTGTGGATACATG